>CAUJDS010000034.1 GCA_963169695.1 Bdellovibrionota bacterium
TGGATTCGGGCATGGTCCAGGATTCCTTTCGTTGAATCAGTTCTTGTTAAACCAATTCTACGCATTGTTTCCTGACTGTGCCCTCCTTCTATTCACCCACCACTAAGCGAGAAGAGCCCAAAATTTTACGTCCGATTCAAAAATCTAGATTAAACTAAAACCAAAGGAACCCTTTTCTTGAAAACTATCCATTTTAAAAGCTGGTTTAATGAAGCTCTCGGTTTTTTAAAACCTAATCTAGGTGTTTGTGTTGTCATTACATTGGGAACCATCCTAATGAGCTTTACCTTAAACCAGTTATCGATTCCTGGAATGATATTGAATTGGGTTCTTACCCTCTATATCACCACTGGGTGGATACTCTCGTTCCAAAGTCACAAAGAAGGAAATCCTCTAACGCTAGAAGCGTTTCCCGGTTTCTGCAAACAAACAAACTCGTTTCTCGTGAATTTTGTCTTTGCCCAAATGTATCTACACTTCTTAGGGCTATTGATGGGTGTGATTCTTCTTACCCTTTTTGGAATCTATCTTTCTTTTTCGGCACCGAATTTTATTACTATATTTAGTGGCATTTTTGTAAATTCTGGTTCGCTCCTATACGACCTAAGAACGGAATACAGAGAATACTTAGAAAATTTTTCACGCTATGACTTAATTTTCTACCTAGTATTCTTTGGACTAGCCATTCTGCTTGGTATCTTCTACGTGCTAGCTGGGTTCGTACTTTCAGCGGTAGTTGTTCTGGAAAAAAAGAAGCCTTTTCAATGCGTCGAACGCGCTATTGAATTGATGACTCCTCGATTGAAATCACTCTATTTCAATTTTTCAATTTTGATGATTATGGGCGTTGCAGCAATGCTTTTTACTCTTTTTCTAGGGAGTATCTTTATCATTCCACTTTTTTCTGTGCTTCCCTATATTATCTATACGAATCTCACCAAGGAAGATGAATCAGCAAAAACCCTCGGTTTTTAGTGACTAGGGGATTCTTTTAAAGCAGGGGATTGCTGCAAATACTAGGCATAAGCCACACTCCGCAATATGGCCTTTACAGCACTTCGTAGACAACCAAGCCAGGATCCCTAAGCCGGGTTCGAAGAAACGATTCTAGCTTTTTCTTCCCCTGCTTTGTACTACGCCCTTTCCACTTTGCGAGAGCTACATGGGCAAGGTCTGAAGTTGAGTCTTGGACGGAGTCCTCCGACACCGAACTCTGATCTGCTTTGCCAAGACTCAAAAAGGTAAGTTTGAGGTCTTTGACTTCTGGCATGGTAATAGAAAGTTCTTCAAGAATTTGAACGGAAAGCGCTCCCTGACTTCGATACTCCTGAACCTGAGCACGCAAGAGTTCCATTTCGCCAAAGGTCGTACCATTGGACTTCGATTTAATTGAAAGCTCCGACTCCAGTTTTTCATTGAGACGCCGTTCGAGGTCCTCTTCGAGGGTAGACTGATTGAGTTCTAAGGTCACTCCGGCCAAATCATAACGCAATTGCCGCTCTTTCAGTACTTCGATTTCGGCGGGAGCCAATTGCTTACCAATTAAGGACACGACAATAGATCGATTCTTTAGTGCAAATGAAAATTCATGATTCACTACGGTCACACCGGGGAAGCGAAATTCTCGCTTTAAAAATTTAGAAGCGTTGGAATAAAAAGAAACTTCTTTGGTGTAATACCAAGCGAGTCCGAGGCTGGGCAGAAAGGTCAGCAAGGCAATGGAAGCCATTAGCTTTTGAATTTTATTTTTTCGTTTTAAATCCAAGTGGCGCGCACTCTTAAACTTCAAGAGCCGGACAAAAAGATAGGTCGTCAAACAGATATAAATAGAGTTGATCAAAAAAAGATACAACGCCCCAAAAAAATACTGAAACTGCCCCGAAGCCAAACCATAACCTGCCGTGCAAAGCGGGGGCATCAAAGCCGTGGCAATAGCCACACCAGGCACCGCATTCGTTTTGTCCTTTCGAGAAATGGCAACAATTCCCGTCGCTCCGCCAAAAATGGCTATCAAGACGTCGAATGCCGTTGGCTTTGTCCTTGCCAATAACTCAGACTGAGCTTCTCCGAGGGGAATAAGCGCGAAATAGAAGAATGAAGCCAATATGCTGATGGCTACAGCAATTCCAAAACTCCTCAAGGATTTCTTAAAAAGCTCTGAATCGTAAGTCCCCAAAGCCAATCCAGCCCCCAGAATGGGACCCATTAATGGGGATATCAACATTGCGCCAATCACTACTGCAGTCGAATTGGTATTGAGCCCAATGGACGCAATAAAAATAGCAAATACCAGCGTCCAAGCATTTCCACTTCGAAACTCTACATTGCGCACAATGGAATCGACGGTCTCTTCCTCGGCGGTATCTGACTGAAGGCTAAACAGGCGGTACACGAAGTCAGCCATCCGATGAAGGCGCAACTTTATAGAAACGAGAGTGTCCGGGACTATTTGATCTTTCATTTTAAGCACCTAACTAAGACCGTTTTGGAAGAGACGCAATGGATGCAGGCTCCAACAGATTCTAGGACGATCCATCGCTCTCCCAGGTTGATCCTCCAAGATTGCCCTCCGCCTCTGCCAGTGCTTTATACTCGGGAGCATGCCAGAAAAATCGCATCAACAAAGGTGGCGCCAAAGTTGCGCCTAGTGTGTAGGTTATCAGTGCACCTTCGAACGGGGGAGGAAGCTTAAAAAGTGATTGTATCAAATCTGCCAAAACGAGGCCGAACACCAGATTAGGTAGCAAAGAGGCAGCGATTGGGAAATTTTGAACGTTTCTCTCCCCAAAGAAAATCCTTCGATGCCAAACGACTGAAAAAAATCGCAACGGTATAAAGATGATAAGCAAGAGCAGACCTATTCCGATTGCTTTTAACGTAAACTGGTCTGGCGAGAGGAGAAAGCCGGCTCGAAAAAAGTAAAAAGGAATAAAAAAGCTTGAAAAGAATTTAATGGCCTTCAACATGGATTTGGATGTCAGACGAGGAAGACTTCCCTCAAATCTCCTTGCCACTATTCCTACGATAAACGCTCCAACCAGATAATAGGCTCCCAATTTCTTGGTAATCAGCCCTGATAGGAGAGCCGCCATAAGTAGAAAGCCAAATTCAGAGCGGGGAGCAAAAGGCGCAATCACTCGAACAAAAAAGCGAAAGCTAAATGGCAGCGCCAGAATGAGAAGGCCCATTCCTCCTGCCGCCAACAGAAACTCTGTAATACTCATCGACTTTACGAGCACAAACATCAACAAAAGCGCCACAATCTCAGCTGCGATAGCCTTGGACCGAATCCAGAATTTCGTGTCCTCAGGTACTTTGGAACTATCGAGTGAATCCAAGATAAATCCTGTCGAAGGGGTAAGTATGGCCAGTGCCAACAGTAGTCCCGGCCGAACGTCAAGACCCAGCCCCAAGACTAATACCAGGCCCGCTACAATAAAAGTCGCTAGATAGACCAGAACATGCTGAATGAGAAAGGTTTTACGCTTTTGAAGTTCCTCAACTTCAACTTCTAGTCCAGCCAAAAGAAACAGTGAAACGATACCTAAGGTAGCGAGAAGCTTCACCACGTCAAAATCAAAAAAATCAAATCCAATGGCAGATGCGCCAAACCCAAAACCAAAAGCTGAGATCGCAAAGGGTATGCCCAATCGTATGAGGAACTTTGGCAAAACAAAAAGCGCAAAGATCAGCACCATGTACTGAGCTTCTGGAGATGAAAGGACGCTGCGAAATTCTAGTATCATACCGTTGAGCATATCGAGTAAGGCGACTCTATCGAAGGAGTGAGCCAGCCGCAATGGCAATGCGAGGCGCCTCACATGAACCTATCTGCTCCGCCGCTCACCCACTTCGCTTTATTAAAAGCGTGCAAACCGGCTCAAAAGTCCCTTATACTGGGCCGATGGAAAGAATCAGAGTGGCCTCTTTGCAGTATTTTATTAGAAGCGTCAAGTCCTTTGAAGAATTCAGTCAGCAGGTTGCTGGCTTGATTGACACCGCAGCAGACTACAAGTGCCGACTGATCGTTTTTCCTGAATATTTCACTATCCAACTACTCACCCTAGGTAATGTCCAGCGCCCCATTAAGGAACAAGTACGCGATCTTGCGAGGCAACGCGACCGTTTTGTCCAAATGATGGCGGGTTACGCGAAGAAAAAAAATGTCTATATTGTTGCAGGAACTATACCGGTCTTTGTGGACGGCACAGAAAATGAAATTCGAAATGAATGCTACTTCCTTTCTCCCAACGGTTCGATCGGAATGCAAGCGAAGCTACACATGACCCGATTTGAGAAAGAGGAGTGGTTTGTTTCTCCACACGACTCCCTCAAAATTTTTGAAACAGACTTTGGAAAAATTGGGATCAATATCTGTTATGACGTGGAATTTCCGGAATTGTCCCGAGCGCTAGCCTTGGCCGGAGCGACCGTTTTAGTCGTACCTAGTTGCACGGACGATCGACAGGGATTTCTTCGAGTACGCTATTGCGCTCAGGCTCGAGCGATAGAGAATCAAATGTACGTGATACATTCGGGAACGGTAGGGTCGCTTCCCAATGTCCCTGCGGTTTCCCTCAATTATGGCCAAGCAGCCATACTTACCCCGAGCGATTTCCCCTTCTCAAGAGATGGAGTTCTTGCGGAAGGAATACCTAATCAAGAGACCATGGTGATAGGCGAACTCAATCTGGTAACCATCGAGGAATCTAGAACCCAAGGGACTGTTTTGCCCCTTTTAGATAGCGGCAGAACGAAAGGATTGGTTGGCTCTCTCAAGAGCGTGAAGCTATGACCGTTGCCATACGTAATTCTCAATCAAGTGACTATCCTGGAATTGCTGGACTCTGCGCTGCGGTGTATCCAGGCTCACCTACCTGGCAAAAAGATCAAATTCAATCTCATCTCAACGTCTTTCCACAAGGTCAGTGGGTGGCTGAAAATACCTCGACCAAAGAAATAGTTGGCATGGCCGCAAGCCTCATCCTCAATTGGGACGACTATGACTTTGAAGAAAATTGGAGAGACTTCACGGACCATGGAATGTTCACTAATCATGATCCCACTAACGGAAAAACCCTCTACGGAGCCGAGGTTATGGTCCATCCCAAAGCCCAAGGTCAGGGTATTGGAAAAATGCTTTACGCTGAAAGGCGCAAGCTCGTAAGGGAAATGAAACTCCTTCGTATACGCGCAGGAGCGCGCCTCAGAGGTTATGGAACCTATGCTAAGGAATGGACTCCAGAAGAATACGTCCTCCGATTGATTCGAGGCGAACTCTTTGACCCGACCCTGACGTTTCAACTTAAGCAGGGTTTTAGGGTCCTCTCCTTGGTTTCGAACTACCTCCGACATGATCCAGAGAGCCTAGGCTTCGCCGCTGTGATTGAATGGATCAATGATGATGTCGCTAAACCCATTGATTATTTGCGAGGGAATCCAAAATTTAAAATCGACGGTCCTTGGTCGAAGGCTAAGTGATTTTGGAATAAGGAATATAAAATGATCTATGATTTCATGGGCTGTTGGTTTGGACTTAAGCCGCTGCCTCCATTGAGTTTACAAATGGAATTTGTACTGTAAAGGTCGTCCCAACGCCTACCGTACTTTGAACATCAATGGTCCCGTGGTGCTTTTGAATGATCCCGTGGGTGATAGCAAGGCCTAGACCTGTTCCCTCTCCCACTGGCTTAGTAGTAAAGAATGGACTAAATATCTTGCTAAGATTCTCAGGGGTAATGCCCACTCCACTATCAGCGATGGTAATCTTTACCATTTCGCCAGCGTCCTCGGTAGATACTTTAATAGTACCCTCGGGCTTGTTCACAGCTTGAGCTGCATTCATGATGAGATTGACGAAGACCTGGCTAAGCTCTCCTGGCATGCACTCGACTTCCTTAGTCGCCTTGAAATCAGTCTCGACTTGGCAGCGATACTTAATCTCACTTCGCAAAAGCATCAACGTGTTTTCTAACTCCTCATTGATTTGAACCTTCTTAACTCCTGAATCATCGACTCTGGAGAAACGCTTCAGTCCATTGACGATTCCACGAATGCGCTCCAATCCAAACTTGGACTCCGCCAATAGTTTACGCGTGTCATCTAGGATGAAAGCAATGTCTTCTTTTTGTTTAATTTCAGAAATCTTTGCCAGTTCCGTACGCGCTTCCTGACCTTTTCCTGTATGAAGCATATCCAGCAGTTGATCGTAGCTCAGTAAGAGCGAACGCATGGCATCGATATAGGAATTCAGTACATCGGTATTGCTCACAACAAAGGCGAGAGGGTTATTGATCTCATGTGCGACACCCGCTGCCATCATTCCCAGTGACGCCATTTTCTCGGAGTGTACTAACTGAGTTTGTTGATCCTTCAACTTTCCATTGGCTACCACAAGGTCTTGATTGATTTGTTGAAGATCCTTGACTGCGTCCTTGTAGGACTCGGCAAGGTCTAGTCGCATTCGGTCGATGAAGAAGTAGGCATCCACTCGACCCTTGTTGGTTTCGACTAGGATAGGAAAATTCCTAACATGAGGATAATGCATTTCTCCCGAGATAGCCTTCGGTGGAGTAATAGTAACTTTTTGAAATCTTTCTGAAAGATCACCGAGCCGAGCTCCTGCAACCATATTCAGTGCTTCAGTAAGCGTCTCTCGAACTTCTTGCGCAGCTGCCTGATCTGAAACGAGATTTTTAGCGGCTTCTTGAGACAAACATAAAATAAATTCACCCGTGACCATTCCGACAAAGGAAATGGAAGCGATATAATCTGCTTTGACCGTAAGTCCTTTTTGCATTTCTCCCAGTTTCATTTGGGCACTCTCAACGCCGAAGAGAGCGGGCAATACTCGATTCAACTCTTCCCCAAATTTCTGGGCCTGACTTTTTAAGTAGTCATCAAACTCTGAAGGATTCATAATTTTCTACCTGCTTATGCGGCCTTTTTCCTTAGGTAACGTGCTAGTTCTTTGGCAAGTCCGTCTTTTTCGGTAATCACGGATTTGTCGATAAATGCCTTCGCTCCGAGGGCTAGGCACTCTTTGATCACTTCACTGGAATTTAGAGCAGACAACATAATGACCGATGCCCTAGGATCTATTGCGAGAATTTCCTTCAGGCACTCTCGCCCGTCCTTGTTTGGCATTGTCACATCAAGAAGGACGAGGTCAGGTCGAAGTTGCTTAAATTTCTCGACCCCTTCATCGCCATCTCCGGCTAAACCAACGACTTCCTCTTGAATCGCTTTCAGCTTTTCTGACACGACTCGCTGAATGACCTTGCTGTCATCAATAATCAAAATTCTACTCATACCGTTACCCTGACCTTATTCTTGAGATTCTCTTTGGGCTTGCTCGGACCATTGATTCCTCCTCATGAGACATTTACTAGAGTCTCCTCTAGGATCCATTGAATGACTCGCCGAATCAACTGTGTCAACGCTACATCAGTCCATTAAGCTATAAGTGATTGATATTACAGGTATGACAGTTTAGACCGGTCTTAATGCTAAGAATTAATTGACTCAAATAGTCATTTATTCATACAATAAACTTAAGGGAAGGGTTTAAAGCAGAGATGTCAGTCCAAGAATCATCAAAGAAAGCACGATTCTTAACCACCGGACAGGTTGCCGAACGCTGCGGTGTTAATTTTCGGACCGTCATCCGTTGGATTCAAAAGGGCTACCTCAAGGCGCATCGCCTGCCTGGTGCCCGAGCTGATCACCGAATTGCTGCGGAAGAATTTGAGCGATTCCTTTCCGCTCAGGAATGGAACAGCTCCACTTCCAGCGAAGAAGATAAAGAACCCATAGGAATCCTGGTAGTGGATGACGACCTTCAAGTCAGTCGATCCTTAGAAAGAACACTTAAGCGCCAAGGATTCAGAACTTGGGTCGCTAATGATGGATTCAGCGCAGGTGCCCTACTCAATCAGCATCACCCCCAACTCATGACACTCGACCTCAAAATGAAAGATATCGATGGAATTTCAGTATTGAAATCGGTGAGGCTCAATCCCGATCTCGTCGACCTTAAGATCCTTGTCGTATCAGGGGACCGTCCTGAGAAACTAGAGCAAGCCCTCAAGGCTGGCGCCGATCGCACCCTGGCAAAGCCCTTCCGCGGTCAAGATTTGATTCAGAATATTATCGAACTTCTAGGAAAGGAGAAGTCCTATGGTAAATCCAAGCATTCTCGTCGTTGAGGACGACAGAAACCTCAGCAATGCGGTACACCGCGCACTCAAACGCGCGTTCAAGTCTGCCACTATTGTATGGGTGACTACCGCCGAGGAAGCCGAAACCAAACTGAGCCAACAATCATTCAATGTCGTACTATCTGATCTCACTCTCTGCGGAACTAAAACTGGAATTGACCTGTGGCGCACTTGTAAGGCGAATCATCAGACCACTCCCTTTGTTATGATGTCTGGTATGCCTGTTGCTCAGTTTTTAGATCGCATGAAGGCAGAAACCCAACCACCACCCTTCTTGCCTAAACCATTTCATGTTGAGGAACTCTTCCAAATGCTTCGGGAGTATCTATGAAATCCTCAGCATTAAAAAAGAAACGTACGCCTCACCTTCAAGCCATCGAAGCCCAGGCTCAGCTTATTCAAACCGAGAAGCTTGCCTCCTTGGGTACGATGGCGGCAGGCGTGGCTCACGAAATCAATAATCCACTGAGCTTCATGCTCGGCAATATGGAAACCCTTGCAGAATATTCCGAAAGCCTTTCGAAAATCCTAGAAGCGTATCAGGATTTGGAGACCGCTGTGGAGAAAGAAAAATCTCCCGCAATCCATCTCAATATTAAGAAAGTACGGGAAACAAAAAGCAGAGAGGACTATTCATCCATCTCCTCAGACTATGAGTCTCTTATCCGTGAGAGCATCGAAGGCATCCTTCGCATTAAAGAAATCGTGAAGGGACTAAGCACGTTCTCTCGTGTCGATGGAGATGAGTCACAACTAGCCAACCTCAATGAAGTTCTGGATGCTTCCCTTCGAGTGGTTTGGAATGAACTTAAACATAAGGTTTCACTTACCAAGGATTACGGTTTGCTGACCCAGACCCTTTGTCATCCTGGCCAGCTCATGCAGGTATTTTCGAATTTATTAATCAATGCCGGACAGGCCATTGAAGATAAGGGAGAGATCACTATTCGTTCTCGCAAAATCAAAAACAAGATACACCTCACCTTTCAAGACACTGGTAAAGGAATATCTCCCGAGAACATGAAGCAGCTTTTTACACCGTTCTTTACGACTAAACCCGCAGGAACCGGCACAGGCCTAGGACTCTCTGTTTCTTACGGCATCGTCAAATCTCATAAAGGTACCATATCAGTGACAAGCAAAGTCGGCGTCGGAACCACCTTCGAAATTTCCATTCCGATTCAAGGAGAATCTAAATGAATTCAAAGCGTGTCCTCATCTGCATTGATGATGAAGAACCCATTCTTCGATCGCT
Source organism: Bdellovibrionota bacterium (assembly GCA_963169695.1). Lineage (GTDB taxonomy): Bacteria > Bdellovibrionota > UBA1018 > UBA1018 > CAUJDS01 > CAUJDS01. The sequence continues at coordinate 9,475 of CAUJDS010000034.1, forward strand.
CCAACGCTGCCTTCGAGGTCAGAGCTATCAAGTCCTAACAACAACGGATCCCGATGAAGTACTTCGCTGGATGGATGAATATCCTGTCCAAGTAGTGATTTCGGACTTTAGGCTCATCAAGACGAACGGCATCGAAGTGCTTAAGTCTGTGCAAGAAAAAGACCCCCGAATCACGCGGGTTATTCTATCCGGATATGCGGAAAAAACGATGATTAACGAAGCCGTAAAAAACGGCGACATTTTTAAGTACTTGCTTAAGCCGTGGAATACACTGGAGCTTCGATCAGAGGTGGAGTCCTTTTTTTCAGCCTATGACGCAAATACAGGAAAGGGGGCTCAACGTGTTTGACGCTAAAAAGAACACCCTCATATTTATTGATGATGAAGAAAGCATTCTTAGCTCTATTGCTCGCGTCTTCCGAAAAGAGGGCTACGAAGTCCTCACGACAACCAAACCTGAACAAGTCTTTCAATGGCTAATAGAAAAAGAAGTGAGCGTTCTCATTTCCGACCAGCGCATGCCCATTATGGCAGGTGTCGAAGTACTTAAAACCTCCAAGAACCTCTCGTTGAATACGATCAGAGTAATGCTCACGGGATACGCGGACATGCAATCGGCGATTGAAGCCGTGAACCAGGGCAATATTTTCAGCTTCCTTACCAAACCTTGGAACGAAGAGAACCTAAAGACCGCAATCCGAAATGCCGTTAATCAATTCAATCTCGTTAGTGAAGTAGAACGACTTGGCCAAGTGACTAAAACTCAAAACGCAGAACTGAGATCACTAAACGCGCACCTTGAAGATCGTGTCATTGAAAGAACCAAGCAAATCACCGACCTCAATAAGCGATTGGAACTAAGCCTTCTTGAATGCGTCAAAGTCATGGGAGGCCTAGCAGAGTACAGTGGTGCCCTTCCGAGCGGTCATGCCAAGCGAGTTTCACGATACGCGGGTGGTATTGCCAAGGAGTTGGGCGCCACGCGAGAGCGACTGGACATTCAGGTGGCGGCCTATTTGCACGATATTGGCAAAGTTGGACTCAAAGGCAATGACACAAATCATCCTATCAAAGGAGCTGAGTTTGTACGCATGGTGCCGGGACTCGAAGGCGCCGCACTGTGTATCCAGCACCTTTACGAAAGGGTGGATGGAAAAGGTACTCCTTCTCAATTGATCGGCGATCAGATTCCCCTAGGCGCGCGAATCATCGCCGTTGCCAATGCCTACGACAAGGCTCTTAACCTTGGCCCCTCACCTGAAAGAATGACCCCCAGGAAGGCGATCGATCTTTTGCTTGAAAAAAGAGGACAGGAATTTGAAGAAGGCATTATCTTTGCACTGCAGGCCTACCTCAAATCGTCCTCTCAATTTTCGGATGAACTTTCTGAAATCGAAATCGAAATCTATGAACTCAAGCCAGGAATGATTCTCTCGAGGCCTATTGTTACGCGAGATGGCAGAGCACTACTGGGTGCCGATACGATGATGAATCGAGATATTCTCAGTCGACTTTGGAAAAAACACCGTGAAATCCCGGTGAACAACGACGTCTTTGTGTATCGAGAAAAGAAGACTTCTACCAAAAAAGCCGCTTAAACTAAGATTCCCGCTACGCAAGCCATGATGAAGGTCACCAGACTTCCGCCTACGACGGAAAGAATTCCGAGCTGGGCGAGGTCGCGTTTTCTTGTAGGGGCCATACCACCAATTCCACCAATTTGAATAGCAATGGAAGAGAAGTTGGCAAATCCGCAAAGCGCATATGACAAAATGATCTGAGTGCGCTCGTCGAATACCCCTTTGCTGATTTGGGACATATGAACATAAGCTACGAATTCATTGAGCACGAGCTTTTCGCCCAGCAAGCCTCCAGCAACCAGCGACTGTTGCCAAGGGATACCCATCAGCCAAGCGACCGGAGAAAAAGCCCAACCAAAAATAAGTTGGATAGAAAGATTTGCGGTTTCTCCGGCTTTAATCAAATCTGCAGGTACGAAACTCTTGCCCCAAACTGGAAAATTGATCAGATGTCCAAACCATCCAATCACCCCATTGGCCATTGCTACTAGTGCAATGAAAGCCAAAAGCATTCCGGCCACATTCAACGCCAGGCTGAGGCCTTCCGAAGCGCCTCGTGCTGCAGCATCAATGACATTGTGATCAAGCTTCTGGGACTCCCTAGGAATACGCCCCAACGTTTCAGGCTTACCCGTCTCTGGCATCAAAAGTTTACTGATCGCAATGGTCGCCGGTGCAGACATAATACTCGCCGTTAGCAAATGACCCGCAATATTGGGCACAGTATCACGCAAGAGACCGACATAGGCTGCTAGCACTCCACCCGCCGTATTGGCCATTCCACCAATCATAATACAGAGAAGCTCTGAGCGAGTCATTCGCTCCACATAAGGCTTAATCAAAAGTGGTGCTTCTGTTTGCCCAACAAAAATATTAGCCGCGGTAGAAAGAGACTCGGCTCCGCTGATTCGCATCGTTTTTTGCATGATTACTGCAAAAACATGCACGATCTTTTGCATGACACCCAGATGATAGCCCACGGCCATCAATGCACCCAGAGAGATAATCGTAGGAAGCACAACAAAAGCAAAAACAAAGCCAACACCGCTCGCGGGGCTGGCCAAGCTTCCAAAGATAAATCGGCTACCTTCTGCCGTGTAATCAATCACCGCAACAATGGCATCATTTGCCATCGAGAAAAAATCCAAGAAAGGCCCTCGGATCGAAAGGCTGGGAATACCCAAAACCAAGACTGCCGTGACAATCTGAAGGCCCATGCCCCAAACCACGGTTTTCCAATCAATGGCCTTTCGATTGGAAGAAAGCGCATAAGCCACGCCCAAAAAAGCAAAAATTCCCATAAGCCCGGCTAGTTTATTCACGATGACTCCCAAGGATTTAAGTACGAGGAGAAACTTCTCTCATATCCCGCTGAAATTCGGTTTGTCAAAAGCAGACTCTCTGCACCAGTCCTGATCCTTGCTTCGATCAATCCAGACGCGGCGCCGAGCCAAACCTTCACTCAGCGCCAAGTTGGGACTGGCCCAGCAATTGCTATTCCGACTACACAACCTAAGGAGCCTCAATGACTCTCACAAGCAATCTCTGTCTCCAAACCCGCCTTCCCACTGGCGAAGTAAGAACCCAGATTCTGGATGCTCAATCCCTAGCCTTTGGAATGGGAGTGGCTGGCAAGATCAAAGTCCAAAGAGAAAACCAAGGCCGCTTTTGGGTGCAAAACCAAATGCCGGAGGACCCCATCAAGATTCAAGATTTGGAAGTTCAGGCTGGAGAGTGGCCCATTGGCACCCTCCTTCTTCACGGCGACGCCGAATACCAGATCATTCGACAGCGAAGCGATTCCTCACTCGCGCGCTTTTCGCAGTTTCCTTGGAAGACTCAGTCCACCCAAGGCCTAGAACTCCTCCGTCAGACGGAGTCGGCCGCGCGGACCCAGCTCCCCGTTTACCTACAGGGTGAAACCGGTACCGGTAAAGAAATCCTTGCCCGAGTCCTTCATGACCGGAGCGCCCAAGCCAAAGGGCCATTTACGCCCCTGAATTGCGGAGGCCTCCCAGAGAGCCTGGTCGATAGTGAACTTTTTGGTCACGTGCGAGGGGCCTTCACTGGAGCCTCTCAAAACCGCGCCGGCGCCCTTCTGAAGTCTCACCATGGAACGCTTTTTCTGGATGAAATGGGCGACCTGCCTCTTACCATCCAGGCCAAACTCCTCCGCTTCTTAGAAAGTGGAGAAATCCGTCCGCTTGGCTCGGATCAATTGGTTTTCTCGAAGGTCCGAATTGTCTGCGCCACTCACCATCCACTGAAAAGGCTAGTCTCTGAAGGCCGCTTTCGCGAGGACCTCTACTACAGGATTGCGTCCATTACCCTTCAGGTGCCGCCGCTTCGCGAGCGACCCCAAGACATTCGGCTCTTGGCTCAAAATTACTGCCAAGAGGAAGGAAAAACCCTCACCCATGCCGCCTGCCTGTACCTGCAAAGCCACTCTTGGCCAGGCAATGTTCGCCAGCTTCGGCACGCCATACTGCGAGCATCCGCCCAATGCCCTATGGACCGAAATTTCATCCACAAGGCAGATTTTTCGTTTTTGGCCGAGAAGGATACGGACCTGGAAGGACTTCGGCCCTCCATGGAAGGCATCAACCAAATAAATGAGATGGAGAAACAGCTCCTAATTCGAGCCCTCAAAATCACACAAGGCAATCGGACTGCTGCGGCGAAGGTTTTGGGCGTGGCTCGCAGCACGGTTTTTGAAATGTTGAAGCGTCATCAACTCAAAATGCCAGCTCAGAGAGGATTTTCGAGTGCCTATCACTAACCCATCAAGACTTTGATAAAGAAGACCTTGCGAATCTTGCCGTGACCCACCCAACTCATGAGGTTGCGCTTGATGACTTCTTTGAGGCGAGTCTTGCCTTCCAGGCTAAGCAGTTCTTCCTTCGTCAAAGAAACTAAAATCTTCGTGACCTGATCTCGCATTCGCTCGTTGTTGGACTTCAGGTAAGCACAGGTTTCGTCCTCTTCGCACTCGACGACGATTTCTATTTCCGCCATATCCACGACGCCATAGTTTGGCGATTTGGGATCGACTTCGGTTTGAAGTTCAACCAAGTACTTTCCAATATTGAGCTGGAAGCCTACTTTCTTATCTTCATCGACCTTCTGCTTCAAAATAAGGGCGGCCTCGGCCTTCAAGCGTTCGGCCTCCATCTGAGAATGGCTCGGATGAAATCGACTCAACATCCATTGAACGCTAGCGACCAAAGTGGCGCCTGTCCCGATGAGGGACAGAAAAAACAAAATCGCCATCCGGCGGGAGCGCCAATCCGATGCCAGCACAGTCACCGCGATCTCTCGCGTACCCTTCCCAAACGCAACCAGACCCTCCACCAGACGCGCCATCAGCGGGGGCTTTTTTGGTCCGGTATCAACGGGCTTTTTCTTCTTCTTCTTTTTCTTCTTCTTTTTGGGAGCGGGTGCGGCAGCCTCCGAAGGCACTTCGCCATCCGCGGGCTTTGGCGCTTCTTCTGCTGGTTTTTCGGCTTCCGCCTTTTTTTCTTCCGCCATAGAAATTGCCTTAGATTTCACTCATATTCTAACACAGAACTTCCGAAGAGAGGGCAAGGCCAAATCGCAAGGAGGCGAATGACCATGCTTAAACCCCTAAAAAACTTTTTCTTTTCCCTATTTCTAGCAACTCAACTTACTGCTTGCGCCAATCTTTTGATGATGGACCGTGAAACCGAATCCCCACAACCACAACCGACCTGGGTTCGATTACCTGCTGGAGACATCGCTTTAGGAATGACCGAAGGCGATGTCCTCCGGAATTGGGGAGACCCGCTCAAGGTCCAGCAGGCGGGAATTGACTCTACGCGTCGACAGCGATGGATCTACCTTGATGAGTCCACCAAGAGCTGGGGTAGCTCTCAAGCTCGCATCGTCTACTTTCGCCAGGGAGCCGTGGTTGGCTGGGAGACCACGATGACTCCTGAGTAGAGCCTTTTAACGCTCCAAGAGGCATGCTACGGTGAGCCCACTGTGGAAGCGTATTTTGAGTTCGAAAAACCCATTGTTACCCTAGAAAAAAAACTGCAAGACTTGCGCGAGCTTTCTTCCCATGATGGCGTCGATCTCGGCGAAGAGATCACCATCATCGAAAAGAAGTTAGCCCAATTGGTGCAGAAGACCTTTTCGAATCTGACACCCTGGCAGCGGGTTCAAATCTCGAGGCACCCCAATCGTCCCTACACCCTCGATTATATCGAAAGACTCTTTCCTGATTTCATGGAGTTGTCTGGGGACCGATGTTTCTCGGAGGACAAGGCCATTGTCGGCGGAATTGCCAAATGGCCGGGCACTGAAAGTTCCTTTTTACTCTTAGGACATCAAAAGGGTCGAAACACCAAACAGAAAATGGCCCGAAACTTCGGAATGGCCAAGCCTGAGGGCTATCGCAAAGCCATGCGACTTATGGAACTTGCAGATCGCACCAAGCTTCCGATTTTGACGTTTATCGACACCCCAGGTGCCTATCCAGGACTTGAAGCAGAAGAGCGGGGTCAGTCTCAGGCCATTGCTGAGAGCATTCGACTCATGTTTCGTGTTTCCACTCCTATTGTAAGTGTCGTCTTAGGAGAAGGCGGGTCCGGCGGAGCCTTGGCCATCGGTGTTGGAAATAAGGTATTGATGCAAGAATTCAGCACCTATTCGGTCATTTCTCCAGAAAGCTGCGCCTCAATCCTTTGGAGCGATTCCACCTTGGCTGAGCGCGCGAGTGAAAAACTAAAAATGAGCCCCATGGAACTCAAAGAGCTTGGTGTGATCGATTCCATTATCCCGGAACCCCAGGGCGGTGCCCACCGCAATTGGGATGCAGCTGCAAGCCTCCTCGGCACTGCTCTCGAGGAACACTTCCTACCGTTTCTTCAAGATTCACCATCCAAGAAAAAAGGCGCCTCGACCAAGTCTGACAGCCGCGCCAACCGTTATGATAAATTTCGGGCGATAGGCGAACACGCCCTCATCAAAGACGCAACCCCATCGAAGAGCAATGGCACGACCAAATAACAGCGTGCTTCAGTCGATGACGGGATTTTCTCAGGCCGAAGGCACTCTGCTTCACCAAAAGGTTCGCATTGAAGTGCGGAGCTTGAATCACCGATTTCTTGAAATCAAGACTCGACTTCCGCGTGAATTTTCGTCCCTCGAGCAGTTGGTTCGCAAAGAAATTCAATCGCACCTGACACGAGGTTCGGTAGACTTGAAGCTCGATTTCTTGTCGGCCCAGAAGACATCCCAACTCGAAAACACGATTCACCCGGACGTTGCTGCTCACTACTACAAGCAGTTGCAGCAGCTTCAAAAAAAATTGAAAATCAAATCACCTATCCTCCTAAGAGACGTCCTGAGCTTTTCGGACGTGGTTTCACGCAAAGGAAATGATCGCGAAGCTCCTGAGGGCGGCGATTCAACTTGGAGCGCACTTCAGCCCCTTATTTCAAAAGCACTTCAGGAACTCAAAGCTCAGAGAGAAAAAGAAGGCAAGAAACTTCAGGATTTTTATCAAAGCCAGATTCAAAAGCTCCGTCGCAATAGACAGTCACTCGAAGAAAAGCGCCTCGTCTACCAAAAATCACTCGATGAGAAGATCAGCGTACGCGTCCATGAACTCTACGAACGATTTCAACTCTCAGAATCCCAGGCTGATATTCGAATGAGGATTGCCTCAGAATTATCATTGATCATGGATCGATCAGATATTGCCGAAGAGCTTCACCGCCTAGAACATCATCTCAATGAATTTGATTCTACTGTGACGCAAGGTGGATCTATTGGAAAGAAACTAGAATTTATCAGCCAGGAACTTATGCGAGAGACCAATACAATGGGCTCCAAGTCGCAGGACCTCCCCATGATGACGGACCTCTTAGATTCTAAGGTCCTTATTGAACAAATACGCGAGCAAGTCCTCAATACGGAGTAGCTATGCCAAAATTAATTATTCTATCAGCACCTTCGGGTGCAGGTAAGACGACCCTTTGCTCGATGCTGCTACGTGCTCACCCCAAGGCGCTCGCCCTTTCTATTTCTTGCACCACTCGCGCACCTCGGACGGGAGAAGTCGGAGGCAGAGAATACTTTTTTTTGACGAAGGAAGCTTTTGAAGCTCGTATTCAAAAGGGAGATTTTGCTGAATGGGCCCAAGTTCACGGCAATTACTATGGCACACTTAAAGAAACGCTCCTGTCTAATTTTGCCAAAGGACAGTCGGTCGTCTTGGATATTGACGTCCAAGGTTCCGCCTTGCTTCAGGCGGCGTTTCCGGATCAATGCGTTACTATTTTTATTACACCCCCCAATTTTGATGAGTTGAGGAGCCGACTTGAAGCACGGGGACAGGACCCCAAAGAAGTGATTGATCGTCGCATGGCGAATGCCAAAAAAGAAATGGATCGAGCCAAAGACTTCCAACATCAGATCGTCAATGATGACCTTCAAAAGGCTTTTACTAAACTCAACACTTTGGTTTCGGCCATTCTCAATGAGGAAACTACGTGACACCTCCCGAACAAGTCACACTGAAGGATATCACCGAGGCCCTCCTCAAATACTACCCTGATGCCGATATAAGCATTGTCGAACGAGCCTACCAGTACGCCGACAAGGCCCACAAAGGTCAACTACGATCCAGTGGCGAGCCCTATATTTCGCATCCCGCATCAGTTGCTAAGATCCTCGCTGATCTCAAATTAGATATTTCGAGCATCATAACCGGACTACTTCACGACACCGTAGAAGACACCTCTGCCACTCTTGAGGATATTGAAAAGCTCTTCGGCGCTGAAGTCGCCGAATTGGTCGATGGCGTTACTAAACTTTCAAAGATCCAGTTCAGAACCACGGAAGAAAAGCAGGCCGAGAATTTTCGAAAAATGTTTGTGGCTATGGCCAAGGACATCCGGGTTATACTGATCAAACTTTCAGACCGTCTCACCAATATGCGGACGCTCGAGCACCTCGCCGAACCCAAGCAAAAAATAATCTCTCAAGAAACATTGGACGTCTACGCGCCCATTGCCAATCGTTTAGGTATGAGTTCGATGAAAGTGGAATTGGAGGACCTCTGCTTGAGGTACCTTCATCCTGACGTCTACACCAAACTCACTCAATTGGTGAATAAGTCCAAAAAAGAGCGCGAAAAATACATCGACGAAGTATGCGATATCTTGCGAATCAAACTGCAAGAATACAGCGTCAAATGTCAGGTGACGGGCAGAGCCAAGCATTTCTATTCCATTTTCAAAAAGATGGAGCGCCGAAAGGTGGACTTCGATCAGGTCAACGACATCATCGCATTTCGAATCACGACCGATAACATCACCGAGTGCTACAAGGCGCTGGGTGTGATTCATGCAATGTACAAGCCCGTACCCGGACGCATCAAAGACTACATCGCCATGCCAAAGGCCAATTCCTACCAGTCGCTGCATACGACCGTCATTGGTCCTTATGGTGAGCGTGTAGAAATTCAGATCCGCACAGAAGATATGGGCCTTGTTGCCGAAAGAGGAATCGCAGCTCATTGGAGCTACAAAGAAGGCCGATTTGAGAAGAACACGCGCAACAACGTGGAATGGGTCAACCGCCTTCTGGAATGGCAAAAGGACCTTTCCGACCCCAATGAATTTCTTGAGACGGTCAAAATTGATCTTTTTGTCGAAGACGTCTTTGTCTTCACACCCAAGGGCGAAGTCAAACAATTGCCTCACGGAGCTACTCCCATCGACTTTGCCTATGCAGTACACACCGACGTCGGTCACCGATGCATTGGAGCAAAGGTCAATGGCAAGATCGTTCCTCTCAAACATCGCCTCAAGTCAGGTGACGCTATTGAAATCATTACTTCTCAGACGCAGAGTCCTTCCAAGGATTGGCTCAAGATTGTACGCAGCTCACGCGCCAAGGCCAAAATACGTGCCTTCATTCAGCAGCGAGAGCGCGATCGATCTCGTTCGGCTGGAGAGGACCTGCTAGAAAAAGCGCTTCGAGCCATGAAGGCTAGCCTCAACAAGCTTACCAAATCCGGTGAATTGCAAAAAGCTGCGGAGAAGCTCAATCGCAAAGCGCCCGAAGATCTCTTCATTTCCTTGGGCTATGGGCGACTCACCGTAGAAGATGTACTTCCCCACCTGATTCCAAAAGAATATCTGGAAGCGAATAAGGACAAGATTGCTGACGCTGCAGAAAACGAAGGCATCCTTAAGAAGTTCTTTAAGAACGCAGAAAAAAAGAGCACTGCCAAGCACGCTGTTGTTGTCAGCAATTACCACGACGTCTTGGTCCGATTTGGCCGATGCTGCAATCCACTTCCTGGCGATACGATCATTGGCTTTATTACACGAGGACGAGGGGTCACCATTCATTCGGCCAATTGCACCAAGGCGTTAGACATGGATACCGAGCGGCGGGTAGAAGTGCGCTGGAATCGCGAAGTCATCGCCAAGCCAATCCTCCACCATGCAAAGCTTCGCATCCTAGCTCTGGACCAACCTGGCATCTTGGCGAATATGTCTCAGGCGATTAGTTCGGCGGGGGTGAATATTTCTTCTGCCCACATTAGAACAACGAAGGATCGCAAAGCCATTTGTGAATTTGATGTGGAAGTTCAAAGTTCGGACCAACTCCAAAGAGTCATGAGTGGATTAGAGTCCCAAAAGGGCGTTATCTCGGTTGGGCGAAAACGCAGCTAGCCGAAGCATCTCGGTCTGAATATCCGCCTCGAGAAGACTCCTCCAGTTTTCGCTCTTCCATCGCTGATCTTCTGGCAAAAGTTTCTCCAAGCTCGTCATGACCTCTGACTGAAATCCGCACGGCTGAAAACCCGTAAACATCTTCAGGTCCGTATTGACGTTGATAGCTGCACCATGAAACGTCACCCACTTTCGAATAGCGATGCCAATGGATGCGACTTTGTGATCATCAACCCATACTCCGGTAGCGTCGCTACGAGCTGAACCTTGGAGTCCGTATTTCTTCAATACGGAAATCAATACCTGCTCGATCCCGCGAAGGAAGACGTGAATGTCTTTTGCAGGTGCCAAAGCATGCGATCCATCCAGCAAAAAAATGGGATAAAGAACCAACTGACCAGGACCGTGATAGGTAAGGTCTCCCCCGCGCTCCGTCGTCTCAAAGGCAACTCCCGGCAAAAGGACAGGATCGGGCATGGGTCCCTTGGCCTGCTGATCCGGGATCCGCTGAAGCCCTCTTCCGCGCGTCACTATCGGTAGGTGCTCACAGAAAAGCAAAGTATCCGGTATAAGCCCGGCAAGTCGCTTTTCAACTAAGCCGTGCTGAATTTCTCGAACTTCGGCGTAGGCTACCCTTCCTGGGAGAGACTGAAAATGAATCATATTTCCTTAAAGTGTTGCTTCAGCTTGCCCCTGGGGCTTCGACTTCTTTTGGAAGATATGGATGGCGTGCCCAAGCGTCGCTTCAGCACCTTCCATCAATGCCTCTGGCAGCGTCGGGTGAGCATGAACCGTAAGCGCTAAATCTTCTACGCTAGCTCCCATTTCGAGGGCCAAAGTAGCCTCCGCAATGAGATTAGAAGCTTCAGGTCCCACAATATGACAGCCTAAAAGTTGCTTGGTGTTTTTGTCTGCAATGATTTTTACAAATCCATCCGATTCTGAAATCGAAAGGGCTCGACCATTTGCTGCAAACGGAAACATACCGACGTCATAAGCGAGGCCCTTTTCTTTGGCCTCTTGCTCAGACAAACCGACCGTAGCAATTTCAGGATCCGTAAAGATCACGGCTGGAATGGCTACAACATCCCAAACGGACTTCTTACCGCCAATCACTTCAGCAGCAATGATGCCTTCCTTGGAACCCTTATGCGCCAACAAGGGTTGTCCCGCTACATCACCAATGGCATAGATGGTTGGAATATTGGTCCTTCGAAATGCGTCAACATGAATGAAACCTTTGGTGTCGAGCTTGACTCCCGCTTTTTCGAGGTCAATTCCGTCCGTATTGGGTTTTCTTCCAACCGTTACTAAAACTTTATCAAACGTCTTTGTCTGGTCGCCATAGGAAACTTCCACTGCATTCTTCTTCTTGGTGCATCCTTTGACTTTGGTATTAACCAAGACTTCGACCCCACGTTTTTTCAGACCTTTTTCTACTACCTTCACGAGCGCAGGATCCACGATTCCTAGTAACTGTGGGCCTGCTTCTACGACGGTAACTTTTGTTCCGATTTTGGCGAAGAACGTACCAAGCTCAAGGCCAATATAGCCTCCACCAATGCAGAGTAGTGTTTCTGGAATACTCTCCTGCTCAAGGGCGCCCGTGCTATCCATGATCAATTCTTGATCAATCTCAAAACCTGGAATCGCAGTTGGACGAGAGCCCGTCGCAACAACACATTGGCTAAACTTTAAGGCGATCTTTTCTTTCTTTGGCGTCTCTATTTCTAAATCGGTAGGCCCCGTAAACTTAGCATAGCCTTGAATGACTTCGCAGCCATTGGCCTTAAGCAATGCGCCCACGCCGCCAGTCAATTGCTTCACTACCGTTTCTTTCCAGGCAATCAGCTTTGGCATATTGATCTTAGCGCCAGTAACGGTGATTCCCATGGTTTCTGCGTGTTGCATTTTCTCAAAAAGAGTTGCGGCATAGATTAGCGCCTTGGAAGGAATGCATCCACGATTCAGACAAACTCCACCAAGCTCGGCTGTGTCTATGACCGTAACCTTCTTACCCAACTGTGCGAGTCGAATCGCGCAGACATAACCCGCAGGACCTGCACCTAAGACAACGACATCGGCTTGCTTCTGAGTTGCTGACATATTTTGATCTCCTTCAATTAGCTCATCAATAAGAGGCTTGGTGTTTCAATAATCTGAATAAATGCTTTCATAAATTCTGCGCCGACCGCTCCATCGACAATTCGATGATCAAGAGAAATCGAGAAAAGCGTCCACTGACGAATCACTATTCGATCCTGCCCGCCAATGGTTTTCACCACAGGCTTCTTCTCGATCTTATTGAAACCTAAAATCGCTACCTCTGGGAAATTGATAATCGGCGTAGCAAAAAGTCCACCAATAGATCCCGCATTGGTGAGTGTGATGGTTCCGTCTTTGAAGTCTTCCATCGTGAGTCGCTTGGTGCGTGCTCGCTCGACAAGGTCCTGAATCTCAGCTGCCAACTGAAGAATCGTCTTTTGCTCAACGTTCTTCACCACAGGCGCCGTCAGCCCATCGTCTGTTTGAATCGAAAGCCCAATATTATAATAATATTTGTAAACCAACTCACCCGTCGTCTCATCGAGTGTGCTGTTCAGGATGGGATAGCGCTTCAAGGCAGCAACCATCGCCTTCATGATGAAAGGCAGGTAGGTCACCTTGATTCCCTGTGCGGCACCCATTTCCTTGGCTTGGCTACGAAGCTTTACGAGATCGGTCGCATCGGCTTCTTCTACGTAAGTGAAGTGGGCAGCCTTATCCTTAGAGATTCGCATCTTCTCTGCGATTTTCTTTCGAAGTCCTTTAAACGGAACGCGTTCTTCTCCGCCAGTAGGATGAGCAGTGGCGCTCGGAAATCCAATGTTGGCCATCCCAGCGTAAGCACCGCCACCTGTTAGGAAACGTTCGACATCTTCCCGAAGTACTCTGCCACCTGGACCACTTGCTGAAACACGCTGGAGGTCTACACCAGCTTCTCTTGCAAAGCGCCGAGTTGAGGGAGCTGCCTGCACACTAAGTCCCCCACCTACTTGAACCGTTGGCAACGGTGCACGTACCGGAGCGGGTACAGGAGCCGCGCTCACGTTTGCGGCCACTGGAGCTTGCTTGGGAGCTGCGGGAGCAGGAGTTGCCACAGAAGTGGTCGTAGTTGGAGTGACAGTTGCAGAACCCGTTCCGTTATCAAAACTGATAATCGCCTGGCCTACTTTAACAACCGTTCCTTCTTTGACATGAATCTGAGTCACTTTGCCTGCGAATGGACTTGGAATTTCGATGGTGGCTTTGTCAGTCATGATTTCGCAAAGCGGTTGATCATCTTTGATAATGTCTCCAACCTTGACTCGCCAGGTAACGAGTTCGCCTTCGTGAACACCTTCACCTAATTCGGGTAACTTAAAATCCATTTTGATTCTGCCTTTCTTTTGCACGGGCTTCCTTCAAAAAAAGCTCCGCAGCTTTGTAACTCGAACGTACCAAAGGACCTGCTGCGACATAGTGAAAGCCGCGCTTCAGAGCCTCTTCCTTTAAACGATCAAACTCTGAGGGTTCGTAGAATCGCTCGACAGGTAAGTGCTTGGCTGTTGGTCTAAGATACTGCCCTAAGGTGAGCACATCAACGTCAAACTGTCGGAGGTCATTGAATGCCTGAATCAATTCGTCCTTCTGTTCACCGAGCCCCACCATCAAGGAACTCTTGGTATACAGAGCAAGATTCTTTCGCTCAGCAAATGTCTTGGCATAACGAAGGGTGCCAAGCGATTGCTCATATCCTGCGCGTGGATCGCGGACTCGGTACTGAAGGCGCTTAACGGTTTCTACATTGTGCGCGTACACGTCTACGCCTGATAGAACCAAGGTCTCGACATCGTCCGGGTTGCCACGAAAATCAGGCACAAGGGCTTCGACCATGACCTCAGGAGTTCGCACCTTTATTGCTCGGATGGTTTCTGCAAAATGGGCTGCTCCCCCATCCGTCAAATCATCGCGATCGACTGCAGTCAGTACGACGTACTTCAAATGCAAGGCTTCAACGGCCAGCGCAATTTTCTCGGGCTCTTTGGGATCAAGTGAAGGAGGGCGTCGCGCCGTTCTTATCGCACAAAACCTGCATGCGCGCGTGCAAACTTCAGTGCCCAACATAAAGGTTGCGGTGCCAGTAGCCCAACATTCTCCCAAATTCGGACATCGGGCTTCTTCGCAAACTGTATGAAGCTTGTGCTCGGCCAAGAGACTTTTGATTTTCTGGTAGGCTTCGCCACTTGGAAGCTGGGCCTTCAGCCAACTGGGCTTGCGAGTCGCCACTACTTGCGCAGCCTCTGCAGGACCCATCGGGCGCGCGAGCTCAACAGACTCCCATAGGGCAGACGAATCCTCACGGATGATTGGCAGAACGGGCAACTCACGTACGATAGCCATGGAGTCGCTTATACCCTCTTCAAACAAAAAAGTCCCCCATCGCACCACGCAACGGGGGACTTGATTCTATGAGAGAGGAGAGTCGTCATGATCGCGTCTTGCGATCGCGTTCTCCTCTTGCGAATCCAGTGCCAACCCCATCCAGGGCAAGTAGATTTTTTCTAGATGGATATTGAAGGGTTAGCGATTCCCCAGACCTGAGCCCCTGGACGTATTAACGCAGCGTGTATTTTTTTCCGGGTATTCAGTCCCAGTCCGTCACATAGCCGGATTACTGAGGAGCTTAAGCAGCTCGGGATCGTTTTTCACTGGCAGCTGGAATCCCTTGCGAGCTTCAAAAACGGTGTATTCTTTTTCGAGTGAGAAATTTTCGGCCGGCTTTTGAGCCGCACTGGCATCTCGCACGGATTGCAGCGAAGGCAGGACTACCAAATTCATATTGCTCAGAGGTGCTTCGGTTTGCTTGCGGGATAACTCTCCGAAATCCGGAAACTCAATCCTCGGTTGACCCATGAGTCCACCGGTCTCCATCCCTCGCTGAAACTGCATCCAATTCCAAAAGGGCGTGATGTTTTGATCCCCAATTCGAGGCAAAGGCTTTTCATTCGGTACGGCCGGAGCAGTTGCGGTATTAATGACTCTGCTCGTATCCCTTGGCAACCGGGCCGGGATGTCACGGTCTTGCGCCCATCCCATCAAACTCCACAGGATCAAACTTACGACTAGGCCTATCTGCTTCTTCACTGCTTCCACTCCACTGTATTCAACTCAACTAATTTAATCACAAAGTACTACAGCTATCGGAAGAGCAAGGTTCGTGCCTCTCGCTAGCCCCGTTTGAAAAGGAGAAGGAGCAAAAAGGGTGTTCAACAGTAGGACAACTGCCTAAGGTTCTCAGAGGTGCCATTCAAAGGTGCAGTGCACCTTTGAATCCTTTTTGGCCCGAGGTGCGTCATTGTAAGGCACAACTCCAGAAGGGTGGCGCCGGAGGCAAAGGTTTAATTACCTATCTTCAATGCATTTTAATAATTTATAACCGCCTCGTCGTTTGCCAAACAAAACATCTCCCAATTTCGTGCGCGCGAAGTGGCCGTCGTACAGTACGAGAATTTGACGCAGCCGCATAAGAATATCCCCAAATTTTTCTGCTACACTGTCTCTATGAACAGGGGCCAGATCTCTATCCTTGCAGCGCTCTTAATGATCTCCTTTCTGTCTCTTTTGCAGTTTGTGGTGAACACCGGATTGCTGATCAATGCGCGCATCAATATTCAGAATGCAGCAGATTTGGCTGCCTATGCTGGAGCTTCAACTCAGGCGCGCAACCTCAATCAAATTTCCTACCTCAATTACGAGATGAGAAGGCAGTATAAGAAGTTTCTTTTTCGCTACTACGTTCTAGGCAATATGGCTCAGAAAACTCATACGACCGATCCCCCCGGTGGTCCTCGGTCCTGGTCGCCCGATCCCGCTGCACCTGGGTACAATGTCCCAGCCGTCTGTGTGATCTTCAACCCCAATGACAACTACTGCCAAGTAGTGCGCACGCGCCCAATTGAAACCATTCCTTCGAACCCACTCGACAGCATCGGCGCAGTTTTGAATCAACAACTCAAAGCGCTCGAAGCTATTCGACAACAGAATTGCAATAGCATTGGGCTTACCAATTTCAATATCCTCACCTTCTGGCTCTACAATACGGATCCAGACTTAAGCCAGATTGAACAAGAAATTCGACAGGGCGGAAGCGGCGGCAATGGAAATGCTCCCAATCAAGAAATCGCCAACATCCTCTCTACGGTTCGAGGCATTTCGTCAGGACTTGGATTGATCCCGAAGAACCTCCTGCTCTACCAGCGAATGAAGACGCTGGAATATTACGTTAATTTTCCGCGTCAGACTCAAGTCGACCTGGATGTCCTGCAGAACCTTCGTTCGACGGGTGATCCCGGACGAAGAGAACGCACCCTACAGGCCTATATATCGGCGCAGCAAACATTGGGACAGTACCTCTTCGACGACTCCTCGATTGTTCTCGATGAGCTCACACCAGATACCCTCTTACGATTGGAGCCACTCAGAACTAGTTTTGAGGCTTATTACATTCAGCTAAAAACTGGGGATAACAACAGCGAGAACCCCAACGACTGCAAGGGCATTGCAAGTCCCGTATTTGTAAAAGATGCTCCAGTCGGCGCATACAAAGACCCGACCATCATGACTTACTACGCACTTCGATTGAAGGCGAAGGTGCGAATTCCCTTTTGGCCTTTCTCTACCAACGATGGCGTGATCCTTAAGGCCTATTCCGCAGCCATGCCCTTTGGAAGCCGCATTGGACCAAGCCCTGCACGCATTGGAGGCGGAAACCTTCCCTTTGTCCGACAGGGAGTCAAGGCCGCGGGACTAACCCTCTGCCCCGAATGTCAGGGGGTGCCCAACCTACCTGTCACTGAAGGAGACAGCGTTGGCCAAGGATGGAATCAAGTGGATGTCATCCAAGCCATGTACAATGCGTTTCGAGATGCGGGAGGGAGTGTGGTCGACAAGCTCTCCGCACAGGACATGGAGCGCGCTTATCACACAGCCATGGCGCCCAATCCTTCCGAACGAGGACTCTACAATATCCCCAACGACCTCGATGCTCCTCCCGATGATCCCACTCATAGCAACGCGGGGGATCCGTTTGTGAATTTCTTCGACAATGAACATGGGTATGCCTTTTGGGCGCCCGTGGTTTCGCCTGAGCAGCTGACAGGATCTCAAGACCTCAATGATATCCTGGCACGCAACCTTCCCAACGGACTAGACCCCATCGCTCGGGAAGCGATACTCAATGGAATCCGCGCTTATCAAGGAAAGCTGGACCGCGGCGAAGGCGAAAACAGTGAAGGATTTTCGGTCGCTCGAATCATGGATCCCATGCGACGACCAGCGTCAGGCACCGACACAGGGGAGCCTCGGCTATCGGATCGATTCATGATGCGCAGAGTGAGCGATATCAAAACCTCCTGGAACCGAGTGAAAAACTCGCTATTTTGGGGACGGGGTAGAAACGGATACAGCGTAAAATTTGTCTCGTTTCAGCTCCTGACCTCTAAAGCAGGAATCACGACGGATGGACAAAACACCTGGAGCAATGACCTCTTGCTCGACTCGGAGGCCGAAGGCGACCTTCCTTTTGTGAAGCATTGATCTCCCACTGAGGTGCCGACTAAGGGGTTGCAAGACCCTAGTAACTGAACTATTTTCGGTTTCAAGTTACACTTGCGAGGAGATCCCATGGCAAAAAAGAAAAAACCGACTAAGAACAAACCCAAAAAAGCCGCAAAAAAACCTGCGAAGCGGTCCGCAAAAAAGCCCCTCAAAAAAGTCGCAAAAAAATCCAAACCACTTTCCAAAGTAAAGAAGAAGCCCCTCCCACCGACTAAGAAAAAAGCAAAGGCTAAGGCCCCCAAGCAAATTTCAGCAAAAGCCAAACCCAAGGCACCAAAGAAACTTCAGGAAAAGAAAGCAGCCGCTCCGCAAATCTCCGCTCCGATCAGAAGAGCTTTGCCCGCAGCTAAGCCCCTCAGCGATCCCCCTTCGGGTGCTTCCTTTTCTGAGAACCCATATCCAGAAGCCGATGATTCGGATGGATCGACGGACATCATGGATACGGCAGAACGAGAAGAAGTACTTGAGGATGAGTTTGAAGAACCCTCTTTAGAAGACGAAGACGATTTTGTAATCTTCGAAGGTGAATCAGAGGAGCTTGAAGACGAAGAATCGGAAGAAGGCCTTCTCGAAGATGATGAAGTACTTGAGGATGAAGCGTCGGACGACGACGACGACCGTGGTCACGACAATTAAGGCATTACGTGGAAATTAGGGACATCCTCCACGGCGCCATTGAATTACGGAAGGAAGAACTTCCGATCGTAGATTCCGCGGCTTTTCAGCGACTTCGTCTGATAAAGCAACTTGGATTTTCGGAGCACGCATTTCCAAGCGCGAGTCACAATCGATACATGCACAGCCTTGGAACACTCTCTACTGCGAGCAAGGTGTTTTGGAGCATATTTTCAAAGGATAGTGGCAAAGCACTTCCCACCGAGACCCTTCAGCGATGGTCTCACGCTGTCCGCGTTGCGGCGCTGCTTCATGACATCGGACACGGCCCACTTTCGCATACGACTGAGATGGCAATGCCCCGAGTTCAGAAACTTCAAATTCCAGGGAAAGAAAAGGAGCCTGACCGTCAGGCAACCCACGAAGATTATACGCTTAAAATTTTACTCGATTCTTCACTCACACAGCATCTCAATCGCTGCGGAGAGAAGGACGGATTTTCTGCGCACCACCTTGCATCGCTGATTGATCCAAGCATAGCCATTGAAGACGACTTCTTCCAAGAGCGGGTTGACGGAGCGGTCATCGACTTTCAACCTCTCTTTCAGCAAATTATTTCTAGCGAGTTGGATGCGGATCGAATGGATTACCTTCGTCGAGACAGCCTACACGCCGGCGTAAGCTATGGTCAGTTCGATGCGGATTGGCTCATCTCAAGCCTCCGATTTCATATTCACGAACAAAAGGCTCATCTCTGCCTCGAGCATCGTGCACTTTATGCATTTGAAGACTTTCTTATTTCTCGATTCCACATGTTCCTCATGGTCTACTTCCACCACAAAAGTGTCATCTTCGATGAAACACTATCTCGTTATCTAGGATCCAAGGACTGCGACTACGTGCTGCCATCGGACATTGAGACCTATCTCGGCTATCACGATGCCCACCTCTATGCGCACTTAGAAAAAAGCGCCAACCCTTGGGCCATGCAGATAGCACAGAAGCGCCCCTATCGAATGCTCTTAGAGCTTCATAGTGGAATTCCTTTTCATGATGAAAGCCAAGGCAAGCAAGACCGGCTATTTCTCCAAATGGAAGGTGAGTTGAAAGGAATGAATGCGGACTACCTCTCCATTCAATCGACGAGCGAACTTTCCAAATACGCACGTAAGGCCCGAACGCCAATCTTTGTACGATACGACAATTTACTTACCCCAACGGAGTACATCCCACTAGAAGAGTGCACGGATCTTTTTCAACGCTATGAAAAGAAACGCACCATCCGAAGAATCTACGTGGCTTCCGACACCCTGAAGAAAGTACGAAGCAAGCCTCGCGGCCTACCGTTCGGCCAAGAAGTCCACCTTTCTTGATGGCACGATTGCCTCATATCCAGGAATGAGAAATTCAAACCCACCTTGCACCAAATACTCGTATACGTTTTTCATCTCGCTCATCAAGACTGTTGAATCCGACATCCGCGTGGACCCAAATCCGCCAGAGCTTACAAACAATTTAGAAAAAACTCCGATCAAGAAATTACCACTACGAGTATAGACACCACCGCCCGAAAATCCAAAATCACCCGGTGCACTCAGCATTCGATAGTCTACGTCTTTTACCTTCGCTAAACTGGTCAACTCTCCACGCGTAGTGTGTGGGCCATTGCCCAAAGGGTATCCACAAATACGGACTTCGGTGGTTGCACCTACACTCTTCAACATCTGCGGATTCGGAGGCAATTTGGCAATATATTTGTATTCGGTATTGGATTCAAATTGGTAAAGTGCCACATCGTATTTTTTTCCCAATTCATGAAACTTCATTTGCTTAGCATCGAAGTAACCACCATAGTTCACTGCTCCAAAAAAACGTGCCACTGTCTCAATAAAGGTTTTTGGGAAAACCGAATGCCCCTCCTCCTTTTCTAAGTTATTACCGTCTTCATCTTTGAAGTGAATTTGCGCCGTATCATCTTTGGAGTCCTTGCTCCAATTGCTGTGAATTCCATCTCGAACCACGTGAAACGCGGTCAGTACAAAATAGGTAAAGCGGTATTTGGAATCCCAAGGATTCTTCTTTTGCCCAATGAGCGTGCCACTTCCCAATGGGTTCGTGCCAAAGTCGATTAGGACCGTGGGTCGAATGACTTGTTCGACAATCTCATTTTGCTTAAAAACCTCCTCTCCACCTGGATACTGCCTCTGCGCACTAGCAAAACCTGGCACAAAAAGAAATAAAGCACCCCACAAGACTGAGCGTCCCCACTGATTATCCATCGTCATTTCCCCCGTCTTTATTGGTATCAAAAACGTCAAAAAACGTCTATTTTTAGGTGCTTATGTCGTAAACTATTGTTATTTAAAGCATTTAAATTGATATTGTATAATAATATACGCCGCGTTATACTGATAAGGACTCTTCACAATGCTTTTTTATTCTCGGCAAGAATAATGAGGTCACTATGCAGTACGTAGGATCATTTGTTTCAATAGGATTGCTCTCACTTATGATGGTCTTCTTGTTTTAGTGAACTACCCCCAGAGGAGACCTAGAACCCATGGGTGTTTATAGTCGTTACAAAAAAGACCCGGATGGCTTGCGCAAGCTTGTGCAGCTGCTTGAATCAACTCCCCTCGATCGCCGCAAACGCATGATTGACGTCGGTTATCAGGAGGACGAAGCCTTTACTGAAGAAGCATTAAAATACCTTTTTTCTTTTGAAGACATACTGAATATGCCAGACAGCGAACTCTGCGAAGTTATGGCCAAGGCTCTTCCAAGAGTCATAGCCATGGCCATCTCAGATTTGGAGGCCTCGATTCAGGAGCGCTTTCTACGCTGTGCCAAACCCAAACAGTTGGGAGAGATTCGCGACCTCCTGGATCAAACACCTACGGCGCGTGAAGTGGGCGGCGCTCGCCTTCGGATGATCGAGGCTGCGCGTGAAGCCGAACGCGGTGGTTTTGTCCGCACCAAACGCATTCCAATTGCTGCCTAGGCTTTTATTTTTTATTTTGCTCGATAGTTGGCGAGTGGCTCTGTTGCGTAGCGATTTTGCCAAAGTTCCGTAGAAAAGCGTCGAAATTGTTTGATCTGTTCGTAAAGCTCGGGCTGCCAGCCTTGCGATCCTTCAAAACACTCTTGTTCCATACGTTCCATATCGTGATGAAGGACGGTCAAGGCTGTATTCAATCCTTGTGTGCGCAGAATCTGCTCATATTTATGTCGATCAAACTTAAAAGCCATTCCGATTCCCTCGTCGATTTATTTTAGAAACTACCAAAGTTTCTTCCGGGCTCAACTAGAAATATTCGGGCGCGATGAAAGTATATTCCATCGCGCCCGCGTTATCAGTTAGTTCAGTTCAGATTTCATTCGGCAAAACGCGAGATACTCGAATCACGTTTCCGATATCCAGCCTGCCTTCGACCGAAACGGATTTCTTTCCAGAGAAGAAAAGCCGCATTGCAGCGGTTGAATCTGCCAGCTGATAGGTTGCTCCCGTCTTGGTGTCTAGGAGTTTCAACTGACAGGCATCACCGGTATTTACTTCAGATAAGACACAGGTGAGGTTGCCGCTGACTGCAATCCCGACCTGCTCTCGCTCCTGCTCGATACTCGAACGGCTTAGCTCGCCTCGAGCCAAGGCCAGGTGAGTCATTACGCATAGAGTCAATATTACGATGGATAGGTGAGATGTGATGGTTCGCTTCATGAGATTTCCTCCGTGAGTGTGGGAATGGAGAGGAGCCCTGAAAGCGCCGCCTGCGCTTCCTAAACCCCCCTTCTCTCCATGGTAGAGAAAATCGAAGGCGTTTGTCAAATTGCTGAAGCAAAGAAACCTTCAGCTAGGGAATTAGGCCTAATATGGAGGCAAACATACGGTTGGCCGTCATAATTTCCCTTAGAAGAGCATCCTTGCCTTCGTCCGGTCGAAAGGATGCATCCCAATATGCCGCAGCAGCAAGGGCTCGCTCAAAGAACGCTGCCTTATCTTTGCTCACTTCTTCCCAATGATTGCCCACCTCTCCGCGAAGCCAACCAAAGTAGCCGTGGACTTCCGAAAATTCACCGTTCTTCGGGGATCGAGCTGCCGCCGCCCGACAGAGGCCTCTCATCCTCGTCTCAAACTGCTGAGGACTTTTCCACTGCTGATCGAATCCTCTCAAGTCACTCCAAGCATTTATAAAGGCTCTCTGAAATGGGCTATTTTGTTCACCCGACCAAAGTTCACGAACAACACTTCGGAAGACTCCGAAATTCTCCATCCAAAGCACCGCATAGAGATCGGCTAAAAATTCCTCGATTCCCCTCGAAACTGGCGTCCGTTCTTCTCCTGAGAATGCTTTATTTCGATGCAATCGGATACCGATCAAATGATGGGCCCACTCATGGAGGGCAATCGATCGGAAAATCTCGAAATTCGGGGAGTCGGGAACCTCTATCACTTCTAAGCCCCATTCCGTTCCAAAAAATCCGTTCTTCTCTTCAGTAAGGATGACCTTGAGATTGAGCGGAATCAGAAGATAGGGATAGCGAGCACGAGTGCCCTGAATCATCTCCACGACCCAGGCTTCCTTTTCGACATTTCTATATGTCCCGGCTTTCCAAACAAAAGTGACTTCTACGTTGTCTAGGGCATTAATGGGCACCATCATGGTGCTCTGAAAATCAGGTCCAAAGGCCTTACCGCAACCAGTGAGCATCGAATCGGCTTCTGATGCCAAAACACTCAGCCCGAAAAAGCTCACCAAGAAAAGAAGATACGAAGTACGCAGTAGCATCAGAATCAGGTACCTCCAAATAATGCGCATAGTCAAATCAATTAGCAATGTCCAACATTGCATCTGCCCCCAATTTCGATTAGTTTGGCCACTTCTCAATTTCAACTCGTGTCGGGGTGTAGCGCAGCCTGGCTAGCGCATCTGCTTTGGGAGCAGAGGGTCGCTGGTTCGAATCCAGTCACCCCGACCATAAAAAAAGAGCCGTCAGCCCTTGGGTTGGCGGCTTTTTTTTTGTGTGGGTGTTTCTGGATTCGAAGGGAATGGTGCGGCCCGCAGTGCGGGCTTTGTGAGCGTGATGCGAACAAAAGCACCATGACCCGGCCCGAAGAGGATCGAGCCTGAAGCGAGATCCGATGAGGGGAATCCAGTCACCCCGACCATTTTTGCCGGATGGAAAAAATCCGGAGCGCAGCGTGGGTCCTGTGGACCCAGAAAATCGTAGGATGCGATTTTCTAGTGAGCACCGTAAAGCCGGATGGAAAAAATCCGGAGCGCAGCGTCCGTGCAGCGCACGGCTGTGAGGCAGGAGCCGAACAGAGCGAGCACCTAATGCCGTCAGCCCTTGGGTTGGCGGCTTTTTTTTTGTGTGGGTGTTTCTGGATTCGAAGGGAATGGTGCGGCCCGCAGTGCGGGCTTCGTGAGCGTGATGCGAACGAAAGCAGGCCTACGTAACGGTTTAGATATGGTTTGGGCGAGACAATTTGAAAGTACGACGACAGTGAAGGGAAAAGCCTTTTGGGCCTGAGGAAGCGTTAAAATCAATTTGGCTATATAAAAAGTCACTGAACACTTCGTTGGCAAGCGATAGAAAAAAACCATGTTATAATCTCATCAAGTGTTTCACCTTAAACGGGCCATTTTTTCGCTAATTGTTTTTCTTTTACCTCAAATGGTGGCGGCTAAAGATGAGTTCGAGGAGTTCAAGAAGCTCTTGGACCAGTTGGGAAAGAAAACCACTGTCTCACCTGGAGCGTATACGCTTAACGATTTAGCGATTGATTACAAGAAAATGGTGAGTGCTCCCAATCCTACACAGTACTTCGCAACCAAACCGGCCTCCGCTTCTCGAATCGTGGAAATTCTCGAACTGTATCGAAAATTTCAGAGTGGAATCCAATTTCCAGTTCAGTTTTACCATTCCGCAGTGAGCAACAGAGAACCTATTAATGTACTTGAATACAGTGGACTAAGAGATCGACTGGCTTCAGTCATTGCACCCCTACATGGCGCTTGGCCTGATGTAATGCGTGTACCAACTCTAGGGAGTATTTTTGCAAATGCACCCATCGACCTCTCACCCCTACAAAAAAGGGCAATGCTAGAGATCGGTACATTCCTCTCTGGCGGCGGGCCACCCGAAACAAATTTATTCTCGCAGATTCGTGCCCTCGCAAATGGGGAATTTGTATCTCTTAGACCTAGTGAGGAAGAAGTTGCGGGTGTCATTGAGCGGGCACACTTGGAGCTGCGTTTCGACGAGCTGCTGGGGTCAGAGCCACTCAAGCGTGCAGTAGTTTCAAAAAAAATAGAAGGATTTGCTGAATTCTCAGCCACGTGTCCAAGGGAAGGAAAGCTTCTGCTTCAGCTTTTCTTACTGTCCGATTCCAATCGTTTTCCCACGGAAGGGTTGCGATTAGGCTCTAAAACTTCCTGCAATGCTGTGACTAGGAACACCTTTATGCAAACCTATGAAAGCCGACAAACTGGCAAGGAAGCCTTCGATCTCGCTGATCGTTATGGGATTGTGCTCAGTCCGGTAGACAGGTGGTCAATCATGGATCGCTATCGCTTTAGGAATATCTTCGGCGGCATGCCTACAACGATGTTTGAGGATATGCCTCCGGTTCTCATCGTACGCGATGTGACCCTGCCGGGAGCTAAGGGGTGGTATTGGCATACTTTTAATATCTTGAATGTTGGTAAGAAACCCGATGCGGCTACCGTTAGGCACGAACTGACGCACGGCTGGGATAAGGCGGTTGGAGGCTTTTCAGGTACTCCTCAGTGGCTAGAGTCTTCAGGTTGGAGAGAATTCACATATAATGGGAGTAAAATGGATCATCGGGTGTTGATTCCATACGGAGACAATTTTGTGAGCACGTATGCAAGCTATTCGCCAGCCGAAGATCTTGCCGAAAGCGTTGCTCGTCCTAAACGACTCGATTTATCTAAACGCGCTTTACTGGAGACGCGGGTGCTGCATCCACCCAGTTGCATCAGACGGATAGTTCGAGAATACCTGTCACGTCATAAAAGTTCGATCTGACCATTTCTCCCTATTTTTTGAGTTGGCCGGACCTCATTCGCCAAAGGTGCCCGTCACCTTTCTGGCCCGAAGCGCGTCATAGCATTATCGAAGTAGCGGGTGAGATTTGTATAATCGCTGTGCACTTCTACTAAAAAGGGGCTTTGGGGGGGCGGCACTAACGCTCTGTGACTCGGGCTCTGTCTCAACGCTTATAGGGCGAACTTTTCTGAGATAGATTCCTTGGGTTGGCGGCTTTTTTTTTGTGTGGGTGTTTCTGGATTCGAAGGAAGTGATATCGCCAGCTGTAAATATCTGTGGTACCCACTGCCCAATCCAATGAACCTAAGAAAGGCTTCTACCAAAATGAAAAATCTAGCTTCGCTCCTGATTCTATTTTTTGGCACCAGTACAGTCGCATTTGCAGATAGCACCACGCCATTGGAACCTATAAAAGTAACCTGCAATCCATTCTACGTTTCGAAGGTTAAAAATGGATTCAAGTTTGATTTTTTTACGAAAGACAATTCCACTATTTCTCCTGATGAAACAAATATAGTGTATGAAGGGAAAGAAGATTACACCCTAGTTAGATTTGAAATACCCCAAGATGCTACGAGGACGGTAGGCTCAACTCAAAAGACCTTTACAAATGCAGATGATAGCATCTCTATTCGAGTCTCATTGGACTTCATTAAAGTACCGACGGAATTCAGCAATTTTACTATGAAAATTGAGCAATTGTCCCTTGAAAAGGAAACCAAAGGTGAAGTTCTTTCGTGGGGAACGTATAAATCCAGCGAAACGAATGCCAAGGAGTTTTCTTTGATCATCAACGCATTGGGTAAGCAAACAGCCCTTGAACTTCACTGCAGTATCAAATAGGCGACTCGAAGTACGCTAGCTAAGGCGCTCCGTACCCATAACCTGGAGTACGATAGTCATTGTTGAAGGGGTGATTCTGAAACCACGTTGCGAAATTGATTCGACCTTCACCTTGACCGATCGGTACCTGTTGCACGGGTCCAAAATTTACAAAAGGTGGAGGCTGTGTAAGTAATAGGTTCTGTGCCCACAGGAGCGGAAATTGCAGCTGCATATCGCGGACTAATCGAATACCTGTCAGTCCTCGACAATACAGCTCAGTAAAGGGTGTGCAAAACTTAGCACTCAAATTCTCAGGATAGATCGCGTTATGCTTCACTGAGAATCCATCCATCGTCCGAATGCCTCGATACTCCGCGGTTTCGTCGGCAATGGAAGTGCCCAAAATCTGACTCGCAATGCCGTATAAGATATTGTCTTCTATCTTGATATCCCAGGATGGATGCATCGCATATTCATTGAGTCCCGGGATGTATGGCCCATCAGTGGAAGTTACGATGACAGGGTAACTAGAAGGGCTATCCGTATTGGACATATCCCAAGACGTCGATTGAATAGCCAAAGTATTATTCCTCACCCAGTGATGAGAGGTGACTCGAAGATGTGCGGCTTGCCAATCTATCATGCCTCTTGGTCCATTGGTTGGATTGGTGAGGTCCCAATAGGTAGGATCTACATAACTATATGCTAGGACGATCGCTTGCTTCTGATTCTCTACGATCGTGTTTTTCTGAATCAGAACATTGGCGTTACCCGTATCAGCAATACCACCCAACTTATTTCTTGCGATAAAGTTCGATTCAACTCGAATAAATTGATGGGAACCGTTGATCTGAAGGCCAAACCTGCTATTCCACATCAACGTATTATAAGCGATCGTAATATACTTGCTCGCATTGCCGGCTACACCCAAGGCAGCAAAATAAATACCGTGCTCAAGCATCGTGCCCAATACAGTACAACCTTCAATCACGACGCGACTAATTTCTCTGCCATAGGCCTGCATTCCCCACTTCATGGCATTGGTAATGGTGAGAAAGCGAAGCTTCACATCCTCGATATTATCGATAT
>CAUJDS010000035.1 GCA_963169695.1 Bdellovibrionota bacterium
CATTTGGCGAAGCTCGCAGAAAAGTGGATTGTCGAAGACTATGACGCTATTCCTTCTTCTATTGGGCAATATGATTTTAAGTATTCTCTCTGTTCATCAATTAATAGTGTCATTTGCCACGGTGTGCCTTCTGAGAAAGAGGTCTTAAAGAATGGGGACATTATCAATTTGGATGTCACTGTGAAGAAACATGGATTTATCGCAGATACCTCAAGAATGTATTTAGTGGGTCAAAGTAGCGAGGAGGCTATTCGGCTTTGCAAGGTAACTCAAGAGTGTTTGTTCAAAGGAATCGAGCAGGTAAAGCCCGGCAACACGATTGGTGATATTGGCTTTGTAATAAATAGACACGCTGTAAGAAATGGATTCTCGATCGTGAAAGAATATTGCGGGCACGGAATCGGTAAAGAAATGCATGAGGAGCCGCAAATTACCCACTACGGAAAGAAGGGTAAGGGAGTGAAGCTGCAAGAAGGCATGGTTTTCACGATTGAACCCATGGTCAATCAAGGGCTACCTGGGATTGCTTACCTAGCCGACAATTGGACCGTGGTGACCCGGGATGGAAAGCTCTCTGCCCAATGGGAACATACTGTCGCGGTCACCAAAACGGGATTTGAGATTTTGACTCTGCGGGACGAAGAAAAGTAGAGAGTTTGTGATCCGCCAATTGAGTAGGAAAAGCACCGGGGTTTTTCGAAAGGCACTCTACAAACCAGTGCTGAAAAGCTCTCAACTTTGTATTGCATGAGATCTGCTCTCATCAGAGAATGTCGAAATAAGGGTATATCGTGTTCAGAAAAGCATTCTTGGCCTTTGATTTATTTCTGGCGGCACGCAGATGACCTGGTCAGTAAAGGGTAAAAGCCCTTTCATTGCTCGGGTCATGTGCGCTTTGAGTTTTATGAACATGGACAAATATGTCGGTGGTATGTTTGAAAAGGGACTCCTGAGGCTAAAAAATATGGTCGAAAAAAAATAGGTGAAAGTAAATGAAAAGAACATTTCGTTACGTTGATGGATTTGTCCTGCCTATTCCAAAGAAGAGTTTGGGTAGTTATAGAAAATTGGCCAAAGTCGCGGCTAAGGTTTGGCTAGAGCACGGCGCTTGCGAATATGTAGAGTGTATGGCGGACGACGTAAAGGTAGGAAAAGTGACTTCGTTTCCACAGAGTGTGAAACTAAAAAAGAGTGAGGTCGTTTTCTTCTCTTGGATCACCTATAAGTCCAAAGCTGATCGCAATCGCGTATTGAAGAAAGTCATGAGTGATCCCCGCTTAGCTTGTATGATGGACGCCACAAAAATGCCTTTTGATGGAACTCGAATGTTTTGGGGCGGATTTAAGCCTTTCGTCAAAGGGTAGAAAAGTAGGTAGTGGGCAAGAATCTTGAATTGACGGGAAAGATGTTTCGATAAATAATTAGTGTCTGGTCTATGATGTGAGAGATTTCCTATGAGGATTTTGAGCGTACAGAAGCTGGTGCTGGTTATTTTCTTGGGAATGCAGGGTTGGCAATGGACTTGTCCAGCCACTGCGTTTGGCGGTGGTCAGATTCAGGTTATGGTGGATTTGGATCCGGCCGGGTCCTTTGTGATTCAATGCAAAACACTAGAAGGCACTGCGGAAAAAACTGCAAAGGGCGTTTCTGCAAGGATTCTCAGAATTCGGGGCAATCAATTGGAAACAGGAATTGATTTGCGAAACAAGCATATGAAAGAGAAGTACCTTGAGACCTCGAAGTTTCCTTATATTGAATTGAGAGATGTCCTGGGCTCTAACGGCAAATTTAAGGGTATTGCGATCGTTAAAGGAAAGAAAACCAACGTAGAGGGAACTTATTCTACAAAGGGATCGCAACTTGATGCGACTTTTTCAGCCGAGCTTAGCGAATTAGGCATTGATCCGCCGCGATACTTGGGCGTCGGAGTGGTAAACGAGATAACCATCAGAGCTGAAGTGCCATTGACAAAAAAGAACATTGGGAATTCGATTGAAAAGAAAAGGTAGTCTCTCCGTTCTGGTATTGGTGGCATTCTCTTTTTTGGCAGGTTGTGAAATCTTACAGACCGAGAATTCTTTCTCAAAAGATCTTGCGTTGTATGGAGTTTCCTCAGGTGGTACGGCGGCATTTATTGCGCTTAAAACGGTTCTTCAGAGTAATTGCGCCAGCTGTCATTCGGACTTTGTTTCCTACACAGAAGAGGAATGGGTTGACAACGGATACGTGATTCGAGGAGATGCCGACAATTCTAGTCTTTATCAGCGTCTTCGCGGATCTAATACTGGAGGACCTGAGAACATGCCCCCTGACTCGACGTTGACCACTGATGAAATATCGGTAGTTAACGCGTGGATCACTGGCCTCTAGCCTAAATTTTTAATTTCGTGCCTAACATCCAGGAAAGATTTTTAAAGGACCTGGTAAACCCCGTACTGAAGGTTATTGCACTTTTTTCTGTGATTGGCATCTGGACATCGGCAAACAGTCCTAAAAAAACTGCTGGAGACGGATCTACTGCATAGATCTTGCTCCCTTCGGTTGGATTGGGCCAATCCGAAAACCGAGCGGTTATTGGAATCCAAAATCCCAGTTGTGAATCTTGTTTTCCAAAAAAATAATGTATCTGAGGTCCTACTAAGGCTCCAAATACCGTAGCTCCCTTGAGACGATATTGAAGGCTTGGTGCAGTGCTACCTCCGGTCTCTTCGGCGATCTCAGACATTCCGAAAAAAGCCCCTCCCCGAAATCCCCAAAGCCAAGAATGCCCCAATCGCCAGTCCATTCCCCAATCAAATAGAAAACCGAAATGACTTGAGCTCAATTCGTAAGTGTCAGATCCGGACGTCAAAGACAATGGCTCGTGCCAATTGAATAGCGAAAGTGCGATGGCTGCAGATTTTTTTGCGGCAGGCTTAGGTTCGGAATGTGCTGCAGTTTGAACCTGAGAATGAATAATCGCTGGTGGTGGCGCTGTTTCAGACTTAATGCAGTCTTGGGTCGTTGCTAAAGAAATTCCCTTCCATTCAAAGGTTACTCTCTCGCCTTTCAATGGTCGAATGCTTCTTATTAAGGTGGCTTGACTCAATACCTTAGTTGCGGACTTTGGGGTAAGCGCCTTCCATTTGTTTCCTTGCTTGCGGTAGATACGGCAAGTTTTGGTGGGGACGTCGGGATTCCTTCCAAAGGCAGCGAAATGCAACAAGCCTAAGAAAACCAGAACTGCTGAGGCAAATCTCAAAGCCATAAGTGCACCTGGCTCATGAGTGAGTAAATATCGCCATTGACGACCCCTTGTCCAAGATAGCGAGACGTCTGTAGTTCGAAGCGAAATTCCACTCTCTGCATCGGGAAATACTGAATTCCCGGCGTCACTCTAAAAAAGCGCTCTTCAGACTCGAAGGCTTTCGTCGTGTAGTATTCGAACGTCGTTAAGAATTGCAATCCACGGGCCAGCTCCAAACTTGGTTGAAGGAAAATATAGTTTGCCAGCGAGACAGTGGCATCCGCGGAGCGATTGCGAACTAGTCCGATTTCCGCTAATACCGCATTACCTTCGCCGTGCCGAGAGCGAGAATGGACCGCCAGCATTTGTCGCGTACGGTAGTCGTTTTTCGAATGAAGGAGCGAAGTTCCGAGCATCCATCTATCATTTATCAAACGCTCTAGTATTAGGCTTCCACCTTTGTGTCGTAACGCAGATTTTTGGTAGAGGTTTCCAAGAAAGAGGTGAAAGCCAACTTGCCAGGGCTTAGGAGTCCAATAGAGCAGTACGCCATGTGTTTGATCATTTTGTGCCAGGCTTGTGTATTTTCTATGAACTGCAATATGATCTGGCACTCTCGTGCCAAAAGCGGTGTCTACGAGTCCAGAAAGTAATGTGATATTTCGTGACGCTCGGTAAGACCAATAATGCTCTCTGGATATGAGATTGGGTATGCGAGATCGTTTGGCTGTTGGAGTCGTAGCAGGATCGGGTGCATAACCCATGGTAGCAACAACTTGGTGATTGCGACTCTTAGATTGATAGATGGCAGTCGCCTCGAGCTGCATAGGGATGAAACGGCTTTGGCCTTTTCGCGTAAGGTCACTTGCGTATACCATTCCTCTAAAGCTTGCTCCGAATCGCAGCCAATCTGGTAGACGATCTTGTCGCCCAAGAAATCCAGAATTTTCTGCAAGCTCCTCATCTGTTGCGCGTGAGAAAGGTGGGCGAGCGGACATGACGGTGGCAGAAAGTGCCCTTCCGTAGTCGGTGAGTGGGCCATTTCCATAAGGGTTGTAGTGACATGTTGCACAAGCTGCGTAACCGTGACTGATTGTGCTTGGGTAGGACCATGCCTGAGGCATCCAAAACAATCCTATGACGCAATAAATCAGCAATAGTACCATCGCTACAAACAATCTCTCGTTCGAAGAGCAGCTTGGCATAAGATTGCTTTCAATGCATTGGTAATGTCGATTCTGCTCTTGATTGGGCCTAGCAGAAATCCGACCTATTTTTTGCGGAAGCTTCAAGCTACAATGACTTCATTATGTTCGGACTATCTCTTGGTCATCTTGTCGTACTTCTCTTGGTGGTCTTGCTCTTTGGAGCACGTAGGTTGCCTGAGCTAGGTGGTTCTCTAGGCCGAGCAATGAAGGCGTTTCGAAGGGGACTGGAAGACAAAGAAGATAAGGAAGATCCGAATAAGGAATTACCGCTGGATCCCAAGTCCAAAAAAGGGAATCTGGATGATGATCGGTAGATAGTGGATTTTCGACTAGGACTTAGACTCAGTCACAACCTGGAGGAGAGGTGTCTACCCAGCCTCGAGCGATATCAGTAATAGGATGACTCCTAGAAAATGAATCTGCGTCCTGCCACGTTCTTCCGTGGTCAGTACTACGTACGAATCGCTGGTATTCGTAGAATTTACCCCATTCTTGACTTACTGCTACCAAATCGCCATTGCTGGCTTCGATTACATTACTTAAAATCACATTACCGTCGATCCCTGGAGCTCCATTGGGATGTAAGGTTCTAAGAGAAAAGCGATTCCATGTAGCTCCTCCGTCTCCACTCGAATAGCCATAGCTGCGACTGAAGGTTATAAATTCGCCATTGCTGTAAACGAGACTGCCAAGCATTGAATCAGTGTTGGATCCCCCAACGACATTGATAGGACTCCATGTTTGGCCACCATCAGTGCTTCGGCAAATCCCATTGCCAGAGCTGCTTCCGGCGCCCATGATGGCCACGCCATTTCCATATGCAAGGCCGCCAAAGTAACCTGTGCACGGACTTCCATAATTGGTTTGTTGCCAGGTCTCTCCCTGATCTATGCTGCGCCAGGCTTCTATGGTGCTACCACTGCTTGCAAAGACAATAAAAACACCAGAACCATACGGAATAAACTCAACACGCCGAGGATTGGGCCTAATATAAGTTCCACTATTGGTATCCCAAGTTTGTCCCAAGTCGTCACTAATCAGAGGCTGAAAGGTAAATGCAATCAACTTCCCCAATCCTGCTGCAGGACCCGTGGAAGTATTGGATCGTGGTATTGATAACCAATGATAACCATCGCTAGTTGTCATAACTGGCCCCGCATATCCCCATCCAAAAGTTGCTACAAAGGTACCCCTAGTAAAAGCGACTCCCATACCGCTTCCAGAGTGGTGATCGCAGTCTGGACCTCCAGTACTCCAACATCGAATATTGTCGTCTGACGATTGATTCAGTATCCAATTTCTTCCGTCATCACAAGACACAGTAGTGCGTCCCATTTTTCCGACGGCAACAAGAAGGTCACGTGATCCAGAGGGCACTTCTTCTGATGCAAGTTCGCCTGGACTAGCGGAGCTATCCCTAGACTCTGACTGTGAAAGGAGTTCGCTTTTGAACTCAGGAGCACCCAGGCATCCAAAATTGCTTGCGCCAATAGCAACAAGAGTAAGGCCGATTGGAATCCAAGAATTCACTTCGCGTTTTATAGAGTATTCCCCTTATTCTCATCCTATTTTCGACCTTTTTTTTTGTAAGTTCAATGTGTCCTATAAAACGGTGTCATCGTAGACACATTGCCAAGGTTCACCAATTTCTCTAAAATAAGAGAGAAAGTCTGTGAGCTTGGGGGAGTGATTCAATGAAATGGGACTCTGTTAATCGACGACTCTTTCTTCAAGGCGCAGGCGGATTTTTGTTATCACTGCCGCTCTTGCCATCCTTGCTTGCACGTAGTGCTTTTGGGCAATCTGCTGCGTCCACGCATCAATACTTTGTTGGAATGCAGTTCGGACATGGGCCAGGCAATGAGAGTATGCCTTCGGGTCCTGGCGGGAGAGCCTACGACCATCCAGAACTTCTAACACAACTTCCATCTGGCGATCCTTCGGGAGCAAAGGGATTCTACGCCAATCTTCCAAGCCTTATCGGGAATGTGAACACTACCGAGGGCGTACAACAAGGAATTTCTAAACTTCTTTGTGGCCCACTCTTTGCGGCAATGGCACCTCACCTGACTGTTGTGGATGGAATGACTTATTGGAGCTACCTGGCTCACAACTATGGGGCGATTCTGGGAAATCCCGGCCTGAATGATGGAAACACAAATGGAGATCGCGGTCCAAAATTACCGCATTTCCATGAATTTATTGCTCAGCATCTTCAAAGAGAGAGAAACCAGAGCGCTGCATATCCTAGTATTCATTGTATTGGAGGCTACCAAGGAACGAGATTTAGCAATGTTTCCACTTTTAGTAATCCAGACCATTTCGAACCCAGTCAACGTCCTGTATTGCCGCCGACAGAACAGCGACCCTTGTACAATTTGCATACCCTTATCAATACAGTTTTTGCTAACGTGACGACGGGTGGGTCTACTTCTACGGGCTATGTAGGGAGTGTGATTGACCGCGCTTTAGCGGACCTCACTTCTTGGACGACAGGCTACAGGAGTCGTTTCCATTCTGCAGCTGACAGAAATACGCTCGACAGTTATACGAGCCAGCTTCGAGACGTCGAGCGAAGGTATGAAACCGGAAATCAGTGCGAACGCGCTACGACATCTATCCCTAATGGCCAGCTCTTCGGAGGTACCAATCAGCAGCGTTTGACTTACGCTCAGGACTTCAATACCGCCGTAGTTCTCGCAATTCAGTGTCGACTCATCAATCAGGTGACTTTCAATAATGTTTACCTCATGCTAAACGAAAGTGAAGCAGCAGCTTCTGATTGGCATCAGGACATTATTCATGCTTCCCAAACCGCGCCCTTGGCGACGCGTGATCAAATTCGGGGCGCCTGGTTGAGGGAGAATCGCGCATGGCTCAATGTCTATTACGACTTAGTAGAGAAACTCAGGCAGGCACGGGACGCCAATGACGAGTCTCTTTCTAAATCGGGAGCCGCTGTTGCTTATTATGAGAGCTCTGCAATTACCCATAATAACCATTCTAGCAATCTTTTCTTGATTCATTCCGAATTGCCGAGATTTACGCGAGGAAAAATTTACGAATTGCGAGATCGATTGAATCCGGCGGCAAGTCAATTGCTCTATACAGGTGGCGATGCTTATGCGGTGGCTGCTCGAGAAATGCGTGCCAATATTCCTGGTCCGTTTGTTACCAGCTTACTTTACACGTTACTTAGTCTCTATAATATACCAAAGAGCTATACGGAGATCCGTTACAATGACGGAAGAGTGGTTTCACTCAATGACCCGATCTTCAATGGTGGGCCCGTTAGCGCTCAGCTTAAAAGTTACATGGAATCTAATTACAATGGGGAAGAACCCTTCAGTTTTATGTTGAATGGTTAGGAATGCGGCGGAATGACGGCACTCTTGAGGAGTGAGTGGTCCGTTCACGCGTTATCGAATGCGGCTTGCAGCTTTTTAGTTTCAAGCTTCGTCATTTTCATTACTTCTGCCATTACGGCTTCCTTCTTTGCTTTGTTCTTAGTCGTATTCCACTTGTCAAATTGAGCAGGCACGATCTGCCAACGGACACCGAACTTGTCGATTAGCCAACCGCATTGAACGGGTGCGCCGCCACCAGCTGTGAGCTTCTTCCAATAGGTGTCGATCTCACGTTGCGATTTGCAAGGCACGACGAACGACACAGACTCATTGAAGGTCTTTTCCATGTGGCCGTTTAAGAGCATGAGCTTTTGTCCTAGAATGGTAATGTGTGCAGTGAGCACCGACCCTTCCTTTACGCCCATAGGATTTTTTCCCCAGTAGGAGTATTTACCGACCTTTGTTCCTTTAAAAACAGAGCGGTAGAACTTCACCATTTCGGCGGCACTTTCATTAGACCAGATACAAGCATAGGCTTTTACCATTCAGGCTATCTCCTTCTATACATGTTTTATCTAATTAATTCTTCTTCGCAACGAACATCTTTAACTGAAAATCAAAAGAAACTGTCCCATTATTTTCGGCCCGGCTTTCAGTCAGGTGTGCAAGATCCCTTTGGGGTTCCTTACTGTTTGCTTTGATAGAGAAAATCTCACGGATTCTGATCTGCTTCACTCATTTTTTTCAACACGGTCGCTATGGTCTCGGAGTCAACATTCGCCCGCTTCATGAGGGAAGTGGCTTTTCTAAAATCATCCGAGTCAATGGCGTCAAAGAAAATATCGACTTTGCCTATCTCAGCAAGTTTCTCTAGTACAAGAGTCCCTTCGAATCCATTTTCATTCATCGTAAATAATCCTTAGCCATGAATTGAAAAATACTATGAAACCATGAAAATCAGGTGGGGTGCAAGCGCGGCAAAACGCGGAAGCGTTTTGAACGCGATGCGGTTGCGAGAGGTGAGCAAAGCGAACCTCGGAGCATGGAAGGATCGTGATATGTGGGAGTCGCCTTCCGATCCTATCGCCTCCGGCTCAAGGCTCTCCAGGCCGGGTCAGGATCCTTTCGCTCGCTTCACGCTCGCTCAGCGTGCACTGCACGCCGGATCCTTCCCGTTCGACTCCTTCATCCGCACCAATTAAAAAACCCATCAACGCTTTCGCGCTGACGGGTTTTTTAATATTGGTGGAGACGTCGTGATCTGAGTGACTTCAACAAGTTACAAACCGAAGTAGCCAAAAGTAGCCACGACATTCTATTTATCATCAGACCATTGTTTCGTAAAATCAAACATTATTAATCTAAAAACCAGGCAACCCAATTCATTTGGGTGTGCGGGGCAAGAACCATGGCGCTAATAAATAGCCATCCACAAAAGAATATCCAGAGGGGCCAACGGTTAAATCTTTTCTTAAAAAGAAGTACGGCTAACCCATAAACGGCGAGTGCTGTTGGTAATAACCAAACTACTCCGTAGAAGCTAATCCATAGAACCATATGGTGTAATTCGAAAGGTAGAAGTTTTGGATCAGGCCGAGAAGGGCTCGGCCAATATCCGAGAAAAAAGTTTTGCACGCACTACAATGCCCATCAAGCCTGCAATCCACAGCCAAGGAAGAATGGAAAAGGAAATGCCCAACCACCCTATCTTGCCAAACTTGGTCATAAATGCACTTTTCGCACAGACCTCGGTTCAATAGCAGGAGAGGAGTGCGTGCGTCAATCGGGGCCGGCTTTTGATTTTCTTATATATTTCGGTGAGGCTTGGCGCCAAAAAACAATTTAGGAAGGAAGAAACTGCCCCAAAGAAATAAACTGAGATTCCAAAGCCCAGCCGCATAAGCGTAATGGTGGAGTAAGGACGAAGTCCACTGCGCAGAAAAGCGAGTGAGCATCGCCAAAAGTACCACTGTCGCAAAAACGGCATAGATTCGAGAACGTGCTTCAGGCTCAAGGGAGAATCCGCCATGGGCCAAAATCACACGCGACGACACCAAAAGCGTCATCAACCCAAAACCGCCGATAAAAATAAGATGAGCAGCGTGAACCCCAAAGGAGGGAAAGAGCGCGTGAGTCCAGAGGCCGATCAGGAGCGTCCAGCACGAAATCCAAATCCAAAAGGAGAGTTTGCTTCTGATTTTGGGAAGGCGGTAAAGGCGCCAGTTCTGCATCGCGATCCACGAAGCAACGACTGCGCGCAAACCGCGGCCGACGGAAGCCTCGAAGGTGACTTCGATCAAAAACCCCAGAGCGAACAACCCAGCTTGAATCAGAGGGATTCGCCATTTATTAGCGGAGAAACGCTCGTCGGCTTTGGTCATGGATTCAACCTGATGTGTGGGCGGGGGGGCCCAGCCAAGGAGTGCGGCGAGTAACCTGGCTCCAATCCCAAGAAGAAAGCACAGCATGGTCCCATGATAGAGAAAGAGTTTGGCGGGGATGGCGAAACTAGAGTCAATACGCTGAAACTCGACGAGCGAAAGCAAAATGGAACCCAAGAGCCCAAGAAAAAGCCCTAAGGGAATGAACATAAAATGTGGAGGAGGGGAAAAAGATCGTTTGATCAGGCGTCTGGAAAAAAAGACGGTCAGAAAAGACAAAAGTCCGCACGTCAGTAGATAGGAGTTCAAAAAAAATCCAGCAGAGGCCAGGCAGGCGCCCAGTAGAAGTTCAACTGGGTTGGCTCGGGCCGCGCCGGTGAATCTCGGTACGGCCGTCATTAAGAATCCCAGCGCAAATGAAAACAAGAATCCAGAAACCATTTGGTGAGGGTGGGATTGTGCTGGATAATCGACGATCCCAAATGCAAACAGTATCCAAACCGAGGTTCCAAGTAAGGCATGCGCTAAACCGATCGGAAAAAAGACCCGATAAGGATCGATGGAGCTAGGGTCTAAACGTTTCATTGTAGACGATCATAGCTGAGTGTTATGGCTCCGTCGACCAAGCATACGTGACCGCACCAAGTGGGACCGAGAGATTCACGCGAGAGGCGGGAGAACTCAGGGCCAGGGATTTTTCTCTGGAAAGTGGTGACAGTAAGCTTCGTTGCACCTGAAAAATCACATTATTGCTTTTGATGTAGGCTGTCGGGTCTGAGAATGAGTTCAGAACTGTGCCCTCGAGTGTGAGGTGATCTCCTTTGATGGTTACGGAGTCATGTGTTTTAGGAGATGCAAGGGCTTGTGGGTTCGCAACGTTCCAGCTGTTGTCAATGGAAGCGCTGGGAAGAGTGACGGAGATTTGGTCTCCCACTGGGCACTTCTCGAGGGCGGCAAGCGAGCGTCGGCTCAACTCACTTTTTTTGATTCGAAAATAGTGGTGGTTTCCTTGTTTGACTTGGATGAGAAAGTGCGGATCAGAAAATGAATACAGCTTGGTGCCTCGTAGAGACGTGAATGAACCTTGCTTTTGGATGTTTCGAGGGCGACGCTTAAGACTCACTTTAACAATATCTACAAAAAAATACCCCCAAGCTTCAGACAGGAGCTATTGGAGCTAACCGCCAGGAGTTCAGGTTAGAGTGTCTTCTTTCGGAGTGCCTGGACTCCCTTCAGCGACACGCCCTTGGGGCCCATTTTGAGGTGTCCTGCTTTTTCCCACTTATTTAAGGTGCGTATCAGCGATTCGACCCGGACTTCTATGAGTTTAGCGATTTGGGTTTTAGTAATGGGAATCGGTATCAAGAAGTCTTCTGGGTTCGAGCTGGACGAAAAGCGGAGGCGCAAATGCTCAAAGAGATCGAGGAGGCGTGTATGCATCAGGTCGGCGCCCATGAACAGAAGCTTGTCTCGCAAAATTTGTTCGTGTTTTAGAAGCATCTCTCTGAGCCAAGAATGAATCTCAACGCGTTCGGAGCTTCCGATATCAACGTCGATGGAACGAATATAGAATTTGACGAACTGAACGTCCGTAGACGCAGCGATGGCATCAGCTGGGAACTGCTTCCGGCTTAAAAGCGCTGATAATCCGATCATTTCTCCGGGGCCAAATAGACCGACAATTCTCTCCTCGCCCGACCTCCGAGTGTCTCGGATTTCCATCAGTCCGCTCAGAATCACAGCACAGAATTCGCCACTGTCATGTTTGCGCCAAAGCGCTTGCCCCTTTTTCAGCACCCCTTCCATCGCGTGTTGGCACAAGAAAAGTCGGTTGATCTCCTTGAGGCGGGAGAAGACGCTCAATTTATTTATTTTTAAGAAAATGGGCTTTGTGGTGGCTACTGACATAGGTTCCAACATAGGATCTTATTCAACACGCTAAAGCATGCAAAATGAGCCGAGTATGATCTAAGTCATACAGCATCGGGCCTCAATGAGCGAGTCTAATAGCATATCAATCTTGGGAGACGTTCTTATCAATCTTGGGAGACGTTCTAATGAAACAGTTAATAGCTCTGTGGGCGGTTTTTTTACTTTTGGGTACTGTGACTGTATCGGGCGGTCGGTGCCTAGCCAGTGGCGAGGAGTTAGTGCTCACGGACGCTCCTGAGGTGCCTCCGCCCATCAAACGAAGCAAGGCTGCTAATCTTGTCGTTCACCTCGAAACCAAGGAACTCAGAAAACGAATGGCCGACGGCGTGGACTACACGTTTTGGACGTTTGGTGGCAGCGTACCTGGTAAGTTCATTCGGATTCGGGAGGGAGATTCCGTAGAGTTCCACCTTCAGAACCATCCTTCGAGCAAAATGCCGCATAACATCGATCTCCATGCGGTCACGGGCCCTGGCGGTGGTGCCGCGGCGTCGTTTACGGCCCCTGGGCACTCGAGTGTGTTTTCGTTTAAGGCTTTGAATGCAGGTTTGTACGTCTACCATTGCGCAACGGCCCCAGTGGGCATGCACATCGCCAATGGCATGTATGGTTTGATTTTGGTTGAACCCAAGGAAGGTTTACCTAAAGTGGATCGTGAGTACTACGTGATGCAGGGTGATTTCTACACTAAGGGGAAGAACGGTGAGCCGGGTCTGCAGCCTTTTAGTATGGAGAAGGCGCTCAAAGAGCAGCCTGAATACGTAGTGTTTAACGGCTCAGTCGGAGCGATGACGGGTGATAAGGCTTTGAAAGCAAAAGTGGGCGAGACGGTTCGACTCTACGTCGGCAACGGCGGCCCTAATCTCATTTCTTCCTTTCACGTGATCGGTGAAATTTTTGATAAAGTTTATATTGAGGGAGGAACCAAGTCGATCAACGAAAACGTCCAGACGACTTTGATTCCTGCTGGGGGCTCGGCGATCGTAGAGTTCAAGGTGGAAGTCCCAGGTACGGCTATCCTGGTTGACCACTCCATTTTTAGAACCTTCAATAAGGGTTCGCTTGGGATGTTAAAAGTGGAAGGGGCAGAGGATAAGTCCGTTTATTCTGGGAAATTGTCGGATGAAGTCTATATGCCTGAGGGGTCGACGATTCAGACAGTCGACAATGCCCCGGCTCCAAAGCAACTTTTGGCTAAAAACAAAGCCGATCAGATGACCTACGGCAAAAGGGTTTATGAAAACGCATGTATGGCCTGTCACCAATCCAGCGGTACAGGGATTGCTGGTGCTTTTCCGCCGCTCGCGGCTTCGGACTTCCTTAACGCCGACAAGAGTCGAGCTATTCAAACTGTCCTCGCTGGTCGAACGGGTGAGATCGTGGTCAATGGAGTGAAATATAATAGTGTAATGCCCGCTCAGCAGTTAAACGATGAGGATGTGGCCAACGTCCTTACCTACGTTTACGGATCCTGGGGCAACTCTGCAAAAGTGGTTAGCTCTGGGGACGTCAAAACCGAGAGAGCTAAGCTCAAGAAGTAGTTTGGAACGGGCCATTGAATTGGATTCTTTCATTTCTTATTTTTTCAGGAAATCTGGCTTCGGGTGCCGATCTCAAATCGGTACCCGAGGGTACTTATCGTCCGCTGCTCGCTAAAGGGAAAACAACCCCAGTGGCAGCATTTCAAATTGACGAGACTGCTGTCACCAATAGCGACTTTCAGTTATTTGTTAAAAGCCACCCAGAGTGGCGTCGCGGGGTCGTGAAGGCTCTGTTTGCTGATTCCAAGTATCTTCACCATTGGCGTACTGGCGTTGAGGTGGGGGACAAAAGCTTAGAAAAAGCTCCGGTCGTGAACGTCTCTTGGTTTGCGGCCAAGGCCTATT
This sequence comes from Bdellovibrionota bacterium, assembly GCA_963169695.1. Classification (GTDB taxonomy): domain Bacteria; phylum Bdellovibrionota; class UBA1018; order UBA1018; family CAUJDS01; genus CAUJDS01. Next base: position 13,981 of record CAUJDS010000035.1, read on the forward strand.
GTGAGTCACGACAGATGCGGCTTCCGACGGTAGACGAGTGGGAGTACCTTGCTCAATTCGGCCCAGAAAGTGGCAAGGGCGACGTTAAGTCGATTATCCTCGAATGGTATTCGGCGCCAACTCCTGAGGTTCTTCCAAATGTGCGCACGACGTTCAGTAATCGTTTTGGCGTCTGGGATGTGCACGGACTGATTTGGGAGTGGAACTACGATTTCAACACTGCGTTTGTGACCGGCGAGTCCAGGGGTGATACTGCGCTAGAGAAGTCCATGTTCTGCGGCAGTGGTGCTGTAGGGGCGGCGGACCCGAGCGATTACGCTGCGTTCATGCGGTTTGGTTTTCGCAGCAGCCTCAAAGGCAACTTTACGGTCGCCAATCTTGGGTTCCGCTGTGTGAAGGAGATTCAGAAATGAAAAAGTGGATGGTCGTGGCCTGGGTCGCATTGAGTTTGTCAGCGTGGGCGACAGCCGGGGAGTTTCCGGGCGACTCACTCTATCAGATTAAATCGAAGTGGACCGATCAGGACGGTAAATCGGTCACCCTCGGTGATTTATCGGGTCACCCCGTCATTTTGTCGCTTGTTTATCTGACCTGTGGCTATCTTTGCCCCACCGTGATTTCTGAAGTGCGAGCCTTAGAAAAGCTCTTGGATCCGGCCACGCAAGCTCGAGTCAAGATCGTCCTTGTTTCGTTTGATCCGGACCATGACCGGCCCGCCACGATGAAGCGATATCAAAAAAAACGCGCACTCGACCCCAGTCGCTGGATTTTTCTCACTGGCAAGAACGACGCCCAGGTGCGGGAGTTAGCCGCAACCCTAGATTTTAAATATCAAAAGACCGGCAAACGCGACTTTTCGCATTCGTTTCTTGTGCTCGCACTTGATGAGACTGGTCGGACTCTGGCACGCGTCGATAAGGCCAATCAGCCAAAAGACGAACTAGTGGCTGCGCTTTCAGTCCGACGCTGAATCGTAGGACTATGACCTAGATCATAGGAGCTTGTTCTCTCCTTGGCTAACCTGGAACCACTCGAAACAGAGTGGAGGTTACGGTGCTTTCAAAATCGCAAGCAAAGGCATTTTTTCTTGTTGGAACTGCTCTTTGCGCCGGATCGTTTCTCTTGCTGACCGTGGACACGCTAAAACGGATCCCGGTCCAAACCAATGCTAAAAATCTCACTGCTCAGGCGATTCGAGGGAAACATCTCTTCGAAACCAATAACTGCATGGGTTGCCACACGATCTTGGGTGAGGGCGCCTACTACGCGCCCGAGCTAACAAAGGTTTACGAACGCCGAGGGGTCGCGTTCATTTCGCAAATGCTTCGAGATCCTGAGTCTATGTATCCTGGTCAACGGAAAATGGTGAAATACGATTTTACCGATTCCGAAATCGACAGTCTCGTCGTTTTTTTTAAGTGGATTGGTGAAATGGATCTCAATGGGTTTCCTCCGAAGCCTGACCTGATGGTCTCCTCCGGCGCGAGCGGAATACTCGAAGCGAAGAATCGTCCGATTGTCTTCAATCAAATGTGTATTGCTTGTCATTCTTTGCAAGGCCAGGGCGGGGAGGTGGGGCCGGCCCTTGACGGCGTGGGCTCGCGTCGTGATCCGGCCTTTATCAGACAGTGGCTTCTGAATCCGCTTGCAATGAAGGCGGATTCAAAGATGCCAAAATTGCCACTGACTGAGGGAGATATCGTCGAGTTAACAGCGTTTCTTTCTCAACTTAAGGAGAGCCAAAAGTGAAATACAAATCTCAGAAGGTAGCCTACTGGTTTTTTGCCGCCTGCATGTTGCTGCTCTCGCTCCAGGTGATCTATGGATTCATCATGGGGTTTGCCCACATGGGATTTGACGGACTTCACTCGATCATTCCATTCAATACAGCCCGAGCAACTCACACGAACCTCCTGGTGATGTGGTTGCTGACAGGCTTCATGGGCGCGGCTTACTATATTATTCCCGAAGAAGCTGAGCGCGAACTCGTGTCGGTGCGGCTGGCGTATGTCCAATTGATCGCGCTTCTGGTGGTTGGGGTGACGGCGATTATTGGCTTTCATTTTAACTGGTGGGAGGGACGCAAGTTTCTAGAAATTCCGAGACCCCTCGATTATCTCGTGGTGGTAGATGTTCTGCTTTTTATTTACCTAATCGGCGCGACGATCTGGAAGGGGAAGCGCTACACGACTACGAGCATGGTCCTCTTCTTTGGCCTGCTGATGACGGCTCTCCTCTATTTGCCGGGGATGATTCCGACCGACAGTCAAACGATGGATTCGTTCTGGCGGTGGTGGGTGGTTCATCTTTGGGTCGAAGGGGTTTGGGAGCTCATCATGGGCGCGATACTCTCGTTTCTGCTCATCAAACAGACAGGTGTGGATCGGGAGGTGATCGAGAAGTGGCTATATATCATTGTAGGTTTTACGTTTTTGTCCGGAATTTTAGGCACCGGCCACCACTACTATTACATTGGAACACCCAAGTACTGGTTGATGGTCGGTGGTGTCTTCAGTGCCCTTGAGCCGTTGGCATTCTTGGCGATGGCCATTTACGCTATCGCTATGGCCAAAAAAGGTGGCCGAAGTCCCGATAATAAAACCGCTCTCCACTGGACCATCGGCTGCTCGATCCTGTCTTTTGTTGGTGCGGGTTTCCTAGGTTTTGCCCACACGCTGCCTCAGGTGAATATGTACACCCACGGCACGTTAGTCACGGCGATGCATGGACACATGGCGTTCTGGGGAGCCTACGCGATGCTCGTGCTTGCGATCATTTCGTATTCGATGCCGATTATGACCGGCAGAAAGTTGCAGGACACTCCGATGAACATGTTCGCCTTTTGGACGAGCAATATTGGAATGGTCGCCATGACGGTAGCCTTTGGTGTGGCGGGGATCGCGCAGGTTTATCTCGAACGAAAGCTTGGGCTTGATTTCTTGGGAGTTCAAAAAGAGATCGAGGTGCATTTTTTTGGTCTGATCCTGGCCGCGAGTCTCTTTACCCTAGGGATTATAGCGTTCATCTGGAATTTTATTCGGTTTGGGTTACCCAGCGATCAGCGATGATTGAAAACTTATGATTCCTTACTACCGTGAGGTCGGAGACGAGGTAGAGGTCTTTGATCTCTGCTATAAAAATCGTCTCCCGCTGATGATCAAAGGGCCGACGGGCTGCGGAAAGTCCCAGTTCGTCGCGGCGATGGCCGCTCGGCACGGGCGTCCGATTATCAAGGTCGCGTGCAATGAAGACACGACTGCTTCAGATCTTCTCGGTCGGTTTTTTATCAAGAACATGGAGACCGCTTGGCAGGATGGCCCGGTCGTCCGCGCCGTACGCGAAGGGGCCATCTTGTACTTAGATGAGGTGGCCGAGGCTCGTGAGGATGTGATTGTGGTGCTTCATTCGATCACCGACCATCGCAGGGAGCTCTACATTGATCGAATTAACGAAAGTCTGAGTGCTCCCGAGTCCTTTATGTGTGTGACGAGTTTCAATCCGGGATACCAGAGTGGTTTTAAAGAGATGAAGCCGTCCACACGGCAGCGGTTTGTAACGCTAGCCCTTGGCTATCCGCCACCTGAGATCGAGATCGAAATCTTGATCAAGATGACCGGTGTGGCGCCCGCCGTAGCCAAAGCGATGGTTGCGCTTGCCGACGGAATCAGGAAGCAGCCGCAGCTGGGTCTTAGAGAGACGATCTCAACTCGATTGCTGATCTATAGTGCCGGTTTGATCAATGGAGGGATGCATCCGCGCAAAGCCCTTCTGCATGGAGCGATTGAGAGCCTGACTGACGACGCTAAAATCATACAAGCGCTTAAGGACACTGCGGCCCTTCATTTTTAAAGTCTGAGGTGACGGTGGATCTAGTCGAGTGGATGTTCGGCAAGTTTGTAAAACAACGCCAAAATGTGCGTAAAACACTCGAGGAATCAAGTGTCGCCTATGCTGAGGACGAGATTGCTTCTTTGCAGATACTCATGGGATTTGTTTTGACGGATGAACCACTGCCGATCGCCTTTGGAGCCGGTATCGGTCGCGCGGGTCGCACGACATTGCATTTGCCAGAGAGCATTGGATTGAGTTCAGACCAAGAGTTGAACCGCGAGCTGTATCTTCATAAGATTCTCTCGGCCAGTATGATTCATCGCGAGCGGTTTGCTTA
>CAUJDS010000036.1 GCA_963169695.1 Bdellovibrionota bacterium
ACCACGGATGTGACTGGAGTGGTGACCTTGCCAGCCAACGTAGAAATGGTGATGCCTGGAGACAATATCGCTATTGAAGTGGAATTGATCACCCCGATCGCTATGGAAAAAGAGCTTCGATTCGCTATCCGTGAGGGTGGCAGAACCGTAGGCGCTGGCGTTGTGAGCGATATCGTAGATTGATCCTTGTCTCGATCTATTCGCTATAAAACTGAAGATAAAGCATGACATTTTCGATCTATGGGAATTGTGTAATCTAGTGAAACTGGATCGCCATCCCGAAACTAGAGTGGAGCCCTTGTTGCTCTGCTTGAGGCTCTATTTGCTCGGCCTTAGTGGTAAGCTGGGCAATTTTGCTAGGATGGGTTTGCCACATTCAATGGCAAAGAACTGGCATTCTGATCTTTACGAATTTACCGACAAACTGCATCAAAACAAAGTGTTTCCGCTTATTCCACTTTCCTAGGATGAATTGGAGGTTTGAGAGAAGAATCGGAGGATTTCTTTCTTCGGGAATGCTTTTTGGCCATTTTGGTCCTTGTCAGCCCTAATGAAAAAGCGTATCACCACTACCTTCAACGTATATAAGAGGTAGAGAAGGCAGTATGGCTATAGCGGAACATAAGATTCGGATCGAATTAAAAGCGTTTGACCACCGAGTCCTGGATCAGTCGGTATATGAGATCGTCAGCACAGCAAAGCGCACGGGCGCAGCTGTTCGAGGTCCTATTCCTCTGCCCACCGTTATCAATAAATATTGTGTTCTTCGATCCCCTCATATAGATAAAAAGTCGCGTGAGCAGTTTGAAATACGCACGCACAAAAGATTGCTTGATATCGTAGAACCTACTCAGCAGACGATCGATTCATTGATGAAATTGGATTTATCGGCTGGTGTGGATGTCAAGATTAAGTCTTAGTTGATAGTGAAAGAGCCACAAAAACTGGGATAGCGATACTGCCTTCTGAACAAATCCCAGAAGGAAAGTCGAAGTTTCAGGGCTATTTCATGAATGCATCCGCCGAACCGCAAGTGATTGCGGGTTTTGCGCGGTGATGCTGTGAAGTAGAAAAGCCAAGCAGTTGGCGTTTCTAGTGTCAGAGTCTAACGAGTGCTTCGCTTAGAAGAAGAGTGAGGTCCGCGTTTGTAGAGGATGATCGGGTTGACGTGGGTGTTATCGCGTCAATCGTTTGGAAACGAAGGAAAAAGTATGTCTGAGAATCAAATCGAAGAAGGCCAAGTGGCAACAGCAGAGCAAGGAACTACTGGCTCCATTACGCTTAGTGCTGGACGTTGCGGAATTTTGGGAATCAAGGCCGGGATGACCCAGGTTTACGACAAAAAAGGGAATGCCCTTGCTGTCACCGTTATCGACCTTAAGCCAACGAAAGTGACACAAGTCAAAACCTTGGAGAACGATGGATACATTGGGATTCAAGTGGGGATTCTTCCTAAAAGAGAATCGCGCGCACTCTCTGCTCAAAAGGGTCACGCCAAAAAAGTTGGCGGAGAAATTTTTTATCATTATCAGGAAATTCGACTTCCCAGCGACGCTAAGATTGATGGGATTACTCCCGGAGTGCTCCTTGATGCTTCTTTCGTAAAAGAAGGCGATTTCGTCGATCTTACTGCAATTAGCAAGGGTAAAGGGTTTCAGGGTGTTATGAAGCGGCATCATTTCGCGGGTGGTCCAGCTTCGCATGGTGCATCTATTTGTCACAGAATGCCTGGTTCTATCGGAAATAGAACGGATCCAGGAAAAGTGGTTAAAGGTCGTAAGATGGCCGGTCAAATGGGCCATGAGCGAGTGACGGTTCCTAATGTTCGTGTGATTCGTGTCGATTTGGAGAATCAGCTCCTATTGGTGAACGGCAGTGTGCCGGGTCCTCGTAGTGGGATCGTAACCATTCGTAAGACGGCTAAGCCACGCAAGTCGGCTGCGGCTAAAGCGGAGTGATGAGGAGAATTTATGGCTACGATTGATGTTTTAGACCAGACTAAGAAAAAAGTAGGAACACTGGAGCTTCGCGACGATGTATTCGGTGTCGAAGTGAATTCGTCTTTGGTTCACCAAGTTCTGAAAGCTCAGCTTGCGGCAAGAAGACAAGGAACTGCAAAGACCAAGACACGAAGCGAAGTGCGAGGCGGCGGAAAGAAGCCGTATAAGCAAAAAGGCACAGGTAACGCAAGACAGGGCTCCATTCGGTCCCCTCTTTGGGTTGGTGGAGGACAGAGTTTTGGTCCAGTGCCTCGCTCTTATGAGCAAAAAACACCTAAAGAAATGGTACGAGGCGCATTGCGAAGTGTTTTGGCAGACCGGTTTAAAGAGAGTCGAATTTTGGTTTTAGATCAATTTCAATTGAAAGATCATAAGACGAAGGCTTTTAGCGAAGTGGTCAAAAAATACCTTTGCGTTGAAAATGTTTTGGTTGTGGATGAAGAAAATCGCTCCTTGGAATTGGCTTCCCGTAATATTCCAAAGGTCCGGTTTGTGCGATCTACCGGTATTACGGTTTATGATCTAGTGAAGCATGATTGGCTGGTAGTGACGAAAGCAGCTATCGAGAGCATCCAAGAAAGATTAAAGCCAGCGAAGAAGGGAGGAGCAGCTCATGCGTAGTATATATGATGTAGTGAAAAGACCCATTATCAGTGAAAAGAGTACGGCTCTTTCTGAGGTGGCAAGTCGGTACACTTTTGAAGTGTCTCCAGAAGCCAATAAGTTAGAAATCGCTCATGCAGTTCAGGAGCTTTTCAAAGTGAAGGTTCTCGCTGTTCGTACGATTCATACACACGGCAAAGTGAAGGTTCGTGGGCGCGCTCGTACAAAGTTGCCTAATCGCAAAAAAGCGATTGTGACTTTGGCCGAAGGGCAAAAAATTGATTATTTTCAGACGCAATAGGTGAATTATGCCAGTAAAAAGTTTTAGACCCATTACTCCAGCGCAACGTTATAAAACCTCCCCGGATTTCTCCGTCCTTACTCCTCGATCCGAGCAGCCAAAGAAGCCACGAGGGCTCATCGTTACTGTTCGAAGGGGTCACGGCCGAAATCAACACGGACATATTACTTCTTATCAGCGTGGGGGCGGTCATAAGCAAAAGTATCGAGTTATTGATTTTAAGCGCAGCAAGGTTGATGTCCCGGCGAAGGTCGCATCGATTGAGTACGATCCTAATCGTACCGCGTACATTGCTCTCTTGAATTATGCAGACGGAGAGAAGCGATATATTTTAGCTCCGCAGAATATCAAAGTGGGTGATCCGGTCATCTGTAGTGACAAGGCCGATATTAAGCCTGGAAATCACCTAACGATTGACTCCATTCCCGTGGGTACTTTGATTCACAATATTGAATTGGAGCCAGGTAAGGGTGGAAAAATTGCACGCTCCGCCGGAGGCTACGCGCAGCTTATGGCCAAAGAGGGTGAATATTGCCCAATTAGGCTTCCAAGCGGTGAGCTTAGAATGGTTCATAAAAATTGCAAAGCTACGGTCGGACAAGTTTCTAACCCTGAGCACGAAAATATTTCAATCGGTAAAGCCGGCAGAAATCGCTGGAAGGGCTGGAGACCTCATACTCGTGGTGTTGCTATGAATCCTATCGACCATCCAATGGGTGGTGGTGAAGGGAAGCATGCTGGAGGCTTACCTCGTTCTCCATGGGGACAGTGGGCGAAGGGTTACAAGACTCGTACGAATAAGCGTTCAGCGCGATTTATTTTGAAGAGACGTAAGTAATAAAGGAGAGATGACGTGGCTCGTTCAGTAAAAAAAGGCCCGTTTTGTGATGACCATCTGGCAAAGAAGGTCACAGTGGCGCAAGAGAGTGGAGATCGAAAAGTCATTAAGACTTGGTCGAGACGGTCTACGATTCTTCCTGAATTTGTAGGACTGACTTTTGCAGTTCATAACGGCAGGAAGTTTATTCCTGTGTATGTCACTGAAAATATGGTGGGACACAAACTCGGCGAGTTTGCTTTGACCCGCATGTTCAGTGGGCACACTCCGGCGGACAAGAAGGCTTCTGCTGAAGAAGTGAAGAAAGTCTAGAGAGGCATGATAATGGATTTTAAAGCGAATATTTCCTATGTACGAGTGGCTCCTAGAAAGATGGGCGCCCTTGCGGATATGATTCGAGGGATGGGTGTGAATCAAGCTTTGGACAGTCTTAAGCTCTGCCCAAAACGAAACGCCGCCGATATTCTTTACAAGTTGATACGCAGTGCTGCAGCGAACGCTGATCAAAAGGGCACCGTTGATGTCGACAAGCTAGTGATTCGAAGTCTTTTGGTTGGGCGTGGAACGAGTCTGAAGCGATTTCGTCCACGTGCTAAGGGATCCGCAAGTCCCATTCTGAAAAGAACTAGCAACATTAAAGTCGTTTTAGCGGAGAAGTAAGAGGAAATTATGGGACAAAAGGTACATCCAATTGGGTTTCGTTTAGGTGTGACTCGGACCTGGGACAGTCGGTGGTATTCCAATAAGGATTACGCCAAGCTTTTGCATGAAGATTTTAAATTAAGAGATTTTCTGAAAGAGAAGCTCAATAATGCTGGTGTCGCGCGAATAGACATCGAACGAGCAGCCAACAAGGTTAAGGTCAATGTTCATACAGCGAGACCCGGCGTCGTAATTGGAAAAAAAGGCGCTGGCGTTGAACTCTTGAAGGCTGAAGTTCAGAAGCTTTCTCCTCATCAAGTGTTTTTGAATATCATCGAAGTGAAGTCACCGGAGTCTAATGCCCAGTTGATTTCAGAAAACGTTGCCATTCAATTGCAAAAGCGAGTCGCTTTCCGACGAGCCATGAAAAAGTGTATGGCTGCCGCTTTCAGGCATGGAATCAAGGGCATTAAAATTCGTGTTTCAGGTCGTCTTGGCGGCGCAGAAATCGCTCGCACAGAGTGGTACAGCGAAGACAGCGTTCCGCTGCATACGCTTCGAGCTAATATCGACTACGGTACTTCCGAAGCCGAAACGACTTATGGAATTATTGGCGTGAAGACTTGGGTCTACCACGGTGAAGGTCAAATGTTGAAGAAGCAAGCTGCGCAAGCAAAAGCTGCCGAGAAGGCATCTTAAAAAGGGAATGAAGGAGAAGAACCATGCTATCGCCTAAAAGAGTTAAATGGAGAAAGCAGCAAAAGGGCAATATGCGAGGTCGTGCTGTGCGTGGCGGAACCCTGCATTTTGGTGAATTTGGGCTCCAAGCGTTAGAGTGCGGTCGTATCAACTCCAAGCAGCTCGAGGCAGCGCGAGTTGCTATGACTCGATTCACAAAGCGCGGTGGTAATGTTTGGATTCGAATTTTTCCCGATAAGCCAATTACAAAAAAAGCCGCTGAAACTCGAATGGGTAGCGGTAAGGGTAGCGTGGAAGAGTGGGCAGCAGTGATTAAGCCCGGAAGAATCATTTTCGAAATGTCGGGCATTTCAAGGGAGGACGCTTTTCAGGCGCTTCGTCTCGCGAATTACAAGCTCCCAATTAAGAGCCGCCCAATTGACAAAGAAACAGAAAAGCGCGCAAAAGAAGCAGCGTTGAAGCAGGCTGGAAAGTAAGGAGTTTGGAAGTGGCTAATAAGCGAATGAAAGAGATCATAGACTTAACACAGGCAGAATTAGCGGTGAAGATCCGTGAAACTCAAAGTAAGTTATTTGATCTGAAGATCAAGAGTACCACGGGGCAGTTGGAAAAAACGGCTGACCTTTGGAAGGCCCGCAAGGAGTTGTCCAGATTGAAGACTGCGTTAACTCAAAAAAATACCAGCGCTAGCGCACAGGTTTGATTGTAGGAGAATTTATGGTTGAAAAGAAAGTAGCAAAACCGAAGAAGGTAGCAGCTAAAAAGATCGAGGCGAAAGCCGTAGAATCTCAAGCTGCTGTAGCTGAGAATCCAGCGCATAAACGTCGTGAATTGGTCGGTATCGTCGTTAGCGACAAGATGACCAAGACGATATCAGTTGCAGTTACCAGACAGGTTCGGCATCGGCTGTATAAGAAGTATTTTTCCAGGTCACGAAGATTTAAGGCTCATGATGAAAATGGTCTGGCAAAAATGGGCGATCTTGTTCAGATCGTTGAGTCACGTCCATTAAGCAAGACCAAGCGCTGGGCATTGAAGACTGTATTGCGTAAGGATGTCCGACTCGCAGGATCTTTGGACGCGCTAAAGGAGCAGATATAAAATGATTCAGCAAACAACTCGATTAGATGTAGCTGATAATTCTGGTGCACGATCTGTGATGTGTATCAAGGTGCTTGGAGGATCCAGGCGGCGGTATGCTCATTTAGGTGATGTGATCGTTGTTTCAGTAAAGGATGCGTTGCCAGCTGCCAAGGTTAAGAAGGGCGATATTTTAAAAGCCGTTGTGGTCCGAGTTAAGAAAGAGACTAACCGCGGAGATGGCACCTATATTCGGTTTGATACAAACTCGGCTGTATTAATAAATGCGCAAAATGAACCCATTGGTACTCGAATTTTTGGACCGGTGGCGCGTGAACTAAGAGCGAAGTCGTTTATGAAAATTATTTCATTAGCGCCGGAAGTTCTTTAAACGGGTCGCGGAGGAAAGAAGTAGTGAGCGAAGATAAGGATAAGCCTACAAAGGCAAAAAAAGAAGGAAAGAAGCCTGCTGCGGGAGCAGAAGGTGGAGCAGAGGCTGCTGCGCCTAAAGCAAAAAAGAAAGGTAAGGAAGGCTCAAAAGGCGCAACCAATGCTTTCATTGTTGCGGCTAAGGGCACGACTCGAATTTCTCCGACTAGTACGCCTCGGCTTATGACTGATTACAGTAAGCGAATCGTGCCGGCCTTGGTAAAGGAATTTCAGTTAAAGAATGCTATGGAAGTGCCACGATTAGAGAAGATCGTTATCAATTGCGCCTCTAAAGATGCAGTAGGCAATCCCAAGGTCTTGGATTTCGTTCTGAACGACATCGCACTAATTACAGGTCAAAAGCCGGTTCTTACTCGTGCTCGTAAGTCGATTGCAAATTTCAAGGTTCGTCAGGGGATCCCCTTGGGAGCTTTTGTTACCTTGCGACGTGCAAGAATGTACGAGTTTTTAGATCGCTTGGTTAATATTGCTTTGCCGCGAGTTAGAGATTTTAGAGGAATTAGCCCAAAGTCCTTCGATGGCCGAGGCAACTATTCTCTAGGAATTCGTGAGCAAATTATTTTTCCAGAGATCGATTACGATAAAGTCGATAAAGTAAGAGGTCTGACGATCACGATTGCAACATCGGCAAAAAACAACGAGCATGCCCGCGCGCTACTTCGCGAATTCGGTATGCCTTTTAGGAAGTAAGCGGGAGGTCTTTTGGCTAAAAAGTGTAAGCTCGTAAAAATTGGAAGTAAGCCGAAGTTTGAAACGAGGGTTCGTAATCGCTGCCCACTCTGTGGTCGGCCCCGAGCCTTCATGCGTAAGTTTAATATGTGCAGGCTGTGTTTTAGAAAGTTCTCATTAAAGGGACTTTTGCCTGGTGTAACGAAATCCAGTTGGTAGTGAGGACAATTATATGACGATGACAGATCCGATTGCAGATTTGTTAACTCGAATTCGAAACTGTGCGAAAGAGGGCCACGAAACGGTCCTAATTCCAGCCTCAAGAATGAAGGCCAGTATCGTACGAGTTCTCAAGGAGGAAGGGTACATTCGAAATTTTCGCCTGATGCGAGATGAGAATGAGCACCCTGTATTGAAGGTTTATTTGAAGTACGAGGCGGGCGTGCCCATTATACGTGGATTGAAGCGTATTAGTACGCCCGGTTTGAGGAAGTATTCGGGATTTAAGACGGTACAGAAGCCACTCAATGGTGCTGGTACTGCAATTCTTTCTACTTCAAAGGGTATTATGACTCATCGACAAGCATTGGCTCAAAAAGTCGGTGGCGAAGTCCTTTGTGAGGTCTGGTGATTTATGTCTAGAGTTGGCAAAGCTCCCATTAAGGTTCCTCAAGGTGTAAAAGTTGTTTTTCAGAACGGTGTACTCAAAGCTGAGGGACCTAAAGGGAAGATGAGTTTTGCAGTACCAGATGGAATTCAAGTTACCATTGATAAGGATGTTCTGACCGTTTCTCAGGTTGTAGCAAAGGACCCAGAAACAGCTCATTTATTTGGGACCTCTAGGACAGCGATTTCCAATGTGATTCAAGGTGTGCATACTGGATTTACCAAGGTCCTTGATATTGTTGGCGTGGGGTATCGTGCTGCAGTTAAAGGTAAGATATTGCAGCTTAATTTGGGGTATTCTCATGGGATTGATTATCTCTTGCCAGAGGGCATTACGGCTGCGGTCGAAAAGAACACGAAAGTTACCGTTACAGGTTCTGACAGGGTCTTAGTTGGAATGGTCGCAGCAAAGATTCGTGGCTACAAGCCGCCCGAGCCCTATCAAGGCAAGGGCGTCCGATACACAGACGAGAAAATTATTCGTAAGGAAGGAAAGGCAGCTGGCGCGGCCGGCTCCAAGTAAGCAATACAGGTGAAATTATGGCTGTAAAGATTAGACGAAAGACAGACGAGAAAAAGCGGATCAGATACAAGCACAAGACTCGCATTCGTGCGAGATTGGAGGGAACAACAGAGCGTCCACGCCTGGTTGTCTTCCGTTCCAATTCTCACATGTACCTACAGTTGGTAGATGATCAGAAGGGACACACGCTTGCTAGCGCTTCTACATTAGATGAAGAGCTGAGTGGCAAGGTGCGAAGCAATCTTGAGGGTGCTAAAGCAGTTGGTGGGTTGATGGCCAAGCGAGCACTCGCTAAGCAGATTTCCAAAGTTGTCTTTGATCGTAGCGGCTATTTGTATCACGGTAGAGTCAAGGCTATAGCTGACGCTGCTCGTGAGGGAGGTCTTAAATTCTAATGGAAAAACGCGAACCAAGGTCTCAGGGACGGCCTCAACAAGAAGATTCAGAGTTTGAGGATAAGGTCATACACATCAATAGGTGTGCGAAGGTTGTCAAAGGCGGTAGGCGCTTTAGTTTTTCCGCTATTGTTGTCGTAGGTGACAAAAAGGGTCGTGTTGGAATTGGGCTAGGAAAAGCTGGCGAGGTACCTGAAGCCATTAAAAAGGCTGGTAAGCGTGCGCGCAAGAGTCTTGTTCCGATTCATTTGGAAGGAACAACGATTCCTCATGAGATCATGGGAGTTTTTGGAGCGAGTAAGGTTTTGATGAAGCCTGCGCCAGAAGGGACAGGCGTTATTGCGAGTTCAACGGTCCGAGCAATTTTGGATTCAGTTGGCATTCAGAATATCAATGCAAAGAGTATTCGAAGAGATAATCCACATAACGTAGTGAAAGCAACGCTGGATGGTCTTATGAAGCTTCGCAGATTTTCTGAGATCGCTAAGGGTCGTGGTAAGACGGTGTCGGAGATTATTTAAATGGCGACTAAAGCAAATGCAGGTCGAAAGACAATAACTATTCGATTGAAGCGCAGTACCTTGGGTCAGAAGCCTAAGGCTCGTGCGACAGTAGGCGGTTTGGGTTTGAAGAAATTGGGTACGAGTAGGACTCTCGAAAATACTCCTGCGGTTCGTGGGATGATTAAGAAAGTGCTCCACTTAGTAGATGTGGTTTCGGAGACCTGATTTAATAAGGAGTTTTTATCATGTTAAAATTAAACAACATCAAGTCCACGGTAGGTACTACTAGGAATCGAAAGAGAATTGGTAGAGGTTACGGATCTGGCTGGGGGAAGACAGCGGGTAGGGGCGGTAAGGGGCAGACGGCTCGTTCCGGTTATTCCGCTAAGGCTGGTTTTGAGGGTGGACAGACGCCTTTGTTTCGTCGAATCCCAAAACGTGGATTCAAAAACTTCATGCGCGAAGAATTCGCAGTAGTGAATTTGACCCAGCTCGATATTTTAAATCCTGCTGACTTTCCAGAAGTTAGTTTGGACTCCTTGCAAAAGGCGCGCGTTATTGGAAGTCGCCGCTTTAAGCGATTGGCAGTACTTGGGGTCGGTGAATTGAAGGCTCCATTGAAGATTCGTGCTCACCGCGTGAGTGCATCTGCCCAGGAAAAGATTAAAAAAGCTGGTGGTTCGGTAGAAATTCTAGTTTCTTAAGTCATTACATCGTCGTTGTAGTACGTCGAAGATAGGAGAGCGGATGGCTGGCGTGGAAGGCTTGGCGAAGATTCCTGAGCTAAGGAAAAAGATCCTCTTTACCCTCGGGGTACTCATTGTCTATCGGATTGGCGTACATATTCCGACACCGGGTGTAGATGCCGGCGCACTCAAAGATGCATTTGCCAATATGAAGGGCACTATCTTTGGATGGTTTAATCTTTTCAGCGGGGGCGCTTTGGAGCGCTTCAGTATTCTTGCCCTAGGCGTCATGCCTTATATTAGTAGTTCAATTATATTTCAGCTTCTAACAGTTGTTTGGAGTTACTTACACGAGTTACAGAAAGAGGGCGAGCAGGGCCGCAGGAAAATTACGCAATACACGCGTTACGGCACTGTGCTTCTATGTCTTGTTCAGGGTTATGGAATAGCTACTGGACTTGAGTCTTACTCAAATCCTCCTGTCGTTTTGGATCCAGGATTGTCCTTTCGTTTAATGACCACAGTTACGCTTACTGGCGGAACCATTTTTCTTATGTGGTTAGGTGAGCAAATTTCAGAGCGAGGTATCGGTAATGGGATATCTCTTATCATTTTCGCGGGAATTGCAGCCGGAATTCCAGGTGGAATCGGAAGCACATTGAGTTTGAACCGTTCAGGTGAATTAAGCTTTATTAAAATTCTTGCTGTGGTTGCAATTATTCTCGTCACCTTCTTTGTCATTATCTTTGTTGAAAGAGGCGCACGCAGAGTTCCCATTCAATATGCAAAAAGAGTCGTTGGAAGAAAAATTTACGGTGGTCAGAATACTCACTTGCCTCTGAAAGTGAACACGGCCGGCGTTATTCCTCCTATCTTCTCCTCATCACTCATTATGTTTCCTGCTACGTTAGCCGCATTCATCCACCTTGAGTGGGTTCAGAAGATCACGTCTCACCTTCAGCCTGGAGCCCTTTTGTACAATGTAGTTTTTGTCGGGCTGATTGTATTTTTTGCCTTCTTCTATACCGCCATTGTTTTTAAGACGGATGACGTGTCCGATAATTTGAGAAAATACGGCGGTTTCATTCCCGGTATTCGTCCTGGTCCACCCACGACTGAGTATATTGACTATGTCCTTTCAAGGGTTACGGCTGGTGGTGCCATTTACATTGCGGCTATTTGCGTACTTCCAAGTCTGATGACTAAGTACCTTAATGTTCCATTCTATTTTGGTGGTACTAGTGTATTGATTTTGGTCGGAGTTGCGCTTGATACTGTGGCTCAGATTGAGTCTCATCTCTTAAGTAAGAATTACGAAGGATTTATGAAGCACTCTCGAATCAAAGGGAGAGCTGCCTACTCATGATCATCATTTTTCTCGGTGCACCTGGATCAGGCAAAGGCACCCAAGCCAAACAGCTTTCCGACGCTAGAAGTTGGCCTCAGCTTTCTACTGGTGATATGTTTCGAGAGCATATTTCGACTAAGTCAGACCTAGGCATGAAGGCGAAGAGCTTTATGGACAAGGGAGAGTTGGTCCCCGACTCCGTTGTCGTAGACATGGTGGCCGTTCGCGTGAAGAATCCAGATTGTAAGAATGGATTTATTCTAGATGGTTTTCCAAGGACTACTCCTCAAGCAGAAGCTCTTGATTTGCAGCTAAAGGGAATGAGTCGTGCAGTTGACAGAGTTGTTCTTTTTGAAATTGAGAATGAGGAACTGGTTCGTAGGTTGACTGGGCGTAGGACCTGTCCGAAATGTGGAAGTGTTTTTCATTTGGTAAGCAAGAAGCCGCAAGTCGAAGACCTATGTGATAGTTGTGGACACAAGGGCCTTAAGCAACGGGACGATGACCGCGCAGATGTTGTGCATAATCGCTTGGACGTCTATCGTAAACAAACCGCTCCACTCATTGGATATTATCAGAAGCAGGGTAAGCTTCGTTCTATTTCTGCCGACCAAGACTTCGATGCCGTATTCCGGGATATCATCGAGGCGACGTCGTGATCCATATAAAATCCGAATCAGAAGTTCAACAGATGCGTCACGCGTCTCGAGTAGTAGCGGATATTCTGGAGGAGCTTGCCGTAAGAGTGAAGCCAGGTGTCTCAACTTGGGAGTTGGATCAGTATGCCGAAAAGCGATGCGCTGACTTTAAAGTTATTCCAGCCTTTAAGGGTTATCATGGTTTTCCAGGTTGTCTTTGTGTCTCAGTAAATGAGCAGATTGTTCACGGAATTCCTTCCAAAAGGCGGATTATTCAGGATGGCGATATTGTAGGCATCGATTTTGGAGTCATTTCGGATGGCTGGTACGGTGATTCTGCTAGGACGGTTTCTGCCGGTAGTATTAGCCCGGCGGCTCAAAAATTGATTCAGATCACGGAAGAAAGCCTAAAAAAGGGCATCGAGCAATGCCGACCGGGAAATAAGCTCTATGACATTGGTTTTGCAATCCAAAATTATGTTGAAGCTTTTGGATTTAGCGTGGTAAGAGAGTTCGTTGGTCACGGCATAGGTCGCGCTCTGCATGAGGATCCTCAGGTCCCTAATTATGGGCCTAAGGGCAAGGGTATTCCCTTGAAAACAGGCATGGTGTTGGCTATTGAGCCTATGATCAATATAGGTGGGCCTGAAGCGGTCGTGCTTGATGACGGTTGGACTGCTGTTACGGCAGACCGATCTCTTTCAGCCCATTTTGAACATACTGTAGCAATAACTGATAATGGCCCTGAGGTATTAACAGTATCAAATGGGGTGTCTTATTTTTGAGGAATTAGGCGGTTGAACATGACAAAGGAAGAGGCAATTACAGTAGAGGGAACAGTCTTGGAGCCTCTCCCAAATGCAATGTTCAAGGTAAAGCTCGAGAATGGTCATCAGGTTTTGGCTCATATTTCCGGAAAGATGCGAATGTTTTACATTAAAATACTTGCTGGAGATAAAGTGACGGTTGAGTTATCCCCTTATGACTTAACTCGAGGTCGTATTACCTACCGTGCAAAAGGCTAAGGTTTTTCGGCGTAAATTATATTGAGGTTGTGTAATGAAAGTTAGAGCGAGCGTTAAGAAAATTTGTACGAAATGTAAAGTCATTCGGCGTCGAGGAGTCCTTCGCGTAACTTGCGAAAATCCAAGACATAAGCAGCGACAAGGTTAAAGAAACAGGAGAGGCAGAAATTCATGGCACGTATCTCGGGTGTAGATTTACCAAAAAATAAAAGAGCAGAAATTGCGTTGACCTATATTTTCGGAATCGGTCGTCCAACTTCAAGAAAGCTCTTAACTAAGGCTGGTATCAGTTTTGATAAAAATTCGGATGAGCTTACTAGCGACGATGTGAATGCAATACGAAGCGCTATCGATCAAAGTGTAAAAGTAGAGGGAGATCTGCGAAGAGAGATCAGCCTCAATATTAAGCGCCTTGTTGATTTGGCTTGTTATAAAGGCGTTCGTCATCGCAAGGGACTTCCTGTGCATGGACAGAGAACTCATTCGAACGCGCGCACACGCAAGGGCCCAGCGGTTGCAATTGCAGGAAAAAAATCAGTTAAGGCCATGAAGTAAAAGAATGAACAAAGGTTACGGAGAGTAGTTATGGCAGAAGAAGCAGCAAAAGAAGTAAGCACCGAGGCGAAGGCGGCACTGCCAACGGATGCTCCTGGTGTAGTAAAAGTGAAAAAGAGCAGCAAGAATGTGGTTTCAGGTAAGGCATTTATTCTTGCTACCTTCAATAATACTGTCATCACGATGACGGATCAGATGGGCAACGCCGTGGCGTGGTCCAGCGCTGGTCATAAGGGGTTTCGTGGATCTCGCAAAAACACACCATTTGCAGCCCAGGTTGCAGCGGAAGACGCCGGACGAAAAGCATTTGATCTAGGGATGAGAAGTGTACAGGTTTATGTCAATGGTCCAGGCTCAGGCCGTGAGTCTGCACTGCGAGCGCTGTCTATGGTCGGTTTGAGAGTTACTTACCTCGAGGATGTGACGCCCATTCCACACAACGGATGCCGTCCGCCAAAAAAGAGGAGAGTCTAATGGCACGCTATTCAGGTCCAGTCTGTCGACTTTGTCGCAGAGAGAATCAGAAGTTATTTTTAAAGGGTGATCGTTGTTACACTGAAAAGTGTGCCTTCGAGAGAAGAGGTTATCCACCTGGACAGCATGGTCAGGGTAGGATTAAATTTTCAGAGTACGGCCTTCAGTTACGCGAAAAGCAGAAGATCAAAAGAATGTATGGATTAGTGGAAACACAATTCAGAAATCTTTTTGAAGAAGCTGAGCGTAATAAAGGAATTACAGGTTCAAATCTAGTTTCAATGCTTGAGAGACGTTTGGATAATTTTGCTTACCGAGCAGGTTTAGCTAATTCTCGCGCTGAAGCTCGTCATTTAGTTCGTCATGGTCATTTTTACGTAAACGGCAAGCGTGTAAATATCCCGTCTTTTATGGTGAATAAGGGTGACCTGATTTCCATCAAAGAAAAGAGTCGAGACAAGACGGTAGTTCGTTATGCACTTGAGGCAGTAAAGCGAAGAGAAGTACCTCAGTGGATTGAACTTGATGCGGCCCAATTCTCTGCCAAAGTGCGAGATTTGCCATCGCGTGATGACGTGACGGCGCCAATGGAAGAGCGTTTGGTTGTCGAGTTGTACTCGAAGTAATTTGGATTGTTTGGAAAAACAGGAGCAAGGAACAAAATGTTAGAAAAGAATTGGCGAGATTTGATCAAACCCAAGGCGCTTGACGTGGATAAGGAGTCTTTGACTAGTCGCTACGGCAAGTTTATCGCCCGACCCCTAGAGAGAGGTTATGGCCTTACCCTTGGAAATTCTCTACGAAGGGTTATGTTGTCTTCACTTCAAGGTGCAGCGGTTACGGCTGTAAAAATAGATGGCGTGGTACATGAATTCACGTCTATTTCAGATGTGAATGAAGATATTGCAGAGATTATTTTGAATCTAAAGGAAGTGCGATTTCAACTTCATACGGAGTCTGGAACAGTTGTCATTGAGAAGACTGGACCTGGCGATGTTCGAGCCTCTGACATTATTGGACCTGAGCAAGTTAGGGTTCTGAATCCAGATCAGGTGATTTGTACGCTTGGTAAGGATGCAAAATTTCGGGCGGAAATCCGAGTAGAGCGAGGAAGAGGCTACCGGACTGCTGAGAACAATAAGGATGAAGAGCTTCCGATTGGCTGGATTGCGGTAGATAGCTTTTTTTCGCCGATTCGTAAGGTAAATTACACGGTGACTCAAAGTCGCGTTGGTCAGCGCACTGATTTTGATAAATTGACGTTGGAAATTTGGACAGATGGATCTGTGCATCCAGAAGATGCAGTTTCGTTGGGTTCAAAAATTCTTAAGGATCAGCTCTCCGTGTTCTTGAATTTTGAAGAAGAGCCTGAGCCAGTAGTCGAAATGAAAGAAGACAAGCGGCCAGAGTTCAATCCAAATCTTTTGAGATCAGTTGAAGAGCTGGAACTCTCTGTTAGATCCGCAAACTGTCTTCAAAACGCCGACATCCGATACATCTACGAACTCGTCCAAAAGACAGAGGCAGAGATGTTGAAGACTAAGAATTTTGGAAGAAAGTCTCTCAATGAAATTAAAGAGATTCTGGGAGAGATGGGGTTAAGTTTGGGTATGAAGTTGGAGGGTTTCGTACCTCCAAAGCAGATGCCGCAACCTGCTGATTCGGATGTAGATGAAGGTAAGATTCGGTCCGATCGTACGGATGCCGAGGCGCCCGATGCTTTTGAAGATATTGATGACGGTGAGGATTAATCGATGCGACACCAGGTAGATGGACGACAATTTGGACGAAATACTCCTCATCGTAAGGCGATGATGAAGAATATGGCGAATTCTCTGATTGAGCAAGAGCAGGTCATTACGACCGTTGCTAAAGCCAAAGAGGTACGTCGCGTAGTGGAGCGTCTCATTACCCTAGGCAAAGAGGGTACCGTTCACGCTAGAAGACTTGCATTCGATAGGACTCGAAGCCGAGACACTGTGGTGAAGCTATTTGGAGTGCTTGCTGAGCGGTATAAAGACCGCGTTGGTGGGTATACCCGCGTACTGAAGCTTTCTGATCGAAGAAGGGGCGATGGCGCTGAAATGGCGCTTTTTGAGCTTGTGGATCACCCTGTATTAGATCGTAAGAAGAAGGTAAAGGCCGTTGAGTCGGCTGAAGGTCTGTCTTCTGAAAAGGCTGCTGAGCAGGCCAATGCGGAGATTATGAAAAAGGCTGAGCAGACGCTTGGCCGTTTCCGTAAGCTTTTTACCGGTAAAAAGAAGGCTGACAAAGCTGCTGGCGACGCAAAATTAGCGAAGACCACAGAAGATAAAGCAAAACCTGTAAAAGAGCCTGCTAAGGCCAAATCAAAGGCGAAGTCAAAAGCTAAGTCAAAAGAGTAAGCTCATCGGAGACCTACTATCGCTGACTAAAAGGAGCATTATGCGCCTTGAACGGTTGCGTGTGTGTCCTTGAGTACCCAGAGAAAGAGTTAGTCGCTGCCTAACATTTGGTCAAATCTCTTTTGGTGCGGCTAATAAAAGTCTTTAATATTAAGTATTTAATGCCTGACTTTACATGGGCTGGTGGCGTAAAGCTTGCACCTTTAGGGGCGAATGTCAGGGTTGATTAGGGGCTTCTTAAAAAATTGCTATTTCCACAAAAGAGACCGGGATTCTATGTCCTGGTTTTGGCTAATTTTGGTCTTCCTCCTATTGGGCGGAATTTGGATTTTGCCAGGTGCTGTTGCGGGACAGCAAGCAGGGAGCAGTTACCCTTGGCATACCCCTGAGGAGCCCAAGACGCCTATTCAGGCCACCGTGTATAAAGAAGGTGTGGAGAACTATGCCTTTCAAGCGATCTATCTCTTAAAGCAAATTCAGCTACTAGACCCGGAGGGATTGAGTAAGTCGGAGACCACCGAGCTGATCGAGCGCAATCGGCTCGAAAAGCACTGCGTGATAAGTTCGAACGAAATCGAGGTGGATCCGGTCAGCTGTATTTCGAGGTATCGAGATACCTTAGCCTCTCAGGTGAAGCAAATTGAACGACGCCTCGAAGAAGGGAAGCTGATGACCGGTGAGTTGGAAGATTCACGGGTAAAGAGTAAGTCCTCTACGCTGTCGATTGATGGAACTGGTGCGCATCGAAAGCTGCCTGTCGCGGAGATTTCTTATGTGAAGGGAAAGAAGCCTGAGGTCAAAGTTCGGGTTCCCTATATTCCATCCACTCAGGATTTGGCAAAAGCCCAGAAGGGATTTGATCCGTTTACTCAAAAGCAGGTAGCGTTGGATTCCAAGAATCAAATCAAGTCTGGAAATCCACTCTTTCGAACCGTTCCTTTGGAATATTTGAATGGTAAGGAATTCGAGGAATTTGTAGCCAAACTTCCTCCAGAGCCCAAGCTGGCGGACTATCGTCGCTACGAGAAAGTGGAACCAGGAGGAGATCGGCCTAGTTATGTTGCCGCAATTCCGTGCAAGGGAGGCGATCAATGTTACGACATGGAGAAATTCAAATCCGACAAAAAACTCTATGATGAAAAGTTTTCACAATTGAAATCGGAATACAGCGAGATGCTTCAGGCAGGACAAATGAATCGAAATTTGGCCGTGACGATTCAAGGTGAAGCGGCGCCAAGCATTGAGAGCTTGTATTTGGACAAGCAGGGCCGGCTGCGCGAGGACCTTCGAGATACTCCTGAAACCTATCAGGCCTTTCTTTCGGCTCGGGCGGCGCTGGTCAATGCTGGAAATCAAGCTGTCGAGGACTCGATAAAGAAGCAAGGTGGAAGAGGATTGAGTTCTCAGTCCGCCCTATCTTCGGATCAGATTCTTCAGAAAATAAAATTAGACCAGGCGCTCTCTAAGGAAGAGCAAACGTCACTGCGTCAGGACTTTTATCGACTTAGAGATGTTCAGGTCCAGGATCCAAACCTATACAGTGCGTCCGAAAAGGACCGCAAAAATATCTATCTGACGCTAGAGCCAGAAGATATCCGAAAAGCGCTCGAAGCAGTCTACGCTCCTACATCTGAGAAAGCCAAATAACGACTCGAGTCTGACCCTCTGGTGGTACGGATTTATTGGTCCGATCTCCACGGTAGCGATTGCGATACCAGGTAAATTTCTGGGTGGAATGATCCGTCGTTGAGTCGTGGCTCGATGCTAACTGGCTCATTTTATCTTTGATTTTTGATACGACCGTCCGAGGTACCATGAGACTAAACTGAATGCCTCCAGGGGCTTTGATTCCACTAGATCCCGGAATATTTTTTGTCTCGGGCATACTCCCAAGAAACTCTCGTACGATCTCTCGCAAATCCTCTGGAGAATCTGTTTTTACATTGAATCTCCAGATTTCGGCGTTTCCAATCTTCAAGTCAGGGGCTCGCTCTTCCTGAACTTGCCCTTCGCCTGATGCGATCTGGCGGTCCTCTTCTTCTTCTGGTTCTGCCAGCTTTTCTTCGGAGTCTTCCTCCTCAGCTACCTCGGCATCTAGACGAATAGCGCCGTTATCGGTGCTCATTGTTTGGCAACCTTCTGAAGTCTCATCTGAGAAAAGTGCGCACTCCGCTGGCATCGGGTTGGAATCATTAGAAGCCTCGCTGGTATCCGCAGCAATTTTGGGAGACTTGGCGCTTTCTGAGAAATCCGATAGGTCAAAGGCCAGCAGCCGCCTTTCAAGCTGTCTTTCGTAGAGGTCTTTTAACTTGGGGGCCAAAGCGATTACCAAAAGAATGGCAGCTCCAACGCCGATGCTTTCTAAGCTGCTACGCAGCCATCGAGATCGCTTCATCCAGGAATTCGAAACAAAGGCACCAGATGTCATGACAGGATCTGCAATGGGTAGGGAAGTTGCCTGAAGGGTAGTCTTAAGCGAGGACGACTGTGCCTTAGAGGGAGGATCACCCCAAACATTGAGTGAAAGTTGGTCCAATGCCTGCCGTGCGATTAGGTCTACCGACCCTTCTGATGTCGAGAGAATGGCTGCAATTTCTATTGGCTTCAATTGAAGTCGATAGAGCATTGCGAGCACAAGTTGCTCTTCGACTCGCAGTCTTTCCATAAAAAGAAGAAGCGAAGACAGACGTTCTTCAGGGGTGCCTTCCGTTTCGAGTTTGACAAGATCAAAGGGCCTTTTTTGAATCTCTGATCTTGAATGGAGCTTTCCACGAATAAGGTCAACTGCTACGCGAATGCCCCAGGCTTTGCGATGGCTTTGGTATGGATTCTTTTTGAGAGAAAGCGGCAGCTCACGCAACCAAAGCCTATAAATAGATTCTGTTGTCACTCGCTCTTGAAAAAGTGCTTCCAATAGGTCTCGGACCAAAGGACCCAGCTCGGTGGTGATTTCCGCTAATTTAACGGCTTTTCTTTTTTCGCTCTTCCGGCGCCAGTCTAGGATCACTTAGAATCTCAACTTTCAGATTGGTTCTACCTACAGAAAGGTAGATTTTCCAGGATTCTGGTAAAACCGTGAAGCCATAGGGAAGATGGGTCTTGGGAAGCCATCTAGGTTCAGCAGGCTTACGTATCAGATGCATTCCCGCCTCCTTTGGAGTTCGGCCCCCTTTTTTCTGATTGCAGGAGCGGCACGAGGATACAATGTTTTCCCAGGTTTTTTTACCGCCTTGGACGACAGGGAGTACATGATCCAAGGTGAGCTGATTTCGGGTAAAGTGATCCCCGCAGTATTGGCAGCGGAATTCGTCACGAACAAAGACGTTTCCTCGAGAAAAACGCACGAGATTGCGGCGCTTACCCAAAGGTATATATTGAAGAAGTCTCATAACCATCGGTACGCGAATGGTCACCCGAACCGTTCTGATTTCACGGCTAGATTCTTCGAGAACTTCTACCTTTCCTTGAAAAAGCAGCTGAATGGCGCGTTTCCACGAAACAACGTGAACAGGTTCGTAAGAAGCATTCAAAACAAGTACTTGGGAGCCCCCCATAGATTTGGCGCCCTCCTCTTACCATTATACGGGATACTCGCTGAATAAAGGAAGAATCCAATGGAACTTCTTGATATGGCTAAGAGAAAACAGTTGGGGCACCTTCTATGCGTTGGAGATTGAATAAAACTCAAACAGTTCCATTGGTTACTGTACTTGCTATTGGAGGATTGGGATTCCTTTGGGCGATTTTTCAGGAGCCGAGCGTTGAGTCTCGAGATAGGCAAAATATGCCCCATTCCTCAATGGTAGTGGACCAGGGTGGATTTGCAATTGCGCAAGATGGCAAGGAGGTCAAGCTATCGACCTTTAAAGGAAGGGGGTTTCTACTTCACTTTTGGGCGAGTTGGTGTGCGCCGTGTCTTAAGGAGATTCCTGAGGTTTTAGCTTTAGCGAGAAAAGTTCAAGACGCCGAGTTCAAAATTGTATTTGTATCAACAGATGAGCGCTGGGAGGATGCGCTGAAGGTACTTCCGGTTGGGTCACTCCCTAAAAATGCGGTGTCACTTTTAGACCCTGCCCAGCGGTTGGCGACTCACTATGCCAGCTTTTCTTACCCTGAGACCTTCTTGATCGACAAAGATTTGAAGGTTGTGACCAAATGGGTTGGTGCTCAAAAGTGGAATGATCCTGAAGCATTGCGGGTTTTGCGGCCTTATTTCTGATTGAGTTATAGACAGCAGTTTTTGGAAACTTCGTCCCCCAAAATTAGTTGTCAATTCTTTGGTCACGACTTCCGAAGAGGAAGCTAAGAGGACCTTATCTCATGATTAACTGGGACGAATTAAAGCACATTCATGTTCTGAGAAAACTTGAGCAGATACTTGCACAGTGGTTCAATACCGAAGTTTTTATTATGGACTCGCAAGGTCGAGTGCAAAATTATGATCCGACAGACCGACAAAGGCAATTCAAGAATCCTCTCTGCGCAAGCATGTTGCCGTACGAATCGGGACAGATTGCGCTTCTCGATGTGATGGCCAAGGCCAGTGAAAAATTAAGTTCTGATTCGAAGTCAGCCATCACTTTTACGGGTCCACTTGGATTCGAAAAAGGGATCATTTCTCCTATTCGATTTGAGAATGATTTTTACGGTGCAGTTTGCGCATTTTCCTTTATCGAAAAATCCGTAACTCAAGATGAACTTGCTAAAGGGCGCAAGCTAATCGAATCCCTCGGTTTAGACATCGGTTTTTATGAAGAGGCTGTGTCGAAGCTTAGAGTCCTCGAAGGCAAGGATAAGAAGTATTTTGTCGAATTGGTCGATTTGGTCGCTCAGGAAATTGTGGCGTTCCATACAGAGATCAGCAAGCGCGAAGAACGGATCAGCGCTCTGAACAGTGAGTTGGGCAATCGATACAAGTACGACTCCATGATAGGAAAATCCAAGCCCATGCAGGACCTCTACAGCCTATTGGACAAGATACGTAGTTCCGAATCCTCCGTTTTAATTCAGGGTGATAACGGAACAGGTAAGGAGTTAATTGCTCGTGCCATTCATTTCAATTCTCCAAGAAAAGATCGACAGTTTGTAACAGTCAATTGCTCAGCGTTTAATGAAAACCTGCTGGATAGTGAACTCTTTGGACATGTTAAGGGTGCCTTTACTGGAGCAGTAAAGGACAAGAAGGGGCTCTTTGAAGCCGCGGATGGCGGGACACTCTTTCTGGACGAAATTGGAGATATGTCCCTCTCCATGCAAGTAAAGCTCTTGCGAGTATTACAAGAAGGCACGTTGACGCCCGTAGGTGGCGTTGAAGAAAAAAAGGTCAATGTTCGGATTATTGCTGCCACCAATAAGGACCTGAAAGAAATGATTGAAATGCAGCTCTTTCGAGAAGACTTGTTTTATCGAATCAACGTGATCAATATTCATGTGCCGCGTCTGCGTGATCGCAAAGAAGATATTCCAGTGTTGATTGACCATTTTCTTGTAAAAGGTTGCAAAGAAAAAGCAGTGGCCCTCAAGACAATCGGCAAGCGTGCATTAGAGAAGATATTCGATTATTCTTGGCCAGGAAATATTCGAGAGTTAGAGAATGAAATCGAGAGACTGATTGTACTTTCGGGTTCTGAATTGCGCGTTACAGTGGATATGCTCTCTCAGAGAATTCGGGAGCACGGAGCCAATGCCAAGGTTCAAGGTGTACGGATTTCTGGCCGACTCAAGGATGCTCTCGAAGAATTAGAAAAAACGATGATCCGCGAGGGATTGCGACGTACCAATTGGAACAAGAGCCGTTTGGCAAAGGAACTTGGAATTTCTCGCGCGGGCTTGATTATGAAGGTTGAGAAATACGGCCTCGATAAGCGAAAGCTCTTGGCCAAGCCTGGTGAAGGCACCACAGAAGAAAGTGGCGAAACGGACGAAGCCGTTTAGTTTGTCTTCCTAAAGCCGAATTCCAAACGGATAGCGCCATCCGTCGTATTTGCGCGAAGATCCGCCGTCGCTATGGGAAGGCTCAATAATAAAGAATCGCATTTGGAAAGTTAGGGCTGCGGCTGGAATGGCCGAAAGTCCATCAGGTGTGGAGAGGGTTTGTCCGGATGCTTCGATGGCTAGGTTGAAAAAATCGGTAACACGCCAAAGAATGCCCAGCTCAGCCATAAAGGCAATGTTTCCCGAAGCATATTCGATGGAATTGATACCAAGTCCTTGTGCGTATCGTTTCCAAACAAACGGACTCGCGCCAAATCCGAGATAAAATCGCGGAAGCTCTATTCTCAGCACTGGGTAGGGAATTTGGAGAGACGCCTGAAATCCTTCATTCCTACTCGTTGTATACATGTGCTTCAATCCGAGGTGGATCTGAATGGTGGACGAACCCGTAAGATTAGCGAATAGGGTGAAATTAGCAGCAACCCCAAAAGTAGGGCCACCACCAAGGGACGGAAAAAGGGTCTCAGCACTTCGGATCTGGGACATCCCTACTCCGAAATCTGAATACAAAGTGAAGGCCTGACTGCGCTCGGGAGCACAGAGGGTCGCGCCCAAAGATAAAACTATAAAATAGATTGCGTCAATTCGATGACGTATCGACTTAAACATCCCTTGGGCATCCATTCCCAATTCTAAGATTAGGGTATCTTAGGCTCTTCGGTCAATCGGCAAGACCTGGCGGACCTTCTCACCTGTGTACTCACTGAGAGGACGGATGATGCGATTGCTCAGATTCTGCTCAATGAAGTGGGCGGTCCATCCTGTAATGCGAGACATAACAAAAAGAGGCGTGTAGAGGTCGATTGGAAAGCCCATTAGGTAGTAAGCGGGTCCAGTTGGAAAGTCGACATTTGGATGAATGTTCTTCTTTTCCAGCATAGCGGCTTCCAATTCCTTAGCAATCTGAAGCCACTTCATATCGCCCTTAGCGACAGAAAGCTTTTCTAGACACTGATTCATCGTAGGCACGCGTGAATCACCACTCTTGTACACCCGATGTCCGAAGCCCATAATCTTGCGCTTTTCGGCAAGGGCCTTGTCGAGCCACGCTCGAGCTTTGCTTGGTTCACCTATTTCTTTTAGAACCAACATGACTTGCTCATTCGCTCCACCGTGAAGTGGCCCCTTCAGTGCGGCAATTCCACCTGTGACAGCGCCATACATGTCAGTGAGGGTCGATGCGATGACACGAGCTGAAAAAGTCGATGCATTGAAGCCGTGTTCTGCGTAAAGGATGAGTGAAACATCAAATGCTCGAATCACGTCTTTCGAAGGAACTTCTCCAAAGCACATATGAAAGAAGTTCTCGGAATAACCAAGATCCGCTTTTGGTGCGATGGGCTCCAATCCTTGTCGCAGTCGAAATCCGGCGGCCACAATGGTGGGCGCCTTTGCAAACATATTGAGTGCATGATTGAGGTGATCCTTGGGGTCATTGTCATAGGAATCTGGATTTTCCATACCCAAAAAACTGATTCCAGTTCGAATCAGGTCCATTGGATGGGCTTTTTTTGGAAAACTTCGCATTGCTTGGGCAAGCTCAGGACTGATGGCTCGAAGGGCACGCTCACTTTTCTCGAATTCTTGAAGCTGCGCTTTGCTTGGCAATTCCTTATTCCATAGGAGGTAAGCCACTTCTTCAAATCGACAATGTTCGCAAAGCTCCTGAACTGTGTATCCACGATAGGTCAGGGAGTTGATGTCCGGCATTACCTTAGACACAGACGTGGAGTCTACGATGACGCCTTCAAGACCTTTTCGGACTACTACTTGCAATGATTCAGCCATTTTTGCCTTCCTTTATGATTAAGAATTTTGACCGGGGACTTTGAAATTAAACAACGATTGGTCGAATTGATTGTATCGCTCATAGTGAACAAGTTCGTAGAGACGCTTTCTCGTTTGCATCTTGTCAAGCAAGGACTCCTGGGTTCCTTCTGATGCAATGGTGCGCAATCCATCTTCTACTGCCTTCATGGCAATACGAAGGGTGGTTACAGGGTAGATTACGAGATTAAATCCCAAGTTTTGAAGAGTCTTTGCATCCAAGAGCTTGGACTTTCCAAACTCAGTCATATTGGCCAAGAGAGGGACAGTAACTGCTTTTCGAAAGGCTTCAAATTCCTTTTCATCCGCAAGTGCCTCTGGAAAAATCATCTCCGCGCCCGCATCGACATAGGCCTTGGCGCGATCAATGGCTTTATCTAAGCCCTCTGATGCTCTCGCGTCCGTTCTGGCAATGATGAGGAACTGATTATCCGTCCGGCCCTGGGCCGCGGCTCGAATTTTTTTGATCATTTCTGGCTGGCCAACCAAGGACTTGTTATCTAGATGGCCACAACGTTTAGGATTTTCTTGGTCTTCGAGGTGGCAACCGGCCAATCCCATATCTTCAAGTTCTCGCACGGTGCGTGCGACATTCATTGGTTCGCCAAATCCGGTATCAATATCAATGATTGCTGGTAGCTTGGTCGCACGCGCAATAGCGCGGCCTCGTTGAACAACCTCCGTCTGAGTGGTGAGTCCGATATCAGGGAGACAAAGGTCATTGGCCAAAACAGCACCTGAGATATAGACCCCATCGAATCCGATTTCTTCAATGAGTTGGGTTACTAGGGGTGAGAATGCTCCCGGAAACTTAAGCAGCTTTCCGGCTTTTAGCTTTTGACGAAATTGCTTTCGCTTTTCGGTTGCTGATAGGGGATCCCAAAACATCAGAATATTCCTTTTTGGTCACGAGCGTTTTGAGTGAGCTTATTGGATTCCAGAATCACATTCAGTTGAAGGAGTTGTTCACTGGACAGATTTGGCAAAAGTTGAACCAAGTCCAAAAATCTTTTGGATTCGCCTGAGTCAATCAAACCTTCCGTGAGTGTTTCAAATTTTCGGATATAGTCTTTTCTTACAAAGGGCCTTGCGCCGAGGGGATTGGCGTTGGCGATCGCTAGCTCTTCCACCAATTTGGTGCCATCTTGAAAAAAGATTTCAATCCTACCGCCGAAGGCCTTTTTCTTGGGATCTGTCTCGTGATAGCGGCGCGTCCATTCAGCATCTTCCACGGTGCTCATTTTATGCCAGAGTGCGACAGTGTCGGGACGTGATGCTCGCTCAGGGGCATAGCTCTTGACGTGGTGCCAAGAACCATCTTGAAGCGCTACCGTGAAAATATACATAATACTGTGATCAAGGGTTTCGCGACTGGCTTTGGGATCCATTTTTTGTGGATCGCCTGCTCCTGTGCCAATGACATAGTGGGTGTGATGGCTAGTATGGAGGACCATTTTGTCGATGAGAGAAAAGTCGGCAATTTTTTCTCTAATTTTGAATGCGAGATCAATGAGTGCCTGTGCTTGGTATTCTGCAGAATGCTCTTTGGTGTAGGTTTCAAGGATGGCTTCGCAAGGCTCACCTTTTGCGGGTAGTGGTACCTCGTAGTTTCCTTTGGGACCGTCGAGCATGTAGGCAATGACGCTATCTTCACCTTCATAAATGGGAGAAGGGCTGCCTTCACCTCGCATGGCTCTATCTACGGCCTCAATGCCCAATTTTCCTGCATGTGCGGGAGCATAGGCTTTCCAGCTAGAGATTTGCCCTTTTCGTGACTGTCTCGTTGTGAAGCAAACGTGTACGGCTTGTTGAATAGCCTGATAGACCGTATCGGTATTGAGCTTGAGAAGGGCGCCGAGGCCTGCTGCTACCGATGGCCCCAGGTGCGCGATGTGATCTACCTTGTGTTTGTGCAGGCAAATCGCTTTGACTAAGTTTACTTGAATTTCGTAGCCAACTGCAATGCCACGTATCAGGTCAGATCCCGATCGCCCACACTGTTGAGCGACAGCCAATAGAGGAGGAATATTATCGGCAGGGTGCGAATAATCTGCGGCGAGAAAGGTGTCGTGCATATCCAGCTCTCTCACTGCAGTGCCGTTGGCCCATGCAGCCCACTCCGCATCCACAAGTTGGGAACTTGGGAGACCAAACAAACATGCGCCATTGGGTCGCGGATGTGCGAGAGCCATGGAGCGCGCATTGGCAACTGGCTTTCGATTGATTGCAGCAAGTGCCACTGAGGCGTTGTCGATGATTCGATTGATGATCATATCCGTAACGGCAGCTGTGGGCGGGGCAGACTCGGTTGCCACGGTTGCCATTTTCCAAGCAAGCTGTTGTTCTTTTGGAAGAGACTCTTTCGACGGATAAACACGCACGGAATGGGACTTCATACGCACCTCATTAATATTGTAGTGGAGGCTCCATACCTAGCATGGGGTGCGTTGAAATTCACCGATTTAGGGTTCAGCCAGGGCTTTTTTCAGTAATTCCTGATTTTCTTGGGTTCCTATTTTCTTTTCAGCGAGATCTGGGGATACCTGTTCAAAGTCTTTCAAAAACTCTTCTTTGAGGGTCAAAGAGCGGTCTGCTGCCTCCAATATAACCGAAGGAGAAATAGCTCCCAGGTCCAGAGCTTTGCGTACGGAGTCATAGGCCTTACGAGTTGCTTTTTCGGAGCGATAGATAAGGACGTCGCAACCGGCAAGGAGGGCTTTGACGGGTGCTTCCTCTACGCCGAAGGTCTTTGTCACAGCCGACATTTCCATATCATCACTAAAAACAATGCGTTGATAGCGAAGGTCTTTGCGGAGGAGCGTTTTCAGTGTCTTGGGCGAAAAGGTTGCTGGGCTTGTGGGATCTAAGAGATCATTGAGGATGTGGGCGGACATCACCATGCTGCAGCGGCTCTTGAAGGCTTTGATAAAGGGCTTGAGTTCGCAATCCTTCAATTGTTGTAGGGAACGATGGATTTTCGGTAGCTCATCATGACTGTCTTCAACGGTCGATCCATGTCCCGGAAAATGCTTGATGCAAGGTTGGACTCCCGCCTTGATGTGCCCACGGACAAAGGCCGAAACCATTTTCGAAACAAGCTCTTCGCTTTGGCCAAAGGAACGATCGCCTATGACTTTATTTTTGGGCTCCGTCAGGATGTCGGCACATGGTGCAAAGTTAACGTTGATGCCCGCAAGCTTAAGCTCCCTTGCGCAAATGTCTGACACTTCAAAGGCCGCCTTGGGTGAATCCAGTATTCCAAGTTCGGCCGCAGGAGGAAGCAGTGTAAATCCGTTTTTAAATCGTTGAACTCGGCCACCTTCTTGATCCGCTGCGATCCAAAGTGGTAAATCCCTTCGGCAATCTTGGACCTGGTTGGTGAGTTCAGCGAGTTGCCTAGGATCTTGATAATTGTGCGAAAAAAGTAGGACTCCGCCTATGCTCGCTTGGGAGAGAAAGGCACTTGTGTCATCGGACAAAATCGGGCCGTCAAATCCTGTCATAAAACACTCGCCAAGGACCTGCATCGCATCGAGTTTGGTGGATTTCATTTCTTTTTGAACTCCTTCAACGCCTTTTGGGCGATCGATTCGGAGACAGACTCAATAAGAATTCCTTGGGAGGTCAATTGAACTTCAAGTGGCTCTCCCGTTTTCTTGATGCACCAAATAGAGTCAAGCTGCTCAAATCGGACTGAAATGGGGAAGCAGTCCTTTTCGGGAGTGGCATTGCTAAGCATTCGAGCTGAGCCACTTGCAGCCCTAAAAGGTTCTCGATGGTCATCTTCATAAATCGCAGTAAAACTTAAGACGCGCTTGGCGCTAAGTTCTTCGATATGCCTTGCCAACCAAACTGGCACAAAGCTCGTCAAGATGGTGCCTTGTTGCAAGGTTTTTGGTCGATTAGATTTTTTGAGCTCTTGTGGAAAGATCTCATAGGAGAGTTGCTTCCCATCAATAGATCCTAAGAGTTCTATTTTTATTCCATTCGAAAGTGAATAGAAGTCAAAAGAAACGGGACTAAGCTCTTGGCTGTCGCGTGAGGTCCCTCCCATATGTTCTTCAATGATATTTCCATCGTCCTTTTTCCATGTCTGGCTCTGATAGATAATATGAGAATCGGAACGAAAAACGCGTTCGCGATAAATGGCAAATAGTGCACCGGGTTCTCCTGAATGCTTCGACTGACGACGAGCAAAGTACCACCCATCCCAATACGCCAAATCTTTGGCGTTAGTTGGTTTAGCGGGTGGATTATTTTTGGCGTGGGTGGGCAGAGAGGGCAAAACACCCATGAATAGCAGCAAAAAAAACCTTCGATACCTCTGGGAACTCACAAATAACGCACCACAGTTAAAGAGCAATCAAGCGGAGTCTTTTTCTCGCCGATACGACATTCGGAGAGTCCTGAATAGTATGGCATTAGTAAGTACCGCCGGACAATACGTTATTTGGATGGCCTACCTTCTTCTAGGTATCTCGGTCTATCTCGTGGCGCGCATGTTATTGCGAGAGCAAGAGGTGCGAGAAGCTCAAGAGCGACTTGAAGAAGTAAGTGACATTCGGATTTCTGACCCCATTGCGCGAATGCTCCAGCCGTTTTATCGCCAGTACCTAGTTCCAGTGGTTCGAGGAAAGCCTTTTTGGGACATCAGGCGGACAGTTTTTAGACGTAAGCTTGTAAGTGCTGGCATGAAGGACGAGCTCACAGCAGATGAAATCATTGCACTTAAAATTTTGCTGATTGTCGTATTTCCGCTCCTGGGATCTCTGCTCAAAGTCCTTGGAATGATGGACGTGAGTTGGATTTGGATTCCGCTTTCGGGGGTTCTTGGCTGGTTCTATCCCAATTTCATTCTATCTAGAAAGATTGAGCGCCGACGCATTGAGATTCTAAAATCGATGCCCTTCATCGTAGATCTTTTGGCTCTGACGACCGAGGCAGGTTTGGATTTTATTGGTGCAATAGGAAAGGTTGTCGAGAAGGCCAATCCCAGTCCTCTCATCGATGAACTTGAGCAACTTCTGAAGGAAATCAAAGTCGGTGCGTCGCGAAATGAAGCTATGCGAGAAATGTCGAATCGAATTGACCTCAAGGAAGTTCGATCTTTTATTGCAATACTGATTTCCGCAGATCAGATGGGCGCTCCCATTGGCAAAACGCTTCGACAGCAATCAGAAACCATTCGAAGTGATCGGTTTGTCCGAGCTGAAAAAGCGGGAGCCGCCGCATCTCAGAAGCTCCTCCTACCGCTGGTTTTTTTCATCCTTCCTGCCGTTTTATTGATGGTTTTTGGGCCTTTCTTTCTCAGCTTTCTAGGTTCGGGTGGGGCGAGATAAAAACCTTGTAATTTTAAGCACTTAAAAACGTACTTAATTAGTATGTTACTATGGAGGGTAGGGGAAAATGAAAATCATTCGAGTGCAAACCTTAAGAAATCAAGGGGTTATTGCCGACAAGTGCAACGTGGCAGAACGCTTTTGGGAGCGCGCCGTCGGTCTCATTGGGCGGAAGGAATTTCGCTCAGGGGAAGGCATGTTTTTTCCACAATGTAACAACATACATATGTGGTTCATGCGCTTGCCGATTGATGTCGTGTTTTTGAAGGAAAGTCGTTCCGTGGACGGGAGGTCCCAGTGGTGGGTTACTTCCGTTCGCAAAGCGATCAAGCCATGGAGGATCCTTCCGGTGATGGACATTCGTGCCAATGACACGTTGGAGTTGCCGTCAGGAACCATAGAGAAATGGAGCATACAAGCGGGGGATGAAATGTGTTTAAGCTGACCATCGTCGGCGGCCCAAACACCGGAACCAACTTTGTTCTGAAAGAAGGCGAAAACGTTCTAGGAAGAGGCTCGTCCAATGAAGTCTACCTTCCCTCTTCACGCGTATCAAAAAACCATTGTGTAGTGACTGTCAAGGGCCGCACGCTGGAGCTAAGAGACCTGGGTAGTGCAAATGGGACTTTTATCAATGGAGTAAAGGCTCGTCAGAAAGTGATTCAGGCTGGCGATCGAATAAGTGTCGGTCCCTTCATTTTTGAAGTCACCCGAGTAAAGAAAAATGAAAAAGTTTCTCAATACCCAGTTCTCGCAGAACTTCAGAATGGCTCCCTCGCCGCCCGTAAAGACGTAGGTGGAACTCAAGCTGGTTATTCAAATGGTGGAATGCCAGCGGCAGCCCTTAGTTTCTGGGATCGTGTGAATCTCTATTTTGAAAAGTACGTCATGGCGTTTTTTTACGGCCTGAATATTAAATATGACTGGCGATGGCTTGGGGTAGGACTTTTCACAGGATTTCTCTTTTTGAATCTCTTTTTCTCAGTCTCTCCCTTATTAGAAGCCAATCAGCAGTCCGTGCTAATCGAGTCCGGAAGAAGAGCCCAGTACATG
Source organism: Bdellovibrionota bacterium (assembly GCA_963169695.1). Classification (GTDB taxonomy): domain Bacteria; phylum Bdellovibrionota; class UBA1018; order UBA1018; family CAUJDS01; genus CAUJDS01. Next base: position 30,693 of record CAUJDS010000036.1, read on the forward strand.
GCTCGTCAAGTAGCAGAATTGAACACAGCGAAGTTCGCCGCTGCATCACAGTCTGGATTGACCATGGCGGGAACGGGTGAGGAGTTCGGTGTTCAGGTTTCTGTGATAGCTGATCTTCAAAATCGCATTCTTGCTCCAGCTGATAAGCTAAACCAGTACCTAAAGAGCGGTACCGAAGCTCGTTTAGCCGTCGCTGCCGCCAACCTCTTCAAGGAAGGAAGAGAAACAGGGGTCGTTAAGGACTTTCAAGACGAGCTGGTGGTAGCCATCGAGCCGATTCGAATCCTAGATAGAAAATTAGGAAGGAATACGACGGTTGCTATGGTCGTGGTTTCGATCGATGCAACCTTCGCAACACCACGGATGGGCTCAATAGGAGTTATTTATTCCAAAACGCTCATTGTCGCGGTCATTTTTGGCGCGCTTCTCGCCTTAATTTTCTATCGAATGACGCTCAAGCCCTTAGAGATTCTCAATGAAGATATGGAGAAGGTGCTTCAGGGTGAAATGCATCAAGTAACTCACGACTTTAAAAATGAAAGTCTTGATTCACTATGGACCATCATCAACTCCGCTCTGCAACGCCTCCCCAAAACGGGATCAGGAGGTTCGTCCGCAGAAATGGATCGCGAATCGATCGAGCAAACGAGCTTTGAAGTGGCAGTCCAGGCATTTAGGAGCATGGGAGACGGCGCACGCTATGGACTCCTTGCCTGTGATCAGGCGAGAAACGTTGTTTTTATGAATACAGTTTTTGAAGACATTAGTGGCATTCGATCGGCGGACGCTTTTGGCAAGGAGCTAACATCCGTAGCGAGAGACCAGGCATTTTCAGTATTAGTAAGCAATCTCTTTGATGCAGCTCAGATGTCCTTGGGCCAGGCATTGGGTGAAGACTTTGATTTCGGCGGAATCGTTTACGAAATGAGGACTGTTGCGCTAGGTAAGGATCGCGCAATGGGATTTATTTTATCCGCAACAAGAAAGGAGAGCGCGGAAGCGTAAAACCATTTTTGTATGAGTAGTGTTATGAAGTTTAAAGATCATCATGTTCCCATGCAAAACGGTGAACTTGCGCGTATCAAGGTCGTTCAGGGACCCGATCTGGGTTCTACATGGTGCATCTTCTCGCCGGTGGCAACATTGGGTCGAGGAGAAGACAATGATATCGTCGTTTCGGATTTAAAGACCTCTCGCAATCATATTCGAATTTATATTGATGGCGCACGGTGGGGCGTTGCTGACTTAGGAAGTGCTAACGGAACGCTCCTCAACGGCCAACCTCTCAAAAACGCTGTTCTGTCGACTGGAAATACCTTGGCTCTTGGAGAAAGCATCCTTGAATTTTCGGCCAGGGAAGCAGGGACGCTGGTTTTCACAGCACCGCCAAAGAAGCCATCCCAACTTTTGGATGAAAGGCGCGCAATCGAGCAGCATCATAAAAAATTGCGGGCATTGACCACCGTTGGCGGTCTTGACATTCCGAAGTTAACCGGAAGTTTTGCCGTTTCTGGTGTTTCTACTGGAGGAAGCAAACGACCATTGATTTATGGAATCCTTGCCATTGGACTCGCTGCTGTTTTGTTTCTGGATGATTCCGAATCACCTAATAAATCCAACGCCAAGAAAGATGACAAAGGCAGAGCATTGGCGTCTTTCTTGCCCGATGAAAGCAAAGGCGAGGTTCATCGCACGGCCGAGCAGTTCTTCTCGGTAGGATTTCGAGAGTATCGAGAGAAGAACTACCTTCGGGCCAAACTTCAATTCGAAACCACTCTACAGGTTGATCCGGGGCACTTCTTGGCTAGGCTGTATTTGGATAAGTGCAATCAAGATATCGACGATGAAGTGAAGTTTCATTTGGATCGTGCCAAAAAGAGTATATCCGCAGGGAAAGTGGCGTCGGCCAAAGGCCATTACGAATCAGTGACTCGACTTCTGTACCGTGATCAGTCTAACCCGGCTTACGTGGAAGCAAACGAAGAACTCAAGGGTATTAAAAAAACGCTCGAGCGAGGAAGTAGCTGATGGATACAGCAAAACTGATCCTCTTTCGAGACGGAAAAAAAATACGAGAGGAAAGTCTCTCTGGAGAGCTACAAATTGGTCGAGGACCTTCTTGTGATATTCGTTTAGACGATCAGGGAATTTCTCGTCATCATGCAACAGTTGCTCTCAAGGAAGGGCAGCTCGAAGTCGTGAAGCGATCGGAGTTTGGGCCTTTGTGGGTCAATGGGCGAGAAGTATCGCAGGCTATTCTTAAGCAAGGCGATGTTTTTCGGATGGGGTCTTTTGACTTTGAGTTTCAGCTCGAAAGGAAATCAGAAGATGTGCGCCCTTCTCTTCCCACTGCGGAAGTTCTGACAAGCATACCTACCGTAGACCTTGGTCAAGTTGAAGAGGTACAGCTAGTGAGTGAAGAAAATTCACCCGCCGTCACCACTCCTACTCCGTCTTCAGATTTTGGTATTCAAGACGGTCCCGAAGTTGATTTACACTTGGATTTGGATGCTTCTCCCCAGACACCCATAGCTGAGCCAATGGTGATTGAAAGCCCAAAAAGCTTTGAATTGGAGCCCTCGCAGTCTCAGCTTTCGGCTCAAGTATCGGACGAAGCTCAGACGCGGCTGGTATCTGCATCTAAAATGGAAGCCAGACTGTTATTCAAAACGGGAACCGCGAGCGTTGAGACCTTTGCTGTACGCGGTGAAGAGACGTCGATTGGTCGAAGTAAGAATTGCGATATAGTCATACTTGATAAGAAGTCATCCCGGCGAAATACCGTCATTGTACGAAAGGGGATTCAATTTTTTGTTCGCGATTTGGACTCTTCAAATGGCACCTACCTCAATGGTGTTCGTATTACGGAGGCCGAGTTAACCGGAGATGATGAACTGAGGATCGGGGATACCTCCTTTGATTTCGAGATCGTAAGTGCCGAGTTTGAAAAGAAGAAAGAAGATCTGTTTGTTCCAAAAGAGGAGCCGGAGATAGAGCTTCCTCCGCCTGCCATGGAAAGTGCTGCCGCTCAGAATGCAATTCCAGCGGGGGAATTTTCTGCCAATAAGGCGCCATGGAATGCCCCGCTAGGTGGTACGGGCGCAATTCCGGGGCTGGGGCTACCTTCAAATGTCCAACTCCCATCACCGGGGAAGACTTCCCTTTTAGCCAAATACCGTCAGCTCCCTCCAAGAAAGCGAATCCTGTATTTGGCGGTAGCTGTGGCTGCTATTTGGTTCCTATTGGACGAGGAGCCTGGTGGTGGCGATAAAAAAGTCGCTGAAAAGTCGGTAGATCGTAAGGTATCCTCTGAAGGGCAAGATGGAGGAGCTGGGGGGCCTACCTACGAGTCATTGACTAAAGAGCAAAGAGGATTTGTGGAAAGCCAGTATCAACTGGCCAGTAATTTTTATTACAACAAGGAGTATGACAAATCCTTGTTTGAAATACGTAAGATCTTTCAACTCGTACCAGAATACAAAAATTCTCGTGAAATTGAGCGCTATGCCGAAGAAGGAAAACGCCGCATGGAAGCGCAAGAGCGAGAGCGAAGAAGAAAAGAAGAAGAAGCAAGGATTCGAGCCGAAGTCGCAGACCTCATAGAAAAAGCGCGTAACGCTATGATCAAGAAGAAATACAAGGATGCGTCCGGACTCTTCCCCCAAATTTTATCACTAGATCCCGAAAACAAGGATGTGGCCCGTTGGCAAAATGAGATGGACACTGAGGTAGAACAACAAAGACTCCAAGAACAACAGGTCAAAGTTCAAGATGAAATTAATAAATATGGATGGGATCTCTACAAGAAGGGCGTGGAAGAATATACTGCCGGAAGGTTTCCTCAATCTGTTGCTACGTTGACGAAAATCGAAGACATCGGATCAACCGATGCAAAATTGAAATCTCAGAGTAAGGAAAAGATCACTGAGGCAGAGTTGAAACTGAAAGAACTACTAGAACCTATGGCTGCAGAGGCGAAAGCCGCCGAAGATGCTTCCGACTACTCAAAAGCTTATAAATTATACGAGTCCATGAAAGAAGCAGATAGCCGCGACTCTCGGGGAATAGAAGGAATGAATCGCATTCGCGGAATCCTTCACGAACGTGGAAAAGTTCAATACATTGAAGCGGTTCTAGCAGAGAGTTATAGCGATTTTGAAAATGCTCGGCAGCTATTTGAATCCTGTAAGAATGCGGCGCCTAAAGAGGATATTTACTTTCAACGTTGTTCGGACAAGCTTGAGCGATACAAGGCTTTTGACATCAAGGGATCGGATTGAGCTTATGACAAAAGCGGGGCAAATGAAGGCATTTGAGTTATCGAGCCAAGGTAGTCGGAAAGAGAAGGAAGAGGTCTTTCAGTTTCGAGCAGATAGAGGAATTTTTGCGATGGCCGATGGCTTTGGTGGAGGAGGAGCGGGGGTTAATGCAGCTCGACTCGCTTGCGATAAGAGCCTTCAGTTTTTGGACAGAGAAGCCGGCGATCGCGACGCCACGTTGCCATTTGTATTGAAGCCCTATTACTCGCTTGCAGGAAACATCGTATTCAATTCTGTATTGCACGCTAATCGAGAGGTCCTTAGGGCAAACCGTGAGGTCTCTGGAAATGCAAAAGGAGGCGCATCCGTCCTGACAGGATTTCTGGATGGCGGATTCTTGGCTTTGGCCAATGTTGGGTCTTGCTCTGCTTCTCTCATTAGGGAAGACCGTGTGAGCTCGATCGTCCGCGCGAGGAGCTATCGGTCCTTGATTGATCCGACTGGTACCCTGGCCAGTGCTCACCAGCTGCAGGTGCCTTTGATGGCCCTTGGAATGGTGGAAGGCTTGGAGCCCGAGATAGCGGAGGTGCGTACGGCACCTGGAGATGTGCTTTGGTTACAGTCCGAGGGGGTGGAGCCAAAATACCTCAATGATTTCATGGGTTTTTATCTCAATAACAGGGATGCCGCCGCAACAGTGGCGCAGTTGAAAGAAAGGCTAGGCGAAGGACTTTCAGGAATTAACTATATGATATCATTAGTTTTTATATAGGAAGGTATACTTGACTGAAAATGTACGAATTTGTTACACTGAAAATAGGTCTCAACTATGCCGCTAGATTGGCCGAAAGGGGAGATGGAGAGGGAGGAAGGGGAGTCCGCCATGAATTTTCTAATAAATAAAATGCGCGATCTCTTCATCGATGAGGAAGGCCAGTCGACGACGGAGTACATCCTGATTCTTCTGCTCGTTGCACTCATTGTGGCTAAGTTTCGATCCAAGTTCATTGGAGACGGTGGAATTATGGAGAAAATTCTTACCCAGATGGAAACGCAGATCGAAAGCTCCCTGAAATAACTGAGAATCCAGACTCTGGATTCCATCATTCTTAGGCGAGGCTGGCTATGAAGACCCTAATTCGAGGAATCCAAGCACTTATTCACTCGGAATCTGGCCAGGCTACTGCGGAGTATATCCTTCTTCTCGCGACGGTATCGCTCATCAGCACTACCATCATAAAAGAAATCTTGCGCAGCATTGACCTCGGAATATTGGGGCTTGGTGCATCGCTAGAGCGTTACCTTAAGACAGGAAGGGCTCCCGCAAGTGTTTGGTCAAACTAATTTCGAACTCATCTTGCTCATGCTAGTTTCACTCATTGCTCTTGCAACAGATCTTGCACGTGGTCGAATCTACAATTGGCTGACTTTGCCATTGATGGTCCTCGCATTTATTTGGGCGTATTCGAATGGCGGCGTGTCCGGACTGCTCTCTGCATTTGCCGGTTGGTCCTTAGCGGTCGCGGTTTTGTTTCCCTTATTCTTGATTAAGTGGATAGGAGGAGGAGACGTCAAGCTGCTCATGGGGTACGGGGCTTTGCTTGGGGTACGGCCCTTTGCGGAGCTGCTCCTTCTAACGTTGCTGGTTGCATCCGTATTTGCTCTTCTCATTCTAATAACCAAAGGGAGGCTTCGCTCTTTCCTCCAAGAGCTTAGCTGGAAAGCCATGGCCCTTTTCATATTGAAAGACCAAAAAATTGATCTCACCCTTACTCAGCAAACTCGCATGCCCATGGCCCTCCCCATTGGGATTGCAGTCATTTGGACCGTGCTGAGTCGCCCCCTTTTGGGAGGCTTAGGTCTATGAATCAGCAGGGTCAAGCCACCTTAGAGTACATTCTTCTGACGGTGGTATTGGTATCGGTTTTTGTTATGAGCCAGCGCTTTCTCAGGGAATCTACTATTGCAAGCTCGCTAACCTCTCCATTGAAAACGACCTTTAAAAGTACTTATCAGTATGGAAAGCCCAACGTCAAAGGAGCTGGCGACCGTGGTGGTCCAGAAGATCATCCTCGGGAAGTTCAGCCTTTAAATAAGAATTTTCGAATATTCATTTATAGGAATCCCCAGTGAAAAAAATAAAGGAAGAGAGCGGTCAATCAACAGTTGAGTTTGCGCTTACGCTATCCTTGTTGATTGGATTCTCACTCTTCTTTCTTCAGCTCTCTCTTATTTTCTCCGTTGGAAACTACTTTCACTACGCCACTTTTATGACAGCGAGAGCCTTGCTCTCTGCAGGTCCGGATAAAGCGGACCAATTAGAGCGTGCCCGTGTGCTGGGTACGGAAATGGTTAAGCAATCAGTTGGCGTGGCCGGAGCAGACCGTTGGCCAGGCATAGCCAAAGGTATTGGAGGCGGCCAACCCACTGGAATGGAAATTGGTGAAGGACGTCAATTTTCTGGCGGAGATCCGGCTCACAGTTGGGAGGAAGGTGTCCGATACAACTTTAGGAGTCCTTTGTTCTTGGGATTCTTAGGCGGAGCGACAACGTCTGGTCAAGGGATGGAGCTCACTTCAGAAAGCTGGCTGGGTCGCGAACCAAGCTATCAGGAGTGTCAGGAAGAAATGTCTTCACGTGCGCCAGGAGCGATCATTGATAACGGGTGTTGAGAAAAGTAAATCAAACTTCGAAAAACAGGGCGGGCAAAGCGTCGTTGAATTTCTGTTGCTTCTCCCTATGCTACTTGCCATTCCCTTTTTGCTGATTAAAGTGAATTCTGCTGTTCAAACTTCAATCGTCAATCAACAGTATTCTCGATCTCAGACGCTTTTCCTAGCTTACAATAGTCCAATCTATCCGGAATTGCGATTCAGAGTAGGATCTGGAAAGCTCGAAAGTTCTGGAATGTCCCAGATTACGCTAGGAGTATCAGACAACTTAGCTACGGGTCAGGACGACTACACGCCGCGAGCCACCGAGCAAAACGTTCAGCGCACTAAATCCGAAGATGTTGGAAATAATGACAACCGATTTGAGGGAGCACGTCTCAGGGGAAATGTTCGAGTGCGAGGCACAGTTAGCCTTTGCACCCAGACCAATTCAGTGGCCACGGGGACTGGCTTTACTCCTATCAATCAAATCCGGCAGGGAGCAAATCTTCAGATCTGCAGAGGGCCTTTTTAATGAATAATCGCGCAGTCACCTTATCCGTTGCCATGGCGATCTTAGCAATTTTCTTCATGCAGAGTTATGTTTCAAGTATTGAGGAAGAAGCAAAAAAGAAATTTGGAACCGAGGTTCTGGCAGTCGTTGCGAGCAAGGATATCAAAGAAATGGCTACCATCGATGAGACTTATTTAGAGCTCAAGGCCATTCCAAAAAGATTTTTAGAACCAGCCGTCATTTCATTCTCCGGGGTTAAAGAAGAGGACGCTAAGAAGGACATGCGAGACTTGGTCGGGACGGTGGCAATTGTACCGATCAAAAAAGGTGAGCAGATTTCTTATAATAAATTAACTGAGCCGAGTATGCGTACGGGCCTATCACCGCAAGTAACACCGGGACGTCGAGCAGTTTCAATTCCTGTTACCGAAATTACTGGAGTTTCAAAGCTCATCAAGCCTGGAGATCGTGTCGATCTTATTGCTGTTATTCAGGTGGGTACTAGCGCAGACTCCACATTGGCAAAGACCATCCTCCAGGATGTGCCGATTCTTTCAGTGGGTCGGTACATAACGAATAATGTGGCTCGCCTTGTTGAGATGGACGAATTGCGAGGAAAAGAATCCGTAAAATCGCTCGCTAGTTTTGATGGGTTCTCCTCAGTTACGCTAGAGGTCGATCCTACTCAGGCACAGAAAATCGCCGTCCTGGTAGGCAATCCTAGGAATCAGCTTATTTTGTCTCTTCGCAATAATGACGACAATGAGCAAACGGGAGTGGAAGGCCTAACGATGGGCGATGTCCTAGGTAGAGATGCGGCAAAAGTTGTACGTGGTCCCGCTAGCACCAATGGAGGTCAGCGGCGATAGATGAAGAAGCAAAATGCTTTTTATTTCATCATGATTCTGACCGTAGCCAAGTTTGCAATTTGGCCAATCGAGGCTTGGGCACAAGAGGAAGAGTCTTATAAAAAGTCTCGACTTACGAGCGATCGGTCAGAAGGAAAGGCCGATCGAAGGGACCTAGTCCTAGCCGTTGGAAAAGACAAGGTGGTTGACCTCGACTTTGATCCAAACGCAGGAGCTGCAGGTATCAGCATTGGAAATCCAAAAGTCTTAGCAACTACCTTAGTTCGAGTGGGTGACCAAAAGCAAATCGTCTTCAAGCCATTGGCAGGCGGCAGAACTACGATCACCATTCGAGATGCCGATGGGAATATTAAGCTCATTTTCGACGCTGTAGTTGCCAATACGTTTATTGAATCTCAACTTCAAGACCTCAAGGACCTCTTAAAGAACATCGAAGGAATACGATACGAAATTCGGGGTGACCGTATCTATCTGGATGGCGAGATCCTTGTGCCACAGGATTATGGTAGGATACTGGCGGTAACCGAAGGAAAAAATTCACCCTTTGTTGAAGTAGTCATCAACCTGGCAACCCTGTCTCCCATCGCACTTCAGTTGCTTTCTAAGCGTATTACTAAAGATGTGTCAGCATTTGCTAGCGGAGTAACTTCTCGAGTTGTGAATGGACAAATTTGGTTAGAAGGAACTGTCGACAATATTGATACTGCAAGACGCGCGGAAAAAGTCGCGGAGCTCTATTTGCCCGAGCTTAAACCTGGGAGTCAATTAGAGAAAGATCCCACCGTTCAGCGATTGCCACCTCGAAGTCTTGTGCAGAATTTTATAGTAATCAATCCAGCACCTTCTACAAAGAAGGACAAACTCGTCAGAGTGACGAACCACTTTGTGGAGCTTTCTAAGAATTACAGCAAGCTGTTTGGTTTTAAGTGGCAACCTGGATTTACTTCTGACCCCCAGATCCAAATCGGATCGACCACCGATGGGGGTACAGGCGCTTCCGGGGCTAGCTCCTTCACTGCGACCATTTCTAGTCTTATTCCAAAGCTAGAGAGTGCTCAAAAGGCAGGGTATGCTCGCGTGTTAAAGACTGGCACTTTGATCGTTCGAAGCGGAAAAGTAGCTGTACTTAATGATCAGACTGAAACTCCATTTCCTGTTACGGGGGCTAATGGCCAAGTAACAACCCAGACTGCCGCGACAGGGCTCAATCTCAGCGTTACCCCTCTCATTCTTGGCCAAACGGAAGATATTCAGATGGATCTCGAGATGAACCAGGTCAATCCAGCTGGAAGGGCTGCGGGTAGGTTGATCACTGCGAACCACCAAGTGAAGACAACTCTCTACGTAAAGTCTAACGAAAGCGCAGCTGTGGCAGCTGTATTTGCCACGGACGTAAAAACAGATTTTAACGAAGACGATCCAAATCAAGGAACGTTTCAAGGCCCGACAACTTCTCCTCTCTTCACGTTATTAAGCTCAAAGAATTTCACTAAGCGCAGAAATCACTTTGTCATTTTTGTGACGCCGCAAATTATTGAAGACGCCTCTGAGGGAACAGGCGATTTGAAGAAGAATTTCAGAATCAAGATCAATTGATCGGTTAGGGGTAGGGGTTTGGCTGGACATATTATTGCAATCACTGGGGGCAAAGGTGGCGTTGGCAAAAGCGTATTCGCTGCTAACTTTGCGCTCGCGTATTTAAAGAACTTCAAGAATCGACCACTGATTATTGACATGGACTTGAATAGTCTAGGTGATCAAAACCTCATTCTAGGCCAAAATCCACCACGCAGTATCGTCGATATTTCTAAGATGCCGCAAGGGCCTTTAGACATCAAAACCCTGAGCCCATTCATGGTCAATTCGCCTCAGGGCTATCACTTTATAGGTGCTCCACGTGACTCGATTTCAGCCAAAGACATGGATATTGAGGGTCTAGGAAGATTCCTTAAGGGTATCACCCAGCTATTTGATCTCGTCGTTATCGATGTCGGAAGCTCGATGGACCCCTTTGCCTTGAAAGCTTTGGAGTATGCAACAGCCATTTTTGTTGTGACGACAGCAGATATGATCGTCATGGCGCAAACGCGTAGAATCCTTTCAAAGATTCAAGAATTGCTTTTCCCACCTGAAATGGTTCAGGTTATTTTGAATCGATACAGTGGAAGCAGTTTGCTCAATCCCCAAATGATTCAGAAAAACCTGAATCGAGCAATTTTTGCTGCGCTTCCGGATGATTTACCTACTTCAGAAGGCGCGTTGGCTAAGAGCATCCCTATGGTGCTAGCGGCGCCCAATGCTCCCGTCGTGCGTGCTTACCATGATCTGGTACGGAAGATTGAGCAAAGTCAGCTATTTCCCCAGCTGGCGAAACTCAAGAAGCCCTCTGGCGTTGCCAACAAAGTGCTGGCGGATATCAAGCAGGCTGCGAATGCCTCTTCTGGTGGTGGGGGTAATGAAGGTTTTCGAAATATTCGTGTAAAGGACGGACCATCCGATCCTTGGACTTCGATGAAACTTCGAATCCACAAAGGCCTCGTTGAGCGAATGGACCTCAAAAAGACTAATACCGATACCGATGATCCAAAAAAACTCGCCGTGCTTAGAGAACGCACTCAGAAGGTTATTTTAGAGGTGCTCGAATCAGAGGACACCTCCTCGCTTCTTTCCTCCCGTGAATTAAAGGCTCAGATAATCAAAGAAGTCCTGGATGAAGCACTTGGACTAGGGCCATTGGAAGATTTGCTTGCAGACGATAGTGTTACAGAAGTAATGGTGAATGCTCGCGATCAAATCTACATCGAGAAGGGCGGAAAGCCCCAGCTTTCTAAGGTTGTATTTTCTAGCGAGCTGCAGATGATGAATGTTGTCGAAAGAATTGTTACTCCGCTCGGAAGGCGAGTGGATGAAAAGGTGCCCTATGTGGATGCCCGGCTACCGGATGGGTCTCGTGTACATATTATCATTCCACCGCTTGCCCTGAGAGGTCCAACGATTACGATTCGAAAATTTCCTAAGAAGCGCATTACCGCGAAAGACCTTGTTCAGTATGGATCGATGACCACTGAGGTCGCTGATTTCTTGAGGTCTTGCGTAGAAGCCAAGCTCAACGTGATTGTATCAGGAGGAACAGGATCTGGAAAAACAACGCTCCTCAATGTTCTCTCCAATTTCATTCCTGAAACGGATCGAATCATTACTATCGAGGATTCAGCCGAGTTGCAGCTCGTTCAACCTCATGTGGTTCGACTTGAATCGCGGCCAAAAAATATCGAAGGCGAGGGTGAAGTGACGATTCGCGATTTGGTAAAATCAAGTTTGCGTATGAGGCCCGATCGGATTGTAGTGGGAGAGTGCCGAGCTGGAGAAGCCTTGGATATGCTACAAGCGATGAATACTGGGCACGACGGCTCTTTGACGACGCTTCACGCAAATTCACCCAGAGAAGCTATTCAGCGTTTGGAGACTTTAGTGATGATGGCTGGATTAGGGCTTCCTTCCAAAGCCATTCGCGAGACGGTGGCATCCGCTGTCAATATCATCATTCAGCAGTCAAGACTGAGCGACGGCTCTCGTAAAGTAACTCATATTTCGGAAGTAACTGGTATGCAGGGAGAAGTGATCAGTCTTCAAGACATTTTTACCTTTAAGCAAGAAGGACTAGATAAATCTCGCAAAGTGATTGGGCGATTCGTGCCTACCGGATTTATTCCAAAATTTGTGGAAGAATTAGAGGCGAAGGGTATGCGGATATCGCGCGGAATTTTCTCGGTGAAGTAGGATGGCATTAAAGTATTTAGGATTCCTAGTATTTGGCATAGCCATCTTTATCCTTTCCTACCACTACAATAAGCGATTTCTCGAGTGGCTACGATTTCAATCGCTAGGAACTCGAGATTACATCCATGAACGTTTATCGGTCATGTTTATTGATTTTCCGCCAAACCAAATTTTATTAGGTCAATTTCTGGTAAGCTTTGGCTTGGGTATTGTCGTTTTTGCGCTTTTTGTTCCATTTTTTTTTCCAGCTACCCTTTTCGGTCTGACCATGACCATCGTGGGTTGGAAGCTCCCAAAGCCGATTGTGGATTGGATGTATCGTCGTCGAGTCTCGAAAGTGATTCTTCAAATGGTAGACGGATTGGCCTTGATGTCTAATGGTCTCAAGTCGGGATTGTCGATTGTTCAGTCCATGGAGTTGGTAACCCGCGAGATGCCGGACCCACTTCGCCAAGAGTTTCAGCTTATTTTGAACGAAAATCGACTCGGGGTGTCTCTCGAGGATGCCTTCACCAATTTTTCCAAGCGTGTAGAATCTGACGATGTCGAAATGTTTGTTACGTCCGTCAATATTTTGAAGGAGACGGGTGGAAATCTGGCTGAAACCTTCGATACCATTGTCAGCACGATACGAGAGCGGATAAAGGTGGAAAATCGGATAGATGCGCTCACTGCCCAAGGGTACTATCAGGGAGTCTTCGTCATGATGGTACCTCCAGCTTTGTTTGCAACCTTCTATCAGAGTGATCCTGAGTTTATGAAACCCTTGGTAACGACTCCTATAGGATGGTTTATTCTGGCAATTATTCTTGGGTTGGAGATTGCGGGTTTTTTTGTCATCATGAGGATTGTAAAAATCAATGTATAGTGGAAAATGGTTAGTGTCGACCGGATGGGGGAGACTATGAAACGAATCGTCATTTTATTGGCTGTAATGTGTGTATTGCCTTCTTTTTCTCAAGCGAATGTGAGCTTGAGAAACGGCAATTTTTTCATCGGGTATACCGACCTTATTTACCCAGGCGGATTTGAGCCCAAAATTGAGCGGGTCTATAATTCCAAAACCCCCTATCAAGGAATTTTTGGCTGGGGTTGGGGCACGGAGTATGAAGCCTACATTAGCATAGCTTTAGATGGCAGCCTCCTCGTCAATGAATACGGCGGTGGTGCGCAGAATCGATTTTACCCTAAGAATTTTAAAGCGGAAGACCTTGACGCAGCAATTAAACGATTAGCCGAAGTTGCAAAAAAATCTGGTGCGCTGGGCAGTGAAGCACAATTGGCAAGTTACACTCAGAAACTTAAAAACGACGCGATCTTTAGAAATGCGGAATGGGATAAGTTTCGTTCGCAAGGGAAAATCAAACCTGTCTCAGTAAAGACTGGAACTCAATTCTTCTCCAGTCGCTTTAGTTATCAGATGATTGCTAAAGTCAATCAAGGCTATCAGCGAGGCTTTGAAAACGGCAAAGTCGAGCTGTTTGACTCGAACGGAAGATTGATTCGTGTGTCTGATAAGAACAATAATTCACTATCCTTTAAATATGGGAAGGATGGAAATCTTATCAGTGCCATTGATAATTTCAATCGCAAAATTCTCTTCTCGTTCAATTCAAAGGGATTTGTTGAGAAAATCGAGGGAGAGAACGGAAAGAAAGCTTTCTACAAGTATAACAACAATGGTGAACTTACTGACACCAAAGACGTTGATGGCAATACTTATCAATATGCGTATGACGATCGCCATAATATGACCAAGATTGGTTATACAGATAAAACCGCGATGGAAATCGCTTATCATCCACGAAGCGAGAATGAAAATGTTAAATCTGTTCGTGATCGAGATGGCACATTGACTGAGTATACTTATGACAATAAGAAGTCAGATGGCAGCCATTTGCTCGTAAGCCTCAAAATGAAAAACAAAGAAGGCAAAGAATTCTCAACGAGCTCTTATGAATACGTTATGAAGACCAAGCCAACCGGTGAGCAATGGACCTACCGCATGGTCGCAACGGTGGATGGGCTTTCGACGGATACTACTTATAATGAGGAATTGGGTCTGCCGGTCGAAATTAAAAAAGGCGGAGATGTTAGTCGCTTTAAGTACGATGCCAAGGGTCACGTTATTGAAAAAGACACTCCTCTAGAATTAGTCAAACTTTCTTATGACCCAAAAGTCGGCAAAGTGTCTCGCGTCGTTAGGGTGAGTAAGTTGGGAGATCAAAAGGGTCAGCAAACTTGGTCAGAATTTCAGTATGATAAAGGGAATGGTAACCTCCTGTTTGCAAAGAATTCTAGCAAGCAGGGCGTGAAGCTACTCTATGACCGCAACGGTAGAATCAGCAGCATGGTTGATCAGACCAAAAGAGTGATTGCCTTTAAGTACAATGAAAACTCAAAGCCAGTAGAAATTCGGGATCCTAAGCTTGGTTCTATTCGCGTCAAATATAAGAATAGTGGTGAAGTTGCGGGTGTTGAAAGTACCGCCGGAAGGCAAATTGCTCTTCAGGTCACTTCAGCATTCCAGAATCTGCTAGATATTGTACGGCCGGCAGGTGTTACGCTTAGTTTTTAATTGAAGTAAGGAGTTCGTAAAATGATACAGTCAAATTCGATTCGTCTTGAGAGAAAAGTGCGGAGCCTGCTGTTCGCGGGACTTTTGATTCTAGGGATCGGAACGGTTTTATCTGTTCAGGCAGTCGAAAAAGATCCAGACTGTTCAAGCGTAACGGATCATAATCAGTCTACTGGTGAAGCTCAAGTAACAGTAGGGCCAGGCGGCAAGAGCAATGCTGAGAAGGCCGGCGTTGGAAAAAGCAAATCGGATAAGAAATAGTTCATCTTCTTTCGTTGTTTGATTATGGGTTAGGGGTCAGGGGCTCGAACTGCACCAGCTCTACATAGTTGCCTTCAAGTAACGCGTGATGTTTACGCTTGGATTTCAAGTCATTGAGGTTCTTACTGTTTTCCTGATGGCTTTTTGGCCAGGGATAGCCCGTGGGGCCCTTCTCCTGAATAAGTAAGAATGCCCCTGATTGTTCGTTAATTTTGGTACTGGTTTCTAGGTGGTGGACCTCTCCAAATTCGATCAACCTTGGAGCCAATATTCCAGACGCAAAGATGGTAGCTCCCCGTCGTTCTAGGATTGCTTCGCGTGCGTATTGGAGTTCAGTCAGACGTTCATGATCACTGGGACAATCTTGCATTCCGCCTTCAAAGTAGGTTCGATAGAAGACCTTGCCATAGTACTGGTGCTGACAGGCGACTACTAGCATTGCCGTCAACCAAATCGTCCTTGCTGGAGGCTGACTTTGATTTCTCTGTGAAGTGAGAAACAGCCCAATAAGGCAGGCCGCGACGGGTATCTCATAATGCAAATCCCATCGGCCTGCCACAAAGCGGATCAAAAAATAGCTGAGACCAGCTACCCCCATCCCTAGGTTGATGGGGTATTTGGTTCTCTTTGCCCAGATTAAAAGCGGAATGAAGGGTAGCAAGAGGTAGAGGTACACTTTCTGAAGTCCGCTAGAAGTGAGTCGCTGCAGCAGTGTTGCAAAGAAATCTGATTTCCAAGGAGCCAGAAATTGACCGGAGTAGCTTTGGTAGTCCGTGAGGATCTGAGTCCTGTACCAAAAGATAGCCACAAAACCTGCTATAGAAATTCCGGCGAGAGGCAATGCAAGATCCTTGCGCTTTCT
>CAUJDS010000037.1 GCA_963169695.1 Bdellovibrionota bacterium
AACAACGGTATCCACAGGTGCCAGACACCTTTTTGGCCCGAGGCGCGTCCATGCTTTAGCGACTTTGACGCGCCTCGGGCCAAAAAGGTGTCTGGCACCTGTGGAGAGATTCCCTTACTGTCATCCATTGCTGACTTCCGAGGTTTCCCCTATATCTGAGGGATATGAAAAATCAGTGGAATGAAGCCGAAGCCGGAGCCTGCCCAACCGAACTGGATCTCAGAGTGTACAGCTCGCGCCTTATTGGTCGCGAGCCGTCCTTGGTTTTGCATGGTGGCGGCAATACTTCCGTCAAAGCTCAGGTGAAGGATTTTTTTGGGGAAGAAGAGTCCGTACTTTTTGTCAAAGGAAGTGGATGGGACTTGGCGACCATTCAGCCACAGGGCTTTTCTCCGGTCCGAATGGAGACGCTTTTGAAGTTGGCTCAGAAGGAGCACCTCACTGATACGGATATGGTTCGTGTACAGATGGCTGCAATGACGGATCCAAGTGCACCCGCCGCTTCAGTGGAAGCGATCCTTCACGCCATCATTCCTTTTCCTTACGTGGATCACACTCATGCCGATGCTGTCGTTGCTTTGAGTAATACGCCCGATGGCGAGGCCTTCATTCGGAAGACGTTTGGAGAACGCGTTTTTCTCATTCCTTATGTCATGCCTGGTTTCGTACTGGCTCGGAAGGTCTTTGAGTTAACCCGTGATACGGATTGGAGTCGATACGACGGAATGATTCTTATGAATCACGGAATTTTTACTTTTGGAGCGACCGCTCGCGAAAGCTACGATCGGATGATTGAGTTGGTGAGTTTGGCAGAAGAAGCGATTCAAAAATCAGGACAGTGGATTGCTCCAGCGCGAGAGTCATCGATAAAGTGGAGTCCTTTGAGTCTCGCCAAATTGAGAAAGCACGTCGGAGAAAAATGGGGCGCTCCTGTTCTGGCAGAACTTCATACTACGATGGAAGCAAAGAGCTTTGCGAGTCATCCCAAACTTGCAACACTTGCCACGCAAGGTCCACTCACTCCTGATCATGTGATTCATACGAAGAGACTTCCGTTATTGGTGGATTCAGAAACTGCTGGAGAATCTGCAGTGATTCAAGAATTTGAGGAGCAGTACCGAGCTTATTATAAGCGTCATGCCTCTAGTCACCACAAGCCACTAGACGCGGCTCCTCGGTGGGGAATTTGGAAGGGAGTTGGGACCTTGGCCTTCGGCGCCAATCCTAAGCGACTTCAAGTGGTATCCGACATTGCTCGCCACACCGTGAAGTCCATTCAGTGGGCGGATTCACTAGGAGGTTGGAAGGCGCTTCCAGAAAAAGATATTTTTGATGTGGAGTACTGGGAGCTTGAGCAAGCCAAACTAAAGAAGAATCAAAAGGCTCCAACCTCCTTTGAAGGAAAAGTGGCGCTTATTACTGGCGCTGCGAGTGGAATTGGAATGGCCTGCGCAAACGAGCTTATTGCGCAAGGAGCCGCCGTAGTTGCTGTTGATCGAGACCCCCAGGTTGAAAAGATTTTTGCGGGAGAGAAGAGTCTTGGTTTGGTTTGTGACCTTACTCAGCCTGATCAGATTCAGCAGCTCCTTGAACGAGCCGTGCAACGCTGGGGCGGTATTGACCTTGTGGTATCTAACGCGGGGACCTTTCCACCTGGAAAAAACATTGAATCCCTCCCGATTGAAACGTGGAAGCAAGCAGTGGAGGTCAATCTTTCGAGTCACTTCTACCTGCTCCATTACGTGCTTCCTTACTTAGAGAACGGCTTTGAACCGGCGGTTGTCGTGATGGGATCCAAGAATGTTCCTGCACCTGGACCTGGAGCTTCGGCTTATTCAAGTTCGAAGGCGGGACTCACTCAGCTAGCTCGCGTTGCTGCGCTGGAGTGGGCTCCCAAGGGGATTCGGGTCAACGTTCTTCATCCCAATGCGGTTTTTGATACCGCTATTTGGACGGATGAAGTGCTCACCAATCGCGCCGCCCACTATGGAATGACGGTGGAGGCTTACAAGAAGAACAATCTGCTCCATGTAGAAGTCACATCCAAGCATGTTGCATCGCTAGCATGCCAATTGCTGGGTCCTAGCTTTAGTCGCACGACGGGAGCGCAGGTTGCAATCGATGGCGGCAATGACCGGGTGATTTGAGTTTTGCAATCACCAGTGAAGATCATCGATACGTCGATACATTTTATTCGATCTCAATTGGGAAGTTGATAGTTGCTTTTGAATAGGTCTCCAAGCTGGGGCAAGGTTCCTTTGGCGAGGAGAAAATCAAGGTCCCTCTGAACCTGAGCTGCATCCCATAGAACGTAAGGCGATCCTTCCTTAACCATCAACAAAACAAAAGCATAGAGCCCGGCACCCTCGGTGGAGTCTTTTCCTAGGTAGTGCACAATATTCCTTGCAGCTGTGCCGAGATAAGCGAGTGCTTCTTTTCTTTCTTCGTCCATTGGGCCGCGCTCAAGGATGAGGGGTCTGGCAGCAACGAGGAGTGAGTGCCAAGTGGCTTGCAATTCCATCCGAAAATCGGGTTGGCTGAATGGGTCTTTCCAGTGATCGAGGCGCACGGAGATGTGGTTGGCGTAATTTCGGACATGTCGAAGGTTTCCAGGTGTGGGTCCTGAAACAGGTAGGTTGCTGTCGGTACCTATCCAGTTGATTTGCATTCTTGCAATCCATCTCATGTCTTCGGCAGTTTCCTTATTCACCATGCCAAGCGAAAGAAAGGCCTGAAGAAGGTTGGGGGAGATGGCTGCAATTCGATTCTGGAGAAGAGCGTCGAGCGGAAACACATTTCCGGGTCTTCGCTGGTTTCCGGATGCCTCCAATCGAGCCAAAGTCTTATAGTAATTCAGCCACCGCTCAGGAGATCGTTCAAGGATGGGTTCGGCATAGTTGAAAGTGCCCATTGCAATCTGGTGCGACGTCAAACCTCCAGGCGCCATCGGTTCCCAAAGGGACTTTACATTGGATTGCTCTAACCTTTGAGCGTCCAAAACATGTTTCCAGACATCCACAATACCAGGTTTCACAGTACCACCGCTCCAGCGTACCGCCCGGTATCCCGTTGTCCAACCCTCAGGTCTGTCACGAAGGTAGCGAGACCAAATCAGGTCGGCAGCAGCCTGAAGATGAAGATCCGAAAAGGCAAGTCGGTTATAGTGCGTCTTGGCCAAGTAGAGGTGAGCCAAAAGTCCAAGATCGATGAGGGTGTTGACGGTGTTTCGGTGAAGGTGACCTCCAATATCGTGCGTCTCATGGAAGGTCATGTCAGCGGCGGCAACTATGCCGAAGGCCGCATGAAGAGGCGTGCTCCCTTCCGCTACGGTCACCCACTCAGGGATTCCATTGTGCTTCGGTGGAGTTTCACTAGCCAGCGTAAGAAGGATCGGTGAAAATGCCAAGGAGCCTCGACCGATAGTAACATTAGCAATTTTGGGCGTGTTTGGAACGGGCAGGGCGCCTATGGCTTCCAACAAGGGTCCCATCGCCTGCCTGGGTGCTGCTTTCAGCAAGTCTTCAGCTACAGCAGCGAGCGAGATGATCAGTACTTTCTGGAGAGCCAAAGTTGGAGCTTTCAGGGCCACATTCCATCCAAGTACATAAGATTCTGCTAGTACTTGACCCAAGAGTTCTGAATGGTACTGCAGTGCCGGATCCCTCTTAGCTCGCTCTATTCCACGGAGCAATTCTCCAACGAGATCGCGATAAACCACCATCGCTTCCTCGGCGCGCTCAGGGTTTACAAGTCCGTCTTCCAAAAGGCGGGCGAGTGCTTGAATTGATCGAGCGTTGGGAAAATATTGGTCCAGCCGAAGTCTGAGAAAATTTCTGAGGGACTCTCGGGATCCTTCATCAAGAGATTTAGGGTTGTTGATCAAGGCATCTGTCTCCACCTTGAGTCTTTCTACCTCTTCTTTTTTTTGGAAAATTTGATCCCAAATACCTTGGGCTGGAAATCTACTGAGGATTGCTGCCTGAGTCTGAGGTTGAAATACGCTAGGGCACTGCTGAGAGCTTGCGATTGCTGGAGCTTTATCAGGATCAGTTTCACTTCCATGTGAGAGGCTCGAATAACCTTGCGTGAGAAGAAACAAGAGAGTGAGTGGCCACGTCTTTAATAGAATCACGAATTCCTATCCTACGGTTGCAAGGAGTGGGACGACGTTACTAAGGAGTCTCCCAAGTTTTTCGCTGGCTAGCTTAGAGCCTTCCATCACTTCTTGGTGCGTGAGTCGGTGTGCACTGATTCCCGCAGCGTGATTGGTGATGCAGCTAATGCCCACTACGCGCACACCCAAATGATTAGCCGCGATCGACTCTGGTACGGTCGACATTCCCACCGCGTCGCCGCCTAGTGTACGGAGCATTCTGATTTCAGCGGGAGTTTCGTACGTCGGTCCCAGAAGTCCGACATAAACACCCTTATGCGTTGGAATATCTAAACGTGTCGCCGTGTCTCGCACGGTGTTCAATGAATCGCGATGATATGCTTCCGTCATGTCAGGAAACCGCGGGCCGAGTTCTTTGAGATTGGGGCCAAGCAATGGATTGTCGCCCATTAAGTTGATGTGATCTTCGATCAGCATCAAATCGCCCGGGCGATACCGCGTGTTGATTCCACCGGCAGCATTGGTCAAAATCAGGGTCCGAATTCCCAAAGCGCATACGACTCGAGTTGGAAAAGCCACTTCTTGCATGGGGTAACCTTCGTAGCGATGAAACCTTCCTCGCAAAAGGACAACCGGTACGTCCGATAATTTTCCGATGGACAAAATTCCAGCATGACCTTCCACGCTGGTTGCATGGAAATGTGGAATTTCGCCGTAGGGAATATGAACAGCCTCTTTCAGTTGGTCAGCGATTTTGCCCAATCCCGAACCCAAGATCAATCCAAGTTTCGGAATGAGGGTCGTCTTGGATCGAATAGCAGCCGTGGCTTCTTTGATTTGTTGATAAGGTTCGCTCATGGAACCGCCTTCCTGAATTTTTATATAGAACTTATTGCTTCCATCCGTCAAGTCAGGGTCTCTTGAATGAGCTTTGGCACGGGTTTTCTGGCGGAGTGAATTTCAAGGGTATTCAGGAAAAGTCGCTCAAATTGTGCAGAATCGGCTGAGTTTCTTACAAAAAGTGTAGCCAACGGGTCTCCGGTTTTGACTCGGCTGCCCAGCTTGCGATGAAGGAGGAAGCCCACTGCGGGGTCAATGGTATCGGTTACTTTCTTTCGGCCGCCCCCCATTTCAACTAAGAGGTAACCCATCTCTTCCGACTGAATGGCATTGAGGTAGCCCGTTTTTTTGGAGCGAATGACGTGCTTGGTGGTCCCAGTCAGCAGTTTTTCGGGGTGGTCAAAGGTGCTCGCACTTCCGCCTTGGGCTTCAACGAGGAGCAAGAATCGCTTCCAAACTTCACCCGATGCCAAGGCATTTTGTGCCATTTTTCGGCCTTCATTGATGGTTCGTACTTTCTTGCCCAAGATGAGCATTTGCGCACAGAGGTGAACAGTGACTTCTCGAAGATCCGAAGACGTCAGGTTGTTGGGTACTTCAATGAAGGGACGCTTGCCCTGCATCACTTCCACGCACTCGAGGACTTCAACGGCATTACCGACGGCATATCCCAGCGGCTGGTCCATATTGGTTATTACGGCTTGGCAAGGTAGTCCCAATTTTTTAGACACCTTGACGATCATCTGTCCAAGAGCGCGGGCATTTTTCTTCGTATGCATCAAGGCGCCGTTGCCGACTTTGATATCCATTACGAGGCCTTCGGTCCCTTCCGCAATTTTTTTGGAAAGGATGGATGAGGTGATGAGCGGGATGCATTCAACAGTGCCTGTGACATCGCGAAGGGAATAGAGTTTCTTGTCTGCGGGAGCAATCTTCTCATCTTGTCCGATCATCACGCAGCCTACATTTGCTAAAACATGATCGAATTTTTCTCGACTAAGCAAAATTTCAAATCCAGGTATGGCTTGAAGTTTGTCAAGAGTGCCGCCAGTATGACCGAGGCCCCGGCCGGACATCATGGGGACCTTGAGCCCACAAGCTGCAGCGAGCGGCGCAAGGATAAGGGAAACTTTGTCGCCCACACCGCCGGTGGAATGTTTGTCGATCTTTGGGCCTTGAATACTCGAAAGGTCGTATTGCACGCCGCTTTTGGCCATGGAACTTGTCAACGCCACGGTCTCTTGAAAAGTGAGTCCCTGAAAAAAAATCGCCATCAAGAGTGAAGTCACCTGATAGTCCGCCATTGCTCCATTTTGAAGCGCGTCGACGAAGAGCTGGATCTCTTCTACGTTGAGTTCGTGGCCATCTCTTTTTTTCTTGATGAGTTTAGAGGGATTCAAGCAGTTGGAGCCTGTAAGTAAGAAAGAAAGGATCGTCCTTTGAGGTGGGACGATGGAGCTTTTCCATTTGTGAGTGCTTGAAAAACCGTAGCCCCCATATCAGCAAAGGAGTTCAGAATACCAAGAGGAGCTGGTCCAATTTGTTTGGATGACGGTGTATAGGCAAATACAGGAACATATTCTCTTGTATGGTCTGTGCCTCGGTAGGTTGGATCATTGCCATGGTCGGCCGTGATCAAGAGGAGGTCCGAGGATTTCATCTCTCGAAAGACTTCACCGAGTTTGACGTCAAAAGCCTCGAGTGATTTCCCAAAGCCCAAAACGTCTCTTCGATGTCCATAGAGCATGTCGAAGTCGATGAGGTTGCAAAAAACAAGTCCTCGAGAAAAGCTACCCATCTGTTCTAAGAGTGCGCGCATGCCATCTTCATTGCCATGGGTATCTAGGTTGGAGGGGACACCCTGTCCTGCAAAGATGCTCGAGATCTTGCCGATTCCTAATACAGGTACGCCAGCTTCTACTAAGCCATCCAGGTAAGTCGCAGCGGTTGGAAGTTGCGAGTAATCCTTGCGGTTGTAGGTACGTGTGAACGGAACTCCCTTGCGCGGATCTCCAACAAAGGGTCGAGCAATCACTCTACCAATCTGAATTTCATCACAGATTTCACGCGCGGAAAGACAGACCTGATAAAGACGGTCGAGCCCAAAAGCTTCTTCATGCGCGGCAACCTGCCAAACACTATCTGCGCTGGTGTATAGAATGGGCTTGCCGGTTGTCATGTGTTCCATGCCCAATTCGTCGAGGATCTCGGTGCCTGATGCGGATTTATTTCCGAGAACTCCTGGTAGGTTGTTTTCATGAATCCAGCGATCCACGATTTTCTTTGGAAATCCCTGCGGAAAAGTAACGAAAGCTTTTTCCACCGGCAGGCCTGTCATTTCCCAATGTCCCGAGGTGGTATCTTTTCCTTCAGAAGTTTCGATGGCTTTGCCGTAGTAGCCGCGGCCTTTTCCGGAGGCGCACGGTGGGGTTCCTTCGAATGGGACAAGATTGCCAAGTCCCAGCGAAGCGAGGTGCGGCAACTTCAGGTCCCGCCCTTCAATGGATTTAAATTTTCGGGAAAGGTTGCCGAGCGTGTGAGAGCCCTTGTCTCCAAAACGAGACGCATCAGGCAATTCGCCTGCGCCAACACCATCGAGTACGATCCAAAATACGCGCTTAAACATAGTTCGAACTATGGATTGGTAGCAGCTGGGTTCGATGACGTCAATAAACGCCTGTTGTCGATTGGGTCATCGGGTCGAGGATTTTGAGACTAGAGGAGGTGCCAAGGCGATTGGCCCCAGCTCGAATCATGGCACATGCCTGTTCATAGCTTCGAATTCCACCTGACGCTTTGACTCCCATGTTTTCGCCGGCTATTTGGCGCATCAAGGCTACGTCTTCCGTCGTCGCGCCTGAGCCGCCAAATCCTGTGGAAGTTTTGACAAAGCTTGCACCCGCGAGCCGAGCAAGTGCAGTGGCGGCGATTTTTTCTTCATCCTTTAGTAGGGAAGTTTCTAAGATGCATTTCAGTGTTCTTCCAGAGGAAGCCAGGACTGCCGCATGAATCTCATCATAGATTGCCCGGTAATCTCCTTCTCTGAGGAGTCCGATCGAGAGCACCCAGTCCGCTTCATCCGCACCGTCTTGAAATGCCGTACGAAGTTCTTCAAGCTTGATAGAGAGCGGATGAGCTCCGAGTGGAAATCCAATCACACTTACTAATAGGACCTTTGAATTTTCTAGGCTCTCCTTGGCCAGAGCGATCCAGCTGGAATTGACGCAAAGGGATTTGAGTTGATGACTCTTTGCATCATCACTGAGCAGAAGGATGTCTTTCGATGTGAGGTCCGCAGCGAGTCCAGTATGGTCGATCAAGGGAGCGAGGTCCGAGGGTTGGGCGATTTCGTGCGTCGAAAAAGGGCTGTCCAAGTCCCATTGGGCAAGGCTTCCAGCGTCTCGAATGCCTTGAGCCAAGAAAACTCTACCCAGGTTCTCGGTGATATGACGCAACGAGTACAACTTGGTTGCAGAAACTTTGGAAGAACTCATTTGGATAACTCACAGTAATTATTGTTATTTAGTCGAAAACCTTCGGAGTGATATTCATGGAGTCACTCAAGTCAGGTATGAAAACCAGACTCCTCGGGTTCCCGCTTTTCAATTCGTTCCTCTAAGGGTAGAACCTCGGATAAGCTAGATCAAGGAGAAGCTCATTCGAGAGTTGTTTGAACGAAAAGTGACATTTCTTCCGGACTCTTTAGATGCTTCTTGTATGAAGTGGTTGCGATTCAAGCTTAGCCTTCGCAAGCAATTGCCTGGGATTTTAGGAATCGCCTTATTAATTAACGCAGCTTGGCCAGTAAAAGTCCAAGCTTCTAACTTTTTTGAAGCCGTAGGTATCGGCGTGGTAGCGGGAACAGTCGTGGGTTTATCATCCCTTCCATTTTATCAAACTCCAGGAGACCACTTAGGAAACTTGGGTATCGGTGCAGCCGCTGGATTGGCAGCTGGACTGGGCGTTTGGGTTTATGGTTTGGTTTCACCTTCAACTGAGGGTTCTGAGCATAGTTTAATTCAACGGAATGATGGGCCCGATCGGTTGGGCACAACTTCAACTTCGCTTTGGTCCTCTTCATCGACTCCTGCCACAGATCTTAGGATCTGGATGCCTCTTGCTTCGCTCCGCTGGTAGAAAAGTACGTAGTACTCGTCGCGGTAACTCTTAGGGAGGCCATAAATGGCAAACGAACTCATTATCAATTGTACACTTCCAGAAATTCGCATTGCGATGTTGGAGGATGGAGAGCTTCAAGAGCTCCTCATCGAACATTCCGACGATCGTGGAATCGTAGGAAACATCTATAAAGGAAAAGTAACCCGCGTTTTGCCGGGAATGCAGGCTGCCTTTGTGGATATTGGATTAGAAAAAGCCGCATTCCTTTATGTCGACGACGTTTTTGTTCATCAAGAGACCCTCAGTTCTGGCGTCAATGATGAGGATGAAGACGAAGAAGATGAGGATGACGATCAGGATGACCAAGACGAAGGAGACGAAGGTCAGCTCCAGGCGGGTGACGACGAAGATGATTATCCAGAAAGTGATGAAGCCGAAGGGTTAGAGGCGGGTTCTTCAGAAATACTCAGTGCCGCTCCAGTGGAACAGATTGACGCCGAAGAAGCAGCTGAAGACGACTTAGAGCCAGCCGGAGATTTTGATCCTCGCCACTCGGATGATGGCAAAGGCGATGAGCCGCGAGATGAGGGCGATCAGCCAGAAGAGTCCGCAGGAAATTTCGAAGCGTCGCCACCTTCTGACGAGGCCCCAGTTGCAGCAGCTCCTTCTCCCAAGGGCACCGTTATTATCAAAGCCAGTGAAGGCGGGGCAGAAGCAGCTGCCGGAAAACGACCCGCAGCTCCTAAGAGAGGTCGAGGCCGACGGGGAGGTCGAGGACGTGATCGCGAACGAGAGCGGCCAACCACTTCCACTCCGCGCAAAGAAACTTCGGTTGCCTATCCTAAAGGATATGAAGATCCTATCGACACGCTCGAATCTGATCGTAATTCTCTTAGCAACCGAGAAGAAGGCACCACCAGTATTCCACGTGCAGCCGCAGAGCGAAGCAAGGCTGGCCGTCGCGGAGAGTTTCGCCAGCGTCGGGATCGAAGCCGCCGCATTTCTTCCAAGCGTATGGAACGGCGACCTACTGTCAATATTCAAGATCTATTAAAAGAAGGCCAGGAAGTCATTGTACAGGCTGCCAAAGATCCAATTGCTGCAAAGGGCGCTCGACTTACTTGTCATGTGAGTTTGCCAGGTCGGCATTTGGTTTGTATGCCAAGTGTGGATCATGTCGGAGTTTCACGACGGATTGAGCGAGAAGATGAGCGAAGGCGCTTGCGCGATTTCGTAGTCCGAAATCGCCCACCCGGAATGGGATTCATAGTCCGCACCGCGAGCGGCGGAAAAGATCCTGAGCATTGGATCAAACAGGACATGGATTATCTCGCTACACTTTGGAATGATATTTCTAAGCGATCCCTAGAGGTCAAAGCACCGGCGCTTATTTATGAAGATTTGAACCCAGCATTGCGAACGGTTCGAGATTGGGTCAATGAAGACGTCAAAAAAGTCATCATTGATTCTAAGAAAGATTTTGAAGAAGTGAAGAGCTTCGTCTCTCACTTTATGCCAGATCTTCAGAACCGAATTGAATGCTATCAAGGAGACATTCCGATTTTTGATGCGTACGGTATTTCTACCGAATTGCATCGTTCTTTGGAGAGAAAAGTTTGGCTCAAGTCAGGTGGATCGATCGTTATTGATCAGGCCGAAGCTTTGGTTGCCATTGACGTCAATACGGGACGCTATGTTGGTAAGAAAAATCTCGAGGACACGATTCTTAAGACCAATCTGGAAGCGGTTGAAGAAATTGCTTACCAACTTCGGTTGCGCAACTGCGGTGGTATTATCATCATCGATTTGATCGATATGGAAAAAGATGAGAATCGTCATCGTGTCTACCGCGCTTTAGAGGAGGCCCTCAAGAAAGATCGAGCGCGACCAACCATTGTGCGATTGACCGAGTTGGGTTTGATCGAAATGACGCGAAAGCGTATTCGAGACACCCTCACGCGTACCCTTTGCGAATCCTGTGCAACCTGTGAAGGAAAAGGATTCTTAAAGAGCAAGCGTACGGTGGCCTACGAAGTGCTGCGTGAAATTGAACGCGAAGGCATTGATCGCGACGTGAAGAAGATCCTTATTCAGGCGCATCCAGAGGTCATTGACTACTTGGCGTTTGATGAAGTGCACGCGTTGGATAGCCTCGAAAAGCGATTCAAAAAAGAAATCTATTTGCAGGCCGTCGATGATTTTCATCAGGAGCAATATGAGTTGGAAACCGACCATACCGGCACTCGAAAGCCGATCACTCCAAAACGGCAATTTAAGCATCGGCAACCTTCACGGGCGTATGAGCCACGCGAAGAGAGTCGAGAAGAGAATGATTCACGGGGACCTAAGCCAGCGCGAGTTGCACCTTTGGCTCCAATCACGCCCATCACTCCTTTCTTGTCTGGTCCCCTCAGTTCGACCCCTGTTGTGACGGCTCCCGTTACTAAAATCGCACCTTTGGCAACTCCCAAAGTTACGGTTGAAGTGAGACCGGCCGAGATCCTGGAGGCCCGCGAGGAATCCATGGAATCTGGGATGGACGAAGAAGATCGTCTGGCCTACCTGCGTGCCCAAGCTGCACAAGATGCTGCGCTTGCAACCGCTGGTCAGGGATCGGGATCCTCCGCCATGAAGCAATCCAACGGCCAGGGACATCGTGGAAGAAACGGTCCTGGTGGTCGAAGAGGCGAGAGCAATAACAATAATCGCCGCGGTGGTGCAGGCCGTGGTCGCAACCGGTTTCGAACGGGACCCGGAGGCGGCGGCAATGGTGGACGAAGGCCTCCTGGTAGAAGCGAAGGCATGGGTGTTCGCCCGCGGCCTCTTCATCAGGATGATCAAGATCGTCAGCCAGTGGAAGTGACGAGCGTACCTAGTGATACGGGTGGATCAGATCCGGATCGAGACACTCCAGGAAATAGTTAGGCTGAAGTGAAGCAGTCAATTGCTTGCACCTTGAGCCTACCTGATCGTATTACGCTTAAGAATCAAAGCGAAGTGACCCGTGAGAGTTACCTAGGGAGCTTGGCCAAGCAGTGGTCGCGCTTGGGACTCTTAGGGATTCACGAGGGCAGCGTGATTTCGGTGGAAGATTCCACTTTGGATGAAGCGCAACCTCCTCAACGAAGGGATTGGATTCGCGACGAGCCGCTCTGCGAAGTCATAGTCTATTTCAGAACCATTGAAGTCGCACGGAGCTTTCGCAAAGTGGTAACCGAAGAGCTGGGCCTCTTAGATTCGGATATCCTTATCGAAGCCGAGCCAGAAAAAGACTGGAATGAAGCATGGCGAGCAGGCTTTTGTGGATTAGAGGTGCCAGGGTTTGGCTGGATACTTCCATCCTGGGTTGAAAAAACAGACCTTCACCAGGGTCGAGTACTGCGGATCGATCCGGGTTCCGGTTTTGGTACCGGTACTCATGAGACCACGCAACTCTGCCTTCAGCTTTTGGTTGAAAGAAGTAATCGCATTCAAGGAGCCTCAATTCTGGACCTGGGATCTGGTTCGGGAATTCTATCTTTGGCAGCAGTTGCCCTTGGTGCGCGTGAAGTGACAGGCGTAGAAATTGACCCGCTTGCAATCGACAATGCCCGGGCTAATGAGGCATTGAACC
>CAUJDS010000038.1 GCA_963169695.1 Bdellovibrionota bacterium
CTGGGTTTTTTCAGTTTGAAACAATTGTTTGATTTTTCTATTGATAAATTACGCTTCGCAACCGAAACTATTGAGGATGTTAAACAAGCGTTTGAAATCTACGGTAGTCCTTTTATTGAATCTTGGATCCGCTCTGGCGCAGGCTGAAGAGGGACCCAAAGTCCTGTCGGAGCGCAAACTCCTCGACCTTTTTCAGAATGGCAAAGGGACCTCCCTTCAAACAGAATCGGCGAAGCGCGCAACCGGAGCTTTGGAAGGCAGCCGCATTGAAGAAGTCTACCAAGCACGAGTCTACTCCACCTTCAACCTCAGCCACTCCAATGAAAAAGCCACCACTCCCTACACGCCAGTCGTCTCCCCTTACGACGACTGGACCATTGGGATTCAGAAGAACCTTCCCTTCGGCATCCGACCTTCCTTTGAAACCTTCGGATCCAGACGGACCCTATCTAGCATTTCACTTTCTGACTCCAGTCAAATGGGAATACGGCTCAAAGCAGAAATGGACCTTTGGAAGAACCTTCTGGGAAGAAGCGACCGTGCGCAGCTGAATCTTGCCGATGCCAAATCCACCCTTGCTCAACTTCGTTTCCGTATTGGTCAGAAGCAGGCTGAGACCCAACTACGCAAAGCCTACTGGAGCTACGTCGCTACGGAACGTTCCATCCAACTCAGCCAAAATCTCGTGGTATCGGCGGAAAAACAATTAGCTGACGCCGAGAGCCGACGCAAATTGGGAATGACTGACAATGCTGAAGTGGCACGATACCGTTCCCAACTCGAATCTCGAAAAGCCAGCCGCATCAGCTTCGAATACCAACGTGAAATTCTCCTTCAGACCTTTGAATTACAATGGGACAACTTTCGTGCATCAGAATGGACCTATGATCCAGCAGGCGACGCCGATGTCGAATCCAAGGTGCTCGCGTGCATTGGCCAGATTGAAGCCACTCCCACGCCCGACATGACCAAAACACTGTATGACGACTGGATCGATGGACTAGAACAAGAAAAAAACGCCGAAATCAGTATCGCTAATCGTCACGGCGACATCGACCTCGCACTGACTGGTCAAATACAATACTCTGGCGCCGGAACGCAGTACCCGGGAGCTAACGAAAACCTGATTGATGCCGGAAAAGCGGGATATCAAATAGGGCTTACCTTGAGCATTCCGATTGGAACGCCCAAGAGTCGATCCGAGGACTTTCTCTTAGCTGCCAAATCAGACGGCATTGAATCGGAGCGAAGAACCGTAGCCAACCAACTACGCTCCACGCACGAAACGCTCACCCGTGCGATCAAACTCATCACTTCTGGAATCGATAGCCAACGCGAGAATTCAAAGAACCTCGAAATCAATTATCGCGAAGTCCTCAAGAAGTACCAACAAGGCCGCGTTCCCGTTTCGACGCTTGTCACAGAACAGGATGCACTTTTCCAATCACTCCTTCAAGAAATCGAAACCAAGAAGGAAGTTGCCCATATTGTACTCAGCTACTTTGAAGTTTTTTCGGACTTTCCTTGTGAATGGAATCAGATCGTAAACCCTACGTCCCTTTAATCGCCAGAGGATCCCATGACAGCATTTGCTAGACTCTTTGTTCAGAATCACAAATTCACCATGGTGCTCACTGCCATCACGGTTCTCTTTGGATGGATTGGAGTAACCAAGATCAACTCCGAGACCTTTCCAAGTGTGAACATCGGAGCAGTTGTTATCACTACCTATTATGATGGTGCTACCGCCGAAGACATCGAGACCAAAATCACCAAACCCATTGAAGAAGAGATTCAAAAAGTCTCTGGCATCAAAGTGATCAAGAGCACCAGTCAGGCTGGATTCAGCACCATTCGCACCGAAGTCGATATCGACCATTATCCGGTGGAAAAAGTAATCGCCGACATGCAGCGCGCCGTGGACCGTACCAGCGGCTTACCATCCGATCTCAAGGAGCAACCCAAATTTACGGAAATCAAGTCGGACGAGTTTCCAGTCATTGACATCGCCATTGGTGAAGGCCCGCAGTACCAAGCCGAAAAGCATGGTCGCCTCCGAGACGCCGTTGCAGACCTACTCGAAGAAGAAGTGAAGGACAATAAAAAGGTTTCGACCGTGACCCTCACGGGATTTCGAGAAAGACAATTCAATATACTTGTAAGCCGAAATGCGCTTATTCAACATCACGTCAGCATTGGCGAGATTCAACGCGCCCTACTTCAACGCAACATCACCGTGCCAGGGGGAGAGATCAAAGGATCGGGTGAACAAAAACTGCTCCGCATTGAAGGAAAAGCTAAGAGCAAGGAAGAAATTGCATCGCTTGTTATTCGATCGAATTTCTCCGGTCAAAACGTCAAAATCGCTGACGTCGCCCAAGTAGAAGATGGATCGGAAGAAGCGGTTACGCTTGCAAGCATCAATGGCAAGCCTGCCACACTCGTTACCATCGCCAAGAAAGGCGGCGGGGATATTCTCGTTCTTGCATCACAAATTGAAAAAGTAGTTGCCGCTTATCAAAAGAAATACGACGGAGTCCTAGACTTCCAGATCTTCAACAATGAAGGAATCCGCGTTGGCGATCGCCTTGGAGTCTTGATCTCCAATGGGTGGCAGGGGATGATTCTCGTTCTCTTCTTTATGCTCATCTTTTTGCCTGGTCGAGTTGGAATCATGGCCTCACTCTCGCTTCCTTTCAGCCTCTTTGCGACTCTTGGCGCCGTTATGGTAATGGGCTACACACTCAATACTCTAACGATTATTGCATTGATTATATCGATCGGTATGCTTGTGGATAATGCAGTCGTCATATCCGAAAACTTTGTACGCCTGCGCGACGATGGGCGCACCACCTTAGAGGCCATTGACGAAACTATTGGAGAACTCTGGGCCCCCGTAACAGCGACAGTCCTCACGACCGTGGCAGCATTCCTGCCCATGCTTGTCACCACAGGCGTCATGGGACAGTTCATCAAGGTTATTCCGGTGGTTGTCAGTATTTCTTTGTTGCTTTGTCTGGCAGAATCATTCTTTCTGCTGCCTGCGCGCCTCAAACTCGTCAATTACCAACCCAGTCGACACAAACCAGAATACAAGCCGGACTTCTTTGAGCGACGTCTGGTGCCTGCCTTTAAGAAGCAGGTGACCTGGCTGGTGGATCGCCCTAAGACTTCTCTCGGAATCTATTTCGGAATCCTCTTTGTTACTGGCTTAATCTTTGCCTTCGGCAACAAAATCAACCTCTTTCCTACCGATCAAACAGAAATTTATGTCGGCCGATTGATTGCTCCTCACGGAACTCGCCTCGAAATAACGGAGGCCATCACTGCAGAAGTCGTCGCGGATCTCACCAAGGAAGTTGATCGTTTCAACCAGACGCAAGCAAAGAACAAAATCGAGCTTAAGAGCTTGGTCGGAAACACTGGACAATCAGAATTTGAACCCAACGACCCCAAGTCCGAGCGCGGCACCAATACGGCATTGCTCAAAATCTATGTCAGCAAAGCCACGCAGGATCTTTTTCCAACGAACACGGTTTTGGAAGTATTTCGAAAAGTTCAAAACACCCGCCTCACTCGCCTCACCTTTGAAGCCAAAGCCAATGGGCCACCAGTCGGCGATCCTGTGACTGTGACTTTTCGATCGAATAACGGCAAGCAACTCAACGCTTTGGCGAAGGAACTTCTTCTCGAAACGCAAAAAATAGCTGGGATACGAGATGCCAAGCTGGACGACACCCTGGGTGACGACGAAGTCTTCGTCCGAGTAGATTACGACCGAGCTGCTAGAGCAGGTCTTTCTCTACAGGATATTGGCAGCACGATTCGCTCTGCCATTGCCGGTATCAAGTTAGGTGACGTCAATCTCAACAACCGTGAGGTCGACTACTTCCTCCGATTCTCTGAGAGAGACAAGTCGACACTCGACAGCCTAGCGGCATTGACCGTAGCAGATGCACAGGGCAACCTCATTCCACTCCGAAACGTCTCAAAATTCGAAACCCATCCCGGCTCTCCTCAAATCAAGCGGTATGACCTCCGCCGAGCCAAAACCCTGACGGCCAATATTGATGATCGAGTAATTACTTCCATCCTTGCCAATAAGCAGGTCCTTCAGATTTTCGAAAGGCTCGCACCCAATTACCCGGAGGTGTCGATTGTCTTTGGTGGAGAGGCAGAAAAAACAGCCGAGTCGGTTGGCTCTCTACTGAGCGCGCTCGTTTTGTCACTCTTTGCTATCTTTGCACTAATGGTATTATTGTTTCGCTCTTATTTAATGCCGTTAGTGATTCTAACGACGATTCCTCTGGGGCTGACAGGCGTATCGGTCGCATTTTTTCTGCAGCAGAAGTCCCTAAGCTTCATGGCCCTCATAGGTGTCATAGGACTTGGAGGAATTATCGTCAATTCTGGAATCATTTTGATTAGCTTTATTGAAAGCCTGAAAACAGAAGGAAACTCCGACTTACGAGACGTGCTAGTGAAAGCATCTAGCCTTCGATTGAAGTCGGTTTTGACTTCATCTTTGACGACCATCAGTGGCCTCGTTCCTACCGCTTATGGAATAGGCGGCGTAGACTATTTTATTATTCCCATGGCACTTGCACTGGCTGCTGGTCTTTCCACGGGCACGATCTTCACTTTGTATTGGATCCCACCGGCCTACCGGCTTACCACGATGTTTACAGACTACTTGGGTGGAATCAAAGTTGCGAAGATGAAGTCGCTCGCCAGTAAAAGACGGCCAGAAATCAAAATGGAATCTGCATCCATGAGGAAGAGTGATGGTTAGCAATCCCTCCAACGAGACTCGCATCAAAATCATGAGCTCTGCCATCGAGCTCTTTGGTAGATTCGGCTACGAAGGGACTTCGATTCGCTCGATCGCAGCCCACTGCAAAGTCAATGTCGCTGCGGTCAACTATCACTTTCAAAGCAAAGAAAATCTCTTCTGGGAAATCATGGCAGCGTCCTATATGGACTTGGATCAGAAGATCCGGGAGTTTGCCGCGACTTCAGACAATGTCCAGAAACTTGCCATGCGCACCTTCGAACACTTTCTGGAAGAGCGATTTGCCCTTCGCAACACGATGAAAATGATCCTTACGGAAGGCGTTCATCCTCCGGGCGATGAGAAGATCATGGCGATCCTCACCAATTCGATGGGGCCACCTGGGGGACTAACTTTTGCGGAGATGCTGAAGAAAGAGATTCCCTATCCACTTTCACGTGAGGGCACACTCTGGGGAGTCAAAGCCATTTTCGGGACTGTCATTCATTGGGCAACCATGTGCGCCTCGGAGCCCATGTGCACCAAATCCAAAGCGGACCCGCTCATGTCACCCGAGCAGATCACCAAGGATGTCGGTCGCATGGTCCAGGCTTCCGTTACTTACCTCAAGGAAAATCCAGCATTGTTCAGGGAGCACCTTTTGACATTTTGACACGGTTGACACGATCCCATATTGGCGTTAAAATTGGGATTATGTTCAATAGACTATGCAAGCCTACAAAATCAAACAGTTTTTTTCTATTCGGCGCTCGTGGAACGGGCAAATCTACGCTCTTCAAGCGCCTCAGCTTCTTGGAAAATGCACTGACCATTGACCTACTAAACCCCGATCAAGAAGAGAGCTACAGCCTACGCCCGGAGTTATTGGAGGCGCAATGCAACGCTTTAAAAAAAGACGCCTGGATCATCATCGACGAAGTACAGAAGGTTCCAAAACTTCTGAACCTTGTTCACAAAATAATTGAGAAGAAGACGGTTCATTTTGCCCTGTCCGGATCGAGCAGTAGGAAGCTCAAACGAGGAGGAGCCAACCTCTTAGCCGGAAGGGCATTTATCTTCCCACTGTTTCCGTTACTTTCGGAAGAAGTTGGAACAGATTTCGATCTGAATGCCGCCTTGAGCTGGGGCACGCTCCCCCAGATTTTTCAGTATGACTCAGATAGTGATCGTTCGCGATATTTGAGATCCTATGTTCAGACCTACCTCAAAGAAGAAGTCGTTGCGGAACAAATCATTCGTAACTTAAATCCCTTTCGGCTTTTTCTTCCGATCGCCGCCCAGATGAATGCAAAGCCCGTCAATTACTCCAGCATTGCAAGAGATACAGGGACAGACCACAAGACGGTGCAGAAGTATTTTCAGATTCTTGAAGAGACTTATTTGGGATTTTTTCTCAATCCCTATTCTCGCTCCGTGCGACGGGTGCAGAGGCAAAGTCCAAAATTTTATCTTTTTGATCAAGGTGTAAAAAAAGCACTGGAAGGCTCACTGACCAATTTGACACTTGAAAGTACGTCGGACTATGGACTGGCATTTGAAGCGCATTTAATGAACGAGATTTTTCGTTTGAATGCTTATCGCGAACTTGATTTCAAAATGAGCTACCTGCGCACCAAAGACGAC
Source organism: Bdellovibrionota bacterium (assembly GCA_963169695.1). Classification (GTDB taxonomy): domain Bacteria; phylum Bdellovibrionota; class UBA1018; order UBA1018; family CAUJDS01; genus CAUJDS01. The sequence goes on from CAUJDS010000038.1 coordinate 6,416, forward strand.
GCGAAAGTTGATCTTATTTTAGAAAGGCCAGGCGCAGCGACTGCACTGGTAGAAATCAAATCGTCAAAAAACATCGACGATCGACATATTAAGAGTCTCTTACATTTCAAAAAGGACTTCCCAAAGGCGGAGCTTTACTGTTTAGCAAGAGTCGAGCACGCTCAGAAGATCGAAGGCGTTTGGATTTTTCCATGGAGAAAAGGGCTAAAAGAACTGGGACTCTGAAGTGAGAGAGAGAAAGACCGCCAACCTCCTGTTGAAAGAGGTGGTTACCTAGTGATATCTCAATCACGGTTCCTTTTCTTCCTTCAGTACATCCATCAGACGGTCCTTCGGAGTTCTATCGCACGCAGCTCCGCCATGAATGATTTCTGGGATCTTCCACGCAATTCCTTGCGCTAATTCCCGGTCCCATTGCTGCTTCACCTGAAGCGGCGTGGGCTTATTCAGGGCAGCAGCACGGGCATCCCTTTCCTGAATAGTCTTTAAGCTAGCGCCCGGACTCAGTGCCCAGAGCGCAATTTCTAGCAATCGCTCTCGGTTTTCAAGAAAACTCATTTCTCTTGGTCTCGACGGCAATCGATCAAATTTGGGCATGCGATCGGGCACCTCAGGATCCCCTCGTGGATGAATGAAGGACGGTAGACGAATAGCACTTACAGGCCCCATTAGGATCTCCAAGAGCGCCTCCCTTTGCCATTCCGGGATTGGTTCCAGCCAAGCTTCACTGGCTGGGATGCGAATAAAATGAGCCGGGAAGTATTCGATCTCTTGTTGTATGGCCTTCCAATGCCTGCGGATGACAAGCCGATCTCGTAATCGTTTGAGCAAAAGGTCAGAACCTGAAGCGTCTTTTTCTTCAATCGATCGAACCCAACGCGTGTGCGTTGCATAGGGCTCCAAAAGCCATTCCTCGAAAACGAGTGAACTGCCACCTCCCTCTGGCGCTGTCGAAAACTCCGTCTGAAAGGGATCATAGCTCCTGAGATCCCTTAAAAAGGTAATTTCACTGTCTTCGCCATCCATAGTTTCGATACCCGCGCGGAGAGTGCGCATCCTCTGCTCAAGGAGGTAGCGCGATGCTATTTCGAAATAGCGTCGCCCCAATTCAGGATCGATCACGAGTCCTTCTAGCGTAGGTCTCGTACTCTGCCGACTCCGCTTTGTGACCGCCTTGCCATAATCAGAAGAACGCATTTCATCGAGGTAGAAATTCCTCGCACGTTCAACTGAAATACCGCGCTTAATCGCGAGCGCCTGAGCCAATGGTTCTATCTCAGCAGGAGTGAGGCGTCGTTCAAGCTCGACACTAAAGATTTGGTCATAGAGTCGATTGAGGTAGCTACTGGGATTGAGGTCCCAACCATATTCTGCCGCCAATTCTGAAAGCCGATGGTCCAGATCTCGATAGACGGCTTCCACCCACTTAGGAGACGACCCATCGCTAGCTTTCTTATTGAAATACTTATTCTGCGTCTGCAAAAGTGCCACAACCCCCTTAGCTGGAGGTGGCTCTTCCATCACGAGTCGAAGTATGTCAGCCTCATCCCTTTCCAGCTCTTGAAGCCTTGGTGCTTGAAACGTTGGTGGCGTCGGATCAAATCCATAAATTCCACTGGCCCTCCTAACGGCAACCCGCTGATGCCTATCTGCTTCAGAAACATGGCCGCCCGCAGAGACACCAAAGCCTTCCTGCACCCAAGCATCTGTTGCCTCATCTCCAGCTAGAATACCTTGAAGCAAGGTATCACTGGCCTGAGAGCACTGAAGCCGCAGGCTTCGACTCTTCGGATCCGCAAGGTGAACATACCGATCCCAAAGCTGATGATCAGCCCTTGGCTCTCCAATTAATAATTCTTGAAAGGTGTATTGAGAAGCGGCGCGAATGGCTTCGGAAAGTTCTGGAATGCCAAGCCTATTTCCTTTTGAATGATAGATTTGCTTCTCAATTGCCGATGCAAGTGGATCAAAGCGCAAGCGCAATGCCTGGTCCCAAAGGTTCTCTGCCTTTTTCTTTTTGAAGGGTGTCCATTTTACATTCGGTAAGGGATCGCGACTGAGGTGGACCTTCATTCGCAATTGCGATGAATTTTCTATGGCATGATTGGGAACAAATCCATAGGTACCTCGATCAAATCGGACCAAGTCACCTTGAATCTCCAAATGTTTGCTACTGCGATCAAAGAAGGAAACGCCTTCTGGCTTCGTCTCCTCAAGGATAGGAAGTGCAATGAATTTTCTACTGGTGCTCCAACCAGGGAGTCGTTCTATTTGGTGCGTGACCAAGTCCCCTCGCGGAACAAAGATGCTACCTCCGCCTTCAACATCTCCGCTGGTGGGCAAGTGAAGAAAACTCTCTTGGTGAAAAATGCCATCGACTTTTTTGACTTCAAATCGCGGCATCAATCCTCGCGCCTTCATTTCCTCCTCCGAAATAATCGCTCCCACTACTTTTGCTTCAGAAAGTTCTGCGCGGTCTGAAGCTGAGAGTTCAAGTGAGATTTTTTCTTGCCGCGCACTTCTCTTCTTAGTTGCATCAATGGCTGCGCTCGCCAAAGTGCCAAATTGGCGTTTTGCTTCCGTCTCAGCAATGTCCGCCATTTCGTTTAGAACCGACACTACCTCGAGTCGCTGAGTGTAGTGGACTAAGCGGGATCGCAGCATTCGATCCGCGGAAGATGCCATTGCACGTATCCGCTCGCGCTGATGCTGCAGCTTTGCCAGAATTTCTTTCGGGTTGGCATCAGTTACCTCGAGCAGAGATGCCAAGCGATTCAGCTCAAAGTACGGATCGGACTTGGGCAGACGACTCACTTCCTCCCGTGGGACCACCTTTTTCAGAATGGACACTAAGGCAGTTCGGCTCTCATGAAACCGCTTCAAAGGATCAGCCTGCTCACCCTCACCCGAGAGACCCTGGCTGATTCCATACGCAATAAACACCGCAAGTCCTGCCCGAACCACGGGGGCAATAAAGGAATTCAAGATGCGGTACTTCAAACGGCACTCCACACCGACCTATCGGCTGCAAGGGGTTGAAGGGAAAGGAATGCCGAAGAGCGCCAATCTGCTTTTGTACATACCGACATTCTTTTTTAGGCGATTCGTACTTTTAGAACCTCATTTGACACAAAGCCCCTTCCGATACGGATGGGTGATGAGGAATGTCCTTTGCTGCCTAATATTACTGCTAAGCGTTAATACTGGCGCAAGTGAGTTTACGCCTACACCGCCCTCCCGTCGCGAAGTCATCAAACTTATCGAAGTTAATGCCGGGCCGAAAATCGGACTGTCTTTCATCACCATCGCGAATGACTTCTTCGCGAAGCAATTACTCTGTATGTGCTCGATGAGAGAAACGAAGCAATTCCGAGAAGTGCGTCAGCATCAGCGATACTTGGACATACACTTGTCCTAGTTTCCGAGAACCAAGGGGCACGGGTAGTCCCCACCCGTAAAAACGAACTCATCTGCGATAAAAAGGTGTAGGTGCCCATAGTGACCCTAGGCTTCCTCAAGAAACTTCAGGGGATCTTTTTCAAATTGAGGATAATTTTCAGGAGTAATCACCACAATCACTGCCTTTGGGAATCGCTTGGAAAAAGCTTGAATACCAGCGGTTCGTCTTCTGCGGCCCGACTTGACTTCAATGCCCCAAACACTCTTTCCCCGCCTTAGAACGTAATCCACCTCATCATTCCTATCCCGCCAGTAGTAGAGATCTTCCTGAGTACGCGCCAGTTGAGCTCCCACTAGCGCTTCAAACGCTCGGCCTCTTTCCTCGGATGAAAAATTGCTCTGAATAGTCAGATAGTAAAGAGCGGGGGCCATCGGAACTATCTTAGGTGACGACAACCTCGTGCGAATGATCGAGTCGGAAAATTTATTTAAACCAAGTATCAAAAAAGCTCCTTCATAGAGATGCAGATAGTGCTTAACTAACTCGACATTGCCTTTGTCTTGTAGGTGCCCCAAGAGCTTCGTGAAGCTAATTTCTTGAGCCGGAAGAGAAACGAGAATGTCAAAGGCTTGCCTAAATAGAGACGGACTTCGAACCGCACGCTGACTTAGAATGTCTTTCTCGATAACGGTACCAATAATGGAGTTCTTAACGTATCCGCTCCACTCTTTTAGGTCATCCCGATATGCATAGGACCCTGGGTATCCGCCAAACTTCAAGTACTCATCAAACGTCAGTCCGTACCCCTTTTTTGACTCTTCATAGTTCCAATGAAAGGCCCGAATAAGACGATGTCGACCGGTCAAACTGTCTGATATCCCCTTCTGGATCTCCAACGAACTGGATCCTAGAATAACGCACGGAAAGAGTCTCTTGCGTCGCTTGGCATCGTCCCAAAGCTTCTTCAGACCTTCCGACCAACCCTCTACTTTCTGAATTTCATCAATAAAGAGAGCCTTCTTTTCACTCTCAGCTTGCTTCCATGTCGACACTAACCAGTTGACGTCGGAATTAAACACCTGATCCGCACTGACATAGAGAGCCTTTCCCGAAAAGCGCCTTTCAATAAAGTCCAACACCGAAGTCGTCTTACCGACTTGCCTGGGTCCAATAATCGCCTGAATAACGTGATCGCGACGGTCTAAGCCCTTTTCTAAGTCCCGCAGAAAGGGCAATTCAAGAAGCTTTCTCATTTTGATAGGTTAACCTACTCTTTTTAATAGATCAACCTAGTGTATTCGCATAGGGAGAATCAGCCCGGGTAGCCCCCACCCGTCAAAGCGAGCTCATCTGCGATAAAATGGCGTGGCGTAGAGCAAAAACATTTCACTCAAGTTCTTCTTCGCCCCTCCGATAAGCTAGTCGCGGAACCTTAGGGGTTTCTATGGCCATTGGTTATTAGAGATAGGGACAAAGCGATGGAATTTTACGGCTTTTTTCTGGGTGAGAGTTTTGGATGGATGGTCGCTGCAACGGTATTTGCGACCGTGAGTCTGGGGTTCTTCGGAGCGCCACTCTTCCTATGGAGCCTCTTTGGACTAGCCTGCCTCTACGGCTATGCTGCCCCGATGAGTGTCTTGGGAACCTTCGCCGGCGTCGCCCTCCTCTTCAATATCAAGCCCCTTCGCCGAATCCTTGTCTCCGCACCGATGATGAAAGTCATTCACATGCTCGGATTGCTACCGCAGATCTCCGCTACCGAAAAAGCAGCCCTCAATGCCGGCGCCGTTTGGGTCGATGCAGATTTCTTTTCTGGAAAACCTAACTTTTCGAAACTTCTCAAAGAAGCCTATCCCGCGCTGACCAAAGAAGAACAAGATTACATCGATGGACCGATCGAAGAACTTTGCCGCATGACCAACGACTGGAAGATCAGCCAGAACAAAGAAATCCCAAAAGAAGTTTGGGCCTACATGAAGAAAATCAAAATCTTCGGCATGATTATTCAGAAAAAATACGGCGGCCTCGAATTCTCTGCCGCTGCTCATAGCGCGGTCATCATGAAGCTCTCTAGCCGATCCGTCGCCGTGACGGTGACTGCAATGGTTCCAAACTCCCTTGGTCCTGCAGAACTTCTCACTCACTTTGGAACCGAAGAACAAAAGAATCATTACCTTCCCCGCTTAGCAGCTGGAGACGAAATTCCTTGCTTCGCATTGACCGAGCAACGTGCTGGAAGTGACGCCGGCTCACTCGAGTCCAATGGCGAACTCTTCAAAAAAGACGGAAAGCTTTATATTCGCCTCAACTGGAACAAACGTTGGATCACCCTCGCTGGAGTTTCTACCGTGCTAGGTCTTGCCTTTGAACTCCGCGATCCCGAAAAACTTTTGGGCAACCAATTGATTTTGGGCATTACTTGCGCCTTGATTCCTTCCAAAACCAAAGGCGTGGTCTTAGGTCGACGACATGATCCATTAGGTGTGCCATTCTACAACTGTCCTACCCAAGGCCAAAACGTCGAAATCCCAGTTGAGTGGATCATCGGTGGAATCAAAAACGCCGGAAAAGGCTGGACCATGTTGATGGAGAGCCTCGGCGCTGGCCGCGGTATTTCTCTTCCTTCTCAAGCCGCTGGCAGTGCCAAGCTGGTTGCCCGAGTGACCAGTGCACACAGCTCCATCCGCAAACAATTTGGAACCGCCCTTTGCAAACTCGAAGGTCTCGAAGAGCCCCTCGCTCGCATTGGTGGATTTACTTACCTGCTTGAAGCCATGCGTGTTTTCACCGTGGGTGCTTTGGATCGTGGAATCAAACCATCGGTCATCACCGCCATCGCTAAGTACAATGCTACCGAACTCGGTCGCAAAGTCATCAATGACGGCATGGACATTATGGCCGGCGCAGGAATATCTCGCGGCCCACGCAACCTCCTTTCTACCGTTTACCAGGCCACACCCATTGGCATCACTGTAGAAGGCGCCAACATCCTTACGCGTACTCTTATTGTATTTGGTCAGGGACTGATGCGCGCTCACCCATGGGCGTTCAAAGAAGTGGATGCACTTGAGACACGCAATTTGCCTGCATTTGATCAGGCCATTTGGGGTCACGCTGGTCACGTCATTCGTGCCGTCTTTAGAACCATCGTCCTCAGCTTGACTCGAGGCCACGCCGCAGGATTCTCCGTAGGAGGACCTTTGCGTCGTTACGCTCAGAAACTCGCATGGGTATCTGCCTCCTTTGCACTTTTCTCTGATGTTGCCATGCTCACCCTCGGCGCAAGCTTAAAGAAGAAAGAAAAACTCACAGGCCGCTTTGCCGACATTCTATCTTGGCAGTACATGTGCACCGCCGTTATGCGACGGTACCTTGCCGATGGCCAAAAACGCGAAGACCTTCCATTGGTAGACTTCGCGCTTCGCTACGGCTTGACACAAATTCAAGAAGGCTTTGACGGAATTTTTGCTAACCTCAAAGTGCCAGGCCTTAGCTGGTTCTTCAGCAAAGTCCTCCGCACTTGGAATCGCATGAATAACCTCGAATGGAATTTCAGCGACGACCTCGGCCACAAAGCTGCAGTCGCTATGCTGACCCCAGGCGCTGGACGCGATCGCCTCACCAACGGGATCCATATCCCGAAGTCAGGAGACGAGCACTTTGCCCAATTGGAATCTGCGCTCGACATTATTAAACGAGCCGAAGAAATTGAACGCCGCATCAGCGCCGCGGTCCGAAAAGGACTCCTGCCCAAGAAGCGGGTCTTCAAGCTCATTGGCCCCGCTCGCGAAAAAGGGATTATTACGGCCGCCGAGGACAAGGTCCTTCAAGATGCCGCAATGGCTCGTTGGGAAGTCTGTCATGTAGATAGCTTCACCGAAGAGGGCTACCATGGCGTAGAAGGCAGCGATAATAAGGTCTTCCGGGAAAACTACGTTGGTCCCGGAGGCGCTCCGCAGCACTACGATTATAAAAAAGCATCGTAAGTTCGCGAATTCATCCCTTTACGGCTGGAACAGTCGTTGACAAGCAAAAGGGATTAGTGCACTTTCATCGCCTCTATGTACGCAGTTTTTAAAACAGGCGGTAAACAGTACCGCGTTCAGGCAGGTGATTTTCTTCGGATTGAAAAACTCGAGGAAGAAGTTGGCAAATCAATTCGGTTTAGCGAGGTACTATTCCTTGCTGAGCCCGGCGAAGAAGGGTCCAAGATCTGGTTGGGTCGTCCCCTCGTAGAAAACGCGTGCGTGGAAGCGCAAGTGGTTGCTCAGGGTCGAGGCAAAAAGATCACGATCCATAAGTTTCGACGACGGACCCGATTCCGTAGAAAGACCGGTCATCGCCAAGAGCATACCGAGATCTTGGTGACGGGACTGGAGAACGGCGCTGGCGGCAAGTCCGAGCTAGACGCAGAAGTCAAACAGACGCAACTCAAGAAATTCTTTACCCTTCTTGCTCCTCATGGAGATGATCCAAAGCGAAGCACGAAGGACCGCGCTCCCCGTAAGGCCCTTGTTCGGAAGCGAGAAAAAGGAAGCAAATAAGTCATGGCACATAAAAAAGCCGGTGGTAGTTCTAGAAACGGTCGAGACAGTAGAGCCCAACGCCTCGGCGTTAAGCGTTTTGGTGGTCAGGTTGTCAACGCAGGAGAAATCCTGGTTCGGCAGCGTGGAACTAAGTTCCATCCTGGTCGCAATGTGCGCCGAGCCTCTGACGACACCCTTTATTCAGCTATCCCAGGTGTCGTGAAGTTTGAGTACATCGACAAGAAAAGACAGCGCATATCTGTTTACGCGGCTGCGTAAATATCTTGATCGCAACCCTTTTCAATATTTGATGAAATTAATCCAACATGGTAGGGTGCGCGAGTGCGTTTCATTGACGAAGCTAAAATCAAGTTAAAGGCCGGTCACGGTGGTTCAGGTTGCGTAAGTTTCCGCAGGGAAAAGTACGTTCCCATGGGAGGACCCGACGGCGGTGACGGAGGCCGTGGCGGCAACGTTTCCTTCAGAACTACGAATAAAAAAGCGACTCTCGCAGACTTTCGATTGCGCCGTACCTACGGCGCCTTGGGCGGAAAGCCGGGCGGCGGAAAGAACAAATCAGGACGTGCTGGCGGAGATTTAGTCATCTCCGTGCCGGTAGGCACCATCATCAAAGACGAAAACGGCCAAGTCCTGGTCGACCTCATTGAAGAAGGTCAGGAGTGGTTTGGATGCATGGGCGGTCGTGGTGGCAAAGGCAATGCTCATTTCGTCAGCTCAACTTTCCAGGCTCCCCGCTTTGCACAAGACGGTGAAGCCGGAGAAGAACGACTGATCTGTTTGGAGCTCAAGCTTTTGGCAGATGTGGGAATTATCGGTTATCCAAATGCTGGAAAATCCACACTGATCTCCAAGCTCAGCTCCGCAAGGCCCAAAATCGGTGATTATCACTTTACGACAAGAACACCCAACCTAGGTGTGGTTGAACTCAATGGCGATCGCTCGATTGTGGTGGCAGATATCCCAGGTCTCATTGAAGGCGCGCACCAAGGGCACGGAATGGGAATCGAATTCCTTCGCCATATTGAGCGCACGCGACTTTTGGTTCATGTCATCGACGGCGCAGCACTGCTAGAAACTTCTTTTGAAGAAGACGATGCCGCCGCAGTAGAAAAAGCCCTCAATCTGTACAAGACGATCCGCAAAGAACTTCAGCTTTATAATCCCACCCTCACCTATAAGCCCGAAATGGTCGTCATCAATAAGTCCGATTTGCTCTCCCCTACCCTGCTTGGAGATATCAGGACAGCACTGCGACAGAACATCAATTCTATTCGAGAGTCCCACCCTGAACCGCTGGAACCTTTTTGCATCTCTGCTTTGACGGGTGATGGCCTCAAAGTACTCCTAAAAGAGCTCGATCGCAGAACCCTCGAAATGGTCGATCATTCCGAAACTTCACCTGAGAAAGT
>CAUJDS010000039.1 GCA_963169695.1 Bdellovibrionota bacterium
TTGCTCGACAGAAAACCGCTCTCTCAATTGAAAGAGAGGCTCGCTTCCGCCCTTGGCCCTGGCCAGGACTTCAAAAACGGGAGATTGAAATCCCGTTTCAGCATGGAACGTATGAATGGCGGATCGCTCAGAATCACTAAAATATTCCAAGGCAGAAAGATCTAATTTAGGCTTAATGGAAATCGCAGCCCAGATGGCAGTTACTAAAAGGCAGAGGGTTATCCAGTTAAAATAGGGACGCGCAAAGGGTTTGAAATCGAACGCTGCACAGGTAGGTCCCCACTTGGTTTTTTCGTAAAGTAAATAAAACAGTCCATAGGCAAACAAAAGCCCTAAGCCTGATGCAAACATGAGCTGTTGTACGAGAGGAATTTTACTTCCATATGCGAGGATCAAGACAATCCATGTTGTAAGGAATCCAACCAGATTGGGCTTCCAAATCCAACTGCGTCGCTTTCCGATCGCGTAATGGAAACCATAATCCAATCCAAGTCCAATAATGACGGGAGAGAACGCTAGTGTTAATCCATGCACTCCGCCAAAAAAGAGGTTTGTGAGAAAAAGAGCAAGCGCCGCGCTACCAAAGACTACGAAAAATATGAACAGGAGAGAGGTTCTGCGAATTTTAATCAAGAGCAATAAAAAGCCTACGAAGAGCAGAATCCCAAGCCATGAGACTTGTCGGAGGTCATGTTGAACCTGGTTCTGGTTTTTCAAAGCGGCGAAGTGCGCACCCAAAAATATCAACTCACTGCAGGCACTAGGGTCCTTACAAAGGGATTGCCATAAAGGTTGAAGTAGCGCTGTTTGGGTCATTTGACTGGGCGGAAAATCAAAGTTGACAGCCAAGGCGTCATAACGACCTTGTTTGGAACTCTGAAGCTCAGGTCCGCCCTTCATCCAATGTCTGAGGTAATCCGCAAGAGTATTGAGTGGATCGCGCCTCGTTAGTTCAAAGAGGGGGTCATCGCTCGCTAGGAATGAAAGCTTTGTCGTGGCTTGGGTGATCTGGCTTCTTATCCGTTTTGCATCTGGCATTGCTTGGCGTAAGGGAAGGTCTTTAATCCAGTTATCCAGGAGTCGTTGGCGCGATGCCAGCGATTCAGGACAGGCTAGGTGCATCCCTTTATTACTAAGCAGCAGTGAGAGTCGACAGAGCTTCGTCCTGAGATCAGGATAGGAAGGATTCTCACGATCTAAAAGAATCATACCGCTCCAAGTAGCAGGAAACTTTTGAATTTCTGAGAAAGACTGCGCAAGCTCTTTAGGTAAAAAAACATTTTGATAGGACGCTTCTTCTCCCGCAGCCAAACACACCAGCACGAGATGAAGGAAAGCCAATACACCAAGAAAAGATCGAGTGGGCTTTGAATGGCTAATGAATTTCAACATGATCAAACTCAATTACGACCGAATCTCCATTGCGTTCTTCGAGTTGCATTTTTTCGAGGTAACCCGCCTTAGATCCCGTAATTTGGATAGTTCGAAAAGGTGCCGATTCAGGTTCCTTGGACTGAAAAGAAAAGGTCCGTGGTCCCGTTTTCTGGACGTTATAATTTCTGGCGAGGACCACAATGTCGAGATTGAGCCATGCCGTCAAATCCGAGAAGCCCTTGTTCTGCCCTTGGGCCGCCGATAGCGGAATTTTTTGGATGTCTTGGGTATCCCCCTCTCCCGAGACAATTTGAAGCATTCCGTCCTTAAGCTCTACCAATAGTGCCGATGGCTTAGTGACTTTCCATCGAAAACTAGGTTTTCCACTTCGTCGATTGATTTCTAAAGTCCCCTGAGACTTCATTTCGATCGCCAACTTTTGAAGGTATTTCTTTTGGCCAAAATCGACTTTCAAGGTGGCAAATTTTTGGTATGGACCCAGAGCTTCTTGAAGTTGGATTGCGCTCATGTTGCCTTGGCTAGAGGCACGAGTCGTACTGCAAAGCATGCCAGTGGAAAGGACAAAAAAGCACGCCAAAGGAATGAATCGCTTCCTTAAACTATTTGACATGGGGCAGCCTAAAAACATATGACTGAACATACTTGAACAAAACAGAGAGAACAAGGTCTGGATCCTACAATGGCAAAATCAAAATCGGTGTCCCTGTCTGAAGTTGCTGAACTGGTCGTTCAGTCATTGAACCTTCAAAATTTCAAACCTGCTGTCCTCAATGAACAAACGATTCTTACCCAGGGAGGCTTGGAATTGGATTCGGTTGATATCCTTGAATTGGTAGTAGCAGTGGAGCGGACCTACGGGATTCGTATCAACAGTGCGGAAGAAGGGCGTCAGGTTTTTGAGAACCTAGGGACACTCCTTGCTCGCATCAATGCCCAGCACTGATCATTTTGAGTCATCAGTCCTACGTTCTGGCGCCTTGTCTTGCGTCGGAGTTGGCGTGGAGAAGCTTCTGGAGGCGTGTATTGCTGGTCGATCCGGGATTCGTGATGGAACTGGTCGAGTGGATGATTCGCTTTGGCTTCCCTTTCCGGATATCTCATTGCGTGATGAAGAATTTAGTCAGCTAGACTTTCTTCGAAAAGATTTGCAGCGCAATAGGGCACTTCTTATGCTCATCCACGTAGCTTTGCAGGCGCTGCGTACGGAATCATCGAGGGACGCCCTGGGTGAGCGAGACGGATTGATTGTCGCTACTACGACCAGTCGTCTTGCCAATTGGGAGCAGGCCTATCGAGGATTTATTCAGCATCAAGCAGCCGAAGATTTTTTGTTGCGTTTCGGGGATCGACAGTCGGGGCTGCTTCTGCAGGAGCTTTCGAATTTTTTAAAGTTTCGGGGTCCATCCTTCCTAGTGGTTTCTGCTTGCGCTGCTCAGTTGCAAGCAATTTCCATTGCGCATCAGTGGATTCATTCTGGACAGGTAGACCGCTGTTTGGTCTTGGGATGCGAAACCATGAGCGAAATGACCCAGGAGGGCTTTCGGTCCTTTCAGCTCACTTCCTTTCAGGTTTCAAGACCGTTTGATCAGGAGCGGGATGGTATCAATCTCTCCGAGGCAGCGAGCGCGCTCTTGATGAGTCGCTCCTCTGATGTACCATCCATCGCTAAGATTGTTGGCGTAGGACTTTCGAGTGATGCTTATCATATGACGAGTCCATCGCCCGAGGGTGTGGGGCTTGGCATCGCAGTGAAAGAAGCCCTACTGCGCGCCCAATTAGAAGCCTCTCAGTTAGATTGGATTCATGCTCATGGAACCGGCTCTCGGCACAATGATGCCGCTGAAGCCGCTATGCTGAGTAGTCTTCTTGGCGGAAGCAAAGTTCCTATCACTTCGACGAAGCCTATCCATGGCCATGCACTAGCTTGTTCTGGTGGTCTTGAAGCCGCTCTTTGCATTGAAGCGATGAATCGCGGAATGGTTTTACCAACCCTAGGGCTCAAAACACCGGACCCAACCTTGCCTGCCCTGAATTTTTCGAAGCAACTTCAAAAGCGCAGTATTCGGTATTTGCTAAAAACTTGCCTTGGTTTTGGAGGCGTCAATGCTGCTTTAGTTCTGAGGAATCATGAATTCACTGATTGAACTTCACTTGCACATACTCGATGCGGCAATCTATTCTGAATCAGAAGCCGCGTCTCCCCAATTGGCCTCGGCCTTTCGGAAGGCGACTCCTGCTATGCAAATGATTTGTACAGTTGCTGATAAAATACTGCAGAAGCGAACGAATGAAGCAAGAAAAAATCTGGCGAGTATTTTAGCGACTGAAGATGGCGAGTTGGATTCTTCCTTGTCTTTTTTGAGAGGTTTCTACGAAGAAGGATATCCGCGACCCATTCAATTTCAGAATAGCCTTCATCACGCTACGTTGGGATTTCTTGGCATTCAGTATGGACTTCAGGGAGCATCTGTTACGCTTAGTCAGGGAAAGGGCTCTGACCTTGCAGCACTACGTTTAGCCTCCATTTGGCTAAAGTCAGGACAAGCACGAGAGGTTCTTGTTTGTAGTTTGGATTTTCCACCTCATACGGGAGTGGAGCATTTCATCAAGATAGCAGAACCTATGCTGGCCCCACAGTTTCAAGCGCTTTTTGAAAAGCGTCGTCCGGCGTCAGCGCTGCTTCTCACTAAAGAATTATCCAATCAAGCATTGGGGAAGGAGACTGCCTTTGAATCCATTGAAGCATTGGCTCGCGCCTACCTGTCGATCTAGGGCCCCCATTCTTAGGCAGCTGCCTTCTCAATCTATTTTTCTAACTTTTGACGACGGGCCTTGTCCCGAATTGACGCCGCTGCTTCTTGAGTTATTAAGCGAACTCAAGGTACGCGCGACTTTCTTTGTTGTGGCTAAGACCGCTGCAAAGTATCCAGCGCTCTTGCAGAGAATCTTATCGGATGGACACGCCTTAGGAAGTCATTCCTTAGATCATCGTTACGGCGCCTTTTTTTCTTCTGAGGGAGTTCTTCAGACTTGGATCCAGGAATCCTTTGATCTGCTTCATTCCCTTGTACCCAAAACAGAGATGGTGGGATTTCGTCCCCCGGCGGGAGTGGTGACTCCTCCACTTCGACGCGTTCTTTCTGAGATGAAGATTCCACTCATTTTGTGGAATCGGAGATCGTATGATGCGGTTTGGGGGCTGTCTCAAGCTCGCGCATTGCGGCACGCAAAGCAATGGCGGCCTGGCGATATTGTCCTTTTGCATGATCGACAGCGGCTTCGCCATCAAAAAGACTTCGTAAACTCTGTTCACTCTATGATCCAAAATGCTCAGAAGAATGGGCTATCTTTTTTGCCACTGAGCACAGACCTTACGTGGCAGTAAATTCAATTAAGCTTTTCTTCTAACGAAAGCGCCAGCAGCCGCACGTTGAAGCGCACTGAGGTTGTCTCCGATAAACTGTGCTCTCTCTAGCGGTGTAAGGTCTTTGGGAAGGGCCTGCATCTTAAGTCCTAAGATCGGTGGAGCTACCTCTAAGAGTTTGAGACATTCGTGGGTCTTTGCCTCAGTGAGAAGCGTGCGATTGAAAGGAGCATGAGAGTCAGCCCAATCAGGATAAAGCGGGTCTCCTTCCGCGACGCCAGAGAAAATCAGTCCTCCGAGAAGATCATTCTGAAGGC
>CAUJDS010000040.1 GCA_963169695.1 Bdellovibrionota bacterium
CGGCAGAAAACACGCTGGTGGCTTTTCTCACTACCTCAGAAGCTGGAGATCAATTAGTTGCAGGCACGCAGTCCAAGACCTTGGATGGGATCGATGCCCAAGGTGGCAACGCCATTCTTACTCTCGATTTCGATGCGAGCACCGCAAGGGGAGGCACTTGGACTTTGCGCGATGTTGCTCGATCGGGGGCAGTTATTGCTGACTGGCAAAGTACTGCGGCGGTAGGTCAGGGCGATCGGTCTATCCTTAGTCTCACCAAAGCTAAGGGTGGGGTTTTGGAATACAAAGCCACTGGTCGCTAATAAAAATCCAAATTCAAAAACAGCGATAAGGTAAACGCTATTTAGTTCGAGCGTCCGCACTCATGCAGCTACTTGCGATAGAGAAGGTGGGGGCGGCGCTGTTTTTCCCAGCGTTTTTCGTCGATGCTTAAATATTTATCCAAGTCACCAGCCTTAGCGTTGGAGTCGTCGACCCATTCTCGTAAGAAGCTGCTACCGGTGATGAAGTCGATTGGGGGCTTAGCGTCCTCGTATTCGTAGCGATCGGTGGACCAGAGGTCCCAATCAGGATGAACGAGGCGAATGCTCTTGAGCAGAAGTGCGATGAGTCGGTAGGGTTTGAATTTTTTGGGGTCGTAGTCCGAGTCATCAACATGAATTTGAATTCCACTGCAGAGTTGTTTGGCATGTTTCTGAAAAGTGGGTTCAAAGAAACACGGACGAATGCGACAACCCTGCAACCACTTGCGCTGATGTTTTTCGGCGGTCTTGAGTATGGCGCCGATGTCCAATCCTGGTGCGCCCAAGGTATGAAACGGCGTAGTGGTTCCGCGTCCTTCTGAGAGTTTGGTTCCTTCCAGCATGACAGCGCCTGGGTAGACACGAGTGGTTGCAAGCATGGGGATATTGGGACTGGGATTGACCCATGATCGATCGGCGAATGCTTTTCCTTGGTAAGGGAGGACTCTGAGGTCGACCGTAAGTTTTTTGCTGTGGATATACCAGCGTGCCGCTTCTCCCATGGTGAGGCCGTGTCGCATTGGCAATGCGCCACCGCCGACGAAGCTTTCGAAGCCTGAGCGCAAGAGGCTTCCTTCAATCATCCGCCCGGCAGGGTTGGGGCGATCTAAGATCCAGAGTGCTTTCTGTGTGCGGGCGCAGGCGTCGATGAGGTAGAAAAGTGTAGTGAGAAAAGTATAAACACGACAACCCACATCTTGAAGGTCATAGAGGATCACGTTGCAATGACTGAGCATTTCGTCCGTTGGACGACGGACTTCTCCGTAGAGCGAGAAGACGGGGATTCCGTGCTTGGGATCTCGATAGTCCTGACTCTCAATCATATTGTCTTGTTTTTCGGCCCGCATTCCATGCTGCGGTCCAAAAGCGCAGGTTACAGGTAACTTCTTGGCCATCAAGAGATCGAGGGAGTGGTGGAGCTCTCGATTGACTGATGCTGCATGCGCTACAAGGCCAATGCGTTGTGCGCGAAGTTCTTTGAGGTACTTGGGACTTTGAAGGAGCTTTTCGATTCCGATGACCATGGCACTCAGTTTACGAAAGTCTTCCAGAATGGCCAGAAGTTATTGCGAGGGGTCTCCAAAGACGTCGCCGCAACTCCCTTGGTGCAAAAGGTCAAGCGTCTGGAGCGCTGCCGTAGTCTTGCCGGGGCTTGATCCGGCAGGGAGACTTCCTTCCAGAAAAAGACGAAGCAAGTCCTGGTCACTGTGCATTTTTTGAATCTGGAAGAGAAAGGCGGCGAGCGTATTGAGTTCTCGCTTTTTGGTAGGTGGCGATTGCTGGAACGTATGAAGGAGGTTCTCTGAATCTTTATTCATCAAATGGATCACCAGGATGTCCCGAGCTTTGGCTAACTTTTCGGATTTCGCTCTCGGATCTTCAAGCTGATTGGCCTCTCTAGCATCATTGCGCAATTCTAAAAAAAACTTGGCAACCAATTCTGGAATTCTAGCAAATTTGAGGTGGCCAAATTCGTGATTGGTAAGGCCTGCTAGGATAGCAAGGTACTCTTCACGCAAGTCAAATTCCGGGCGCTGAAAGGGTTCGAGTGCAGCCGTCCAACTCGCTGATTCAAATTCAACCGGCGGAAGGTTTTTGCCGTGAGCGCGAGCTGAGACTCTCGGAAATCGACCCGCCCGAATAACCAGATGAACGAGGTCTATGTCATTTCGAGTACTGGCACCGGGGACCACGAGAGCGCTGGGATTATACGCTTGGACTGTGCCCAGCTCGCGATAAAAATGCAAGAGAACCGCCAATCGCTCCGTGTCGATCCGGCGACTCCAGAGTGCCTCGGCTGGTACGGGATCGCTCAAAAAAAGAGTATGGTAGACGACCAGAAAACTTCGGAGATCCATGATTCGATTGAAGCGAAGGATCTGCCGAACTTGGTCCATTTTTCCTTTAGATAACGCAGCGAAAAGTCGCTGCGTTTCGGTCGCGTTTAAAAGGAGATTCCAGGCCCAGTCAAGTGCTTGGTAGTAGCGAAGGCGAGAGGAATCTATTTGACTGTGGTCCTCTTTCTGCCAAATCAAGTTATCCCGAAAGTAGACTGGGATTAGGCCATGGTTGCTGCGATCAAGATTTTGACCATGAGCAGCGCCCAAGCTCAGCGCAAAAATTAAACACAGAAAGGATATAAAATCTCTAGACCTACGCTTCATTTGCCGCAAGCTACCAGAATCCCTTTCGCTTGTGAAGCGGTGGGTCGTTTGACAGTGTTTCGCCCTTCAGGATACGCCAGAAGCTGGGGATTCTATTATCCGGGGGGATTCAATGGGGATGATTCGTCGATTGTTTGGGATGGCTGCGTTTTTGGGTGTTTTTACGGGGTTGGCCTACGGGGCAATCTTGCTCGAAAAGACCATGGACGAATATTGGGCGGAAGTGGGGCTCAAGCCGGACACCCTCGAGCAATTGATGAGGGACGCCAGTTGCCAAAGCTCGGTGCAGTCGTATTACGCGTGTTCCTCGGCGCTTCAGGTGATCGGCTCTCAATTGGATCCCGTCTTGGTACCGCTTGCACCCGGGCAGCCTCTGGTCGATGGGCAGAAGGTTGAGAAAGAAGTGGGTGGAGTCCGCTGGACCACGCCTTCTAAGCTTCCTGAAGCAGCATCACTGCGCGAAGCCGTTCAACAATATCGCAAGAAGCGGTTGGTAGAAAAAGCTCTCTGGGAGGCCAGCTATGCAGGAAATAAGGTTTCCTTTAGTAGCATTTGGAAGGAGCTGGGTGGCTTACTGAACGTTCCACCTGCACTTGTTTCTTCCACGGTTGCCGAGTCACTCAATGCTTACTTCAATGTGACGTACGATCCGCATACTCGAATGGTCCCCAAAGCCTGGGCCGAGGATGAGTACAAGAATGGCGGAGCACAAGACCTGATCGGCATAGGCGTCATTATGACCGCGGTCCAAAAGAAGATTATTGTGAGCGAGGTAGTTCCCGGTGGTCCTGCTGATCAAGCCGGAATTCTGGCGAATGATATTTTGGTTTCTGCTGATGGCTATCCTTTTGAAGGAAAGACCTTGGATGAGACACGAAAAGTCATCCTCGGAACGGCAGGTAGTAACGTCGAAATCGTCGTTCTAAGAGATCAGCAGTCGTTGAGTTTTACGATCACACGTGCGCCCATACATTTGGCCAATGTCGAAACCAAACCAACTCGCCAAATTCCGTACCTATGGATCAAGGTCAAATCCTTCTTAGAAAAAGAGATGTGCACGCAAGTCAGTGACGCTGTCAAAAAAGGCGAAGCGAATGGTGCGGAGGGATACGTCATTGACCTTCGAGATAATTCGGGTGGATTGCTCAGTGGCGCTGTTTGCTTGACGGGGATTTTTACGCCGAAGGAATCTCCTGTGGTGGAACAGCAAACCGTCGGGAAAGCTCCCATCGGGAAGTTTGAAAAAACAACCGCGGAGCCATTGACCCAAAAACCTTTGGTGGTCCTCATCAATGGCCGATCGGCCAGCGCCTCCGAAATAACAGCCGGGGCTTTGCAAGACCTTCAGCGCGCATGGCTTGTGGGAGAAAGAAGCTACGGCAAGGGTGTCGTGCAATGGCAGTTGAAGTTTTTGGAAGGCACTTATCTGTGGCGTACCGTCTCTCAGTACTTTACAGCCTCAGGTCAGAGTCCACAGGTCAAAGGCGTCACTCCAGAATTTGAAGCTTATGTGGTCCCTACGCCAACCGAAGATCAGAAATTTGCTTTGCGAGAGGAAGACAGCTACCTCAATCCCACTCCGCCTAGCGTGAGTGGAAAACCCGTGGATCGATCAGCGGATCTTCAGAAGCTACGTCCCTGTGTTGCTGGCAAAGAAGCAGCTCGCACTGCGCGATTTCAGAAGGAATCTACCAAGTACCTCTTGGCGGACTATCCTTGGATGGTGGCTGAGGATGTTTTGAGTTGTGTCACCCAACCTTAGTGGTCAAAAGAATAAAAAAGCTATTGCTGCAACGTTGATTGTAGCGCCTCTTGAAAATCAGCAACTTTGACAGATTGAGGAGCATCTAGCACCGCTTGCACTTCTTTCCATCCGCCGTGCTTGTACCTCTGGTAGAAGTAGCAAAGGCCAAAGAGTTCTTGTTGGCATTTGATAAGTGAGGCTTTGTTTTCAGGAGAGTCTTTGCTCTGCAGCTTACCCATCACTTCTTGAATCTCGACAGCACGTTTCTTAACGAGCGTTTCTAAAGGAGTTGAGGATTCTATCGACGCCATTAAAGCAGAAACAAACGTCTGATCTTGATTGACTAAGACCTCAATGACTTGGGCTAGTTCTGGATTGTCATGGGTATCGACGGGCGTATGAAGCTCTTTCCAGCGGTGTTTCAAAAGTGCAGCGCTGACTTTGGCGGCAATTTGTAGACGAAGGTATTGTGATTCCATTTGGTAGGCGGCAAGCGGTGGCAATTCGATTTGAACGAATCTCGGATGGGTCGGTGTCTCTTGGCAGAGCGCAATATTGTAATTGGTCAAGTCGGTAGAATCACTTGGACGAATAACTACTTGGAGGTGCATGGGGTTGTAGAAAGCATCATCAAGTCCCGAGTAGCGAAATTGGTAGTAGTTGTTGAGATAGATTTGAAGGGATGCTGCAATTGCTTTGGTGCGCGGTTGGAGAATGGCCTTAGCAATCTCCGGCTGGTTCTTTCTGCTCGAGTAAGCTTGGTCAAAAATTTCCATGATTGCGAAAAGCGTGGTGCCTGATCTCACTTCTCCAGCCATGGAGCCAGTCATGGAGCTGGAGATTACGTCCGCGATTTCTTCCAGAGTAACGTTTTCTCTGGAGAGGCATTGCGACGTAATATTGCTCATAGACTCCCTGAGTTTTGCAAACTCGGGGCGTTCGAGCAGTTGCATAAGCACGTCCTTCACACATTTGGAAAAGGCAACTTTACCGGCCAGGGGTCGATCTACTTGATAGTCGTAGGGGTATTTTATCTTCGTGTGAAGGATTCTCTCAATTCGATAGGGGTAGAGATAGGGGAGCCTTTCTTCGAGGTAGTCTGGAAATTTTTCGGCCAAGGTTTTGCGCAATTCGACGGCAAATACTTGCGAAAATAGCGAGCCTACCGGAAAAGGGGTTC
The DNA here is from genome assembly GCA_963169695.1 of Bdellovibrionota bacterium. GTDB lineage: Bacteria > Bdellovibrionota > UBA1018 > UBA1018 > CAUJDS01 > CAUJDS01. The sequence continues at coordinate 5,611 of CAUJDS010000040.1, forward strand.
GATCTTGGAGCGCCTTCAATTCTGGTTCAAAGTCGGGGACATTTTGGAGGATGTAAGCAGGGAGCGCTATGCGAAGCACTTCCGCTTCGATCGTTGTTTGGTAATAGCGATCAAATGGATGCATGGGGGATTGCGCACCTGCAGGATGGATCGAAAACGAAAGAAACAAAATCAATAAAGGAGTCATCATTCTCGGATCCTCACTTTTGCAAACGTCTCTATAGGTAACGGCGACTCCGTTCGGTCTAACACGGTGTGACGATCGTGACAATCCTCCATGATAATGCTTAGTGTCGGCGCTTCACCCCTTCTGCTTTTATTGCCGTATGATATGCAGGGGTTATGGCGATAAACGGGCGAGTCGTTATTATTGGTGGTGGGATTGTTGGCTGCAGTATTGCGTATCATCTCACCAAATTGGGTTGGAAGGATATTCATGTCCTTGAAAAAGGTGAGTTGACGAGTGGATCGACGTGGCACGCTGCCGGACTCGTAGGACAATTGCGATCCTCTCGCAACGTCACTCGCATGCTGCAAAAAAGTGTGCAGCTCTATCAAACCCTCGAAGAAGAAACCGGACAAGCCACGGGTTGGAAGCAAGTGGGAGGCCTGCGATTGGCGAGTTCGAAGGATCGCTGGATCGAATTGAAACGGGCGGCGACGATGGCCAAAAGTTTTGGACTCGAGATGCAGCTGATGGACGCCAAAGAAGCGCAGCGAATTTTTCCGATGATGAGTACCGAAGGGGTCGTTGGAGCGGCGCTACTTCCGACGGATGGATTTGCCGATCCAAGCATGATTACGCAGGCGCTTGCCAAAGGTGCGAGGAGTCGAGGAGCTAAGTTTCATCGTGGGGTGCGTGTACTCGAAACGCAGGTGAAGGATGGCTATTGCAAAGACATCATTACCGATCAAGGAGTCTTCACTGCGGAAATTGTGGTCAATGCTGCAGGGCTTTGGGCGCGCGAGGTAGGAAAAATGGCGGGAGTCAATGTTCCGCTGATTCCTGTTCAACATCAGTATGTGGTGACGGATGATATTCCAGGAATGACCTCGGGCTATCCGACGATGCGAGATCCGGACAATTTGGTTTATTATAAGGAAGAAATGAAGGGTGTGGTGATGGGCGGGTATGAGCACAACCCCATTCCATGGTCGGTCGATGGTGTGCCAAAAGACTTTGGCCAAGAGTTGCTCGAGAGCAATATGGAGCATTTCTCTGACCTCTATGAAAAGGCCATTCGACGAACGCCGATATTAGAAAAAGTTGGCATTCGTAAACTTATCAATGGACCGGAAGCTTTTACGCCGGACGGAACGTTCTTGATGGGACGCGTGCCGGAGCTTCGCAACTATTACCTCGCTGCAGGATTCAATGCGCATGGAATTGCTGCGGGAGGTGGTGCGGGATTGATGATGGCAGAGTGGATTATTCATGGAGAGCCAAGCTTGGATCTTTGGTCCGTGGATATACGACGTTTTCACGGCAAGCATTATCACGAGACTCCGCGCGTGCGAGATCGCACCTTAGAAGGATATGCCAGGCACTACTCCATTCATTGGCCGCACGAAGAGCACGAGACGGTTCGAAATGTTTTGGAGTCTCCACTCTACTCACGCCTCAAAGAAAAGGGCGCTTGCTTTGGGTCCAAGGCTGGTTGGGAGCGCCCCAATTGGTTTGCGCCGAAAGGAATGGAAGCTAAAGATGCTACGACCTTTGGTAAGCCCAACTGGTTCGAAGCGGTGGCGGCTGAGCATCGCGCCATTCGCGAAGGAGTGGCGCTGATTGATCAATCCTCCTTTAGTAAGATCTGGGTTCAGGGTGCGGGAGCCCTTTCGTTCTTGGATGGTATTGCGGACAATGATTTGCAAAAACCGCCGGGCGCTTTGACGTACACCCAATTTTGCAGTGATCGGGGCGGGATTGTTTCGGATCTAACGATTGGTCGGATCAGTGAAGATTCGTTCTACATCGTCACCGGAACAACCTTTGGAACGCACGATCAAGCATGGCTAGAGGAACATCGTCCAGCAGGATCCGCCGTCACCATTCGAGACGTGACGCGCGAAGGTGGAGTGATCAACCTCTGTGGTCCCAAGTCTCGTGAGTTGCTCAGTCGCGTCGTAAAAAAAGGAACCGAAGCTGGCTTGTCGCATGAGGCATTTCCTTTTGCGACGTGGAAAGAAATCGAGATCGCAGGCAATAAGCTTCGCGCATTGCGAGTGACTTACGTGGGAGAGTTGGGATGGGAGTTGCACATCCCCATTCACCAAATGACCGCCGTCTACGACAAGCTTTGGGAAGCGGGCCAGGACCTCGGCGTGGTCAATGCAGGCTATCGCACCATAGAATCCTTGCGCCTTGAAAAAGGATATCGCTATTGGAGTACCGACCTCACGCCAGACTACACGCCTTATGAAGCGGGACTTGGATTTTGTGTTCGACTTAGTAAGCCGGAGTTTATCGGCAAGAAGGCGCTGACCCTTGCAAAAGACAAAGGACCTCGCTTTCAGCTCATCACGCTCACGTTAGACAAGTATGTTCCGCTCCATGGTGGCGAGTCGATATGTCGAGAAGGAAGAGTAGTGGGAGTGCTCAGCAGTGGTGGTTATGGACATACGGTCCAAAAGACCATTGCAATGGGCTATGTGGCATCGTCGGACGTTCCGCAGAGCTTGAGTGAAGCCGAAGCTTGGGAGTTGGATGTGATGGGCGAGCGATACCCAGCACGGCGCCATACTGCTCCTCTTTATGACCCCAAGCGTTCTCGAATCCTGGTCTGATCTGCCTTGCGCTTTGCCAGATGCTTGCTTCTCTGTTACTGATCCACGAGTGGCATCGATGGTTAGGTGAATAAGGGGGGCGTTCATGAATTCGAGATTTCAGCGTTTTAATGCTTTTTTTTGGCTCATTTTGGCGATAGGCGGATTCCTGTCTGAGGGAGCTTATGCGCAGCGGGGCGCGCGACCTTTGCGTCGTCCACAATTCTATAAGGAGCCCCTTCCTTTTGATTCAACGAAGCCAGTCGAGCCAAGTGCAGTGGAGGAGTACATGCCTCATCCGTTCAAGGAGTGTGAGGCATTCTCCGTCGGAAAACTTCGGCGCGTCACCGTGGACCTTTCGATGCTGAACAATTGGCTCCTGGGCGGCGGAGTCGACGATGCTCATACGGTAGGCGTCTATGGCGATCTCGCCTTTGAATTTGATCACGCGACCATTGGCGTTCGCTACAATACCGACCTCTACACCAAAGAGACACCCGATCCCCTGCAGAGCTTACAGAATGGCGAGAACGTTCGTATCCAGACCTTTCCTCAAGAAATCGTGGACCTTCAAGCTTACTTTCGGCAGGACCCCGATCCTCGAGGCAATTTCTTCGAGATTTTTGCGGGGGTAAAGTCCTGGGGCAATGACGAGAAGTGGTATGGCGCAAGGGCGTTGCAAGCAGGGACTCATGCTATTTTGGATCATTGGCACTTGGGAACTAAGAAGAAAAACTACGTCTACGGAGATGAACGCCACGATGCATTGCTAGTCGGGGCCAAGATCGGCAAGCAGTACGAAGAACCCGATCAGAAATATTGGGTCAGCGGGACCCTTGGTGCCCAACTTGCTACTTCTTTCGAAGACGCTTCGTCTATCACGGGAGAAGTGGATGGCGGCATCACGCTCTGTCGAAAGAATCTTTTTGGGGGCGAGAATCGCAATCCTTTTGCAGAACTACGAATGACCCTCCATTCCGAACGAGTGCTGAATGGCGAGGCTGAAACTTGGTTTCGTCCGGGTCTGCAATTGGATCTTTGGAAAGGCCAAGGGGGATCTAATTTGTTTTTCTTCGGCGGATACGTCGTACCAATCGAAGAGAACCATGAGATGGATGTCTACGACAATGGCGCCAATGTGCCGATGATTCAGTTGGGCGGTCGATCCATTTTTTGATGGAACGCGATGAGAAACAGGCCCGCTTGACTCATGCGTTTTGGCGGGCTAGTTCCTAGCCATGATGAAGCGATCTTACCTTTTGTTGACGATGGTTCTTTTTACTGGTTCGGCAAAGGCCAGTCATCCAAGTGTTAGTGATTGTATTGATGCCTTAGCTTACCCGCGAGAAAGCCGTAGCCTTATTCAAACTGGCACCACTTCTACCTGGCAGGCTACCATTGCGGTGGCAGAACAGGTCGCACTTGGAAAGTTTAGGGGTGAGATATCCGATGACACACTGATAGATCTCCGAGCCGGAAGGGCGCCCGTTTTGGATTCCCGCTTGGTAGAGAAGGCTGTTCGCAACTCTTGGAATGACGGAGTCCTTCGTCGCGCTCAGTTGGATGTGGAATTTCTGGATGGAAGCCCTAGTCAGCACACGGAAGCGTTAACTCCCGCCCATGGTTGGTGGAGCCATGTGGTTCGAGGAAAGACGAATATTCGATTCGTTTCGACTGAGCATTACTTGGCGAATCTAAGAAAGTTGCCCCGTCGTTGGCTTACGGAACTTAGTAATAGCGTAAAGTCCTTGCCACCCTTGAGCTTGGATGAAGTCATGCGAATTGCTAGCGTCCTAGATCCCGACTTACAGGAATTTTGGTTGGATTTGGTTTGGCATAAAGTCTTCACGCCTTTGGAAATGTTTCCACTAGATCGTCTGGCTACAATCTTGAGAGGTACCTCTAGAGAAGCTAGGCAGATGCTTTGGAGGCTTTCTGGCTTTGCGCTCGGCATGGAGCAGGTCCGGGGTCTCATTATGCAATGGCCCCATTTGATTCGAGAGATACAGCAGCAGGAATGGCCGATGGGGTTTAGTTTAGGGTCTGAAGTGACTAAAATCGCTCTGCCTAAGGGATCTATTCCATTGGGAATGGTGCCAGTATTGTTGAAGTGGGTGCCTGAAAACGACTATAGATTAAGAGGACAAATCATTGCAGGAGTTGGCCGAAATACATGGGTGAATAGATTGGGAGAAAGCGGACTATTGAATTCAAAAGTAGATCATCCGCTGTTTCCGTTGACACTCCTTGAGCTTGAGCGATTGAAATTCAATATTTCTGCTATTGAGGCCGGTTCTCTTTTGGTTGAGCGGCTCGAAAATGCAAAAAGCCTTAGTGATGCGGTAGCAGTAGCGAGTGTTCGGGCACTTGATCCTTCTGCCCGATTGAGCGCTATTAAAAAATACCTTGCGAAGCAGGGCCACGCTCTTTCTGTTGAGGAATGTCAGCGCCTTGCAGAAACTGTCCCATGGGGTGATCCCTCTAGAGGTGATCTAGGTTCTCATTCCGATAGGGATGAGGTCTATTTGGCTTATTTTAGGACACAAAAAGCCAAGATGAGTCCTGAATCTGTTCGTTCATTCCTAGACCTCCTTGGTGGGTCCTCAGCGAAGAGGGAGGTAGTGGATCAAGTGTTTGATCAAACTAGAGATCAGCTGAAGTTGGCAACTTTGGAGTCTCTTTTGCCATTTGCTTCCGAATCCGATCGCGATTCCTTCTGGAGTGAGCGGTTGAATGATTCGAATAATTTTGAGGAAGCGATAGCTGCCATGAGTAAGTTCAGTGCAGGGTTTGCTTTGAAGGGGCACCTGGTATCTGGACTGGCCGATCGATATAAGAGCGATATGACGCTGAAGAGACTTGTTGACCTGCTCAATTTGCTGCCCGCTGGGGACGGCGCTCAGAAGAGACTGTTGGATGACTTTTGTGAAATAGTACAAGGTGCAACTCAAGTGCAACTTGTGTCCGCCATTTTCGAGCTTCGGCCTACTTCATCTGTGAGAAGTGATGTAGTGATGATTTTTCTTCGAGGCTCTATGGAATTAAGATCCTGGGAAGATGAAGTGGCTTTGTTTCGGGCGCTTGCGGGAGAGGCTTCTTTGGAGTCCTACTATGCGGCGTGGCAGGGGCATCTATCCAAGAAGTTGGATAGCATGAGCCCTGGTACCTTAGCCTCTGTTATTGAAGCGACTATGGATAAAGGAGCGAGAAGCTATACCACTTGGGCAGTTGGGATCCACAGCCAGGAGGCAGCGAGTGCAAGAAGAAGAGCCTTTGAAAGCAATGATCAGTACCTATCCGACTATGTGAGATCGAAGGCGGACGTTCTTAGTGAGCGTGACTTGGTGTCCCTGTTAAGGCTTGTCTTTGGCGGAGATGAGAAGAAGCTAGAGCTTCTCAGTTTTTGGCTGAAAGGAAGTGAGAGAGCACTTTCCGACACAGACTGGGAGCAAATCCTTGATGGGATATCTTCAAAGCAAGGTAGGCGCGATTTGCTGAAAATAGTGGATAGTACTTCTCCCAGGGTTATGTCGGCAAAGGCATTTGCAAGGCTAGTTAGAGACCTGCAAGAGTCTGATGACAACATAGATCGGCTTACGATGTTGTACATTCAGAGTTGGTCCAACTTGATGAATTTAGGAGAGTTGGAGGTTCTTTTGTCATCCATGAAGAATATAGAAAAAGCCAATAAGCTCCGTTTGGATTTTCTAAGATTGAGAAGGCTTGATTTTTCAGATGAAGAAGTGCGGTCAATGCTAGGTAGCATGAGTGGGCTATCTCAGTCTGACAGAGAGGTCATGGAGGTACTTTTAGGTTTGTAGTGCAGTCTTGTAGGAGGGATAGAACAGGAAGGAAGTGTGCCAAGGCGCACGCTTATATTGCCAAATTGAGGCGATTAACTACCTAGCCGATCCATTTTTTGATGGAACGCGATGAGAAACAGGCCCGCTTGACTCATGCGTTTTGGCGGTCTAGGTCCTAGCCATGATGAAGCAATCTTACTTGGTATTGGCGGGGCTCTTTCTTTCTGTTTCGGCATGGGCATTGGAGCCGCAAGATTGCGCGGGTGTTTTTGGGGTTGCGACGGGACATGAGAGGCTTCTGGACCCCGATGATTCTTGGGGCCGACAGGTAGCAGTCGCGGAGCAGTACTTTCTGGGGAAGCTCCAGGGCCGACTATTGCAGAATGCCGCGGATGCCCTGCTTAATGGAGAAGGGCCTAAGCTCGCTGATGACTTATTCGATACTGCGGAGCTAAGCTCGAAATACGATGGTGCTCTGGGGCGTGCTATCCAAGAATTCAATGCTGCAGGTGAACCGTCACGAAGGGATAATGAAGCTCCACCCAGGAATTATTCGGACACTTGGCCAGTTAGCTGGTGGGAGTCTCGCGTTCTTGGGAAAGCTCGGTTTGAATTCAGTACCGCGGAGGAGCTTGTCGCGCAATTGGGGAGTCTCAAAGAAAAGCAAAGACTCGGAGAACTTTCTAATGTCGCGAAGACCATGCCACCTTTAACGCTAGAAGAGACTCTGCGGATCCTCGGGGCACTTCCCGAATGGGCCCAGTCGGAGGGGCTCACGAAGCTTTGGCCCAGAGTATTTACTCCCGTGACGATGTTGCCATTGGATTACCTTGCAACGATCTTAGCCCGTACTTCACCCACACTGAGGCAAGCGTTATGGCGCCAGTCAAAGTTTGAGCTTACCCCTCAGCGGGTTCGAGCCCTGATCGTCCATTGGCCTCATCTTATTCGTGAAGTGCAAGAGCAGGGCTGGCCTATGGGATTTGCATTTGCGGAGAACCTGGATTCCATGCACTTGCCCAAGGGTTCCATTCCAATAAGCGTCCTTCCAAGCCTGCTCAATTGGATTCCCAACAGAAAGCCTTTGTTCAGTATCTTGCTTAGGAAAAATGAAGATGCTCATTCCGTTTTTGCGCAGAAGCTCCAGACGAGTGGGCTCTTGAGTTTTGATCGTAAGGATCAAGCGGGCGCGTCGGACCGTGATGAAACTTTTGAGGTCATAAGTCGCTATCCTTTTGAGAACCGAGCCCATCTCGTCATGCAACATATTGAAAGTGCAAGAAGTGCGGAAAAGGCAATTGAGTGGGCCGCTGGGACTGGTTTTCTGGATGCCGAACAGCGTGCGGAGGCACTACTTGGCTTTTTTAAAAAAAATCGGGCTAACCTTAGCTTAGCCGAGTGCAGAAAAATTGCGCATGAAGTTTCAGATGACTACAGTTCCGCTGATCGGGTTTATAAAATGTTTTTGGATGATCATCGGGGCACTCTGACATTAGGAGAGAAGGTTCAAATCATCCATTCACTGCTCACTTCCGCCGCAAAAAATTCAGTGCTTGGTCAGTTTGTGGAAGATGCCAAAGATTCTTATGATTCGCTCAAAGCCTTAGAAAACCTTGTAGACTTTGGATATGAGGAAACCAGAAATAGGTATTATACTTTAATGGCGCAGAGGTCGACTAGCCCCGAAGAGCAAATTCAATTAATCGCAAAAATCAAAGGCAATTCGACGCAACTTGATATGCTTGCAGCTGATGTTTTGCGCCAATTGGTAGGTAGGTATGTTCCATTGGATGATGTGGTGAATTTGCTAAACAGAATCGAAGATGCATCTACTCGGTTAGAGCTCTTGGGGTTGTTCGAAGAACGTTTCCGCTCGGAAGACTTGGCCAATGTTCCGCGCCCGGCGGAACGACTGATTCACTTGAATACGATTGAACAAGTCATTGATTGGAGTAGCACTAGGGTTGATCAAGGATTTTCTCTTGCTTCGGTCCAGCCGCTGCTAAAGGTATTGGCCGAGAGGTCCTTGGAGGGATTTCAACGGACTGTAAAAGCGAGGATATTGGACCCTAAAATCAAGACCCTTACTGCAGAAGAAGTCAGTATGATTCTTTCTTTGGGAGAAGAGCGGATACAAAGAGCTGGTCAATCGCTCGACTCGGAAGCGGTGGCTGCATACGAAGCCTTTGTGGATGAATACCTTGTGCGATTTGTGAACGCCAATAAGGTGAGACTTACCTTCGAAGACGTTTTGTCGCTTTCGAAGTTATCTTTCTATTCGGATTGCGATCATCAGATGTTCGTAGCGTGGTTGGGTCATTCCGGCTATAACTTGACCCCTGCCGATCTCATGAGGATGGTCTCTGTGTTTAGGGACGGGGATGATGTGGTGAAGTTTCTTCAAAGTGTTTTGGAACTCAACCTGAGTGCCCTCACCGTTGATGATTTTCTGAATATTTGCGCTGATCGCATTAAAGAAGCAGGGGAGAAGGATCAATTGATAGCTGACTTCGAAAGTAAGCATGCTGCAGAATTAAGCCCAACTGCTGTTCAGGACCTGATTAACCTCATGGAAGACGAAGACCGGGGTAAATTGGTCTGGCACGACTACCTGAGCGGTCAAAGCGAGCGTTTCAGAACTGCAGAAATTAAAGAATTGCTGGACTCCATGCAGCTTGAAGCCGGTGATCGATCGGTCTTAGAGTTGATGTTGAGACGGCGACAGTAGCTTAGTAGCGGGTGCCCCCTCGTGAACGCATAGCAGAGCTTCCAAAGGGTTGCCAAGGCCATGACGCCTGTGGCCTTGGAATGCCCTGGTCTTGAAGTTACATTGTATGTGTTTATAAATTAATTTTGCGGAATGAAATGGGGGAATGGATGCTCCGATTTTCAAGGGCCTTGGGACTTTGTTTTCTTTCTTGGGTCGTGATTGTTTTTGCTGCCGAAGCTCATGTCCTTCGAGGAAGTATTTTTCGGCAGCTCCCTTCTTTAGACTTCTTTGTGCGCTGGGAAAAGCCTGATGCGCTCGAGCGGGCCCCTCTGATGAAGCGATTGGGCGCCGTATCCGCATGGAGCTCGCAATTGGTTCCGGGGCTTGAGCGATGGGTCTTGCCTGCACACGTTGACCTAGATACGACGTTGACCCTGGTTCAAAACACTCCTTCGGTGATCTACGCGGAAAAAAATCAGCGCTACTACCGCTACCTCCCTATTCTTGCCGATTTGCCCGGGTATAGCGTGGGTCCGAGCAAGGAAGAGACGGATGGAAAGGCGCAGATCTCTGGATATCGACCAGACGATCCGTACTATCCATCTCAGTGGGCGCTCTCGGGCCGGTACGGAATCAATCCCAGTGAGGCTTGGGATATCACGCGCGGATCGAAGGACGTCAAAGTTGCTGTGATAGACACGGGTGCCGATACCACGCATCCCGATTTGCAGGGGCAGTTTGCTCCGGGGTATGACTTTTTGTCTCGCACGGATCGTATTCGGGATACGCATGGACATGGAACGCATGTTTCTGGAATCATCGGTGCGATATCGGACAATCGTCGCGGAATTGCAGGCATAAGTCCTGAAGTGACTCTAATTCCCATTCGTGCTGTGCCGGATGATGGGGACGAGACGGATCAGGATGTGATTTCGGCATTTGAGTTTGCCTCGAGTCACGGCGCAAGGTTGGCCAATTGTTCCTTTGGAAAGCGCGCGTCCAGTCGAGCAGTGGGCGAGGTGATTCAGGCGACTGGAGTCAAAGGACTTCTTGCGATTGTGGCCGCTGGCAATGACTTCGAAGACCTCAACCGCTATGCAAAGTATCCAGCGAAATTTAGAACGGACAATATGCTCGTGGTGGCAGCTTCAGACCAAAATGAGAAGCTAGCCGATTTTAGCAATGTGGGATTGGGATGGGTGCAGATAGCCGCACCCGGTCAGAATATTCTCAGCACCGTGACGCGGGGAGCGTACGCGAACTTGGATGGAACCTCTATGGCGACACCTATGGTCACTGGCGTCGCAGCACTGGCTATTGCAGCATTTCCGGAGATAACGGTAAGTCAGCTTCGCGATCTCTTGACAAGGAATTCGCGTCCCGTGGGAAGTTATCGTCCTTATTTGGATCCACCCGCAGGACGCCTGGATGCAAGTGCAGCTGTCAAAGCAGCAAAGGAAATGTCGCTGCGCTTTCGGCCGGTTAGGCATTAGACAGTCCAAGAAACTCTGTGATAATCCCATAGAGGTAGATGAGTCACAAAGAGCCCCATTTTCAGGCGACCTTGAAAGATCGAACAACCCCCCGTTTACCTAGCGGCGATGGGCTCTGCGGCATTTGGGGTGTTGATCTTGCTCTTCCAGATCAGAGCATAGCCTCTGGAGCCGTGGTCTTTGAAAAAGACAGCATCCGTGCGATTGGAACTTTGGATTCGGTCGTGGGGTCCCTCGGTGGAAGTCCAGTCTCCTGGATCGATGGTCGGGGGTTTGTGGTTGGGCCTGGCCTGATCAATGCGCACACGCACGTAGCTATGAGTTATCTTCGCGGCCTCGCTCTCGGCAAAGACGATGTCATCATGCGCCTAATGTTTGGAACCGAAAAGCACCTTACGGCAGAGTTGGTGCGTGCGCTTTCTTATCCCGGTATTTATGAGGGTTTGCTCGGTGGGAGTACTTGCTTCGTTGATCACTATTATTTTGCAGATGCGGTCGCACAAGCTTTGGATCATTTTGGCGTACGCGGCATTGTTGGAGAAACAGTAGGCGATATTAGTACCGCCTTCCCAGGAAAGGATCGTTGGAAGCTAGCGCGAAATCAAATTGAAAACTGGAAAACCAGTGGGCGGGTTCAGCCCTTGGTTGCACCTCATGCGGCCAATACGGTTTCGGAGTCACTGCTTAAAGAAATGGCAGACTATGCGAGGAAACAAAAACTTCCGATGCACCTCCACCTTGCGCAAACAGATTCAGAACGAGATTGGTGCATCAAGCACTATGGCATCTCTCCGGTTCAACTTGCCAATCGCGCCGGTGCATTGGGTGATCATACCTTGGCGGTGCATTTGATTAGTGTGGACCAAGAAGACCTTGCTACGCTGGCTCAGTCTCATGCAGCGGCGGGCTGGTGTCCGGCTTCGCAGATACTTTATGAGCGAATGGCAGATGGACGAGCGTTTCTTGAAAACAAAATTCCCGTCGCGCTCGGTACGGACTGTGCCGTATCGAACGATTCCATGCACCTTTTGAGTGAGATGCGATTGGCGGCTTTGATGCTGTTGGATCGAGGTTATTCAAAGAAGGATACCGTCGAAGCCGTATGGAGAATGGTAACGCTTACGCCGAGCCAGGTTTTTTCGTTGCCGAAGCTAGGCAGCCTGACAAAGGGCAGTGCAGCGGATTTGATTTGCATTGAAAAAGATTTTTCTTTGGAGCCCGTCTATGACCTTCGGCATTGGATGGTGTTTAGTGCGAGCCAAGCAAGAGTCAATCATACCTTGGTGGACGGGCAATGGGTACTCTGGGATCAAAAGCCGACTCGTGTGGATTTGGAACAAGCGAGGAAAGAATTTTCAAAGGCACTTGAGACTATATGGTCTCTTCAAGAAATACCATGGAGGCAGATGTGAATCATCCCTGTATGTCGGGTCAGGTTGAAGTTATTTGTGGGAGTATGTTCAGTGGCAAGACGGAAGAACTCCTTCGTCGTATTCGGCGCGCCACGATTGCCAAACAAAAGGTTCAGCTTTTTAAGCCGCAGTTGGATAACCGCTACAGTGAGGACCATGTGCAAAGCCATGACTCCAATCGACTTCCTTCGACGGTGGTTGGGAGTGCTGCAGAGCTCTTCGAGCGAGTGGACGACATGACTCGTGTGATTGGAATTGATGAAATTCAGTTCTTTGATGAACGCATCGTGGATGTTGTGCAACGTCTTGCCAATCAAGGTCGACGCGTTATTTGTGTAGGATTGGATCTTGATTATCGAGGGCAGCCCTTTGGAGCTATGCCCGCGTTACTTTGTATTGCCGAGGAAGTGACCAAGCTCGCAGCCGTTTGCCCACGATGCGGAGGTAAGGCGACACGGAGTCAATTGCTGGCGGTTGAAGGGCAGGATGAAGCGAGCGGAAACCCGATCCGTGTGGGCGCCAAAGAGCTTTATGAACCACGTTGCAGGGCTTACCATGAGGCGGGGCCTGCTGTTTCTCAGTTTTGACGATGACACACTTACCCGCTTTGATCCTTGATTTGGCAATGATTCTTGTAACGGCTGCTTTTGTTACGGTGCTGTTTCGGCGCCTCAGGCAACCTGTGGTTCTAGGATACTTGATTGCCGGTATCCTGACGGGGCCCTATGTCGCTTGGCTACCTACCGTCAAGGACACTCGAAGTATTCATATTTGGGCGGAGTTAGGGATCATATTTCTAATGTTCGGAGTGGGACTTGATTTTAGTTTTAAGAAACTAAAGCAGGTGGGCCGTCCGGCCTTTCTAACCGCCATGGTTGAAATTCCATTGATGATTGCTGCTGGCTACACGCTTGGCCGTGCGCTGGGATGGAATTGGCGCGATTGTCTTTTCTTAGGCGGCATTGTTGCCATCTCTTCGACGGCCATTATTGTTCGAGCCGTTGACGAACTCAAGCTCAAGGGTCAACGATTTGTGAGCTTGGTTTATGGCGTACTCTTATTGGAGGACTTAGCTGCTGTCTTGCTCTTGGTAACGCTTTCGACCGTTGCGGCATCTCGTAGTCTCGAGGGATCGGAGCTTTTATTTGCTACGGGTAAGCTTGGGTTTTTTCTCATCACCACCTTCTTAGTAGGAACCCTCATTCTCCCAATGATTCTTAAGGCGATCCGAAAGTGGTTAACCGCAGAAACTTTGTTGATTGTTTCTTTGGGACTCTGCCTCTTGATGGTGACATTGGCCTCGGCTGCGGGATTTTCGGCCGCGCTTGGTGCGTTTCTGATGGGTTCTCTCCTTTCGGAGACGCAAGAGAAAAAGCGAATCGAAGAACTCCTCGCGCCTTTGAAGGATCTGTTTTCGTCAGTCTTCTTTTTTTCTATTGGAATGATGATTGAACCTGCCCTTTGGTTGCAGCATTGGGAATGGACCATCTGGACAGCCCTTATTATTGTCGTAGGAAAGTTCATTACGAATACGAGTGGCATGTTGCTTGGCGGGGAGGGCCTGAAGCCCGCGGTTCAAGCTGGGCTATCTATGACTCAGATTGGAGAATTTTCTTTTCTCATAGCCACGCAAGGGGTCCTTACTAAGGTGACGAGTGATTCCCTCTATTCCATTACCGTGTCCGCGGCGGTGGTTACGATATTCTTAACGCCCTATCTGATGCAGTCCGCCCCAAAAGTTACGGCAACCTTGCAGCGTTGGTTACCTGCTCGGCTCCATGATCGACTAGACGGATATCGCACTAGTGTGACTCAATCGGGCGATCGAGGATTGTTGTCGCTGATTTGGAGAGCCTATGGCGTGAAGTTACTACTTAATTCAGTAATGGTACTGGCGATAGGGCTCGCGGTGCGTAAAATTATTTTTCCTTGGGAAGTGCGAGCCCTCGGGTCTGTTCAGTGGGCCGCGGTCTCAAGTTTTGGAATGGCGCTTTTATTTGGAGCACCTTTTTTGGCTGCCATTATTCTAATGAAGCCCAACGAAGATTCGGCCGTTGAATCTGAGAAATGGGCACGCCTGCGGAGCGTGCAGTGGGGCATTTGGGTGGTCCGAGTTCTCTTAGTGGTCTTCTTAGTCTTGCTACTAGGAAGCGGATACGCGGGAGTGCGAACCTCCATGGGCTCTTTTGTTGTAGCTGGGATTGTTGCTACGTTTTTGTTGAGTCACTTCTCGGATCCCCTCTATCGGCGGATGGAGCGTCAGTTTCTCAAACACTTAGAGGGCGATGAAGAATCCGCAGTAAAGCGTGATAAGCGACCTCAGCTTGCCCCTTGGGATGCGAGTCTTTTTGAATTTGTACTTTCTCCGGACTCTGGGCTTTGTGGCAAAACACTCTTGTCCAGTGGACTAAGAGAGAAACAAGGCGTCACCGTTGCCTTGATTGAGCGAGGCTCTCGAAAAATTTTGGCCCCAGGCAGAGAAGACCTCTTGATGCCATATGACAGGTTGTTTGTCATCGGTACCGATAAGCAACTCACCTTAGTGCGGCAACTTATTGAAGGAAGCGACCAGGAACCTCTAGTCACTCAAGAAGCCACCGTGACCTATGGACTAAAGAGTCTTTTGTTGGCGGAGGGCAATTCCTTTACGGGTATGACGATTCGAGAATGTGGAATTCGAGAAAAGGTTCGCGGGTTGATTGTTGGTATAGAGCGCAAGGATAGTCGTATCCTGAATCCAGAATCCCACGTCGTCCTTCAAGAAGGCGACTTGGTTTGGTTAGTTGGAGATCTAGGATTGCTGGCGAAGGTTGCGTCTTAAGCAGCGAAGTCCTACTGATTTTCGTACGCCCCGATATCGCAAGTGGTAGCTCGGAAGTAGTTTCGTTGGTCGACGGTAGGACAATAAGTGGCGCTTCCAGTTCCGTCCGCGGATCCTCCTGCAGTTATAGAGGCGGTGTCAGAGTATCCGCCATTGCTCGCTGGAACGCTGAGGCCAGGGTTGGTTGTCGAGTCGGACGCATGAGTGGTGCAGTTAGAGGAATCGTCAAAGATATTATTTCCCAGTGAGTTCATGGTTCCGGCAATGCTGCAGGTCGTGCTTGGGCCGGACGTATCCCATAGGATGGAGTTGGCAATAGTGAAAACTCCGCCCGTGTTTTGGCGAAACATGTCGCCCGGGCTACCGCCGCCGACGTTGGAAAGCATGGTTACGTTGTAGAAGTTTACGGTGGCACTATTGTCGGTGTACATCACTGCAGCTTGTGTGGCGCTATTGCCGTAGAAAGTCGTGTTAGTGATAGTAGCTGTGGTTGGCTCGGTTCCGTCGATCACCAAGGCACCACCCGTGCTGGCCCCCGTGTTGTTTTGGAATAGAACACGAGTCAGGGTATGAACTCCTCCGCTGTCACCGCCGCCGAACCAAGCTCCTGCACCCAGGGCACTTGCCTGATTATCCTTGAAGACCGTGTCGCTTATGGAGAGTTGATTAAACCCCCCTGCAATAGCTCCACCGTTAGCTGCCGAATTGCTGGAAAAAGTGGAGCAACTAACCGTGAGGCTCGGGTCGAGGTTGCCAAAGTTGTTGTCGATAGTGATCGCGCCACCGCCACCCGTAACCACATTGTCTTTGAAGGTCATGTAACTCACGTTGACAGTTCCACCTACGAGGAAGAATGCGCCGCCATCGGTAGCAGCATTGGCATTCTGAAGTGTGAAGTTATGCAGTCCAATGGTGAGGCCTGGGTTTCCACACTGAAGAATCTGAAAAGCGTTTCCGCCCGAGACTATAGAAGTCGTAGGACTGCCTCCGACAATAGTTACGGAACTTCCAACGACAATCTTAGCGCCAACTACGATGGTCAATCCCGCCGGAATTTTGATGATCTTACCGCCGCCCAAAGCATCGGATTCCTCGACTGCAGCTCGAAGTGAGCAGTCTCCGCCGCCGTCGTCGCAGATTCCATCACCGGGTACGGCGTCTCCAATGTCAGTATTGGCGGTAATTGTAAAGTCTGGCGTGGGTTGGGTATACCCAGGGCAGGTTGAAACCGAAGTTGCCGTTGCAGTCGTTGTTGATGTCCCACTAGTTGAAGTGGCGACTGATGTGTTGATTCTGACCGCGCAGCCCGAGCTCAACATGACTGCGATGAAGATGATCGCCCACTTCATTTCGTTCACTTTTTTGTAATTAAATTTAATCATCTTACTGACTTTCATACGCACCGATATCACAGGTCGCAGCGCGATCGTAGTTTCGTTGGTCGGCGGTAGGACAGTACGCTGAATCTGCACCGCCATCCGCAGCACCCGAAGCTGTAATCGCAATCGACTTGGTGAATCCACCGTTTGCAGCGGAGACACCCAGGCCTGGATCGGTGGCAATGTCGGATGCGTCCGTGGAGCAGTTGGTTGAGTCCTCGAAGATATTGTGTCCCAAGGAATTCATCGTTCCTGCAATGCTACAAATATTGGCGGGCCCAGAAGAATCCCACAGGATAGAATTCGCAATATTAAACGTACCGCCAGTATTGATAGTAAATATGGCAGAAGGCCCAGCTACTCCAGAATTGGTCAGCATCGTATTGTTATAAAAGTGCGTGGTTGTATTATTGTCTGTGTAAAGTACGGACGCACCATTGGCAGAATTACTGTAAAAGGTAGAATTGGTTATCGTTGCCGCAATGGGATTTGACCCATCGAATGCTAGTGCAGCGCTCGTTCCGGTTGCGTTCGTATTGCCTTCAAAATAGGTTCGATTTAAGGTGTGAGTCGCGGCAGTATTGGCGCCACCGAAATAGAATCCGGCTCCGATAAACGTCGCAATATTGTTGGTAAAGATCACATCTGTCAGCGTCAGTGTCTTAACTCCTCCTACCATTGCGCCACCACTTACTGCTGAATTGCCGTTGAAGGTACTGCAAGTGATGCTTAAAACGGGGTCAAGTGATGCGAAATTATTGCTGAGTGATAGTGCGCCGCCATCTGCAGTACTGACATTGTTACTAAAAGTCATATAAGAAAAACTGAGGTTGCCACCCGTTGCGGAAATGCCTGCTCCATTACTTGCGCTTGATCCGTTTTGGATCGTGAAATTATGAAATTCAAAGTCAGTTCCGGCATTGGAAGAATTGAAGACCCTTACAGCAGCTCCACCCGAAACAATTGAAGTCGTTTGGCTTCCTCCAAAAATGGCAAGATTGCTGACAAATTGAATTGAGGAGCCTACGGTAATCGTCATTCCAGCTGGAATCTTGATGGTCATTCCGCCACCCATTCCATCTGATTCTTCGACTGCAGCTCGAAGGGTACAATTACCGCCCCCATCGTCGCAAATTCCGTCGCCGGCTACTGCGTCGCTGGTGTCGCCGTTGCTATTGATCGTAAAGTCTGGGGTCGGTTCGGTATATCCTGAGCAGACGGCAGTATAGGCAGCAGAACTTCCTGTACTAGTGGTGGTAGTCGAGCCCGTCGTCACTTCCAGCGCTTTATTCACTTTAATGGCGCAACCTGTGCTTAAGAGCATGGCCGTCAGGCTCGCTAATAATCCCAAGCCTGATGCTTGGGTTCGCTGAATTAAAAAGGGTGTATTGATCTTCAAACGTTCCACAAACCCGTCCTTACTCCATCATTGTCTCACTTCTAGATTGGAGTTCCAAGTACGGGCTGGTTGTGTGGCTATGACTTAATCCTATGAAATCATAGGATTAAGTCATAGCCACATTAAATGTTAAGAACTGTTAATGAGACAGGGTTGAGTCCGGCCTATGGCTGGCTCCTGGGGCCGCGTATAACGGACTTGGCGACTGGAGGTCTTCTGCGCGTTCACCAAGAACGAAGTCTTGGCCGATCCATCGTTTACGGTCAAAGGCGTCCGTGTTTTTATTCAACACCGTTTGAAAGCATGCGGCATTGCCCTGGGCTGCGACAATGGTCGACCAGGCGAGAAAGAAATTCCAAATGCGATACCATCGATCTCCGTAGGCCTGCGTAACGGCCTCACGATTGCTGACCCAGTTTTCGTGCCATCGTTTCAGCGTGAGAGAATAGTGAATAGTAATGTTCTCGGCACTGTGAAGTTCAAAGTTAGATTTTTCAATGTACTTCAGCATGGCATTGGGCGGAAGACTTGCGTCTGCACCTGGGAATACGTGGCGATTCATAAAGAGTCCCCAAATCAGGTCCTCTGGATTCATGGCTTTTCGCAAACCAGCCCACTGAAGAAGAAATGCGCCGTCATCTGCTAGGAGGTCGTAGACTTGATTGTAGAACTTTTGCAGGTTCTTCAGCCCCACGTGCTCAACCATTTCAAGGCTAGCGATTTTATCAAATTTTTGTTTCGGAATTTCTCGGTAGTCCGAGCAAATGATTTTCGCGCGGTCTGCAACCCCGTCTTCTGCAATCCTTCGATTGCCGTACTCGGTCTGATTTTCTGAAAGTGTCACTCCCGTAGCAATAACGCCATAATGCTTGGCTGCATGCCTTGCGAGGGTTCCCCATCCACAACCAATGTCCAAGAAAGTCTCGCCTGGCTTGAGTTGCAGTTTTTGGCAAACCATATTGAGCTTATTGTCTTGAGCTTGCTCAAGTGTTTCATTTTGGTCGTTAAAAAATCCGGATGTATAAACCATCCGCTCGCCTAAGAACCAACCAAAGAAGTCATTTCCTCGGTCGTAGTGGCTTCGTACGATTCGCTTGTCTTGCTTCTTGGAATGGATCACGACTTCAGGAATAAAATTAGTAAGTGCCCATTTGAGATGTCCAGGAGTAATTTTATATTTTACGAATTGCTCACGGCTATTGAGGAAATTAAAAATATCACCCGGAATATCGAGCTCACCCGAAAAATAAGCTTCATAGAGCGTCTCCATCGGAATTTTTCCGCGCAGTGCGCGGCTTTCGAGACTTTTGTTTTTAAACTCTACAAAATCTAAGATCGCCTTGGACATGGTGGACCCCCATTTGGTTTCTAGTTCTTGGGGTTACCATTCAAAAGTGGGCTTAGCTAATACTATTGTAAAAATTCTGTTAGTTATGACGCGTATGAGTTGAAAAAGTATTTTCTACAAAAGCAAAAATGAGATCTACGAGGTCCTTTAGCTGAGAGTCCACCCTTTGGGTCGAAATCACCGTAAATAATTCCAAAAAGCTAAGGTGCTTTGGCTTTGAGCGTCGCAATAGGGTGTGCTAATTGCAGAGCCATGACGCAACTGCATTCCGCAGAATTCGGCGATCCAGGCGGGTTGCCCCTCGTTTTCTTCCATGGATTTCCGGGTTCCCACCTGCAAGCGGGCTTTTTGCAACAGGCGGCAAGGCAAATGGGAGTGAGAGTGATTGCCATGGATCGGCCAGGGTATGGCGAGAGCGTCTTTCAACGCCCGAGTGGACTGAATCAGGTAGTCGACTCAGTCTTGGACCTTTTGAACCAAAAAAAGATTTCAGATTTTTTTGTCATTGGAGTCTCGGGAGGAAATCCTTACGCGTGGAAGCTCGCAGCACTGGCCGGGCCTCGGGTCTTGGGTCTTGCAAGTATCTGTGGCTTGGCACCCTTTGGTCTTTTTCCGGGTACTTTTTCGAGTCTTCAGCGGTGGGGATTATCCGCTGCGCGATGGTTGCCGACGGCGGCATTGGGCTCGGTCTGCAAGCGTCTCTTTCCATTAGAGGTGACCGAAGAAAATCTCGCGTTCATTGCTAAGAGACTCCATGAATCCGATCAAAAGATTCTTCAGGAATCTGAAGTAAAAAAGATGATCCTTCAGTCCATGCATCAAGCGCGAAAGCAAGGAGTCCCTGGTATCGTCAATGACCTTAAAATCTACAGTTCAAAATGGGAGCCAGATTTTGAAACACTGCGCTGCCCCATTCACTTATGGCATGGCAAGAAAGACTGGCTTCTCAGTCCACGAATGTCCATTGAGATGAATCGTCGTATCCCTGCGTCTCGCTTGACTCTGGTTGACGAGGAGGGTCATTATTCCTTACCGATCAAATACACAGAAAAAATCGTAAAAGACCTGATTTTAGAAAAAAGAAGCCTTGGCTCTTTGCATTAAATCTAATGCCTAGCCGGATAGTGTCGATACCTTATTTGAGGTAGTCTTCTCATGCTCAGTAAACTATCGTTCAAAGCGCGTCTTATGGGTGCCGTAGGACTATTGGCCGGTGTTGCAGCCTTCTTCTTTGGAATGATGGCGCTGATGAGCGAAACCGCTCTCGAAACCGGAAAGAAGAGTCAGCTTCAGGCTGCTACCGACTCGGTCATGGACAAATTGGATCGAAACCTCTTTGAACGCTATGGAGATGTGCAGGCCTATTCCATGTCTGAGCCAGCACGTAGTGGGTCCCGAGAGCGTATTGTGCCATTTATGAATGAGATGATGGGTGCGTACGCTCCCATTTATGACATCATGATGGTCGTCAACAAGAGCGGGCGCGTGATCGCCGCCAATACCATAGACAAGGCCGGGAAGCCTTTGGATACTTCAGCCCTGCTAGGAATGAATTTCTCGGAAGCCAAATGGTTTCAAGAAGCCCTTGCAGACAAAGTAAAGCCTGGGACGTCCTTTGTTGAAGATCCCGTCTTTGATGATGCGATGGAGAAAGTCATTGGTCATCCGGGGATGTTGATGAACTTTACTTCACCTATTCGTGACCCGAAGTCAGGTAGCGTCTTGGGTGTTTGGACGAATCGGGTCTGTTGGGATGATGTCGTGGAGGCTATCCTCAAAGAAGAGAGTGCCAAAATAAAAAATGATCGCATCACCAATGTATTCCCATACTTACTAAGTAAAGAAGGCGTTTTCCTCTCTCATCCCCAAAAGGCAGAAGTGTTGAAGTCAAGGTTGGGTGACTTTTCTGAAATGGTTGCGCTTGGCGAGAAAACCAATGGCACTTGGACACGTGACGTCCATCAGCCCCAAATCTTTGCGAACGAATTACTTGAAACCGGTTCGAAGTCTCGTGGTTATTCCAGCTATCCAAGTCAAGGTTGGTACGCGATGATTCAGGTTCCTTTCTCAGACAACGCGATCGCTAGAAATAAAATGGTGATTTTAGTGGCATCACTATTGATGGGGATTGTTTTGTTTCTAGCCTTTCGAGTCGTGACTTCCGATGCGAAGATTCTGGAAGCAGTCATGGGAGAAATTCAAGAAGAGTCCGAAAAGCTCTTGGTTTCATCGAATCAAATTTCTACGACTTCTCAGAGTTTGGCAGAAGGCTCTTCCGAGCAAGCCTCAGCAGTACAAGAGACTTCCTCAGCACTGGATGAGACGAATGCCATGATTCAAAAGAATGCAGAAAACGCTTCAGAGTCTATTCGAGTTGCCAATAAGACTCAGTCCGTAGCAAATGACGCTAGAAACTCAATGGACAACCTCGTCGGAGCCATCAATGAGATTGGCAAGAGCAATGAATCCATTTTGGATCAGGTTAATCAAAGTAACGAGCAGATGGGTTCGGTTGTGAAATTGATTCGAGAAATCGAGGCGAAGACTCGTGTGATCAACGATATTGTTTTTCAGACAAAGCTGCTTTCTTTTAATGCTTCTGTAGAAGCCGCTCGAGCAGGTGAGGCGGGTAAAGGTTTTGCAGTTGTTGCAGAGGAAGTAGGAAACCTTGCTCAGATGAGTGGCAAAGCAGCCAGTGAGATCACTACGATGTTGGATTCTCGCGTCATAGAAGTTGAGCGTATTGTTGAAAAAAATAAGCGAGAGATTTCGACGCTCGTAGAGACAGGATTGAATAAAGTCCGATCGGGTCAAGAAATTTCTAGTAGTACAAGTAAGTCCTTGAGCGAAGCTATTGATAGCGTTGCTTCAGTTACTATGATGATTGGCGAAATTGCTACCGCCACCAAAGAGCAGGCAACAGGCGTGGGCGAAATCACCAAGGCCGTTAATGACCTTCAAACCGTTATTCAATCGAATGCCGAATCCTCACAGGTGGCTTCTTCGGCAGCGCATGACCTGATGAAGCGCGCATCGGCATTGGGCGGACTAGTGAATCGCTTGGAAGATTTGATCGAAGGCGAAGGCAGATCAAAGAAAAAGTCGAGCCGCACAAAAGACTCGACGGGTTCTGGATCAGGCAAGGCCATAGGTACCGTGACCCCCATAAAGAAAAGATTCGAATCCAATAGAAAAGTGGCGTAGTATTCCGTCGCTATGCGATGGATTTCAGTAGGCGCTTTTCTTGCCGGAACCGCGGTCATCTTGGGAGCCTTTGGCGCGCATGCCCTTGCAGCAGTGCTCTCCGATAAATCACTTCACACCTTTCAGACAGCGGTCCTCTATCAGTTTTTTCATGCACTAGGCCTTTTGGGTCTTGGATTGTGCAGCGGTAAATTGCCACCAAAAGCTATAAATACGACAGGATGGCTTTTTCTGCTGGGGAGTCTGCTTTTCTGTGGAAGTCTCTATCTTTTGGCAGTCACTCAGTGGCGATGGGTAGGGATGATTACTCCTTTGGGTGGACTGTGCTTTATCGTTGGATGGTTTCACTTCGGTTTTCAAGCTCGAAGCGTCAAATAACGAAGATCTCACTCATCTCCAACGACAATTTCTGATAGGGAAGGGAAGTATGAAGAAGCTGCTTTTGGTCTTACTGGTTTTGTTTTCGAGTGTGGCTCAAGCTGCCTACCCTATGAAACCTAAGTTGATCGTCGTCTTTGTGGTAGACCAGATGCGCGCGGACTACTTGACTCGCTACCAAGATCAATTGGGATCCAAAGGGATTCGACGTTTGATGCGCGATGGGGCTTACTTTCCGCAGGCTGAGCACGATAATTTTCAGAATATGACGGGGCCTGGTCATGCGGCGGTGCTTAGTGGCGCTTATGCCTACCGAAGTGGAATTGTGCTCAATGAATGGTTTGATCAGGAGAGTCGTCAGCTCTTGTACTGTGTCGCGGATCCGGAAAATGGAATATCGCCAAAGAACTTCAACACCACGACCTTGGGCGATGAGTTGAAGTTGGTCAGTCCCAAGAGTCTTATCATCAGTTTGGCATTGAAGGATCGAGCAGCGGTATTGATGGGTGGTAGAGGCGCAGATTTTGTACTTTGGTTCAATAAAAAAGAAGCACAGTGGGTGACAAGTCGTTTCTACAGCAAAGCCTCCGCCGTGCCAGAATGGGTAAGCGAAATTAATTCTGACCTTAAGGCAAATACGAAAAAAACGGCGGAACTTGATGGCGCTAATGGACATCGACGTACCGCGGATCTTGCTGTTCGTGCGATCCAAAAAAATAAATTGGGAGCAGATGGAGTAACGGACCTTCTTGCAGTGAGTTTTTCATCTTTTGATTATACGGGACATCGGGTTGGCCCCTTGAGTCCGGACATGATCCCGATGCTTCAAAGCGCCGATCAAGCAGTAGCGGATATCCTCGAGGCTGCAGCGAAGTCGGCCGGAGGTAGTCAGAACCTATTAGTGGCACTTACGAGCGATCATGGAATTCCGCCGATGAATACGGATATGCACACCATTCGTATGGACCCAGAATTGATTGAATCCACCAAAGTACGTGCAAAGGCTGAAGCAGTAATGACAGAAAAATACGGCAAACCTGGAGATCATCCTTGGATTGGACACGTCGGTGAATTGGGTGTTTTCTTGGATTGGACTACCTTAGAAAAGCGAGGAATCAATAGAAGTGAGGCGGAGAAGTTATTGCAAATGGAGTTGAGAAAGCACCTTCCATCTGCTGCCGTAGCACAAATCCTTACTTCGACTGAGATCGAAGCGGGTCGTGTACCTCCCGAGCTTCAAGGCCGCAGCATTCTGCGTACGTATTATCCTGGCCGAAGTCCAAGCGTTTTACTCTTGCCGCAGCCATATCATTTTGAACGCAATGAGGCCATCACCCAACATATGACCAACTACGCGTATGATCGTGTCGTACCGCTACTATTCTGGGGGCAAGGAGTTTCAAAAGGAATATTTCCAGGTGGTCACATCGTGGACCTTGCACCAACTTTGGCTTTTATTTTGGGGATCACTCCTCCAGCGGCGAGTGAAGGAATGGTGCTAAAATCCGCACTAAAGATCTGAAGGGGTATTATCAGCCTTTCTTCCTTGCAGCGTATTGTTGAATGATTTCTCCCAATTTGTCGAAATCAAAGGGTTTGGAAAACTTCTCAACAAAATGGGCTTGAGTCTTTACGTCTAATTCTCCAGAAACCAAAATCTTAGGAATCGATGCGTCGATGGCTTGTGCAACTTGATCCCCGTTCATTCCAGGGAGTCTGAAATCCACGAAAAAAAGGTCGGGCCTCGCTTTCTTGATGGCTGCGATGGCGGTATGAGGATCAACAAAGGTCTGAATGGAAATAGTTTCCGATGAAAAAAAATCTAAAAAAGCTTCACAAAGATCGGGTTCATCATCCAAATAGTAGACTTTAAATTTTGTCATTGTTTAGCCCGCTTTTGTTTGTATGACGTACGCAAGAAATGCTCGAAGTCTTTCCATCCAGTGATAGTGTAACCGATAGAGCGGCAAGGGAGAAAGAATGATTTTAGTAGCAGACCTAGGGGCTTCGAAAGTCAAAGTGGCGGCCTATGCGTTTCAGAAATCAGAGCTTAAACTAGTCCACCTAGAGCGGTATTGGACGAAGAATTACCTAGGGCTTTCGGCCATTTTGGCAGAATTTGTTTTCACCCATTCTCTGAAGAAAATTTCGGCCCTTGGCGTCGGAGTGGCGGGCCCGATCTTGGGAGATGTCACTCGACCTACCAATGTGCCTTGGGAGCTTAGCAAAGATGAACTCCGAAGAGCGTTGGGCGTTTCTAGGGTGGAATTCCTGAATGATGTCGAGGCGCACGGTTATGGACTAGCCTTTCTTCACGAAAGCGATCTCTTTTCTATTCAGGCTGAGGCGCGGGCAGGTGGAAACCAAGTCCTACTCGCCGTGGGGACAGGATTGGGCCAATGCATTCTCTACAATAAGGCAGGTGTTCTATTGCCCGTTGCATCCGAAGGTGGGCATTCCGACTTTTCTCCGAACAATCCGGAGGAAGCCGAATTGCTGGCTCATCTGTGGAAGAAATATCAGGGCCATGTGAGCTGGGAGCGAGTGGTGAGTGGCCGCTTTGGCTTTCGCAACCTCTATGATTTTCTTTTGGAGACAGGTCGTGTCCCCTCAACTCCTTCGTTTTCTGTCAAGGTGAGAGGGAAAGAAGATATTGGCTTAGAAATCCAAGAGGGCGCGGAAGATGGCGTGCCTGAGGCCGTTTTGGTGTCGCAATGGTTCATGCGACTTTGTGCGGCAGAGGCCGGAAACCTGGCACTGAAGGGACTGGCGAGAGGCGGCGTATTTTTAGCCGGCGGGGTCGCGCGAAGGATGCAGGGATTGATTCGAAAGGGTTTGCCAGAATTTAGAGATGCCTTTTCACGAAAGGGACGGATGGAGCACCTCCTTAAGTCATTGCCTGTCGATCTAGTGCTGGACCCCAATTTGGCGGTCAGGGGACTGGCGCAGTATGTTGTCCTTCAGTCAGGGTCTCCCGTGAATTAGAAAGAAAAGTTGGTCTGCGCAGAGAGGCATGCGATCCTCAATATATAAGGAGAAGGGGAGAGTGCGTCAGTCTTTGCAT
The DNA here is from genome assembly GCA_963169695.1 of Bdellovibrionota bacterium. Classification (GTDB taxonomy): domain Bacteria; phylum Bdellovibrionota; class UBA1018; order UBA1018; family CAUJDS01; genus CAUJDS01. Next base: position 31,385 of record CAUJDS010000040.1, read on the forward strand.
GTGTCAGAGAATACCAAACTTAGGCTGACTTTCTATGCGGTGTCAAATTTGACACCTTTTTACACTTTCAACTTCGTGCGATTCTTAACTCACAGTCAAAGAGGTACGTAAGTTGAAGACACTATCTATTCTTAAAAAATTGTCGGTTCCTTTTGCTATTCTGATTTTGTCAGGATGTGCGGTGCGCTTCAATGGCTCCGTGAATGTCTCGACAGGAACCACAAGTTCCGTGCCGCTCATATCCGTGACCCTTAGCTCGCTCTATCCTACGAATGGATCCAACTGGAACGATTACGTCGAAAACAATGGCACTACCTACTACGATGCCGACGATACTGCCTGCGATGGTGATGCTTTTATTGACGGCGGGGTAAATAACGGAACCTGGAAAGACTACGATGCCTGCATGCATGGGGGCGAACTTCGCAAAGTCCCTTTGACTTCAGAATCTTCTTGTACAGGAATCACTACGGTAGATGCCCTCGGTGCATTTGATTGGGCTTGTGATGATTCAGGTACTGTTTTTGTTTATTCGACGGGGTTGAAGTCCGGAAAAAAATTGGCTGATCTCTTGAGCACCTCTGGATGGCTAACCAATTACGTTACTATTTCAAAAAGTGGTACCGCGACTTATCAGAGTGATGCGCTAGCGTGGTGGACCAATCCCGTTCATGACATGAGTACGGTCACGGAAGCATTAGGTACCATTATTGCCGGTGCTGCTGTGGGCGTAGACAATGGAGTTTCTGGCGCACTCGATGTGGTGACGTTAACAGAAGCCAGTGCAATCTATTATATCGGTACCTCGCGATCAACTGTCGGCTATAATTTAACCGCGAGTAAGAGCGCAGTGGTAGTCAAGCCAGGTGCAACGCTGACCTATGCGTGGAGCGGTAGAAATAACATTGTCACAGCAACAGGAGTGGTGGGAAATGGTGCTCCAGGATTTGTTGGCACGGGGTCTACCAGTTATCACTGGTTTGAAGGAAAATTTGATGGAGCACTTATCGCATTTAATCGTGGGCTCTATCTCTACAGTTCAAAATTCAATCAAATTCGAGACTATACGATCAACCGTGGAGGCTATGCTGCAATCGATTCTGAAGGGGGACTCTACAGTAAGTACCTAAGAGTGGTTGTCTCTAACGGATCCGGCTGGGGAATTGCACTACGCGCGACGAGCGATGGAAATATTATTGATGACGCTAATGTATTCAGTCAAACCTCTTCAGGAATCAACCTCAATGCTGCCAGCAGAAATAAATTTCGTAACATTAAAATAGCCAATGGTGGCGCAATGGGAATTCAGCTCGAGGCCAGTGTTTACAATTCTTCCTTTTACAATATCAATTCTTCAAATAACGCTACGGCTGGAATTGTGATAGCAGCAGGAACTTACAACTCCTTCATTAATTTAGTTTTAAACAATAACCTTCAGACTGGAATTGTTTTTAATAATGGATCCAAAATGACCTTTAGTCACGTCACCTCCATGAGTAACGGGCAGAATGGCTATTACGTTTTTCTGTCTGCCGATAGTATGGTGACTGCTCAGGGTATTTTTAGTAATAATACTCAAGCAGGAATTTCTTTGTGGGGCGGTACCAACAACCAGTTTATCAATGTGGCGACTACCAATAACAGCACTTACAGTGTGAACCTAAATACAGTTACCAATACCACCTTTAAGAAAAATCTAATCGTTGGAAACAGTACCACAGGGCAGTGTATCGTTTCGGCCGGTTCGGGAAACAATATTTCAACCGACGGTGGATCGATTTGCGGTGGTGACCAAGCTGGAATGACGGTAGCTGATACCAATGCCGTGAATCTCAGTACGTCCTTTGTTGGACTTGTTTCAACGGATTCGACCAATGCGCACGACGCAAGCTTGATTGCTAACGGCTATTTGACTTGGGCTAGCATTACGGACTGGACGACTTTTTCTAACCGCTTCCGTGCATGGGGTAAGGGCACAAGCGCAACGCTTTTTAATGCTGGTGCGAGGTCTCGTTGTACGACAGGAGTGGATTGTCGTGTCTGGGATCTCTCTCTTTTGAGTACTTCACCGCTTATCAATGTGAGTGAAACCGGTTCTTCAGCGAATACCTCATCGGGTTCGAATTGTCCGGATGCCGTGCAGGGTGATTTTATCGCCTCGAACAAAGGTGCAACGGAAGTCAGCAGCGACGGCATTGGAAATGACAATGGTACCTGTGACTTTGCTGAAGCCTGCACGACCGAGGTCTATAATTTGGGCGGAAATAATAACGGCACCTGCGATGGTGGTGAAACCTGCGTCACCAATGATTCCTTCTTAGTGAATGCTACTGAGATTATTGGCGATGGAATTGGCGATGACGATGGATTCTGTGAATCCAATGAGTCGTGTATCTATTCTCCCAATATTGGCGCGTATCAAGGCCATGGCACCGTCACCGCCATGGGCTGTGATTTTGTAGACGGCGTAACTTCCATCGGAGTGACCGGCGTGACCATGTATCAGTATTCTACGAATGGGTACTAATTCCTATCTGAATGGTGGACCCGAACGGTCTCGAACCGATGACCTCTACCATGCCATGGTAGCGCTCTACCAACTGAGCTACGGGCCCACACTAAAAAGGAATTTCTGCAAAGTAACGGCTCCTTAGTCGAAAAGTCAAGTGTAGGTCTCACTCCACTGTGTTAAGACCAAATGCAAAAGAGAGCCTCCAAGTGCAGTCAAGCGTGCGGAGCAGGAAGCGAAGCAAAGGAAATCCATGAGTAACACCGACAAGATCCGCAACGTTTGTATTATTGCCCACGTCGACCACGGCAAAACGACCTTGGTGGACTTTCTTCTAAGACAAGCCGGGACTTTTCAAAGTCACGAAAAAATGACTGATCGAGTCATGGATTCTATGGACCTCGAGCGGGAGCGGGGGATTACGATTCTTGCCAAGAATACATCCGTCCGAATGGGTAGCACTAAGATCAATATTGTCGATACTCCAGGACACGCCGATTTTGGAGGCGAGGTGGAGCGCATTATGGGGATGGTCGATGGCGCCTTGCTTTTGGTGGATGCGGCTGAAGGGCCACTTCCTCAAACCCGCTTCGTGCTTCGAAAGGCACTCAGTCAGGGTCTGAAGATTATTTTAGTGATCAATAAGGTCGATCGCCCAGATGCAAGAACCGAAGAGGTGGTCAACCAGGCTTTTGATCTCTTTGTTGAGTTGGGAGCGACGGACGAGCAAGCAGATTTCCCTATTGTTTACACCTGTGCTCGTGATGGCTGGTGCACGATGGACTCCGATAAGATTGCTGATTTGATCGAGGACAAAGGTACTGAAAGCCTCAAGCCCCTTTTTGATTTGATCTTGGACACGGTTCCACCTCCAAAGACCTCAGGGTCGAGCGGATCACAGATGCTAATTTCTAACCTTTCTTATTCGGACTATGTCGGTCGGCTTGCTATCGGGCGCGTGTCGGCCGGTTCGTTTGCAAAGGGACAAAAAGTTTCTCGGCACGGAATCAATTCCGCGGGCGCCCCAGTAGTCGAGAATTTTACCGTGACTCAGCTCTATACCTACGAAGGGCTGGCGTTGACGGAAGTCCCCACTTTGGCATTGGGAGATATCGGTGTCATTGCAGGGTCAGAATTGACAGAAATTGGTGACACGCTGGTGGACATTCCGGCTACGACACCCCTTCCACGAATCAGCGTGGAACTTCCAACTTTGGGAATGGTGTTTATGGTGAATAGCTCCCCGCTTGCTGGTCAAGAGGGTGAGGCCATTCAGTCTCGAAAATTGCGGGATCGTTTGATTCGAGAAGTGCGACAGAACGTGGCGCTTCGTCTGGAAGAATCCTCCGCAACCGACCAGTTTCGAATACTGGGCCGGGGCGAGTTGCAGTTTGCTATTTTGATTGAGCAAATGCGCCGAGAAGGATTTGAATTTATGGTGGGCAAGCCCACGGTTCTTTATAAGACGGATGCTTCTGGTGATCGACTTGAGCCAATGGAGCTTGCGGTCCTTGACCTCCCAAGTAAGTACACTGGTGATGTAACGGCAATGTTTCAGCGAAGAAAAGGCATCTTAGTAAAGCACGAAGCTGCCGCTGGACACGGCTCGGATCGAGTGCGTTTGGAGTTTGAGATTCCGACGCGTGGATTATTGGGCGTACGGTCTCACTACCTGACCATCACCCGTGGAGAAGGTCTTTTCTCTTCACACATTACAGACTACGGTCCGCACAAAGGTGTTCTAGCACATCGATTGGTTGGAGCTTTGATATCGGATCGATCCGGTGAAACGGTGGAGTATGGACTGCTCGGGTTGGAAGATCGAGGCGTTCTGTTTTTGGGACCTGGTGTTCCGGTTTATGAAGGAATGATCATCGGTGAAAACAGCAAGGACAACGACATGAACGTCAATCCTTGTCGTGAGAAAAAGCTAACGAATATTCGCGCTGCACATGCGGAGCTCTTGGTGACGTTGTCGGGCATTCGAAAAATGTCCCTAGAACGTTGCATTGAGTGGATCGATGAGGACGAATACATTGAAGTGACGCCAAAGTCGATTCGCCTACGCAAAAAGGTCCTTCAGGGCAATCTGAGAAGCGTCAAGCGAGCCGACCGCGTAAACTAAGCGCGACTTTGAATACCAAAAAAGTGGTGAAGCCAGTTGGAGAACTCCTTCTCCTTGGTGCGCACATCCAGTACATCTTCATCTGCGCTGAGTTGCCAACGAAGGTCTTTTCTATGGGGTTCTCGAGAGAGGTCTTCCATTCGCTGGACGTGCTTTTCTAGGTCGGGGACTTCTTTGAAGTAACCCCACTTCAGCATTTTCAGTTTTCGAGCGATCAATAGTCGTGCTGTTTCGAACATCGTATATTCTGTATGATACTGCGTTGCCCAAAAGGTGCCTTTGAGGTGCTGAATTTCGACGGCCTGAATGTCGGACCAGCCATTGATTGCGAGGTGCTTTGCATGGGAGGGCAGCCGGGTGATTTGGTCGTCGTGACTAATAAAGGCATCAAAAACCGGAGGTTTTCCTTGGTACATGGGATGAGCTAGTCCCTCTGCTGTGAGAGCAATTTTGCGAGCAATGCCTATTTCTCTGCCCTTGGGGTTCGAAGCGACTTCGCCACCGGCCACGACGCATGCAATCTGCGCCGCCCAGCAGCTTCCAAAACTCGGTGTCCCCAGCTCAAAAAACGTCGAAGCAAGTGCGCGCTGTCGCACCACGCGTTCGTCATGAAGGTGATAGCAAGTGAGGTTGCAACCCGTCCAAAGTACCCCAGTGTAACTTTCTGCCGAAGCACCCTGAGGAAAGGATGCATTTGGATCACTTGGGTAAAGAACATCAAATGCCGCGCCAGGTGCGTGCCGAAGGAGCATTTCGCTATAGAGCTGAGAAGCTATCTTGCCACCATTGGCAATAAATTCGTCGCGGCTTTCTTTGGCGTATCCGTCGATAATAAGGAATCTCAATTGAGAAATGGGTTTCATGGGTTCAGCTCCTTGAGGATCTTAGGAAGTTCTCGGTAGTGATGACACACTGCTTGAGCCTTGGTGCCATGATCCTTGAGACTGTTCAGTGTAAGGGGAGTTTGGGCAACCGTAGTGAGGATGGCTCTTGCTCCAACCTTGAGAGGTCCTAGGACGTCGTTGTGCTCACGATCGCCAATATGGATCAATGCTTGGATGGGGACGCCTGCTTCCTTGGCGGCGTCTTGAAAAACTCGTGGATCAGGTTTGCAGTAGCTGCGCTCATCCGAAAATACAAAGACCTTAAAAAAGGAGAGCAGACCATTGTCCTTCAATAAAAGCTTGAGGGTTCTTCCTGGACTAAAAATGGTGTCCGAGATGATACCTAAAGTAAAGGTTGCAGAAAGCTCCTTCAGCATGATGTCGACCCCTGGCAATATATCCGGTGGAACTTGGTATTCCATTTGCTCGTGAGCCAGAACGAGTTCGTCCCAGCTTGATCCTTCAGGTTTCACTCCAAGGTGGTCAAAAACTCGACCCAAGCGAGTAGCTACCGTCCAGGTCGTCCATTTCTCCTTCCACTGAACTCTGAATTCCGCGTCAGCTTGGTTGTAGGCAGCTTCAACTGCTGAAAAAGTGAATGAAGAACTAGCTAAATTATTTTCTAGGTAAGTATGAACCAGATGTCTTCTCGCATCATGCTTGCTGGGGAGTCCAGCCGCCTTTCTTTTTGGCTCGTCGGAGTCATCCAGAAAAAGAGTGTCCCAAAAATCAAACGTGATCAAAGGCTTCATTGAGCCATCCGAAAATGCCAGGCTTTTGGCTGCGTAAAAGCAAGGATCCCTTCTCGTCCCAAGGTTGATCCCATTCCAGAATGCTTTCGACCTGTCCAAGGCAGATTAGGACTAACGCGGTCGCAGCAATTCCAATAAACCGTACCTGCTTGAATACGCGCCAGGATTTTCTCTGCTCGCTCTCGGTCAGGGGTAAAGACTCCAGCAGTAAGACCATAGGTACTATCATTCATTAGTTCGATTGCTTCTTGATCGCCGCGGACGCTCTGAATGCCAATGATTGGACCGAAGCTCTCTTCGCGCATCACCAGCATTTCGGAATTGACGTTGCCAAGGACCGTCGCCTGAAAGTAATTGCCTTTGCCTGATACTGTCTTGCCGCCGATTAGGACTTTGGCGCCTTTGCGATAGGCATCCTGGACCTGCTCCTCTAATACTTGAAGTTGTTGCTTTCGAGCAAGTGGACCAAGGTAGGTTCGTTCATCCGTTGGATCACCCATCTGAAATCCGCGCACGACTTTGACAAAAGCTTCAATAAAACGATCATAGCAATCTTCGTGGACATAAATGCGCTCCACTGAGCAGCAACTCTGTCCGGTGTTGTACATGGCACCATCGGCAAGGCTGGCTGCTGCGTTTTCGATCGCAGCATCCTCACAAACGTAAGTAGGATCCTTGCCTCCCAATTCCAACTGGACCTTGATCATTCTTCCCGCGGCCGCTTCCGCGATTCTTTTTCCTGTCGGATAGGAGCCGGTAAAGAAAATTCCATGCACCGCCTGGTTGACTAAGGCTGCCCCAATTGCGCCACCACCAATGAGCGGAGTGAAGACGCAAGAGGGAAGTCCCGCTTCTGAGAAAAGCTCAGCAATGGCTAGTCCGGTAAGGCTCGCGTACTCCGAAGGCTTGTAGAGCACTGCATTTCCGGTAAGCAGGGCTGGAATAAAGACATTGGAGCCTACAAAGTAGGGGTAATTCCATGCCGAAATATTTGCGATAACGCCGAGAGGCTCGCGAGAAATGCGTTCTTCCATTTTGCCCGGATCTTCAAAAACCTTTTCGACCTCCAGAGCAGCGCCAACGGTATTTAAGAAATACTTGATACGACCCTGAACGGCATTGAGTTCGTTTCGGGACTGAGCAATAGGCTTTCCCATTTCGAGGGTGAGTGTCTTGGCGAGGTCTTCCTTCTTAGCTTCGAGGAGTTCTGCGAAGCGCTCAATGGTTTTCTTTCGATCGCGCAAGGGGGTTTCTGCCCAGCTTGATTGGGCATCACGTGCCTTGAGAAATTTCTCTTCGACGGACTCTGGGCTGTCTTCAGAAATTGCTTTAATCGTCTCGCCGGTGGCTGGATTGATCAGATTCATGATGAAATAGCTTTCTTGAAGAGTTGCTTGAAGTCTTCGAGCGAAGTCTCCCGTGGATTTTCGGAAGTGCATCCATCAGCGAGCGCGTGTTCGGCAAGCTTTTGGATCCTAGCTTCATCCGCATGGAGGTCCTGAAACTGCTCTGGAATACCAATCTGTTTCTTAAGGTCCCTTACCCATTGAACAAGTCCCTTGGTGTCCCGCATTCCCACGGCCTCTGCCATGCGTTGGGTGGCTTCGGGGGCCGCCGATGCGTTCCACTCCAAGACATAGGGCAACATAACTCCATTGGCTAGTCCATGGTGCAAGCGATCATAGTAGGTCGTAAGCGCGTTGGCGCAGGAATGCGTAATTCCCAGTCCCTTCTGAAAAGCTGCAGCTCCCATCATGGCAGCCGCCAACATTTCTTTGCGAGCCTCGAGGTGTTCGGGCGTGGCCCCGATCTTGGTGCGTGCGAATGAAACAGCAGGCGCAAGGTATTTGGCAACTTTGCGAATGCCTTCGAGAGCAATGCCATCCGCCATAGGGTGATAGCCTTTAGCAACAAACGCTTCCATGAGGTGAGTAAGGGCATCCATTCCTGTTGCCGCAGTAGGCAGTGCTGGAAGTCCTAAGGTGAGTTCTGGATCTGCATAGACGGCACGAGGCAAAAGTTTTTGATCAAAAAATATTTTCTTCTGATGAGTTTGATCGTCGGAAACGAGACTGGCCCTACCGATTTCACTTCCCGTGCCGGCGGTTGTCGGAACAGCAACGATGTACGGAAGGGCATTTTGAATGGGCTTCTTGGACCATTCGTACTCAAAGAGATCTCCCGGATTCGTGATCAACATTGCGATGACTTTTCCGCAGTCCATGGCTGCTCCGCCCCCAATGGCAATAAGAGAGTCCGCGTGGTTTTGTCGATAGGCATCGACACCTGAATGAACTTGCGATCGCACGGGGTTGCCAAAGATCCCTAAGTAAGCGTGAGGCTCTAGTCCGCCAGCTTTGAGGCCTTTCATAAAAGTTTCAAAAACGGGCAATGCTCCAAGGTCACGATCCGTTACCACCAGAGGTCGCTTCAGGCCGAGCGCACGAAAATGTTCTGGGATTTTCTTGCTCGCACCTTCACCAAAATAAATAGATGTTGGATAAGAAAATTGTGAAATCGTCATAAGTCCATTCATACCACTAGGCCCAGTCCTGTGTTAATCATTCTGAAATGAAAAAGATTGTTATTCCAAAAGCAGGTGGCTACGAACAACTCAAAATCGAAACGACCGTTGCGGGCCCGCTGCCTAGCGGCGAAGTCTCTGTGCGGGTTCGGGCCATTGGTGTGAACTATGCGGACTGCTCCGTTCGAATGGGACTTTATCAGTCAGCTAAGGAAAAAGTAGGTTGGCCCATCACTCCAGGATTTGAGTTCGCTGGAGAAATTGAGGCTTTAGGCGAGGGTGTTGAAGGATTGCACGTGGGTCAGCCAGTGCTGGGCGTCCGTTTTTTTGGTGCCTATGCGACTCAAATACACGTGCCGGCCTACCAAGTTTTTCCGATTCCCAAAGGATGGACGATGGGAGAGGCAGCGGGATTTCCTGCGGTGCATCTGACCGCCGATTACGCATTGCACGAGCTTTGTCGGGTTCGGCCCAAAATGAAGGTGCTGATTCATTCGGCTGCGGGAGGCGTCGGTACTGCCTTGGTGAGGCTAGCGTTATTGGACGGGCTGGACGTTGTGGGCGTTGTCGGGAGGCCGAATAAGGTGGAGTACGTGAAATCGCTTGGGGTCGAACAGGTCCTG
>CAUJDS010000041.1 GCA_963169695.1 Bdellovibrionota bacterium
GCGGAAAGGCGCACACGAAGTGCGGCTTAGCGATAACCCCGGCCACGGAGTGAGTGTCCGGAGGACACGAACGCGAGTGGCCTAGCCCCGCTTGCCGAGCCGTAACAGCCGTTAGGCTGTGAAGGCTGGTTGGTCACCCCAGTTTTTTTGAGTGGGAATGACACCAAATCTGAAAACCGTAAGAAAATCAAATCGAGGAGATTCGAGCAGTTATCAATCTTCCGAGGCGTCATCCGTTACCAGAAATTGCCCGACGTTACCCGAGTTGGGCTTACTTGGGCTTGGGATGGGCTTTTTAGGATAAATAGCCACTTGGCACAATTAACACACACATTTGAAATTGTGAGTGGATAGTGCCATACTGGTAGCATGGCATCTTCGCGTACGAAATACCGCAAAATAGCTGAGAAAATTACTTCGGGAGACCTCGTAAGAGTGGGGAAAGGCGTATACGCTAAACCCAGCGACCTTGAAGGTTTAGACGGTGATTTCTACCGCGCCACGCTTTTGTGTGGCCACCCCTCAGCGATATGTCTTCTTTCGGCTTTAAAATACTATGGGCTGTCAGAACAGATCTTTGGTGGTACCTGGGTGCTACTTCCCTATACTGCTTATTTGACTCGCAAAAAGGTTCTAAGACCTGTCCGCTCAAGAAGACCACAATGGAAAACAGGAATTATCTCGAAATCAAAGTTTAAAATCACAACTCTTGAACGCACGCTTGTAGACGTTTTTCGCTATCACCGCCTTATTGGCATTCCTAGCGCTATAGATGCTTTAAAAAGGGCTCTTAAAGAAAAACAAACGACTAAGAGCAAAGTTTTCGAGATGGCAAAAAAGCTGAATTACTCAAAACAGATTCTCCCTTACTTGGAGGCATTGTGAAAGCCTCCGTACGTCCAGAATCTGTAAGAGCAAAACTCGTGCGGCTTGCCAACCACCTGGACCGAGAGTTCAACGCCCTTGCACTTGAGTTTGCAATTGAAAGGCTTGTAGTCCGTCTTCAAAGTGACTCTAAGCTCGCAACTCATCTCATTTTCAAAGGTGGGTTCGTCATGCTCAAAGCATATGGATCTTCTCGAACGACAGTTGACTTGGATACCTCGATTCATAGCCTTTCGCTAGAGGAAGCCGAAAAGCGCGCACGGGATGTTATAGAAGGCGACTTCGCCGATGGTCTTTGGATGGGAGGCATTGAATCACAAACACTTGATCATCAGACTGAATACGCAGGCCTCCGTCTGATCATTCGCTTTTCAATCGGAAAACCAAAAATTGAAGTTAAGCGCCTTGGCCGATTAATTCTTGATATTGGCGTCGCCGATGCCATCACACCTGGCCCCAAAGATGCGCAGATTCAACCCATGCTTGGAGGAGAACCGATTGGTTGGCGAGTTTATCCAGTTGAAACCATCGTTGCTGAAAAAATCCACGCCCTTGTTTCACATGGAAGTTTAAATTCTCGACTAAAGGATATCTACGATCTCACGATTCTTCTTCCAAGATGTGAAAACGTTACCCTTCTCAAGAAAGCGATCGACAAAACATTCAAACATCGCAGTACGGATCGCCCCACGTCCTTTGTCGAATTCTGGAAGACCTTGGATAAATCCGTCTTAAAACGTGCCACTGGTGCTGTCGTTCTCAGTTCTGGCTCCAATCCCGACTTTGAAGCTCTCGATTCTGATCTTTTTAAATCTCTTAAAATTCTAGATTAAATTCTTTATCCGCCCCGCAAAACTCCGCTGTAGCTCCGTTCCTGACCACTACCTCGGAACATCGTGGAGGGGGAGTGGTCAGGAACGATCAGAGCGAAAGCGCGGGGCATTGCGGGGCGGAAATTCGATGTGATTTCAATTTCTTGGACGAGTGTTACCGCCATTTTTTACGGTAACGGAAGTGACGACGCCGTCGTCAGCTGATTGGACTCCTAGACAGTGACTTCGAGGACAAAAAACGGTGACTTTGTGGGCACGATTTTGTTGAGACTAAGACCAGCGGCATCTAGAAGATTTCGAAAGTCCTGTTCGGTTCGTTCTCTTCCGCCGGGAGTAACAGCGAGCATTTCCAAATCAACGAATCTACTTCGATCCTCTGGTCCAGGGTCTTTTTGAATGAGCTGCTCGACAATCAAGATTTTTGAAGACTTCGGTACGCTCGTTCGAAGTGTGCCTAGAATTTTACTTGCTCGAGAATCATCCCGGTCATGAAGGATATATTTCATCAAGTAGATGTCGCCTTCTGACGGAATTTTTTCGAAGAAACTTCCTTCTTCAAATCGAATTCTCCCCTTCACACTGCTCAAGCCCGGCGAGGTTTTAGCAACCGCAATTACCTCAGGAAGGTCAAATAGCACGCCCTTTGCTTTCGTGTTCTTGTTCAGAAATTCGGCAAGTAATGCTCCGGTTGCACCACCAACATCGACGATTGTAACGTCACCAGCGATCGGATAGGCGTCCGCAATAACAGGCGCAACTCGCCTCGACAGATTGCTCATGGTGTCTGAGAACGTCTGAGTATTTTCGGGTTCTCGCTTCAAAAATTCGAAAAGCTCCATTCCCGAATTGATCTCAACTCCCGACTTTCCGGTCTTCACACTATCAAGAAGTTTCCCCCACGCGTCCCAATGCCAGGAATCCCCGTGCATATTGACGAACGATCGCATTGTTGCAGGATGATCCGATTTCAAAAATTCTCCGAGTGGTCCTAGCGAGAATTTTCGCCCGTCGGCTTCAATCAAATACCCGATAGATGCCACAGCCCTCATCACTCGGTATAGGGCCTCGGGATTTGTATTCGTCAGCTTTGCGAGCTGCCCGGCAGTCTTGGGGCTTTCTTTTAAGTGATCGCAAACCCCGAGCCTTGAAACGACGTAGACCGCCTGCGTGGTCCAATATCCACAAATATGAGTAATGACGTCAGTTGGCGTGAACTGCTTATTTTCCATAGAAACTCCTATTGATTCAAAAACCTTTCACCACGGCAGACCTTTCAGATTTATTTCCTTGAACGCGATCGGTACCTCAAACGAATAGGTCATGCAGTTCGAAGGCCACACTTTTTCTCCAGATGGTTGCCAAATGGTCGTTTGGCCCGAAAACTTTTTCCATCCAAGTGAAGAATAAAATGGCAAAAGGTCGTCGGCGCAAAAGAGAACGCCAAGTGCTTGGGTGTCCTTTTTCTTCATGAAATCGAGCGCGGCTTGATTGAGTTTTTTAGAATATCCTTTGCCGCGATGAACTGGTTCCGTGATGACATTGTTTAGGCCCAGTAAATGAAAGGGCTTCCCGTCAACCTGTCCCTGCCGATCAATAATATTGAGAAAGCTCACCAGTTCGTTGTTCTCGAGTCCCAACAAAGTCCAGGTCGGCTCTGCCCACTTGTGGGTCCTTACTACTTCGACATGGCCAAACTCGCGGTGAATTCGTTTCGCCAAATCATTGCGAAGGCTCTCTTCAACTTTTGCAGATTCAAGGATTTCAATTTTCATGGGCACTCATCCTCGGCGATAAACATAGATATCTGCCGTAGCATCTCTAAACGGGATATTTTTCTCAAAAACACCGCCTATTCGAATTGATAGCGATTTAGATCTGACGTTTTCAGGGAGGATCAGGCTAATGAGTCGATCAGTCTTCAATGCATCGAAGCCCATCTTTTGAACTGCTGCTGCTGCCTCGGATGCATAACCCTTGCCCCAAAATCGCTTTGCCAAGGACCATTTGATTTCAGGTTCTGGCCAATCGCCTGGGTACCAAAGCCCAACTGGCCCGGCCATTTGGCCAGTTGCCTTTTCTACGAGCGCGTATGGACCGTAACCTCGGAGATGCCAGTGACCAAGATATGACGCGAGCGTTCGCCACGTTTGCCACTTTGTCAGAGGTGTCTTGATCGTGTATCGAACGCATTCTTCATCACAGAACATCTCGAAGAGTGAATCCCAATCCGCCTCCCTGAACATTCTGAGTTGAAGTCGCTCGGTTTGTAGCTCTGTAGGAATCAAGAACTTCATTTATGATCCTCCAGCACGGTGTTTTGATCCAAAATGAGAATCCATCGACCTTGATGTCTCTTTAATACCGACGTAATGAAGACCGTTTTTGTGAATGGCTTTCCGTTCGCGAAATCTTGATATGTCGCTTTGACGGTGCCCATGCCAAGGTCACCCGAAGCCTCAGTTTGCAATAACTCGTAGGAAAACTTTCCGGTCCTATTTGAGAAATAGCCCTGTTGGGATTCTATGAAAGAGTCGTTTCCCTCGATGAGACGATTGGGGGGAAGAACGGCAGTCACTGGATACTTCGGATCGAGAAATTCTTTAAACTTCTCCCAATCCTTATCGCAGACTGCCGCTAGCATTGTTTCCAATGCGTCCTTGAATTCCATCAGCGCTTTCCTATTTCCGCCCCCAATTGCTTTGTGTTTTGGGCTGTTTCTTTATCTTTTTTACCATATTCAGTAACTGATTTAAATGATCGAGTTCATCACACATCCGTGTGAACTTCACACCGTTGTGTGATCAGATTTCACACGGATGTGTGAAGTGGGCTGGGACTAACCCAAAATGTGGGTTGGATTCAGCCCAGTGGGCTGGTTTAAGCCCACTTGAGACTCCTCGAATCGAATAAAATACTGAGCGAGGCTGGCACACGGATTGCTCTAGTAACGAACGAACGACTTCTGAACATTGTCGGTTTACTGAATTGCCCGCCTTCATCCCGTCGATATCCGATTTCCAAAAGCTAACTCGCTGCTCCGGCAGCGGACAAATCTAAGGAATCCAAAAATGGAGAACAATGTTTACCCCCTTCTCCGTTCGAATTCTGAAACCCATACAGACGAAAATAAATTTGGTAAAAGAGAAATATCTGGCTTGGAGATTCGAAAAAATCCCGAGCCTGTGTTCTTTGAAAATCTGGAATGGATGACGTCTCGCGAAGCGGCTCAGTACTTGAGAAAATCCGCGGGAGCACTTCGGGTCATGGTCTGTCGCGGACAGATTCCGACTCGAAAGTTCTTTTGTAGGCTCTACTTCAGGAAAACTGAGCTTGATTGCTTACTCGAATCCTCCTCCCAAAAAGGAGGAAGAAAATGGGAATAAAATCCTACATCGAAAACAATCAAACGCTTTGGAGCGTCTATGTACACGTGAGATCCTCACGCAACCGTGCCATCCGAAAGCAACTGCATGCGAATGGATTGCAATCCAAAGCCGAAGCCATCGCCACCGAAAGGAAACTGCTCAAAGAAGCATCCGAAGAAGTGGCACGCTTCGAAGGCATGGGGTGGAAGCCTTTGCGAGAATTTTTTACTCTGCCCGAGTAGAAAGTCGATTCTCTTTTAGAACAAACCTATTTCCATGATTGGTCAGCCGATCCGTACGCGTGCGGAGTCTATAACTATGTGACTGTGGATGGTTTGTCGGCCCAAGAATCCTTGGCCGAGCCCCTGAACGGGACTCTTTTCTTTGCGGGGGAAGCTACCCATTTTCATTGGATATTCTGGGACGGCGAATGGTGCGATTATCAGTGGGACCAGAGTTGCGAAAGGAGTCTTAAAAAGCTTGGGGAAAGCATAAGTCAGTAAGTCTTTGTAAGAGCGCTCATCCACACATTGACAATAGAAATTGGTTCGTCTAACCCTCACGCATGGTTAGAGGGACGTGGTTTGCACTATTGATATTCAGCCTTTCGGGTTTAACGGCTAGTTTTGGGCAGGAGTCTCCCTCACTACCGGTAACTGGTTTTGGTGGAGAGCGATATGACTCCATACAAGGCCATAACCTAGAGAGCCTTGACGAGGCGCTAACTGCAGATGGATCCAACGAACTGCGAGTGGCAAAGATCGTTCTTCAAAATGCGGGAAGTTTGGGGTCCAATCGCACAACTTTTTTTATTCTTCGATTTTTAAATCCCACAACACAAAGCCTTGACACCTTTGCCTTAATCCCTACCACCCAGCCCCAGAATGTCTTTCGTCCCGGAAGAATCCAGTTACGAAGTCGGTTTTGAGCCGGGACCTGCTTTTGACTTTCTTATCCATCATCTTTCCGAAGTTACGGTGGTTCGTATTCCATCCGATTTGGATTCATTCACCGAGACGGCTCGCGTAGTAGAAGGATCGCTTGGCGTTAAGACTCGTCGTTTGCCGTTGGGAACGTGGTTTCAAAAGGGGGCTGTCGTGTTTGATCGCTTTCATAAAATGGCTCTGCGGTCGGGTCCGGATCCGCTTCTCTTTGCCCTGGGCGGCCTAACGATCGCAGGTGGTTGCGCGATTGTTCTGCAGTTACTGTTCAGATAGATCTGAATGGACGTGCAATCAAGCCAACGCTTTCTCTGCCATCGAACCTCAATGTCTCTGGAAATTCTGGTCTAGAAAAAAAATCACATTTTTCAATCGTGAAACCAGCGCTCCTGAAAACCCTTTTAAGAACGGATGGATCAAGCATGTGCATTTGATCAGGCAAGTTAAAACCCTTCCTTGTATCGTGCATTCTATAGTTGTCGATGAATCCCGGCCATTTCTCGCCAATCTTGATTCGCTCTTCATAGGTAGGAATGAACCAGGAATGATTTCTAAAATATAGTGTAGTTGTCAGTAAAATCGGTAGCTGCTCTACTTTTGAGGATGTCTAGATGCCGCCCGTCGACTTCATTTGCTATAACCTTGGCACCACCCTTTAATGCTTCTAACGAGGCAACTCCGTACGCTGCTCCGATATCCAAAGCAGGTCCTGGCCCCTGCGGAGCAAATTTGATGAACGCTTGCATGTAAGGATCGCTAGGGTAAGCCCCCATAAACCCCTGGTTGTTTAATGTTCGGATAAAAAATCCATCGGACTCCGGCTGCGGCATTTGCAAAGTCTCTGTCACTTCCTTTTTCTTCATGGCGCATCCAATACCATACAGTCACTCGAACTTCATCATTCGCTGAAACCCCTCAATGATGAACATTCGCATAGGGATCTAATACAAACCTTTTTTATTCAACCAAACTACTTTGCTCAAGGCGCCCGCCCCGTATATCTTCTGCACCATTTATGGCAATACGGACTAAGATCGATTTGAATCGCACGGATGACTAGGGGTTGAACGCCGTAGACTTAGCATCGGTCAGCTGGTACCCGGGTAGCAAAGCTGTGCATTTATAAGGAGTCAAAAGTGTTTACCATAACCGTCGTACTACGAAAGAAGCCCGAAGTATCTACAGAGGAGTTTAGAAGAATCTGGAAAGACGTATACGCACCTCTTTATCGTCAACTTCCAGAGGTCAAATCCTACGTTCAATACCATTTGGCGGATCGTCGAAAAGATGCGTCAGAAGATCCCATTGACGGAATCGCCATCATGAGCTTTGAGTCAGAAGAAGCGATGAGAAAGGCGTGGGATACCGAAGTCTATAAGAAGGCGAGTAAAATCCGTGAAAGTATCATGAGAGAGACTGCCGTTGGAGTCCATGTTGGATCCGCTGACGAAGTGGCAGTGATCATCTAACAAAAATGTAGGCTACTCTTTTCCTGTGCGAGGGCGATACTCACCCATCACCCGATACTGAATTTCAATGCCTTCGAATTCCGTTACTTTACCAGGTATATCTTTCTCGGATGCGACGTTTACAATAAGAAAAAACGTACCCTCTGCATTTCTAGAAATACCTACGCCCCGAAAGCCAGAGAAATTGCAGTGCCCTAAACTTTGAAAGCGATTCTTGGCGCCGACTATGGGTGGCTCACCGGCATCTGAAGGACTGCCTTTGGGCTCAGTGAGCTTGGCAGATCGAGCCTGTCGCATTTTTAGTCCAACCCATTCTAACGCTAAGCCGCTCAGCGCTCGCTCTCCCACTTTAAATGCACTCAGCAAATCTACAATGACCTTCTTGGAGGCGGTCAACTCGAGGTAGGTTTCACCTTTCTCAGTGTAATGAAACCTCCACTGAGTGATCTTAAGCTTTTTTAGAAGAGGGTGAAAAGCCTCATTGAGATCTACAGGAGGACTCCCTTCATCCCTTTCCCCCGAAACCTCCCGGAATAAAAAAAACACCCTGAAATGCTCATCCGCACGAGCGGCAACTAGGGCTTTACGCAAAGTGCTACTCAGCTTAGCGCGATGGGCGTTTAATACTTCCGCACACTCCGCTCTGCTCTTTCTGCTGGAGTCCGTCGCGTAGGAATAAGATAGAGAGAATGAGCCTGTCAGAATCAAACCCAGAACAAATAGTGACATAAATCTCGTCATTGAGGGCTCCACATCCAAACCATTCCGATTTTCCGTTTGTAAAACAAAGACACCGACAAGACAAGGGCTCGGGCTATGACCAGACTTTGGTGCGCGTTATTTCACGCCGCAACGGGAGCTTCCTTAGATGAATCAACTAAAGCCGGTAGTACTTTTGCCCGTGGCCTGGGAGAACCCTCAGATGGATTGGAAGATCCGTTTACGGGCTCTTCCACAGGCTGCATGGCGGCTTATCTTTGGAAATACCGGCTAGTAAAAGATCCTCATTTTGTTGCAGAGCAAGGACACTGGATGAATGGCCCTGGGTCTGCTGAAGTTACGATCGTAGGAACTCGCGATGCCATTCAAACAATCAAAGTATCAGGGCAAGGCGTGACACTCATTGAAGGCGAAATAACGATTTAACAAAAGAAATCCTTCCCTTCTCCAAGGCCCTAATTGGAACTCGGCAATGAAGCCGGATCAAGGAGTCCTGAATTAATTTCTATTTCTTTGAGCAGGTACTGATTCCCAGCATCGCATAGGGAGGACACCATCCCATTAGTCCTGTAGCAACTGGAATAAGTCCAAGTAAGAACCAAGGATTCTGAGGACCCACAAATGCCATACTGACTAGAACCAATCCCACAACGACGCGAATCCCTCTTTCGACAGGATGGATATTTTTTTTCATAGTTACTTTCCTTTCATTTTGTTCAGGACCATTTCAAGCGGACAGAACTTCGTAAAAGCTGACTGCAACAAATTAGCGCCGACAAATGCAGTGAAATAAATCCATTGGGAAGCATGAAGGTGAGCTAGGATCAAACTTCCCAAAATAAAAACACCAGCAAAAGCTCGCACTTGTCTTTCTACACTCATTTCACACCCCTCCTTGTTGAGATAATTGTAACAGACGAGCCCGACTTGCACCCACAAACCAATAATAGAGCACGGGTACCGCAAAGCGACTCAAGACCGTCGCAGCAATTTCTCCAAACATCAAACTCACTGCTAGTCCCTGAAAAATTGGATCAAAGAGCATAACCGAACTCCCTACTACCACAGCAGCGGCCGTTAGCAGCATCGGACGAAATCGAAGAACACCGGCACTCACAACGGCTTCCTTGAGCTCCATCCCAGTCGCAAGCTGATGTTCGATAAAGTCCACAAGGATAATCGAATTCCTAACAATGATCCCCGCACCTGCAATAAAACCAATCATCGAAGTGGCAGTAAAGTAAGCGCCCGTCATCCAGTGTCCAGGCAGAATCCCTATTAGGCTAATCGGTATGGGAGCCATGATGATCAACGGCACAGAAAAGCTCTTGAACCAACCCAAAACCAATACATAGATAAGGATCATCACAACAGCAAACGCCCCTCCTAGGTCCCGAAATACCTCGTAGGTAATGAACCACTCACCATCCCACTTCACAACGGGCTTCACTGTATCCCACGGTACTTCGGCCGTTTGCTGGTGATAAGGTATTTTTGGACCCAGTTTTAGAATCCCATACACCGGAGATTCTTCAGCTCCAGACAACTCACTCATCACATAAGATACCGGCTTGAGGTTCTTACGATAGAGCGTTTCATCATCTCGATACTCTGGATTCTTTAGAGTCTCTTCAACCCTAAGGCTTCCGGATTCGAAGGAGGAGACCACTTGGCCTCTTAAGGGGGACACGCTCGAACGCACAGAAGAAGCAACTGAGAGATCGACACTAACGTCTTCTGGGCTACTCGCCTCGCCCAGTGAAACCAGTGGGGATTCGGAGAAAACAAGCTGACCCACACTTAGGATCTGCCTCGCTTGTGTGCCTAAAAGCCCGCCTTTCTGCTGGTCGTATTCGTAGAGCTTTCTTGGTCGCCCCAATCGCATCGTTGAATCCAAATCCACGACACTCGGCTCTGTCCGAAATACTTCATAGACTTCTTTAGCCACTCGCTTTCTTGTCTCTGCGTCGGGACCGTAGACTTCCGCCAACATCGTTGCTAGTACGGGCGGTCCAGGCGGTATCTCAAGAACCTTGGTGATTGCCTTTTTCTCCAATCCAAATTGATGAATTGCCGGTCGCAAAGACTCAATGACCTGATGACTGGATAGCTTTCGATCTCCTTTGTCAGAAAGTACAATCTGCAGATCAGTCAAGAAATCGGATTTCCTAAGAAAAGTATGTTTCACCATCCCTGAAAAGGAGAAGGGCGCTGCTTCACCCGCAAATACTTGAACTTTTTCCACGTCAGCATTTTCTAGCAACTTTTTTGCCAGTTCAGTAGACCATTCAAGGGACTGACCTAGCGGGGTTGTTGGGGGATAATCTATCGTGACTTGAAACTCATTTTTATTATCAAAAGGAAGCATCTTCACTTTTACAAACTTAAAATAGACGAGGCTGCTGGCCAAAAGCAAAAGTGCGAAGATCACGCCTCCAAAGGCTATCGAAGCCGCGGGCTTCTTAAAAAGATGCTCCATCAATCTTCGATAGATGCGATCGAGTCTTCCTTCCTTCTCTTGTTCGCCCTTTGCTCCATCGGAGTCGTCGGAATGAACTTTCAATATTCTCACCGCGGCCCACGGTGTAACAATAAAGGCTACGAACAGCGACAGAATCATTGCCAAGCTAGCGCCCACAGGAATGGGCTTCATATACGGTCCCATCAGTCCACGAACAAAGGCCATCGGAAGTATCGCGGCTATTACTGTAAAAGTTGCCAATATCGTCGGATTCCCCACCTCCGACACTGCGTTAAGCGTTGCTCGCACCAAACCCAATGCTCTATTTTTCTTGAGATGGCGCTCAATGTTTTCAACAACCACAATGGCGTCGTCAACCAAAATTCCGATAGAAAAAATAAGCGCAAAGAGAGTTACACGATTGAGCGTGTAACCCATAAAATAGTAAATCGCCAACGTCAGGGCCAAAGTTACCGGAATAGCCGTCGCCACAACCAGCGAAGCGCGTACTCCCATCACTATGGCAATCAACACTGTCACCGATAAGGTCGCTAACAAAAGATGTTCAATCAACTCCTTAGATTTGTCCGCGGCAGTCGATCCGTAATTTCTAACCTCGGTCATGACAACGCCAGATGGCAGACTGGATTTGAATCGCTCCGCTCGAACCAGCAACTGCGACGCTAGCTCTACGACATTGGTCCCTTTTCGCTTGGCAAAAGCTATAGAGACTGCTTTCTCTGGAACGGCGCCACGCTCTCTATCCAATAGAACGGAATTACGCGTCACCTCTTCCGGGCCATCAGAAACGGTGGCAACGTCACGGATTCTGACAATTCCGCCACCCCGCTGACCAACGGCCAAGTTCTCAATGTCGGCGGATGAACGAACTCTTCCACCCATTTCCACATCAAAGACTTTTTTAGCGCCCCAGGTCTTTCCTACGGGGGCATAAGCGTCGTTGGCTTTCAATGCCAGAGCAACAGCCGTCAATGACACCCCTCGTGTTCTCAGACTTTCGGGGTTAACAACGACTCTTACCGCTCGCTTTTGTCCACCCAGCAGTTCAACATGACTCAGGTCGGGAGTACTGGAAAGCTCACGCGCGAGAGGTGCAACTAGCGCTCGAAGTTCATAGTCACTCGCTGCTTTGGAGCTGAACGTCAGTGTTAAAAAAGGAACGTCGTCTATCGAGAAAGACTTCACCAGTGGCTGTCCAACATTGGCCGGTAACTCGGACCGGATACTAAGAAGCTTGTGGTGAATCTTCACCAAACTCGGCTCAATAGGCTCGCCCACCCTAAACCGGACCGTAATCATCGTGCCGTGAGCTCGGCTCGCTGAGTAGACATACTCGACTCCGTCCAATCCCCAGACAGCGCGCTCGATGGGCTCCGTCACCTTTCTCTCTACCTCATTGGCTTCGAACCCTGGGCTAGCAACGTGGACATCCACCCTCGGCACTGAAATCTGTGGTTCTTCTTCCTTTGGGGTCAGCCACACGGCGAAAAGGCCCATGAAAATACTGCCAATTGCAATGACTGGGGTCAGTTTTGAATGAACAAATAAACCAGCTAAACGACCGGCAAATCCAACTTTAGCTGGAATACAGTCATCACTATCTTGAATTTTCATCCGGGATTTCCTCGTTAGCGGAAGACAGAAAAACTTGAGATCTCAAATGCACCATAGCCAACTCTACTTCCGTCCGATTGACAATAAGGTCTGAGCGCCGACTCAAGACTTCAACCAACTGCAAAGCATTGATGGAACCATTACGAAATAGATTCCGTGCCGTCTGACCCTGAGCCTCCAAAAATCCTGCACTTTCATCTAGAAGCTCAAGATTCTTCTCCACAGCATCCAATCCAACTAGAGACCCCGCTCGCGAGGTCTCTAGCTTCGACTGAAGTTCCTCCGCCCGAGCATGAGCAGCAAATGCGGAGTGTTCTGCTTGTTTGATCACTCCAAAATTGGAGGCTGAAAAAAGATCCCACTGCAAATAGGCACCAGTGGCATAACTAGTACCCGTCCCCCTTGATCCAGAGACAAGATCGCCCTGAGCGAAAAGCCCCACTCGAGGCAAAAAGCGCGCTTTTTCTCCTTCCATCGCAAAATCCAACGCGTCTGCACTGGCCTGGGCAGATAAAACTCCAGCCGGTTGGCCTCCGCTAGGTGCGTCTGTGGAATTTCCACCTGCAGTGGAATAGATGGTAGACAGAAATTCTCTTGCACGCACCACCTTAGGTTGCCAATCAGGTGGAAGGCCTTTTGCCACTGAAGCGACTTCCATAGCATTTGCCTTTCGCTTCGCCTCATTTTCGCCTCGAAGCCCTTCAATCCGGTTTCGTAGAGTCTTTAGTCCCAATAGACCTGAATAACCCACGAGATTTGATTTGCTTCCGATGCTGTATCGTTCAAGTAGTTCCTCGACACTTTCACCAAGACTGCGCAGGTGCTTCTCTTCTTCCAGTAAAACGAGTAGCGCGGCATAGCGTGACGCTATCCTCCCGTACTCAGCTCGCTCTGCAGCACGGACGTCCCATGACTTAGCTTCCGTCATTTTAGTAGCCGCATTGGCTAGAGCACTACGAAATCCGCCTTCATAGAGAGGAAAATCAACTCCCAATCTTGCCTGTTGAAAAAAATGACCTCCAGGTTGATTGAGAGATCCTGGCACAAAGTCAGAGACAGTAATTTCCCGTTGTTCCAAATTGAGCGCAAAATTGGTACCGGGATCATTCGAAGAAAAAGCCCAGGCGCTAAGGGAAAGCTTGGGAAACCAATGACGACCAGCACGACGCATTCCGATCTCAGCCGCCTCAAAATCATGGCGCATACCTCGTAAGGATGGTGCTTCTTTTCTTACCAAACCCCAAATCGCTTCAAAATCAAAAACAGTGGGCACCTCCGTAGCCTGCGCCACTAGTGAGACTGGAGCAATCAATACTATCCACAGCCAAAAAATCGCACTCCCCTTTGAAGTCAACAATAGACCTCCTTCACTTTCCTCAACAGTCGGATCAGCTTAGGATCAGCAACACCATAATAGACAAACTGCCTATCGCGTCGAGACACTAGTAGGCCATCCTTCTTCATTCGACTCAAAAATTGGGACATCGCTGATTGAGAAATCTCACAAAAATAGGTGAGCTCCATAACTGATTTTTCACCATCTAGTAGGCCGCAGAGTACCTTGAGCCGAGTTGGATGAGAAAGTGACCTAAGCACCCTGCTTACCGTTTCGCATCGCTTCAAGATAGCTTTGGATGCCTTCTTTTTCTTCAAGACTTCCCCTTCGAAGTGGCCTAATGAGGTCTCTGATTTGAATTACGTCTATCATATATGATATTAACGTAATATTGCAACCGCAAGGCGTCGGAAAGGGATGCTCAATCTCCTACAAAAATGGGCACGGCAAACCGTCCTCCGCCCTAATTTCGATCTTAGCGACATAGCACTGCTTGCTCCAAGCAAGACTTGACTATGACCTCTTTGTCTCCTAGCCTTCTGCCACTATGAAGGATCCCTACCAAATACTCGGTGTTTCAAAAACTTCAACTCAGGATGAGATTAAGAACGCCTATCGAAACCTCGCTAAGAAATTTCATCCGGACCTCAATCCGGGCAATAAGACAGCGGAATCCAAATTCAAAGACGCGGCATCCGCCTACGAAATGATTGGAACACCCGAGGCACGAACCAAATTTGATCGTGGAGAAACGTTAGAACAGCAACAAGAACAGGCCCAAAGGCATGCTCGCGAATCACAAGGTGACCGTGGCCCCTTCTATCATCAGACGCAACAAGATGGTGGAAGGTATTCCTACTCCTTCGGAAAGGATATGGGTGGCGAAGATTTTTTTGAAAACCTGTTTCGATCGCAAGGTGGAGGCCGAGGTCAGAATCCCTTTCAAACGGATCGAACCAACGTACCTGGCGAAGATCACCTTTACCAAATGTCTGTGGAGTTTCGAGATGCCATCTTAGGTGCAGCACGGGAGATTACACTGCCAACGGGCAAGCGCCTTCAAGTCAAGATCCCTCCCGGCGTAGAGACCGGAACGAAGCTGCGGTTCAAAAATCAAGGAGGCCCCGGAATCGGAAGTGCTCCTGCAGGAGACGCCTACGTAGAATTGACGGTAAAACCTTTAGAAGGATTCAAGCGTGACGGATTGGCGGTTGAAACAGAAGTTTCTATAAGCTTTATAGAAGCTCTTCTTGGAGCAAGCATCAAGGTTCCTACACTGGATGGCTCCGTTCTACTTACCGTTCCACCAAAAGTAGACACAGGGACTAGACTAAGGATAAAGGGCAAAGGCGTATCTACTCCTAAGGGAAGTGGCGATCAAATTGTTACGCTCAAGGTGGTCATGCCAAAAAAAGTGGATCCAGAATTAGAAAATGCTGTGCGTGGTTGGGGCGACAAGTTTGCCTACAATCCAAGGGAGGAAGCATGAATCCTAAGGCAAAGATGCCACTGCATGAAGTGGCTGATCGCTCATCCGTTTCTGTCGAAATTCTGGTTCGCTTCATCGCTTTTGAATGGATCCTTCCAGCGGATGTAGAAAATCAACTATTCGACGAGGAAGACCTTGCTAGAATTCGACTCATCCAACAACTACAAGAAGAATTTGGCGTCAATAATGAAGGTATTTCGATCATACTTCACTTGGTGGACCAACTGAATCGCACACACCTTGAAGTCAGGTCATCAAAGCGATAGTCTCCGTGACTAGATTTACCGCTTAAATGGCATCTTTCCGAGGTAGTCTTTCTTTCCAATATCCACGCCATTGGCGCGCAGGATGGAATAGGCAGTCGTCATATGAAAATAAAAATTAGGAATCACGTGGCACTGTAGGTACTCATCGCCAGTCAAATACTGCCCATCCCAACGTGGGGTCGTTACCTTCTTACTAGAAGCCTCCGCAAAATCAGCCTCCGAATAACTTTCTAAATAGGACTGGACTGACTGAATTCGCGCCTTGAGCTCTGAAAGGCTTTTCTCGTCATCCGCATGGGTCGGGGCATCTTTCCCTGTAAGGCGGGAAGCGCCAAACTTAACCGTATCGCAAGCAATTTGAATCTGTCTCTTGAGATCAAACTGATCTGGAGCCAGACGTGTTTGCAGAAAAACTCCAAAATCAACCTTCTTGGTCTCACCATAAGCTGCGGCCTTGTCGAGAATGGCGCTGAGGTTGGTAAGCATCTTCATGGAGTGTTGAAAAAAGTTCAAATAGTTCATGACAAGTTCCTCTGGAGTCCAGAGATACTCCCCTTGATGCCAAATCACAATGAACTTTACGTCATTCGACTATTCGTTAACTGAGTCTCCTGGGCGCTCTAGCAGCCCGCTAGGGCCAACTCAAATTTCTCAGACAAGTAGCACTCTACAATATTGCGATTGCCGTTGGTAAGAGTGGACTTATAAAAGAGAAATTCTGAGACAGTACCGGAGGCCATAGTAATGCTTGGCGCCATATCCGTACCTTCATAGGTTTGACTGGTGTTAAATGCCGGGTTGGACCCAACCGTAACTACTGCCACATTGTCTCGGTAGGCTGTGACAGGGGTACCTGCTGCAAAATCCGTTACCATGGAATACACACTGTAAGTGTATGCCGTAGATGCCGCACCGATATTAAATATCATGTCACCTTCATTGTCTGTGCCAACAACGGCCAAAGCATTTACTCCAGAAGAACCAAGGCCAAATATTGCTGCCGCTGAGTTGTGATGGTCCGCAAAAAAATAGTCCCCCGTTGAAAAAAGCATCCCCACCACAATCAATGTGGAAGTGCTCGAATCCAGAAATTCCGGCATCGCCAAAGATTGATTTCCAAATAAGACAGTTCCGAGAGGTCCCAATCCCGGCGAGGTACGGTCCATAGTTGGCTGACTTGCAGGGGTGCCTTGAACCGCGTCATTCCCGTTTTCACTGGCGTCCGGCCAGGTGGCGATGGATGCGCCATGTGCATAACTGGTCAACTCATCCGGCCTCAGCCAAACCGTAAGACTCCCAAGTGTATAAACATTAAACGAAGCCGTGTTTCCAATCGCGTCAGTCACCTGAACCACTGACTTGTCGTAAACTCCACCAACAGCTCCCGTAAAGGTTGATCCCGAAATGGAACCACTTCCGGAGGTGATAGCGTACGTATAAGGAGAAACTCCTTCACTTGCAGCCAATGTCACCGTCTTCGTAGACATTACACCCTTGACTGACGCAGTCAAAGGCGCGTAGACGGTCAAGGACAATGTCCCACTAACTCCATCAGTATCTTCTGCTCGGACCACTGCAGTTCCAGAACTCGACCCAGCAGTGTAGAGACCCGTACTAGAAATAGACCCACCACCGGAGGCAATACTGTAGGTATAACTTGAATTCCCACCTGATACACTAATCTGACGCGTCCCAGATGTTGCCACATAAATAGAGGAAGCAGTGACAGTGAGAGACTCCGAAGTCACAGTCGCAGAAACACCGATCCTTAAGGCGCAGGAAGCTAGCGCCAAAGATGCGATTATGACTGCTAAAAAACTGCGAAAGGTCATTCTTCTCTCCATCCTACGTACAACAATATAAGCAAAAGACGCGAAGTATTGCCTCTATTATCTCAAGCGATCTACGAATTGAAAACCCGTGTCTTTCAAGACCTAGGTCTTTCCGCCCCTTCTGATGCCTCCATAGCTGAAATCAAAATAAGTGGTTGCTCTGGTCTCTAAATTCCCATAAATTTCATGGGAGGAAAAAATGACGACAAGTCCCACTTGGCCTCAGTTGTTTGCTACGATCTGCTTTGCGTTAGCTATTTTGCACACTTTTTCTGTAAAGCGATTTCAACATATGGCGCAGCGGTATCCTGAAGGATCCGTGGGAGAGAATGTCTTTCACCTCCTAGGAGAAATAGAGGTCGTCTTTGGATTTTGGGCGGCGATTTACATGGTTTTCCTTTCTGCCCATGATGGAACCACCGTTGCCATCCAGTATCTGGATAAACTTAACTTTATTGAGCCTGCATTTGTTTTTGTAATCATGGCAGTTTGCGCTACTCGTCCCATCCTAGCCATTGCCAGTCGAATCATTGAATTGGCCTCTTACCTACTTCCCTTGCCAAGACCGCTTGCTTTTTTCTTGGCGTGTCTCATCGTTGGGCCATTGCTTGGCAGTTTTATCACTGAGCCAGCTGCTATGACTGTCACCGCACTTATTCTGCTCGATCGGTTCTACAAAAAGAAAATATCGGAGAGATTAAAGTATGCAACGCTGGGTCTCCTCTTTGTCAATGTGTCTATCGGCGGCACCCTGACTCCCTATGCCGCACCACCAGTACTCATGGTGGCGTCGACATGGAATTGGGATTTGGCCTATATGATGCAGCATTTTGGATGGAAAGCTGCTCTCGCCATTTGTGTCGCGACCGCTACGATCGCTTTTCGTTTTCGTAAGGAACTGAGCAAAGTTGCTTGGACAAAAAGCGCAGAAGAAGACCAGCGACGTATTCCACTTTGGGTGAGTCTCTCACACTTGGTCTTTCTGGCGATTGTAGTGATTTCATCGCATCATCTTCCTGTTTTCTTCGGCACGTTCCTTTTCTTTTTAGGTCTAGCAACTGTCACTCGCGAGTACCAAGACGAGCTACGTCTGAGGGAAGGACTTCTCGTTGGATTCTTTCTGGCAGGACTTGTTGTGCTGGGCGGGCCACAACGCTGGTGGCTCGAGCCCATCTTGACCCACCTTGAGGCCCTTCCTCTTTTCCTTGGTGCCACCGCTTTAACCGCAATCACGGACAATGCAGCCATCACCTATCTGGGATCTCAAGTACCGACACTTAGCGAGGTTTCTCGCTACGCTCTCGTAGCAGGCGCTGTTACGGGTGGTGGATTAACCGTCATCGCTAATGCTCCCAATCCTGCGGGGTATGGGATTCTTAATGCGAGCTTTGGCAAGGAAGGAATTAGCCCGCTGAAGCTCTTTTTTTCGGCGCTCTTCCCTACCCTGTTGGCCGGACTGGCATTTTGGGGCCTCCACTAACATTCTGATAAAAACAGTTGCCTATTCAAACTGAACCAACTAAATAGAGGCCATGTTTCAACAGTGGTCGGCTTTTTTATTGGTTGCAACCCTTTGGTCAGGTTCATTTGTCGCTATAGAGCGCGCGATACAAATTTTCCCGCCGACCTTTTCGGCCTTTTTGAGAATCACTGTGGCACTTCCTATCCTAGCGGCTTTCTGCCTCTGGAAAGGGCAGAAGCTCAGTGTTCCACGGGCCCTCCGCCTTCGGGTTTGGACAACGGGACTCTTTGCATTGGGCCTGCCCTTCTCGCTTCTTTTCTTCGGCGAGCGTTACACAAGCCCTGGCGTTGCCGGACTCCTCAATGGAACGGTGACGCTTTGGACCTACTTACTGGGATACTTCTTTTCTCGCGGAAATGAGAGCTTCACCAAAATTCGAACCTTTGGAATTGGATTGGGACTTTTGGGAATTGCGCTCGTGTATGGACCTCGAATGGGAGGCGCCGAGATTACTGGTGTTGTTGCGATTACTGGGATGGCGGTGTGCTATGCCATCGGACTCCTCCTCAATCGAACGCTTACTCGTCCCGGAACACAGCCTTTGGACCGCATGAGCAATCTCGTGCAGCAGCATTTGGCTGCGTGGGTGTATCTGGCGCTTCTGACCCTAGCGTTGGGCCAATTCCCATCGGTCGACTCCATCCTTCATCACCCAGGCTCTAAGACGGCTTGGTTTGCCATTGCCTATATGGGACTGGGTTCCACTGCACTAGCCTTTATGCTCTTCTACTTCTTGATTGAGAACTGGGGCGCCGTACGCTCTTCGACTATCGCGTACCTCGTGCCGGCACTTTCCTTTGTTTGGGATTACGTTTTCAATGGTCGAACGCCAAGTCAGGATTCACTGATCGGATGCGCTTTGATTTTAGTCGCCATCGTATTTATCCAAAAAAAGAGCGCACCGGATGTGATTCGAGTGAATGAAAATCTATTGCCTAAGAGTCAGCGCTTGACCTGAATTCAAAACATTGGTGATTGAAATTTGAAAATGCTTAAGTTTCTGTATCTTATTCTATTTTTTTTGGCTGCGTGTGGCGGGGGTTACAATCCAGACTTGGAGCTGGATCGACGCATACCGGATTCCAACCAAGTCGGGCTTTACAAAGCCGAACGCCTAAACCCACTTGACCCGCTTCGCTTTGAATCCGGAGTACTTTCTGGAACGGGTGCCGTGAGGCTTTCTGACGCTTTAATTAGGGCTTACTCAGCCAATCATTATCGACTCACTTTTCGTTTGGAAGCTAGCGGTGTATTGCAACTAACAACTCACGCTCAGAAGGACCTAAGCCGTGGGGTAGAATTGAAATTCTATCGCGATGGAGAAAGCACGCAGCTCCAAGTAGAAGCGACCGTGCTTAAAGTCACTTCCAACCTTACTGCGCATTTTCAGAACTTTGATGCCAGCAGAGAATTAGCGGTTTCATTCGACATCCATAACGACCATCCCAATGTCGAATTGATTTTCTGGGACGGCGATGCCTCGAGTGAGGTAGCACCCTTTTTACGAAAAACGCTCCTTGGTCGAGGTCAGCTCAATCAATGGGGAGCAACTCTCGTTCGAAGTGAACTTCGCTCGCTTGAGCGATCTAGTCCGAGGCACCGACATTGAACTACTTGCGCCTCCTCTTTGCAGTGGGACTTCTTCTCCATTGGATGCCGACCACTGAAGCGCAAGATCTCCTTCGATCTTTTCAAACCTCTGCAGCTTTGGATTTGGCGGCGCCTTTTGCTTTTGATTCGACCGCTCAGTCCAAACTCTACCTCCGTTCCGCAGAATTAAAAATTTCTGGTCCCAGCGATCACTTGTTTGAAGGGGTATTATCTTTAGCAGCTCATGAAGACGAAGGGTCGACTACCCTAGAGGTTCATGAGGCAACGCTCGGCACTTCTCGGTTGGTGCCGGGAATGAGCTTTCGAGTTGGGAAATATTTCATTCCAGTAGGGCGATTGAATCGCTTCCACTCTCATGATTGGCCTTTTACGACAGCGCCCAAAGTCCATCGCGAATTCCTCACACCCGGGATCGAAACCTCTCTGCTCTCCGAAGGCGCCAACGATTTGGGTATCGAAGCTTCTTTTTTACTCCCTACCTCACACTATATTGAATGGACGATGGGACTCACCAACGGGTGGTGTTTTGGCCACTGCCACACCCAAGGCAATGCACCCCCCTACCCTCTTCATTACGGAAGGCTTTCTACCTTTTTTGACCTCAGCACGGATGAAGGACTTCTTTTGGCTCTGTCCTATATGGGCAGAAAAAGTGCTTCGGGAATTGCGACTTCTCTCGCCGCATGGGAAGGCACCTATAAACTTCGTAGAAATAAAACCCTAATTTGGCTCGTTCAAAGCGAGGCAATGATCGAGACTCAAAAATCAAGCGACAGTGGGCGCAGCAACTACTTTGGATTCTACCTCTTTGCACAAAGAAGCTTTGCTGAGCAGTGGGCATTGGGGTTGCGAATGGATGGATTCACACAACTCAATATGCGCTTCAGTTCGACCGGAGAACATCGCAAGGACTTTGATTACGCCATCGTCCCAAGCCTCTCCTATCTTCCTAGCGAATTTACAACCTTACGCCTCAGTTACCTCCATGAGGTAGACACGACCCAAGGTATTTCGGATACTTTTGATCGCCAAGTTCAGCTGCAGTTTATTTGGATTCTTGGCAGTCACCCCGCCCACGAGTTCTAGGACCTAAAAGGGATCCTGATCTGAGACAGCCGGCCTATTCTCAAAAAAAAGCTCCGGGCAGTCCCCTGGCAGTCGAATACTCGGTCCTCTTTTTGCGGCCGTAGGAAATCGATGCTCCGTCATCGTATCAAAGGATCGCTTACTCACACGAAAGCCGTGGGGATTGTATTTTCGTTTGAATTCTGGAATCTCAGCACGCCGAAGAAGCGCCCGCACCCATCCTTTTTCTTTGTCCGGCATGGAATTTTCATGTTTTCTTTCACAGTCAGCAACCGAGAGTAGTTCTTCAAAGTAATCTCGTAAAATAGCGTCCACCTTATCAAAGGGGGCTCCATACTCGTTCTCCGTCACTTGATTCTTGTCCGATCCCAATTCGGCGGAGGCCTTTTTATTGTAGACCCGGTCGAAGACCGAGAAAGGCACCAAGTGTGAATATCGCTCTTGCAATCGCTTCCACAAAGCAAAAACTTCGGTCTTCCACAAATCGGCAATGATTCCGAGTGCGGTTATATTGTCGCCACCTTGCGTGTAGTATCCCATCGCAATTTCTGTCTTATTGGACGTTCCGGCAACTAAGTAACCTCTCTGGTAATTGGCTAAGCCATTCAGAATTAAAGCTCGCGCTCTGGACTGAGAATTTTGACTAGCCAGCTCGTCTAGTGGCCAAGCCGTGCCAAAGGAGCGGCTCATACGCAGCGATAGCTCCTTCCAACTCCAACGGCCTTTTTCCTTGCGCACCCTTGCAATTTCATTCTCTAGGTAATCTCGCCGCACTCCTGCCATCGTATTGCGAATAGGGATGGTCTCAAAATGGCCCTTTTCTACCAGGCCCAAAGACAATGCTAAGTCATACGCATCAGACTTACTATGGTCCGATGAATAGATACTAGGAAGGGAGTATCCCTTCACATTCTCAGCTCCCAAGGCCAGTACTGCAAGCACAGCAACGACAGAAGAGTCCAGTCCGCCACTCATGCCCAGTAGCATTCCCTTGTGACCCGTATTGTGTACGTACGCTCTGATACCTTCCACCAAACCGTCGATCACGATATCCATCTCAATGGGATCTCGCGAATAACTCAAATCACGATCCGTACGACCTACCTCGCCATTTCGCCAAACATCAAACTGCCCAGTCGCACTTCGAAAATGCGGCAAACGATCCACCAACTCTCCACCGGCACTAAGAAAGAAACTTCGTCCATCATAGAGCATTCCGTCTGTTGCTCCTGTCATCGCCACCCAACCTAGTGGAGCCTGAAGTCGCCGGGCGACTTCAGCGTGAACCGCCTCTCGAACCGCTTGCTTCCCTTGAACATAAGTACTCGCTGAAAGTGAAAGAATCAGATTGACCCCCCCGGGCTGAAGTCCTAAGAGTGGATCAAACTGGTCAGCATACCTTTCACGTCCAGCCACGGGAGATTTCTTCCAAAGGTCCTCACAAATAGCGACCAGAATATTCCAACCTCGAAACTTCCATAACGGTGAATCTGTTCCTGGTTCAAAGTGTCGCCAATCTTCAAATTCTCTATAGGTGGGCAATAGACGCTTGGCATAAGTAAAAACTTCTTCGCCATCGACCAAAGCCGATGCGATATTTTGCAAGGGCTTGCCATGAATATGGTCCGCGGTTTTTCGAATATGCCCCACCAGGAGTGCCGTCTTCTTTCCACGAGTAAGCTCCTTTAGTTCCTCAAAAAAAGCCTCTGAAGCAGCCAAAAGTTCTGGCCGGGTGAAGCCATCTCCATTGGGATAACCTTCCAAAGCGAGTTCGGGCGTTACGAAGAGGTCATCTCCCCGCTTCACTGCAAGGAGGTATTGCTCCCGGATCAACCTGAAGTTCTCAGCAATATCACCCGTAGCAACTTGAAGCTGGGCCAGTGATACCCTTAGGTGGTCGGGACCTTCGTCTTGTGCAAAACCTGCTTTTCCGAGAAACAACCCGACAGTCATCAACGCTACGAACAGACTTCTCGATTTCATACTTATTCCCAATCCTTCCGGACGCTAGCTAAGCCATTCGCTAAACAAAGCACTTTCCACTGTATTGGACCTCGTTACTTGAAGCCGCGAATCTCTTTCCATCGCTCGGCCAATGGCGTACTGAGCTGCTGGATTTCCCGCCCAGCTTCTTCGTGCAATTCCATTGTTGACGTCCCACGCAAGCATGGAGGAAATGCGTCGATCGCATTCGGGAGACCCATCCAATACCATTCCAAAGCCGCCATTGATGACCTCGCCCCACCCTACTCCTCCACCGTTGTGTAAAGAAACCCAAGTTGCTCCGCGGAATGCATCTCCCACAAAATTTTGCACCGCCATATCGGCCGTAAATCTAGAACCATCATAGATATTAGAGGTTTCACGAAAAGGCGAATCGGTTCCTGAGACATCATGATGATCACGACCCAAGACAATGGGTGCTGACACGCTTCCTTCTCGAACCGCTTGATTCAAAGCCAATGCAATTCGAATCCTTCCTTCTGCATCCGCATAGAGAATTCGGGCCTGCGATCCAACCACAAGTTGATTCGACTCAGCTGCCTCGATCCACTTCAGATTATCCTGGAGCTGTTGCGCTATTTCTTTTGGTGCATGGGTAACCATTTCACGCAAGACCTTGGCTGCAACTTTATCGGTCTTACTGAGATCGTCTGATTTGTTCGAAGTACAAACCCATCGAAACGGGCCGAATCCGTAATCAAAGCAAAGGGGTCCCATAATATCCTGAACATAGGACGGATATCGAAAGGTTCCATCCTTTTTGAGGATCTCTGCGCCGGCACGAGAAGCCTCCAATAAAAAGGCATTTCCGTAGTCAAAAAAGTACATGCCTTTTTCGGTGAGCCGATTAATCGCCAAAACCTGTCGTTTGAGACTGTCTTGCACTTTGCGCTTAAAAGCAGAAGGATCCTTCGCCATCAACTGATTGGACTCTTGCAAACTTAATCCTGCGGGGTAATAGCCACCGGCCCAAGGATTATGCAGTGAGGTCTGGTCTGAACCTAACTCAACTTCCAAATCGGAATCAGCGAGCCGCTCCCATAGATCCACAGCATTTCCCTGATAGGCAATGGAGACGGGCTTGGACTGAGTCTTGGCCTTTCGGATTCGCTCCATCAATTGGTCGAGAGAATCAAAGACCTCATCCACCCAACCCTGCTGATGGCGCTTTTGCACTGCCAGAGGATTGATTTCAGCTACGACTCCAATCGCTCCAGCAATCACCGCCGCTTTGGCCTGCGCTCCCGACATTCCTCCCAATCCAGACGAAACAAAAAGCTTCGACCCGGTTGACGCTGACTTTCGAGAGAAGTTGCGGAGTGCATTCAAAACCGTAATCATCGTTCCATGCACAATCCCCTGTGGACCGATGTACATAAAGGATCCGGCCGTCATTTGTCCAAACTGAGTCACCCCCATGGCATTGAAGCGTTCCCAATCTTCTGGTTTTGAATAGTTGGGAACCATCATTCCGTTGGTGACCACAACACGGGGAGCTTCTTGGTTTGACGGAAACAATCCCATTGGATGCCCAGAGTAAAGGACCAACGTCTGATCTTCTTCCATGGTAGCTAAGTACTTCATGGTCAAAAGGTATTGTGCCCAGTTCTGAAATACCGCACCATTTCCACCGTAGGTGATCAACTCATGGGGATGCTGAGCCACGGCAGGATCCAAATTATTACTGAGCATGACCATGATTGCTGCGGCTTGAATTGTTCGATGAGGATAATCCTTGATCGATCGGGCTGAAATGGAATAGCTCGGACGAAATCGGTACATATAAATACGACCGTATTCCAAAAGCTCCTGATAGAATTCTTTGGCCAATACGGGATGCCAATCCTTTGGAAAATAGCGAAGCGCATTGCCGACTGCGAGGTGTTTCTCCTCTTGAGACAAAAGGTCTTTGCGTTTCGGAGCATGACTGATTTTGGCGTCATAAGCCCTGGTAGGAGGAAGCTCAGAAGGAATGCCCGCCAATATGGCCTTTTGAAAATCCGAACTCGTCATGCCCGAAAACCTAGCACGCACTCCCTAGGGCGTCCAAGCACGATAGACGACTTCCCACGACTTCTGACCCTGAAACTTTGGATGGGCACTCAAGACGGGATCGGTGCTCCGCTCCAACTCTTCTACTTTCAAAAAGGATCCAAACAATCGCTGAACCTCTTCTGGCATCACGCAAAAAGGCGGTCCCTCGATTTTAGCATCCTCGTATTCTGCGGTGATAAGCAATAGCTCCCAGTTCGGGGCGTTTGCTTTTTGAAATGCGGCTTTTACACGCTGGGCATAGCGAAGTCTCGTTTCTGCAGGAATGGCAATCAGGGCAGCTCGGTCGTACCATGCAGATACGTCTTGAAATACTGCTAGGGGAAGTTCAAAGAAATCGCCATTCCATATTTGCAGGTTCTTAGTTTGGTAGATGGTAAAACCCTGTTGAGTAGAAAGCTTAGGTTCTAAACCGTTTTCGGAGAAAAATGCTTCGCACGCAAAGTGAGACCACTCACAACCTATCACTTCGTGACCTTGGTCACGGAGCCAGAGTAAATCCTTGGTTTTTCCGCAGAAAGGAACAAAGACCTTCTGTTTCTCTTTCAACCCGAAATGCCGAACCAATTGAGGATGCGCTTTCTCCAAGTGAAAGCGCGTATCTCCCGACTGCCATTTTTGCACCCAATAGTCTTTCTTCATCGGTACGATCCTTTCGATTTTTTTTACGCGGCCAGAGACTATCTCACGACTAATCATTCGTCCACGCACAGAGACCTTGAATTTATTACCCATTGTCAAACCAGGAAGAGGTTAGTATTCGGTTAAGGAAAGGGCATTAGGGGGTAGATGGATGGTCGCATTATTTTATTGGTTTGGATTTTTTCAACTCATTGCATGGGGTCAGACCGAATTTCCAGGAACTCAGTGCCAAAACGTTCGCCTCTCAGTATCCCAAGCTGATTCGAATGGTGAATCCAGTTCACCAGATCTTTCTGCTGATGGTCGCTATGTTGTCTTTAAGTCCGAAGCAACGAACTTAGGAGTGACAGATACCAACGGCGTCATCGCTGACATTGTTCTTCTCGATCGTCAGACCCAGCAATTTCAATACCTCAGCAGTCCCCCCAATCACCCCGCAGCAAATGCAAACTCTCACTATCCCGCGATCACGGGCAACGGAGTTTTTGTTACCTTTACCAGCGAGGCATCCAACCTAGTAACTGGCGATACAAATAATTCGAACGATGTTTTTCTTACGGATATCTATTCAGGAAACATTCAGCGCGTCGGCCTTACAAATAGCGGGGTCGAGGCCAATGGCGAATCCTTTAAATCTACCGTTTCGGAAGATGGCAATACCGTAGCTTTCTTAAGCATGGCCTCCAACTTAGTAGCGGGCGACACCAATAACCGTACGGATGCATTTGTCCGAATCCTCTCTGGCGCCAACCTTGGTACCTATCGTATTTCTCCAACTCCTAGCTCTGGTGTAACTTTTGATGTCCGAGATGTACAACTGGCTGGCAATGGATCTGCCGCTGTCTTCTGGACACAAAGTGCATTGAGTGGCGAAGCCAGCTTTTTTGCTGACGTCTATTGGGTCGACCTCAGTCACCTGCCTCAAGTTCCAGCTCCTATCTTGGTTTCGCACCAACCCCGAAGCCGGGCTCCTGGCAACCTAAGCTCTACCCATCCTTCTATTTCGGGAGATGGTCAGCGAGTCGTCTTCGCGAGCGAGGCGACCAACTTAGTCAGCGGTGATCAGCAAGATACAAGCTCTGATATCTTTGTCTGGGAGGCGAGCACAGGAGTCAATCGCAAGCTACGGCCTCCGATTCGTCTACCTCGTGGATCATGGGCTCCCAATTACACTCCCCGAATTTCTAGAAACGGACGCTGGGTGAGCTTCACTGCGTTTGCGCATGCGTGGTTTGCCAATGTATCTCGTTCCGAAAAAGACGTGATCCTCTACGATTTGGATTCTGATACCTTCGCACTTGCATCTCCCCATCGAGCGCCAAATCCTGATGACGAGATGGGATCTGGAACGGATGATACGCAGGGTGTTTCAGTGAGTGACGACGGGTCCAAAACGATTTTTGTAACTTCTAGCAATCAGCTGGTCACCAACTGGTGGACCGACCGAAACATGATGCGCGACATTTATCTCTATGATTGCACAATGCCCAGCTATCCCGGAAGTTGCTTCGGAGATGGCACTAGCGGTACTTGTCCGAACCAAAGCTTGTCTGCGAGTGGAAACGGCTGCGCAAGTGCCACTGTCCCTCAGGGAGCTCGACTGGAGGCTTTGGGATTTGCATCCTTATCGAAGGATCACTTTTCTCTGAAGGTAACAGGGCTGCCGCCCAACACGCCTTTCATATTGATGGCCAGCCTCGTTTCGGCAACTACGCCAGTGCCGCTTGGTGCTGGACTGAGTTGTGCCGGAAGCTCTTTTGCTTCTACCCAGATTCTCCAGAGTGCTGCGACAGAAACTCGCTTGGGCTATGGATCAAACATGCTGCAGCCCTTGGGGTCCTATATTCGTATCCCTCTTACCCAAGTGCGGTACCAGGTGGTTTTCCTCGATTGGATGGGGCAACCCATGCCCGGCAATACGACCAATGCCGTGGATGTCACCTGGTTGCCCTAACCCGCTGATATGCCGGACTTTTTATTTATATAAATTATGTTTATTTATGACCCGTCGCGTCTTACAATAGAGATTCGGGTGTTTTGTATTTTCGGGGGAAAATCATGAAGCGACTTTGGGGAATCACGGCAGTTCTTTTTATTTCATTTGGCATTACCAGTTCAGCCAGTGCAGCCAATCGACTGGTTATTGCCTTAGGCGATAGCATTATTGGTGGCTATGCCCTGCCGGAAGAAACGGCATGGAACATTGTTCAGCACCTTAATAACCCTAGAATCAAAATCCTCAATATATACACTCAGACCTTTGAGTCTGTTGAGCTGGGCATCAACACGGGAAGACCCGGGCGCTACGGAACGGGACTCGTCTTCGCAGCAGCCATGGCACTAACGAA
The DNA here is from genome assembly GCA_963169695.1 of Bdellovibrionota bacterium. GTDB lineage: Bacteria > Bdellovibrionota > UBA1018 > UBA1018 > CAUJDS01 > CAUJDS01. Next base: position 28,498 of record CAUJDS010000041.1, read on the forward strand.
TCCAAGGGATCAATTCTATGTCGTGCAATATGGATTTGATGGCGCACCGTCCAATGCGTTTCAACCCAATGAGCCCGCAATGAATTTCATCATGGAGTCTGTGAACAATGTCTTTATCCAACATCCCGAGCTTAGGCTTAGGCTTGCAGCTGTTCTGGTATCGCTCGGATCAAACGACTTTACCTTCCAACAGGCGGGCTTAGAAGGTCGGCTTTCAAGCATCTTTGAATACCTGAGGCTGCAGTGGGGTTCCAACTTCAAAATAGCACTCTTCGAAATGAATCGCACGATGCCAGATGCTAATACCACCCTCTCGACGTATCTCGCAGATCAAGCGCAAGCTGCTGCTACGAACAGAAACGTCGAACTCATATCAAGCCAGAACATTTCTTATTGGCCTATACCCGGAACCCAAGCCTCCTCGCCTCATCCAGATACCAATGGCGTCCTCTATCAAGGTTGGCTATCGGCTCTTCAATTAGGATTTCTCTAGAGTACATTACGCCTCAGATTCTTATCGAACTTCATTCCTGCTTGTGAAAGAATCTCTTAAGGGTCTTGGGGTACAACAGTGATCAACAAATGGCTGTGCATCATCGCTTTGGCTTTGGGATTGGTAATCCCTTCTCTTGCTAGTGAACCTGCCAATCCATTTACGCAATTATTAGCAATCTACCAATCAGCAAAGGCGAAGAAGCAAGACCTCTTCACCTTTCTCCTAGAGGATGCGGAAGCGAACAAGAAGTTCACCGTAGTATTGTACCAGTTATTTCAGACGGAACCCCCGGCCCCTGAAGCAGTCAGGGCCATCCTCCTCGCGCAAAAAGAACGCCTGAAAAAAAATCCTCGTTGGGAAAAAATCTTGCTTCGAGGAATTCAGCGCCATTACCAAACTCAAATCACCTTGCCCAATAGCCGCGAATCTTTTCAAATAATTCAGGTGCCAACGCTTCTTGCGCTATTCGATCAGGATCCGCGCTTTACTCGACTCGGATTGACAGATGACCTTATCGGAAATGGAAAGTACTTCTTGCACACTGCTTCCGACAAAAAGCCAAAAGGCTTTGAGTTCTGGGTGCGAGGCACTCACGCCATTGATCCAACAGAGCAAATGATCCTTCCTGGCACTGAAGGCCTCAAAAAAAGCCTTCACTGGATCCACCTCGAACTTCCTGAAGCGATTGTAAAGAAACCCAAGTACCAAAACCTTGAGTTTTTAGACGCGTGGATGGCCAACCATATTGCCAAGCACCCTTCCCCCGGAATTAAGCTCATTCCTACTTACTTGGCAACGGATCTACCCAAAGATGCGATTTGGAAAATTCAGCACCCACTTTTTCGGACAGACTTAGAAGGCGTCTTTCCATCAAGACGTACCATGCTCCTGAAAAATCAGTTTATTCCCGTCGGAGCGGATCGCAAAGATCTTTCGAAGAACTTCATTGGATTGGAATCGACCCATTTTAATACTTATGCGAATGATGCACTTGGAACTCAACTCCCAGATTCAAGAGATCAATCCAAAGCATCCCCGAGCTTCTTTAATGACGGAAACTCGCTTTCTGAGGTGCACCGCGACTTTTTATACTCCAATTTTCGCAATGGGAGCATTTCTGAAGTCAATGCCTCAAGCCTTCGCTACCTGGATTCACTGCCTGCGGATTTGCGGCTCATCGCGCTTAAGAACTTAAGCAAAGCCATTGGTGATATTGACAGCCATGACTGGGAAGTCTCTGCCAAAATCATCCTCAGCTATGCCCTCGAAGGCGAGACTCCTTCCATCGTTGAAGCCGCGAAACAGCTTCTGAAACTTCGACCTGAGTTGCGTACCAGCTCTTACTCTTGGATGCTTGATTATATTGCTGAAGCCAAAGCGCTACTTGATTCCAATCTCAGAAAGAAGTTGGGTTTGGGCGAAACCATTTCAGAAAAGGCCTGGACCCAGGGAAGTCGAGTCTTGGATATAAAGCAATTGGTCAAAACTCCATACACTGATGCTGAATGGAGCAAAGGTGCACAACATTCCTGGGATAGTTACCTCCATAGTGCCCACTGGAACACCGAGGAAAATTCCAAATCCATATCTGCAAAGGCGAGTGGGCTATTAATCTTTATGGCGGAAGAGAAAATGAATGCCACTGCTGAAATGGAAAAGGATCTCGTTACTCTCCTCATAGCTCCAACCGAGTGGAGAAATGAAATGGCAAAACGTTCGGTATCCAAAAGAAGTCCTTTTGGAAAGTTTCGCGCCTTAACAGATCGCGAAGTAACTCACCTTCAACTGCAAGCAGCCAAATTTCTGGAACGTACTGACCTATCACCCGAATCGACCAGTAAGATCCATTCCTATTTTCTAAAGAATAGCGAAGGAAGGGACTGGATTCGACGACATTCACCTGGAATGATCTCGAAGTTTGTCACTCTATGTTCCCCGAAGAAACTATTGGAAGATGAACTTGAATAGCCGCCGCAATCTCTGACGGCGCATTTGACCTACAAAAAAATACAGCCCGCAGCGGGTAAAAAAAACCCGCTGTCCCCTTTCGAGAACAGCGGGCTTGAAAATTCTATTTGAACTTCCAAATCTTTAGCAACGAGCTAAAGACTTATCGTCGACCGCGATGTCCGCCGCCGCCGCCACCGCCGCCGCCGAAGCCGCCGCGATCACGAAAACCGCCGCCGCCGCCGCGATTCTCGCGAGGTGCCATTGGACGAGCTTCGCTGACCGTCATTGGACGGCCTTCGTAGTCTGCGCCATTGAATTTTGAAATGGCATCAGCTGCTTCTGCATCTGAAGACATTTCAACAAAGGCGAAACCTTTGCTACGGCCCGTATCACGGTCCGTGATGATCTTTACAGACTCGACCGCACCACATTGTGCGAACGTGTCTGAAAGGACCTGCTCGGTTGCTGAAAATGGAAGATTACCAACGAATAGTTTCTTTCCCATGAGACCTCCTTAAGGCTGGGAGCCGCTAAAGAGGAACGGGACACTATATCCGGGACTCTTAACGACCAAAAACTGAACGGTAAGGATATTACCAGAGTCGGATCACCAAACCTAGCACTAAAATAAACCTTTATATGGTTCTTGCGCCGGTCGGCAGGGATCTCATGGATGCAGGGCGCATAGGCACCGTCCGAAAGCGCGGAAATATCAACGAAAGCAGATAAACCCGAAACATAAACCAGTAAAAGCTCTGCTCATTGAGCCTAGGATCGATCTTAGGTGCCACGAGCTTGGCGTGACCCTCCGGGGCCAAGCTCCAGTGCTTCATCGGGGCCATGTGGTGGATGGTATGAAATCCATTATTAAACAAAAAAGCATTGAGCCAACGTCCCACAAAATTTCGAGAATGATTGATGGGTGATTCTTCGTCGGCATGGACGTGCTGGATGTAATTAAACACCAGCACCATATTGAGCCCAACCTGATGCGGAATGAAAACGTAGAAAAGCGCTTTCTTCCAATCGAGCGCAAAGACCAGGGCGTAATAGGCCAGGAGAACGACAATCTGAGACATGCAGTAGGTCCAGGCCGCTCGATCTTTTCTCCAGAGTTCTTTAAGATACTCCAGGTTAGCGCGCTGTTGAATCATCCCGCTGTAAGTTGGATAGGCCAAAAGAGTCATTGCACTATTGCCCTCGCCCACCTTGTAGGTCGCTGTGTAGTCGGCTGGCTTATTGTTATGCACATGGTGATTGCGATTGTGGGTAGGGATCCAGGCAAAGATGGGGTACCCGTAGAACAAGGTAAGCCAATAGTCCTGAAGCTTGTTCATCAAGGGAGACTTCCACATTCCGAGATGCTCGTGATTGTGAGCCATGGAAGTGACTGACACCGCCATAAAGCAGCCCCAAATGAATAAGATTGGATGCACACTGTCGCGACTCCACTGCCAGAACAAAAGCCCCGTGGTCACGATCATAAAAGCCAAAGTTCTTAAATCTGCTTTATATCTTAGCATTGAAGTCCGCCTTTCAAGAAAATGGAGACGCCTAAGTGAGTGAGACTAACGCGCAGGGGCCTTTTAGGCGAGGAGATTCGGTGCTAAACCCTGGTGGAAAGACAGAGGTACCTCCCATGAAACTCCTCGGCTCCCTCACTAGTCCTTACGTCCGTCTCATCCGAACCCTTTGCGATGAACTTCAACTCCCCTACCAATTAGAACTCACCCAACCTTTTCTCAAGCTCACCAGAGAGGAGCACCTCACCATCAAAGAGCGCAATCCATTGTTCCGCGTTCCTGTGCTGATTGACGGTGAAACAGAGGTCTTTGAATCGCGCATCATAGCGTCCTACCTCCTCCAAAAGCCTGGGGCTCGACGAGGTAGCATTTCCTTTCCGCTCTCGGTAGAGCAAGAGAATGTTTTGAGTGCAATCTACGGGGCGATTGAAGCTGGAGTTACCAAATTTGTCCTAAGTAAGTCTGATGCCTCCATCGATACCAGCAAGGGTTACTTTCCGAGGTTTGACGAACGCATGCGTTCGACCTTTGAATGGCTCGAAGCAAAATTACAAGGCCCATCCCCTTCGAGTCTCGGCGAGGCCTACGGAATTTGCGAAATGGCTTTGGTCTGCTGCATGGAATGGATGAAGAAGCGCGGAATTTACCAATGGGAAGGCAATTATCCCCATGTTGTGGCGGTCTACGAGCGTTTCAAGAATCAGCATTCCTTAGTGAAGACTCGCATTCCTGAGAATGCCTAAATGCCTTCGTCATTGTGGCGAAATCTGTCCGCCCATTTGCTTTGAATGGAGAAGACGCAAAGCATCGGCCAACACCGGATTGGTGAAGGCACCTTCACAAGCAGTGGCAGCCCTGCCACTTGCTTGCTCCGCCTTTTCCACGTTCGTCGCTTCCCTTTTCTGATTTTTTACTTGGGTCTGAATTTTCTCCTTCAAAATCACCCGAACCAAGTATTCCAAATACACTCCGGTAGCACGAGACACACTTGAAGAACTGAATACCGCCTTCGAATGCCCTGTGTTCTTCGCCGAATCCGCTCTCGCCTTCACAACGGATTCGGCACCTCTTGAAGACGAGTTTGCAATCCATTCACTGGCTTCCAACTCTCTGCCTTGGGTCAGCAAGTCCAAAAATTCTTCCAAGCTAGATTGAATCTCCGGCGCCATAGTCTGAATTTTCTTAAACTCCGTTACGTGAAACTCAATGCTCAACCGTCGACGATCGTTCTCGATAGGAGCGCTTTCCAACGGACCCTTCAATTGCTGCTTATATTCTTCAAATATGCCTTGGGCCTTTTTCTGAGTCTCTCCTCGAAAATCCCGCGCAACCTCAACCTTGGGTACTTGCTCAGCATAGTGGACCAACTTCAAAATCCAATCTTTGAATGCCTCAACTTCCGCAGTGCCGCCATCCTGATGTTGAATGAGACGCTGAAAGAAAATAGCAAGCCCCTGAAGGCTTTCTTGCATTTTGAGGGTGGCCTCTATTTCAAAATCTTGTCCGCTGCCTTTGAGTTGCTGAGCCTGGTCATACCACGCTCGGACGAGGCTTAAGAATTGCGTTTGAATGGCTCCTTCAATGAGGATGCTTCTCTCTCGAGGGAGCTGCAGGGAATGAGAACCTTCAAGCATGACTTCCATCGAGTTGAAACGAGTGTCACGACTAAACACTGGATGTTGAGCCGACCCTCTAAATCCATTGAGAAACTCACCCCAAGCGGCCTTATCCCCTGACGCCTGTTGCTGACGCATTTCTATCGTCTTAATAAGAAAATCTTTGACCGTCCGATATTGAAATTCAAAGTACGTACGAGCCCCGACTTCGTCTTCGGATACCGAAGCCACTTCCAACCGACCCGAAGAAGCAACGCCACCAAATTTGTTTTGAGCAACTCGAATAACCACGGGCCCACGGTACGTATGAATCATGCGTCCCGACGCTCCAAAGGCATTATCCAAAGCAGTACGCACCGCCATGCGGGCCGATCGATTGTCATCTCCTTGATGACCAACCAATTCGCCTAAGTGAGCTTCTGCCAGAGGGTCCAAGATCAAGGTCAAATTGCGAGATGCGTGCGCCTTCTCAAAATCTCGAACGACTTCATGAACGGTTCCGAGGATGGCTACTTGATCTCCAGCCAAACCGGGTACCACCGTCATACCTACGGATAATCGGCTTGCGACAGCTCCAAGCACCTTAGGGTCGGTTCTTGGTGGGCCATACACCCTATCGTTCTCTCCTTCTTTTCCGGCGAAACTCTCGATGAATAGAGCTTTGGTACTCTGAACCAATCGCTCGGTCGGCCGATCCAGTCGCTCTAGGTTCTTATATTCATCGACCGCACGCTTTAATTTTTCGGACTCAACCGGTACATTCAAAATGGAAATGAGAATGATTCCAGACAGGTCGAGGCTGTTTTCTCCACCTACTCTCAATTCGGATTCAGTAGCTCGCACGAGAAAATTAATAATATCCGGTCGCGTATGAATTTCATCGAGGATGAGAAGCTTGAGTGGATTGGCTGAAGTATTTAGCTTTTCGACGGCATCTTGAATGCTGCTTAAAAGACTATCGCCCAAATTTGAGTGAGAGAAAGGATAGTCTGAAAAAACAATATGCTCGGTCACCGCACCCAATACTGCCCCTACTTTCTCTGCCAGCTTGGTCTTTCCGGATCCAGGCTTACCCATCAGTGTAAAAGTCAGAAAAGGGGACGTCAGGTATCCAGATGCCATCCATCCCTGAAGGCGAGTCTCCATAAACGTTAAGACCTTATCCAATCCCAGGAGTGGCTCTGGACCATGGGAAGGCGAGGCTGCCGAAATGCGTCTGCGAAGTGATTTTGCCACCTCCAAGTTTTCACGTGAAAAACGCGGCGTATCTTGATTTTCGTGAGCTTTGACAAACTGAAGGGCGATGGTGTCTGCCGAGATGGAATCCAAATTCCCGGATTCCGCTGCCGATCTTTGCATAGCTCGATGGAGTCGTACCACTAAGGCATCAGGGTCCGACAGGGTTTCTAATATCTCGCCATTCGAGGCGGACAATTGTCCAATGGCCGTAAGAACTTCATCGAGCTTTTCTGAAGAAATCCGAAGGCCTTTTTTTTGCAGTGCCGCGTGAAGCGCTGCATTTTTTTCCTCGGTGGTAAGGTAGCCATCCAAGTCCTGGTGGAATTCTCGCGCAACAACATCGAATCCAACTTTGTCTCTCGGCGATAATACATCATTCCGTGTATTTAAGGCCAGTAGCTGCTTGGGTGTAGTGAGTGTAAGCCCAAGTACCCTAATGTTTATATTGGTTTTGTCTGGAGTCATTTTTCTTACAACTCTCAAGACTTCTTGAAGTAAAAATGGAGAATACCCCGGCGCAAACGAGTCAAGTACCACAACAATCAATCCGACTCCTTGATTGCCAAACATACAGAGTGAATCCACCGCATTTTGAAACATCGGAGCAATCATTTCCGGGCTAAATCGAAGGTCATCCGGGACCCGAAAATAGAGGTACCTCACGTTGCTGTCAAAATTCATTCCTTCTTGAATTCCCTGAACGGCATCGCGAATGGCGGCGAGCCGAGCTTTATCCGATACCCCTCGATACAGCTCTGCCCCAACCATTGGCACAATGGCTAAAGGTTCATATCCGCCTTTCTGCGTTTGCAAAAAAAGTCTTTCGTGATTACTCCGGCCAATCTCACGGAACTTGCGCACGGCCGAAGGACTACCACCACGTTCACCCAGTTCTTTCTTCAGATAGTCCTCAAGAAATTCAAGTCCAGAAATCCACTTGGGTGTCTGTATGTCTCCAGGCAAGGGCACTTGAATAATCCGAGTATCGCCATGATCGAGTGTGCGATTCAACGCTGCCCAGCGAGCCGGATTATGAATCGACCGAGCATAGAGCGTAAAATGTCTTCCATCCCAGATTCCATCATCACCGTAAAATAGGGCTACGTTTTGTTTGATGTGGTACGGACTTTGACTTCCCAACTCCGGCAAATGCATCACAAGATGCGAGGGTCCTGCCTCGTCAGCGGTGCCCATCGGATGTTTCAGTAGGACTAGGGTACTGAGCCGCCGATCGATTCCAAAAACTGCCAAAGAATCAAGCGTAGGAACCCGCCTCAACGAATGATCAATAGGGACGAGTCCCAAGGCACTGGGTGAATTGACCGCAGTATCCAAGGTAATCGTCCGACGAGATTGCGGCAAAAGTTCAGCCACCACCGAAAACTCCCCTTCCTCCATCTGCCAATCTTGACCACTGACGGGTTTCAGAATAAACGCTGAAAGCAGGGCTCGATCGAAGGTAGCGGAAAGTCCCTTATTTGGACCAAGGTCACTGAGCACATAGAGCAATCGTGCATTTTCAAGATCGTTCTTCTCTGATGGCGGCTCCTTACTCTCTTGGGACGTTACCTCTTCCTTTGTAACTGAAACACTAGCTGCAAGCGCCGCCGGAAAACCGGTGATGGTCTGAGACTGGACGGTAAGATCGACCACTCCATAAGCGAGGGTAACCAGTCGAAGCAAGGGTTCAGGCGCAGCACCCCGTTCCGTGAGGTAAGCCATAAACTTCTCAGGATGGTCCACGTGGTCTTTAATCAGTAGGTCTCTAGCCTCCGCTTCCGACCTCTCACCTACCAAGATTGGCTCAGTATTGGGAAAACCGTATTGTTGAAAAACTCTCGAAACCTCATGGTCGCTATAGTGCGGTTTAAATCCGCTCACCAAACGGATTTCGAATTGCTTGAACTCTGGACGACGTTCGGGAAATGAAACAAAGCCTGCTTTTGGCAGAATACCTGGAGAGCCCTTTTTACCTTGAAATGAAATCGATGCATTTTGGATACGAGCGGTGACAAGGTTTCCTGTTTGGGGGGCCGTCCACTCCAACCGGACTTCTTTACGCTCCCAGTCAACGACGAGCCGCTCACCCTTAAATTCAAGTGGGGCCATAGCATCAAAGTCCGGCGGGTTCTGGGCCATCGCAACTTGCCAAGAAGCTAGGACGGCAAGTACCACCCCTAGCGATACCCTCACCTTAGTCAGGCTCATCATTCCTTTTCATCCCTTTCCAACGGAGAAGAAGACGAGGGATTAACAAGGGAATACAGAAAGATCAACCATTCAGACACTCTCGTACTAGAATAGAAAGGCCAGGAGTCTCGCTATGACGGCCACCTTAGGAAAGTTGATTTTTCTATTTACCTTGATGATTCTGCTGCCTGCTTGCGACCTCGGCTTATCGAGCATCAGTAGCCTAAGCACTTTGTTTTCTCCTCCACCTTCGTCTCAACCCAATCAGCTCAATAGCCTCGCCCTCTGGCTTGACGCCGATCGAGGAATTCAGTTGGATAGCCAGGGCAGAGTGCAAAGTTGGGCGGACCAAGCAAAGCTCTATCCTGGAAATGAAATGAGTTTTGTCAGTGATACGCCTGCCAATCGCCCCACCTACCCCTCACAAGTCCCGCTCCTCAATGGAATGCCCGCTGTGGAATTGGATGGCGTACAACAATGGATGCATTTTACGGGACCGGATACGAGAGGAATCTTTGCCAGCCTCCAACTTACGGTTGGAATGGTGGTTGTCGCAGAGCCTGCCAACGACGGAATTCTTTTTGACCTTGGATGGGACGGCGTCGATGCACTCGGACGCTTTTTGAATTTTCGAGTGTCACAAAACAGTTTCGACTTCCAGGCGACCGGAAAGAACGCCACCCAAAATCCTGAAAGTTACTCGCACCCCATGGGCGCCTTCGAATCAGGAAAGGCATACCTCCTCTTCGGAATCTACAAATACGATGGCTCCGTGATGACCTATACCAATGGTAATCCTGGCACACTCGACAACCAACATAGCTACTTGGTGAATCCTGTCTCCCTGGGTTCGGTACGTTACTTATCTATTGGCAATCATTCGCCAGAAAATAAGTACTTCAAAGGAAAACTAGCTGAGTTGTTTGTCTATCAGCGGGATCTCAATATCGAGGAACGCAGGCGATTGGAGTGTGGTCTCGCACTGAAGTATCGAATCCAAGACTTTGTCTGTCAGAGCCAGAATTAGACGGACCAAGCAGCGCTGGAACGAACTTAATTGACCGGCGCAAAATTCAGCCTAACAATCTTGATAACGCGAACAGGGCCTGTCGATTTTCATCAGTGGTCTGAGCGGAAAATCCCAACCTCAAATGGGAGCCTGCCTTTCCATCTAAACGATAACTTTCCTCAGGGAAAATCAGAATCCCTTCTTTCCTCGCCTTAACCGCTAATTTACTGGAATCGCTTCCGGTATCCAGCCAAAGCGCCATTCCACCACTGGGTGTTGTCCAGTTAAGCGCACGATGCTTTTCTTTTAACTGAGTGAGAGTCGAAACAAAGGAGTTCCTCCGTTCTTCATAAACCCGCCTCATCTTTCTCAGGTGCCTCTCGAATCCTCCGGACTCCATCCACCTCGAAATCGCATCTTGAAGAACTTGGTCATTCTGTCTAGAGGTAATGCGCTTCAACTTCACGACTTCCTTCTTCACTTCCTTTGAAACTGCCATGAAACCAATCCTTGCCGATGGGTAAAGGGTCTTGGAGAAAGTCGAGACATACAAAACCAATCCAGCTGGATCAAAAGCCGCTAATGGCGCGACCGGTTGACTGGCGTAATGAAACTCGTGATCATAGTCATCTTCAATAATCTTGACATTGTACTTGTAAGCCAATTCATACAACTTCAGTCTTCGAGAAGCGGACAGAGTACTCGTAGTTGGAAACTGATGAAGGGGTGTGATGTAGATGAGCTTTACTTTTCTTGTATTGAGCTGCATCTCAAGAGCGTCAACATTCATCCCTTCGTGATCGACTTCGATAGAGAGCAGGCGGCCGCCGGCAAACTTTAGTGCCTCATTGGCTGGAGGATAACCGAGGGATTCAACAGCGACAAAGTCGCCTGGCTCAATAAGCATTTGCGCTAAAAGGAAAATGGACTCCTGGGAACCATTGGTAACAATGATTTCCCGACCCCAAACACTTCTGACTCTTCTGAGATACGTTTCGATTTGTGCAATGAGCTTCCTGTGCCCTGTTGGGTCCCCGTAATCGAGAGTCTTTGCCGATTTGAGGGCATCACTGAGGAAGGACTTCAGTTCCTTGACTGGAAACAAACGCAAGTCAGGAAGTCCGCTACGAAACACACGCTTAAATTGATCCTCTGAAACATGATCAGCAATCTCTACCTGTCTTGTAAATCGAATCGCCCGTTTGGATTTTGTGACTTCTTTTTCCAGCGTTGATCTGGACTTTAGGAAGGTACTCGGTAGCGTTTCAACAACTTGATAGTTTCTTTTCTCATGAGACAGGATCCAACCCTCGGACTGGAGCTCACTCAGTGCATTCATCACCGTGTGCCTGTTCATTTTTAATTGCAAAGCCAGTCCCCTACTCGATGGCAGGACCTCCCCGGGCTTAATTTTTCCGCTTTGAATAGCAACGCGCAGGGCTTCGGCCAAAGCGCGATATTTACTTTGAGCCGAGTTTTTCAAAATCAATTCTAACTTTTTCATAGGTTGCGACTGTTGGTCTATACGAAAAGCGGATTCTGGTTGTTTTATCCATACCAGACACAGGATAAGTTGTCCCTACTAAGGAGCCCATGTATGACACAAAAAACTAAGGTAACTGATAAAACACGACTGAGACGTCATCCTGAGAGAGGGAGTCACAGCCCTGAAGTCGTGCGAGACATTCTCAAACAAGGCTACCTCTGCCATTTGGGATTTCAAGATGGTGAAACGGTTTTCGTTATCCCGACTATTTATGCTCCCTATAAAGATGAGATCGTCATTCACGGTGCGGTAGCGAGTAGGATGATGAAGCTTCTAAAAGAAGGTGCGAGTGCCTGTATCACAGTGACACTGGTAGACGCTTTGGTACTGGCCCGTTCTGCGTTTGCCCATTCAATGAACTATCGATCACTCGTTCTTTTCGGCAAAGCGCGGATAGTTTCGGCGCATGAAGAAAAAATGGAAGCGCTCAGGCTCATTACCGAACACCTCATACCTGGTCGATGGGATGATACGCGGCTACCCAATGACAAGGAGCTGATGGTTACAGAGGTGCTCGCATTCGCTACGGACGAAGCGTCGGTCAAAACTCGCGAAGGAATCCCCAAGGATCATGAATCGGACTACAGCCTAAAGTATTGGGCGGGGCTTGTGCCGTTATCTTTAAGGTCGGGACCCGTGATTTCGGACCCGAGAAATAGTGAGGGCACAGAGGTCCCTGAGTATTTAAATTTGCTGCATGATTACGCCAAGCGAAATGAAGTAAATTAGGCAAGTGAGGACTCCGTAGTAGTCGTTACAGGTCGCCCAACTCATCGCGCTACTTTCTCAATGCAAACCAATAGGTAGTGAATTCCTTGCATCCACCCTCGCTGCTTCACCTCGATGAAGCAACTTTTAAGCGGCCTTCTTTTTCTTAATCAATAGAAGCTTTTGATAGACCTCACGGCTTTCGGGATACCGTGAGATAGCCTGGTTTGCTAAGTGTTCAGCCGAATCATGAAACCCAGCTTCTGCGGTACGTTGAATCAGTACGCGATAGATATCAGGATCGTAGATTTCCTTTTGAATAAGTTTTCGACCTGTCTCAATCGACTTTCCAAGCGGCATAACGGAATCAAAAACCAGATAATGTGCCGCTTGGTATTCGGTTGATCCTAAGTGATCGACTGAAAACGTACTAAGAAAATCCTGAGCTTCGTCAGTAGCGCCATGCCGAATGCAGTGAGAAATAATTTTCTTGATCAAAATGGGGTCTTTTTGTGAAACCGATATCATTCGCGTAAAGCAACTCACCGCTGATTCGGGATTATTTTCTTTTAGCATCTGACTTCCGCGCTTGAGCAGCGCTAGCGATAGGGCTTCTTCGAGTCGCTTGGGTCGCTCTTCCAGATTGGTATAGCGTTTGTAGAAAGCATCCAACTCTGTAGTCGAGCCATGTTCCATGGAAAGCTCGATCGCCTGCTGAAGGCGGTCGGCCGATAGCGGAAAGATATGCGATGCAAGCCTAAGGAGTTCGTAGGCGGCAAGGTCCTCGCCTTTTACGATCGATACATCGACCAAACCCATCATACACTTGTAGTGATTGGTACGAATGGAAAGTCCGGTTTGATAATTGGTCTGTGCTCCATCAAAATCTCGCATCCTTCTCAATGCTTCACCTGAGTAGTAATAGGCGAGAGCTGGACGCTGCGCTTTTTCTTTTGCACGCTCAAAGGCCTTCAATGCTGCTTCGAGTTCGTTCAGTCCCATGGCATTTTTTCCCGTATTGATCAGGGACTGGTATTCGTCGGGTGCCACTTTGCGTTCAAGGATCTTACGAAAGTACATTTTCATCGTGTCTAAGGAGACTGGCTTAAGCAAGTAGCCATCCACATCTTCTTCAGCGGCTTCGATGATCGAAGTTTCATCTGAGTGGGCTGACAAGATGATCAGCGCACGGTTTTGCGCATTCGGCTCGTAGCGTTGGAGCAATTCTGCCATCTCCAATGCCGAGCCATCATGAAGGTTGAAGTCCGAGATAATAATTCGAGGCTGATTGACTTGCATAGCTCGCTTAGCGGTGAGTAGACTCGTGGCGGTTACAATTTTTGAGCTGGAAGAAGCGAGCGTCGACATAAATCTCGCCACAATGGACCGAAATTGCATGGACGGGTCCACGACTAAAATCGACTTTCCTTTGAGGTACTCTTCCACTAGACCAATCGTGTCGGGGCTCATGCCTTCTTTTCGGATCTCTGAGGGTGAGTCTTGAGTGGAGTCAGAACCTTGACGCCTCCTCTCGTATAGGCAAACTCAGTCCTCAGCGAAGATAAAAGTTGACGTTCTAGGGGCGAGAAGGCAATTGAAAGCACTATGGTCGGATATGGGAAGAAAGTCGGTTTCGCTGATGGGGTCCTGGCGCTCCTCGGCCTCCTTTTATTGGGGTCCCCTAGCCCAACATGGTCTCAAGAGCCTGGCGTAGTGGACCTCGCAGTCATTCGAGCAAAAGCTGAAAAGAACATCCAATTTCAGCTCCAAGGAAGCACTGGTCTCTCATTGCCTGTTCCCCTTACAGAGCCGGGTTTTTACTTTGTAGATGGCTACTCTGGGGCATCGGTAAAAAGTAATTCAAAGCAAAAGGTGCGGGGACCAGTGAAGGACGAGGCGGCACTTTATTTTATAGTGAAAGCCCCCATGCATTACACCCCGGGCAGGGGTTACTGCCTTGCTGAGCGATTCCTGCTAAGCGGAGTCTCACAGACCGTTATTGTAAGGCCAGTTGGGAATAAAAAGTCCAAGCAGTTACAGGGGTTGGAGGTTTGGGAGGCCGGCTTTCTTTCTGCTTTTCCAAAGAATCAAGACCATCCCAATAGGATAGAAGGCATTGTTGATATAATAAAGCGGGACTTCCCGTTCCTCCATATCCATTACGATGACGGACTTCTCATGGCCAATGGTGGCACCCTGCGGAGCAGAATGCAGCTCGCTGAGGCAATTGACCAAAGTCAGTTGTTTCAACCCACAGAATTTTACCATCCTGTGCAGTACAAAGAAGGATTCAAACTTAGTAGGCCGGTTTACCTAGGTACCGGAGCCATTGCTGCAAGTATCAACTTAAATAAGCAGCGAACCCTTACAAAAGACCTGTATCAAAAGCCAGACGGCTATTTATCCAATTGTCATACAAGCTTCGCGGCAACCCCCCCAAAAAGTGGTATTTAGTTCTCCATGAAAATTCAAAATCCCATTTCTCTTTTCCAAGAATGGTTCCAGGCCGCAAAGAAGTTAGAAGGTGCATGGGCGGATCGCATGACCCTTGCCACCGCCAATCACGCTGGCCGAGTTGCCGCTCGTGTCGTCCTCATTAAGGAAGTAAGCGATCGCGGCTTTGTTTTTTTTACCAATTATGAAAGTCACAAGAGCCATGACCTCGCAGAGAATGCTCAAGCGGCTTTGGTTTTTTACTGGCCAGTAAGTGGCAAACAAGTACGAATCGAAGGAACAGTCGAAAAAACCTCACGTCAAGAAAGCGAATCCTATTTTCAACGCAGGCCCCGGCTCTCGCAATTAGGGGCATGGGCCTCGCTGCAAAGTCGTCCGCTTGCTTCGCGGGAAGCATTGCTTGAGCGAGTCAATTCCTTTGATCAGCAATATCCGGGAGCCGTCCCGTGTCCAGAAAACTGGGGAGGATTTCGGCTTACTCCCCGTCATATTGAATTTTGGGAAGATGGAGACGGCAGGCTTCACGAGAGAAGGAGCTTTTCGCTGAATGCTTCTTCCGAGTGGGAAAGCGAGCGGCTCTATCCATGATGCAACCATCACGACCGGTTCTTGAAGTTCATCAAGCTCGAATCAAAGTAAAACTTGGTTGCTCTCCCCAAGAGCGCGCCATGCCGCAAGATGTGGACGTGAGTTTGCGAATGGCCTTTGCCGAACTTCCACCTGGCTGTAAGACGGATCGCTTGGAAGACTCCGTTTGTTACGCCAAGCTCTATGCACAAATGAAACAGGTAGCAGAACGCCAAGAATATGCTTTGATTGAAAAGTTAGCTAAAGACCTTTACGATCAAATTCAAGGGCTCGTTCCTGTGGATTGTTTGATTTGGTTACGAGTGCATAAACTACGGCCTCCTGTAGACGGACTTCTAGGAGGTACGGCCTTTGAAATGGGGACAAAGACATGATCGCAGTGGCCTTGGGTTCCAACCTTGGAGATCGCGCCAATAACCTTCGCCAAGCTTTACGCAAACTCACGCGAGGCGCCTACCCGCTTCTGAAAAAACCGCGAATCTCTCGCGTCTACGAAACTCCAGCGCTCTTACCTGATGGCGCCCCAGCACAGTGGAACCAACCCTACCTCAATCTTGTTGTTTCGGGAGAGACCGACCTCAACCCGATGACCTTGCACCACCGCTTAAAGGAATTGGAAAAAGAACTCGGTCGCGAAGAACGAAGCAAATGGGCTCCACGCGAAATGGATTTGGACCTCGTTTTCTACGACACGCTCGCTATGAAGACTGCGACCCTCACTCTCCCCCACTCCGAGTTGATGCACAGAGACTTTGTACTGAAGCCCTTGCTTGAAGTGGCCCCGGATTGGTTTTTGCCTTTTCATTTGAGTGCTGAAACCCTGACCCTGAAAGAGTGGTCCGAGCGCCATCCTGAGTTTTTTACGCTGCAACCTTCTTCAAAATGGGAAGCCATGGTCCTTGACCCCCAGATTGTTGGCATTCTCAATATTACTCCAGATTCATTTT
>CAUJDS010000042.1 GCA_963169695.1 Bdellovibrionota bacterium
CACGAATTAGTGAAGCATTCCGTCAAGGCCGAAAAGAGCCTAAAGGCCACCAAAGAAATTTCACTCGACCTTGGTGCCATGGGCCAAGTTTTTCTCAACCTCATGATCAACGCCTTGCACGCCATGCCGAAGTCAGGGAAGTTGATCCTATCGACCGAGGATACCCACGACGGAATCTTGACGAAAATTCAGGATTCTGGTGCCGGAATTCCTTCCGATGTGCTTCCAAGGATCTTTGAATTTGGCTTTTCGACCAAGGGCGAACAAGGAAGTGGCGTCGGTCTCTATATTACCAAGGAGATCATTGAATCTCATCGTGGTAAAATTTCAGTGAAAAGCCAAATCGGGAGTGGCACCACTTTTGAGATCTGGCTCCCAGGAAAGTAGGCACTATGGAATCAGAAGTTCCTCCCCATCATTTCCTCGTCGTAGACGACGACGAAGACAGCCTCGAAACCATTCATGAGTACTTGCGATCACTCGGGTATGTCAAAATCACCACCGCAAAAAATGGTGCCGAAGCCATTCGCACCCTCGAGCACGATCCTAGTGTGACCTTTATTATTTCGGACTGGGATATGCCGTTTATGGATGGTTTTACTTTCCTCCAGAAAGTTCGCAACTCGCCAGCTACCGCGCATATTCCGTTTATGATCGTAACCAGCCCGATTTCCCATGAAGCAGAAAAAGTCATCCTTGCTGCCGAACATATGGTGAATGCCTATATCATCAAGCCCTTTCGACTCAATATGTTGAAGACTAAGATCGAGGCGATTCTCCAGCTTTCTGTTCACGGCCCACAGAAACAAGTGATTGTGGCGGATGATGACGAGAATGCCAGAGATACCGTCATTGAATTCTTGCATAAATTTGGATTCAAAAATGTTTTGGGTTTTAAGGATGGTAAGGCGGCCCTCGAATACCTTCAGGACAATCCAGATGAGGTACAGCTCATTGTCTCCGATTGGGAAATGCCTGAACTCAATGGACTCGACTTTCTCCAGAAAATTAAGAGCGACCCCGTGTTGGAGAAAATTCCATTTCTGATGATCACAAGCCAAGACAGCATGGAGCGGATGAAAGTCATGCAGGCTGCTCGCTCCCAAGTGGATCAGTATTTACTGAAGCCCTTCAAAGCCAAAGAGATCAAAAATCGTATCGATAGCATCCTGGACCGAGCGCGCAACAAGGCCGAGATCGATCAACTCCTCAAGCAGGCTCGCGAGCTTATTGACCGAGGACTGGGCGAGCGTGCCATCGAAAAACTAGAATATGCCGCAAAAGTAGACCCTTTGAATGATACCGTTTGGAAGACGCTTGGCGAATCCATGCACAAATCCAAAGGCCCCGATCGCGCGCTGCCTCACTACAAAAAGGCCGTTGAACTCAACCCGTTTCGAGTTGAGAATTACCTCAAGACGGCACAGGTCTATGAACAGCTTGGGCTTTTTGACAAGGGCCTTGTCCTTCTTCAAACCGCAGTCCAGCACATCTCTTTTAATCCAGACCTTCACTGCCAACTGGGTCGCTTCTACCACCGCAAGGGTATGGAAAAACTTGCGCGAAAAGAATTTGAAAAAACTATTGAGCTTCAATTTGGACACGAGGAAGCAACCCTCATGCTCAAGATGATGGGCCCTTCGGGAGATTAGAGTAATGCAAGTTGGACAAATGGATATCCGAGGGGCCCGAGCAACCCAAGGTCCCGCAAGCTTTGCTCAACGACTTGGGGCCTTGGCGGTTGATCTTACCTGGATCACCCTGGTCTATTTTTTCTACGTTCGTAGCCTAGGGGGATCACCCTTTCTTCGAGACTTTGCTTGGGTTGGCCTGTCGATTTTACTCTTGGCTTTCTATCTTTTTCAGCGGCTGGCCTTTCATGGCACGCTTGGAATGCTCCTTTGGGATCTCCAAACTCCGCATCGCTGGCAGGGACTCTTTGAAGCTCCCATCGTCACTGAGCGACAATCCGAAGGGCGCAGGCGCACGAGCCTCACCGTAAGTTTGATTTCAATCATTTTCAGTCTTTTCCTGGTTCGTTTCACCGTTTTCACGCATCCACTCTTTTTGGCAGCGGATGAGGAGGCAATCCCCTTCTACGCTCCACCAAAAGCCTCTCAAGACAACTGGACCCCACTTGCTTTTCATTACACCCTTGGTGCATGGCCGAAGCATTTCTCCACGCACTTAAGCCTCACCAATCAAGACGGACGCGCCATTTTGTACGCTCTGCCTTATGAAAAAGGACCACCCTCGAACTTCACCGGTCGAATGCTTGCCCGCTGGGAAATGCCGGACATTCAAGTCACTACCGAAGGCCCAAAGACGGCTATCGCTTTAGACGACTTTGCCACCTACCGCAAATGCCTAACGGAGTGGAGAAGTCTTAGCTGGAGCGGCTTTTTCAATTGCGCCAGCGTTCGGGAAAAAACGCTTAGTCGCCATATTGGTGAAATGAAGGACCGAGGCATGGGAGAGTTTGAGCTTCATTGGTTCGAAGTCAAGAATGCTCACATCCCTCCCCATGAGTGGGCGCGCGGCATTCACCTTCGAGGAAAGAGCCGCCGAAAAATTCAGGACCGCATGATTCTCTTTACGCCCAACGGTGCCCATCAAACCATCTTGCTCGACCGCTCGACGGATGAGAGAGGAAACCTTGCTTGGCAGCTCTTTCAGCAAACGGTAGGTACGTTGCGAGTAACATCCGAACTTCGCGACGGAAGAGCTCTTGTCGATCGAAAACTCTCCAAGACCACCTTGCGATCCACTTCGCCTGACGCGCTTATTGAAATCCAGGCGCTCCTGCTTTCCAAAATATCCGTGGATCCCAAAAACTACGACGCCTACTATCACCTCGGCGGAACATCATCGTTGCTACTTAAAAAAGCCAAGGAACTGCGCGGAACCCCCGAGGCGCAAAACGATCCCTTCTACCAAGGTCGGCTCAATGAATGGGCGACGGTAGGCAAAGTCAATCTGCGCTCTGCTTATCTCTACGCCAAAGACCTTCAGCCAGAAAACCCCAAGACCGACGAACTCCAAGCGCTTTGGTTAGAAGTTCAGAAGCAATAAAAGCCTTAACAGAAACTTACCTGTGACTGTGTCTAAGAAGACGCATCAAAATTCTGTTTGTTTTGAATTAAAATGAAAGTTCCTCGGGGGCTTTTCATGAAAATTCGAACCAATCAGGTATCAAAGGCACTTTTTTGTTTCACATTAGGGACTTTTCTTTGCTCCTGCAGCCAAGTAAATTTTCAGGCAATGGGCAATGGAGCGAGCCAAAGCACTCGGTCTGGAATAGACGCCTTTGGCGTTGAGCCATTTGTACGAACTGCCGCCGATTTTGGACTTCGTCCACCTTACCTAGGAGGCGTCGCAGTTGAAGAAGCGTCCACACTGGTACCTGGCAACGGATGGACCAGTCCCGTAATGAACCCAGCCCCTATCGGGCAAGGGCCAATGGCTATTGCAGCCTTCACAGTTATTCCGCATCAAATGATAACTGTAGCCAAAGCGATCGGTGTCGTTGCCAACCATATGGATGGAATCGATCGTGTTTCGTTTTCTCTAGAAAATGGACCTTGGGTCGACGTCTACCGTCAGTCCTATGACTCTGAAGCGAGAGTCTACAATTACAATGTTCGACTAGATGCTATCGCTTCGTTCTCCGCACCCAGACAGATAGAAATTCGTGCCAACGTCTATCCTATCGCGGGGCAACCACGGCAAATCTCTCTCACACTTGTCGTTAATCCCAATGCAGTCTATCAAAGTATCGCAAGTTACGTTGGCGTGAACGGAAGTAACAATCCCGCTACCTGCGGTATCAATGCGACCAATCCGTGTGACACTATTAGGACTGCCGTTCAGGCTCTTGGAATGAGATCCCCACTTGGAACAGCCGACGCACACATCATCTATCTTTTGGCCGGAAATCATGCATGGAATACCAATCAAGGCCTGCAACCACCAGCAACAGGAAGTTGGAACCCATTTACTTATTTGACCATTACTCGTGCCCCAGGTCTGAGCAAATCCCAAGTCACCATCAACAGCAGCCTAGGCACAGGCCTTGGCGTCGACAAGGTACATCTAAAAGGCGTTACCGTGCGCACAGCTCTTTTTGGGAGACCCTCTTCCAATTACAGCGACAAACTCTGGGTCGACGATTGCGACATGATTGGATCTGGCCCACTTACTTCTGTCGGCAATTCCGGCTGGTTCGAAGGATTCAAAGGCATTTTTATTAGCAATACCACCATTCGCAATGACAAAGACTGCTTTGTCGCTGGCAGTGAGGTGCGGGAAACCGTAGTTTACGGCCTTGCCTGTGAGGACATTGGCCAATCAGCCTTCTGGGCAGTTCCGTCTGGAGGGATCGTCTTTAACTCAAAGATTAACCGACTCACCACGCTTGGCACTCCGACTTTCCACCCTGATTTTCTGTACTGGAATTATCGATTGGGTGTCACGTTTGAGAATATAACGATACTCAATGTAGTTGGAACTCTCATGAATGCCCAATTTTTATTTATAAAAGATATTGGCGGAGTAAAAGATCTCGCACTGATCAATGTTCATGCCTCACCGACCGAAGATTCCGTTGGATCCAGTCCTATTGTTTCACCAGTTGATCATCTCGTTGCAAGATTCGTTACATGGGTTCAGAATATTTCTTTCTCGACACCCAACTTACAAAATATCTCTATTAAGGATAGCATCATTGAACGAGTATCCGCTGCCACTCCTGCCATTGATTCCATCCTTCACAACCAGGACTTTTCCAACAATCACTACATCAATTCCATCATGCCGAACATTCAGAACACCGTGACGCCACTCCCACCTGGAGTACCAACGCCCGGAACGCCCATCGCTGGCGCTGCAGTCTATGGTACGAATGCTACCGTTGGCATGCCTCAATGGGTAAACTCTTATCAGGGGCCGCAGACGCCACTGCCTTATGACTTTCATTTACTTCCGACATCTCCAGCTCATGGGCGAGTGAATGAGCCTAGCTATCCCGCCAATGCGGACAGCGAAGTGCGAGCAATTCCTGCCGATCTTGGTGCCTACTAAAGTCGCTTACCAACCCAAAACGTAAGCAAAAATCAACGGCGCCACGATGGAAGCATCGGATTCGATGACAAACTTAGGCGTGGATTTATCCAATTTGCCCCATGTGATTTTTTCGTTAGGTACCGCTCCCGAGTAGGACCCATAACTTGTGGTTGAATCACTGATCTGACAGAAATATCCCCATACTGGGATATTCTTCTCGAGGTCTTGAACCATAAGCGGCACTACGCAAATCGGAAAATCGCCGGCAATCCCTCCACCGATTTGGAAGAATCCGATCTTAGATCGTGCACTCGTCTCACCGTACCAATCAATCAATGCCATCATGTATTCGATGCCACTCTTCATGGTGGTAGGATGCTTGAGCACGCCCTCATGCACGCGAGCCGCAAAAATATTTCCTAGCGTAGAATCTTCCCAACCAGGCACAAAGATGGGCAGATTTTTTTCGCATGCGGCGAGCAGCCAACTATCCTTGGCCGGGATCTGATAACTTGGCTTTAGTACTTCACTCCGAATCACTTGGTAGAAGAACTCGTGTGGCAAAAATCGCTTTCCTTGGGTGTCAGCTTCTTTCCAGTGTTTCAGAACATGCTTTTCAAGGACCCGAATGGCTTCGCCCTCGGGAATACACGTATCCGTCACACGATTGAGGTGACGATCCAAAAGTTTCATCTCATCGTCGGGAGTCAGGTCTCGATAATGCGGAATCCGTTCGTAGTGATTGTGGGCCACCAAGTTGAATAGATCTTCTTCAAGGTTTGCGCCCGTGCAAGTGATGGCGTGGACTTTGTCCTGTCGAATCATCTCCGCAAGCGAAATACCAAGCTCTGCCGTACTCATCGCACCAGCAAGCGTGATCATCATCTTGTCTCCACGCTGCAGATGACGAACGTAGGCCTCGCTCGCATCTACCACGGTGGCAGAATTGAAATGCCTAAAGTGATGCTTGATAAAAGACTGAACAGGACCCGAACCTTGACTTTGATCTTTCATGAAATCATTTTTCCTTGAAGTGCTGCAATGCGATCTTCCAAGGGAGGGTGTGTCGCCAAGAGCGATAGCCATCCTCCGCGACGGCTACTGATCTGCATTGCTTGAAAAGAAGGAGCCGCTCCTTCGGTTTCCGGAAGTTCCATACCACGTTTGAGTTTTTCTAGCGCGGCAATCATTTTGGATTTACCAGCCAACTTCGCTCCACCCGCATCTGCTCGAAACTCGCGGTAACGAGAGAACCAAGCAACCACCATCGATCCCATAATCATAAAGACGATTTCGAGAACCCAGACAGTAATATGGTAGGCAAATCCCATCGTAGCAGAGCTATTATTGTCATCACGGCTCTTGCCCATATTCATAATCGCAAAGGCAATCACGCGCGCAAGGAACATCACAAAGGCATTGACCACACCTTGTAGCAACGTCATCGTCACCATATCGCCGTTGGCAACGTGAGCAATCTCGTGCGCTAAGACGCCTTCGACTTCATGAGTTTCCATTCGACGGAGCAAACCTGTCGAAACAGCAACCAGTGAACGAGATCTCGTGGGTCCCGTTGCGAAGGCATTCACATCCGGAGATTCATAAATCCCCACCTGTGGCATAACGGAAAGGCCCGCCTGACGAGCCAATCGATGGACCATCTCGACTAGTCGCTGAAGAGACGCATCTGAAGACGCCTTGGGATCAATGACCTTCACACCCATCATCCACTTCGCCATCATTCGCGACATTGCCAACGAAATCAACGCGCCGCCCATACCCCAAATCAGGCAAAATCCCATGAGGGCTTCATAATCAATGCCACGAGCACTTAAGTAGGGCTGAATCCCCAGGACACTCATGACAATAGAGAGCGTTAAAATAACCAAAGCATTAATAAGGAAGAAGAAGAACAATCGCTTCAACATACCCATTTCTTTAGACTCCTCTGCGCAATGCGCTAATTCCGACGAAATTACACTGACCCTTATGTCAGATCTAGTACCAATTTGAGCATTTCCAGAAAAAAGTCAACTGATCCAACTCAGCCCCTTGCGACATGGCATCTTTTAGTGAGATGACCGTCACCAATTGCCAAATGAATTTGCTTCCTGGTTCTTCTGAAGACACCGCCGCCGAATCCCTTGGACTCTTGGACCCTCGCATCCGTGTGACCGGCAACACCATTCGATTTCAGGTAGGGAATCCGTCGAATCTTTTGGGACGGTTTATCAACTCGCTTTTGGTACTTCCCCCTGTTCCACAGCTTCTGGGTCTCAAGGCAGCTCAAACCGTTTACGCGCGACTCCAATCGGACCGAAGGCCGGTGCTTCCACCCTTCGAACCGCTCGAAACGCTGCTTCAAAATCCTAAGATTGTCAGTGCTTTCCAGAAGGCTTTGGACGCATTCGAAATCACGCCTCGCACGGATATGGGAGCGCTATTCCAAATGCCGAGAAGTGGGCCCGTGGTCGTTGTAGCCAACCATCCGCTTTCTGGCGTGGAAGGTATCGCCATTGGCGCTGAGATCACACGAATACGACCGGACGTCAAAGTCATGGTCAATCACCTCTTGGGTGTCATTCCAGAATTGCGGGCCAACCTTATTCTCGCCAATCCTTTTGGCGGAGAATCGGCCTCGATCCAAAATCGCCGAATGTTTCGCGAGAGCATTGAATGGCTACGAAGTGGCCACGTCCTCGTTGTTTTTCCGGCGGGTGCGATATCAAATCGCTTGCCACTTTGGCGGCGAGGCAGTCCCGATGCGCGCCTCTCCGAAGACCCAGAGTGGAATCAAAATATTTTTCGCATGATCGTGGATTTCAAGGCAGCCGTATTGCCAGCTTATGTCCCCGGCGAACCAGGGATCGTGATTGATCTGCTTCGCAAACTCAGTCCCTATTTGGGCATGCCGCTAATGATTCGCGAAATGGTGAAGCTCCGAGGTAAAACAATCACCATCCACTTTGGCAATGTGATTCGACCGGAAGTCATTGACGGCCTAAGCCGCTTTGGCACATCGCTCGTAGTCGACACCATTCGAACCGCCACCTACAGCCTCAGAACGCAATCCACTCGAAAAGCGCCATTTGCACCCGAAACAGACGAAACGCGAGCGGCCTACCTTCACGAGAAAACATCACTCTCCAAAGATCAAATCCTCATCGATCGCACCAATTACCTGGTCTATTCGACAAAAGGTTTCCAAGCGCCTTACACACTCTACGAGATGGGCCGACTGCGAGAAATGGCCTTTCGGTCCCTGGGTGAAGGTTCTGGATTTTCTGCCGATATTGATCATTACGATTCTCACTACACACACATCGTCCTCCTCGATCGACGCAAAGAACGAATTGCCGGTGGCTATCGCATTGGACCTATCCAAGAAATCCTAGAAAACCACGGCAGCAAAGGACTCTATACTTCCACGCTCTTTGAGTACGACACCCTTCTCGAAGGAGAGTTTCGTCAAGGATTGGAGCTGGGCAGAAGTTTTGTCGTTCGCGAATACCGAGGCTCCGGACTTGCTCTTCTCTGGAAGGGCATTGGCGAGTACGTGGCTAAGCGACCTTGGCATCGTTACTTAGTTGGCCCAGTCAGTGTGAGTCAGGATTTTTCGGAAGCGTCGCGCTCGCTGATTTTTAGCTATTTGCACGAATACCAGTTTGACGAAGACCGCGCCAAAAAAGTAAAACCCAAAAACGAAATCGATTTCCCCCTCCTCAGCCGATCCCAACTTCAAGACCTGCTCAAACTCAACAACTCTCATACCCCGGACCAGTGGATGACCGCGGTCATCGAGAAAGTTAAGGATCTGGAAGGGCCTAAGGGCCTTCCCTTTCCCGAATTGGTCTCTCACTATTTTGTCAAACTGGGAGCCAAGGCCATCTGTTTTCAGAAAGATCCGGAATTTCAATCCACCGACGCACTGGTTGTCGTAGACCTAACCAAGATTGCTCCAAGGCAATTGCTTTTCTACTTAGGCGAAGAAGGCTCTAAGAAATTCCTCGCCTATCACACAAAGGCTTCGTGACCTTTCAGGCCAAAGCGGACAGCGACTGTTTCGATTTGCGATTTGCGATTCCGTAGAAAATTCCAGCCGTCAGCGCTCCGAGCAACGTCACTCCCAACCAAATCCAGTTTGGGTGATGTTCGACCAACTGCAAACCCAGAATGGGCGCCAATACCATCCCCACTGAAATCACTCCCGAATGAATGCCCATATAATAGCCCATGAGATGGGGAGGTGCGCGCTCGGACACATATGAAGAAGCCATAGGAAAAACCAAAATCTCCCCGGCCGTAAGAAAAACCACCCAACCCACCATCGCCCAAAATCCATGGACGGTAGCGATTCCAAGATAGGCCGCGCCAATGATCGCTGCGCCAAGGCTCATGATCTTCAGTGTCTGAAACTTTGAAGCGTACTGAATCAGAATCACCTCTGCCAAGATAATCAAAATGGGGTTGACCGCAAAAAGAATTCCCAAGTCGCCCTCATCGAAACCAAGCTGATTCTTTGCATAGATCGGAAAAGTAGAAAAAAGCTGAAAGAAACAAAGGATCAACAGTGTCGTCAGTGCCTGGACCAACAGAAACTCCTTGTCACCCATAACCTTCCAATAAGTATCCTTTTTTTCGAAAGCCGAAGTCGCGTCGTGCTTGGGCTTCATTGTCTTGCCTCGGAAAAACCAAAGCAAAGTCCCCATTGCGATCAAGCTGAGTACTGAGTTTCCAATAAAGAGATAATCATAGCTCTCCAATGCAATGAATCCCCCAAAGCTAGGGCCCAGCGCCCAACCTAGATTGATGAAAGTTCGATTGAGCGCGAAGCCTCTTTGAAGATCCTTTTTAGGACAGACTTCCGTCAAAGCCACCCAACTAGCTGGCCGAACACCATCAAAGGCAAATCCGTAGAGACTAAGGATTACGATCAATAGCCATTCCGAATGCACCATAGGCACGAGTGCAATGGTAAAACTCTGTATCCCAAGCAAAATGGCCTGAACCTGAACGGAATGAACCCTCGCGCACCACGATCCCGCAACAAAGCTACCTAAAATAGAGGCGGCACCGTAGAACATAAGGATACCCGCGGCGTGAGCGGGGCTCATCTTTAACTGAGTCACCAGGTAGAGACTCATAAACGGCATCACGAGATTTCCCGCTCGATTGATAAAGAACGCGATCCCAAGAGCCCAGGTCTCAAAATTCAATCCGCGGTACGCCGAAAAATACCAACCCATAAGACGATGAATCATATCCCAGGATTTACGATGAGCCCCTCCATCTCGCAATGAGTGCCAGCAAGGTCTGTCGATTTTTCAACCTATGCATCCTTGCTTCCAGTGTTTCCCTTTGATATGGCGCTACGCATGATTAAGTGGGGTATTTTGGCGAACTTTAGGATCGCATTTTTGTGCTTTCTGATTACAACGGCAAGTCCTGGGCATACTGCGACTTCCGAGGAAAGCGAAGCCCCAACTAACTGTGCCCAAGCTTGGAACCTCAACACCGCCCCTCACTCTCTGGGTTATCAGATTTTGTCGACGCTCGACCGTGCCTTACCCCACGCTAGGCCCTGGGAATTGACATCAGCTGAGGCCGCCTCCATTGAGGGCATTTTTGCAAATAAGGAGCTCGAACCCATTCAACAGCTGACCCAGCTCTACAACGTATTGATCTCAGCACGCCTGCGAGGAATGAACTCACTCAGCCGATTCCTAGCCAGAGCTCAGGCACGGGACGCCACTCGACAGCATTCCATTTACGCTAGGACGCTCGGAAGGGTAGTTGCGCAGCTGATTGGCCCGCACTACAATCCGCTCATCAACCGAAACGCAATGACCATCGAGGACGCCGTGGAATTTCCAGGTGTCCGCGAGCTTATCGCCATTCATGAGGCGGAACACGGCTTCCATCGCAACACCAACCCGATTCCTTTTGCTCTGGCGGCTTTTTTTCGCTCCTACGAAATGTTCATGCTGCTTCCCACCCCCTTCAGTCCAGCCTTGATAAGGACGCTTGAAGATCGGACTGTTGGCGCTCAGTGGGAATTGGTCAGCCGCATTCCCCAAGAGTTAAGAAAGGACCTACTAGCCACCTATGAAGCAAAGTACCTACAGGCAACCATCACTCCAGAACTTCAGGCCGAGGTAGCTGCGGTCGTACTGAGCGGCCTTCATCGCAAAGTGCACCAATGGCTATCCGAATTGACAACGGTAGCGCCCTTCAGCGGAGACCTGAAAAGGGCCGAGCTCGATATGCTGAGCTACGGCATCCACTCTTATGAACTGCGAGATGCATTGATCACTCTCGCAAAGAGGACTCTCACTCCATCCGACGCTCGAGTTTTTGCAGACCTGGCCCGAGGCGGACGAGGATCTCGCTTGGGCGCCGCCTGGATCAAGAGATCGTACTCGCGGTGGCTAACAGTTATCCAGGACCAAAAACAGTCTTTCATTGAATTTTCGACTGATCAGGACTTCGACACGTATCAGACACTGATTCAGCGAACCCTTGAAACGCGACCCGTTTCAAAAGAACGTTTCGAATGGCAGGAGCCTTATGAACGCCTTTTCTACTTCTCACTACGACATGCTGACCTTACCAAAGAAGCATTCATTCAAGTTGTATCGACATTTCACGGATATTCTATCGATCGCCTCTATGCGAACCACTATCAATTTGGAAAATTCAAACTTAGACTCCTCGCACTGGGGCTGATTGGTTTGGTTTACTTCAAAACTCCTGAATTGTTTATGGACACCCAGGTTTACAGCAACCTCTTTTACTGGGTGTTTCGATGAATGGAATGCAAAGGGTTCGACGGGTCACTCTATTTTACTCAGTCATCTGCATCATCGCCTTGATGATGGCACCCGATGGAAATGCAACAGGGATCAGGAGTGATGCTTGCAAAGCGATACTCGAACCGCTCACTTATGCAGTGGATGATCGCACCAGCAGTGACCTCAACCTGGATCCTTTTTTTTATGCACTGATGGGGCCGTACTTCCCGCGCACCTACTTTGGAGCATCAAGACTGAAGGAGCTGATGACTCACCCACTGCTAGATGCTTCTGCGTTACGCGAGCGTCAAGCCCTGGTGAAAGAGCTCATTGCAAACGATACCCTTCGAGAAGGACTTCGTGGCGTTCTTGAGGACCTCGCACCAACGGCCGATAAAGAGCTCCATGACCATCTCCTTAAAAATTACAGCTTTAATGCCTCGCGGGATGAAGATACCTCTGAGGAAAATCGCGGCAAGCCCGGCTTGACCGCTCGCCAAGCACAGTTTTTCAATTCGGCGAAAGCATTTTTTAGCCTGTTTGCTTACGTTAATGATCCGAATCTCATTGGAGCTTCAGGTGTTTTTATAGCGATGTCTCTGCTACTTCGAGATACCGCGAAGGAGGCCACTCGAGACCGAAAGGGATACAGTAAATACCGAGAGTACTTTCGGCGTGTACCCCAATTGGGCCAGCTCTTGAATAATGCCTCCACGCCGGCGCTTCAGGAGATGGGTCAGATTCTATTACTCACACAGAGCACAGGCTCCGGACTCTCGCAGGCAATCCGCACATTTCGATACTCACGCGCATCGAGGCTTCTCGCTCCTCTTGATTTCCTCTTTTTCTACGGAACCTACGCGGGAGCGCACGCTGATAAAGCACTAAGAAAAAGACAGGCGGACTTCGAGACGTTATTTGCAATCGTTGCTGAACTCGACGTCCTCTTGTCCTTTGCAGACATGAAACGCGCCCACCCAGATGAATTTCAGTTTCCAGTGATCCTCAACCCTCAAGCAGAGGGATCCGATGGCAACTCTGTCTATGTCCTCGAACTCGAAGATGCCCATCACGCAATGATCTACTCCTCCGACCAAAAACCCCGGTATACCACGACGTCTGCTAAGCACAGCATGACAGTGAGTGGCCCGAGACGAAACCACAACTCCGTTGGAAATTCCGTGCAACTCGGCGGAGTGCTGGAGAATGGAAAGCCTGGCGTCAACTCGCTCATCATCACCGGACCAAACGCTGCAGGAAAGTCGACCTATATTCGCATGATCGCTCTCAATATTCTCATGGCCCAGATTGGGGCCCCCGTTTTAGCGAAGTCAATGCGGCTCACACCCCTTCGAGTTCGCACCAGCATCGAAAACAAAGACTCCGTCGAAACTGGAAAATCCTTTTTTGACGCCGAGTCCGACCGAGTCATCGAAATTACCAACGAAGCCTTCCAACAGCAGCAAGGAGTGCTTCTGATTCTTGACGAAATCCTACGCGGGACAAACCCTGAAGAAAAACACGCAGCAGAGGTGGCTTTTATTGAGTTCTTTGCGAAGACCAGAAATTTCTATATTCTCGCGACTCATGACCAAGGACTCCCTAGGCTTGTGGACAATCTACCTAACGCAAAAAATGCCCATGTGACGGCTGACTATGACGGGAGCAAACTGACCTTCTCTTACCGTGTCAATCCTGGTCCAGCCAAAACCACGAATGCCATCGACATGATGGAAATGAAAGGACTCCATCCTGATGTGGTCAGACGTGCACGGGAAATTCTGGGCCAAAATATTCAACCCTGAATCTACCAAGGTATTTTAAGTACTTAAACTGAGTTCGCGCGTACGTTGAAGGGAAGTGTTTTGATTGGCCAGTCCCTTTTCAGAAAAAAGCTAACCCGCACCTTGTCACCTCCAGAGAACCGTGCCATGCACTAGCAATGGGTTGGAAGGGGTCATTCCTAGTTTGGTGCAGTCTTTGGTTCGCAACTACCGCCGCCGCGTGGGCAGCAGGTGATTTACCTCCTCATCATTGCCGGGATGCACTCTTGGCGGGTGAAGAACGACCTTGGGTGACCGATCCGACTGAACTTGAAGAACGCTTGCGAGAGCTCCTCGCCTCTTCCGAAATTCTCTATAATCACCAGATCGATAAGTCCCTCTTGGAAGTGAATCCCGAAATCGACAATCAAGAAGCTATCCTCACAACAGAACAGGACGGTGGAATCCACCTTCTGCTTGCAGAAATGGAAGCAAAAGTACGGTTTACCTTCTTGCTAAAATCACTCCTGGACAAGAAGAGAAAAGGAGCTTTTGTTGAGTTGGAATTGTCAAAGCAAGAAGCGAGATTTTCTTCCGAAAGCAAGCCGAATGCTAAATTTTTTGACAACGCTGAAATCGAACGGCGAATAAGGGAACTTGGATTTTCTATGCCTATTTCGGCCTGGACGCTTATTGGTTTGAACGAAGGCGTATCGGCGTTGAGTCCGCAAGCCCCCACCCCAAAGCTCAAAGGCAAAGAAAAAAAGATAGCCCTGAAGGCTCTCAAGGCCGCGCTGGCCGACCCTCGTCAAGAGTTTA
>CAUJDS010000043.1 GCA_963169695.1 Bdellovibrionota bacterium
GGGCTCAAGATAAACCGTAGCGCGAGTGGGTTTCTTTGTCTGAACACTCATAACTACCATACTAGTGCTTTAGCGTTATGACGTCAAGACGTTTAGCGCTGGCCGGTTGTTAAGCCACCCCAGAAAATGAAAATCCGGGTCCCATCAGGGCCTTCTTAGCCCTGCGGAATCCCGGATTTCAGGAGATTGCTATCTTTTACTGAAAAGAGGCTGTTCCTATTAGAGTCCTGTGCCTACTGCGTTTTGGCCCGTCGTGTAAATCGACGCCTGACTCTGATAGTAGCGATACAGCGCTTCATATACTTGCTGCTGCGCTTCAGCCTGATTTCTTGTCGACTGAAGTGCTCGCTGCGACTGCATCATCTGCTGTTGCAACTGAGCTTGCTGTTGCTGGAAGTAAGCACCTTGCAAGTAGTTCTGGTTGATTCCGCCGCCGAATCCGCCACCGATGCCTAGGCCTCCACCAAGGAGTCCGCCTACACCACCAGCACCAAATCCGCCGCCGAAGCCTCCACCTAAGAGACCTCCGCCGCCACCAAATCCACCGCCGAAGCCGCCGCCAAAGCCGCCGCCGAATCCACCGCCGCCGTAGCCTGGATATTGAGGATACTGAGGATAAGCTGGGTACTGGGGATATCCGCCACCGAAGCCGCCACCAAATCCACCGCCGAAGCCTGGGTATCCGCCACCGCCGTAGCCATAGCCACCGCCGCCGAATCCACCACCAAAGCCGCCGCCAAATCCACCGCCGAAGCCTGGGTATCCGCCGCCGCCGTAGCCATAGCCACCACCGCCGCCGCCGAATCCACCACCAAAGCCGCCGCCAAAGCCGCCGCCAAATCCACCGCCGTAGCCGCCACCGCCGTAGCCGCCACCGCCGTAACCAGCGTTAACAAGCCCTGGGTAAGGAGGAGGGCAGGCAAATTGATTGATCTTACACTGTTCCAACAAGCCGTTGTATGCACCGAAGTATGCCTTCGTTGGCTTGTAGACACCGTAGTAAGTGCTCAAGAAGTTATTCGCAACAGGAGCTGCAATTTCTGCAAGTCCCAACGCTCGGTCCCAGCCATCTGGCTTACGAGGTCCGTAGATATCTTGCATCATCGCTGCCTGCATACAGGTTGGGCAAACTTGGGAGATCTGATCGACAGAAGACTGGGCTTCTGTAATCGACTCTTTTGCCAACTTAAGATCGCTCTCTGCATTCTTGATCTGAGTGTCGAGTCGCAACTTCGCATAATACTCTCGAACAGGCTCGCAACCTCGAATCGCTGGGATTTTTTTGAAGAGCTTTTCCTCTGTAATCGAAGCAATGATTTTATCGCACGCTTTTTTTCCGGTCGACTTGAGAGCTCTTTCCGCAGCGGCCACCTTTGTAGTAGCAGCAGCAGCAACTTCAGCCGTCGAAGCAGTATCAAGACGCTCGAGTTCATTATTCGCATCGTCAGATGCTTTTTTGTTCCTTGCAAATTCAGCCATTAACGAAAGCAATTTCGTATTGACTGATTTATTCATGGACTCTGAAAGAAGATCGAAGGAGTTTTTAACAACTAAAAATTCTCCGCAATCACATTCATTATGCGTATCAGCGGCTAAAAATTTATCTAGCCCTTCGCCTTCATCTCCGCCTTCTTCAAGAGAGGCTCTGAGGGCCTTGGCTTCTTTGAGTAACCTGTCTTTTTCTTTGGCTTCTTTTCTCGCCTCTTTTACCGATGTATTGGCGGCCTTGTACTGATCCATCATTGCACCGGATGCACCATCCTGCGCTCTGGACTCAGAAGTCCCATACACTCCCACTACTAAAAGAAACGCTACACTTAGCGCCACTCCACTTTTTCGCTTTATCTGCTTCATATCAACATCCTCTTCTCATCTACGCTTTGGCCAGGTCTCCAATCCCGACTCAAAGTTGGTTAACTAGATTGGTCCATGCAACTGTCTCAGCAGAATACACAGATCAATACAATCAGGTTAGAGGAGTTGACTAAATGAGTCAAGAAAAAGATTGACAATGGGTGTCCATATGTTAGACACCTAGACGGTTTTTGAAGCTTAGTGCAGTAATTTCAATAAGTTACTTAGCTTTTTTGCCCATTTTGGCCTTCAATCGGGCCTTCTTTTTGGCTTGGCTGCGGCGATTATTCATCTTCTTGGTTTGGCTTTTGCGACCCTTACCCATTTGATTTTTGCTCCTTGATTCAGATTTATTCAGTCTTATAATCGATTTGAAGTCCCTTTTTTGCCCTGAATCGCCACAAACTGCAATCCTTTTGGGGACCTAGAAAGGGCTACCTTTCCTTTTCTGGATCGATGAGTTATGCAGGGGAGAGGCTTTGCATGCTGGAACCTACACGGGAAACAAATCAAATGACCCAGGACTCGACTCCTTCGGCTACGGCCAAGGCAGACATTCAGGACAGTTTTGAGATTGGTAGCGACGTGATTTACGGGCTACAAGGACGTTGTGTTATTGTGGGTCGCGAATCCAAAGTTGTCGGCACAGAATCCATCGAGTTTTTTAAGCTCCAGACCCAAAAAGCACAACTTTCTCGCTCAAAGAAGGTCGAACCCTATATTTGGGCACCTGTCCATCAGGCTAAGAAGCAAGGTCTACGCAAGCCATTATCTCCGGATCAAGTAGAGGGAGTTCAGGCAGTGCTGACTAGTCACGATATTTATTTCGACGTGGACCAGCCATGGCGCATTACCTTGAAAATCCTCGAAAAAGCCATTGCTGAAGAAGGCGTCATTGGCCTCGCCAAAGTGGTTAGTTTTTTTGAAGGCTTCAAAATCAAGAACCCCATTCCAGACCAAGAAATTGGTCGAATGGATCAGCTGACTTTTCGACTACTGACCCGCGAACTCTCTGAATGCACCGGACAGTCCATCAAGTCCCAAGAAGAGCGCGTAATGAAGGCGATGAAGCACAAAGAGCTGCCTTAGGTTTTGTACCTTGACTCGTAGCGCCCATTCCTATATAAAGCCTGACAATATTGCTTTTATTTAAGAACCCCTTCGGCTTAGTACAGGAGAATGGAATGTTTTTTCAACAGCTTACGACGGTATCTCTCGCGGCACTTATCACCATGAACGCAAATTACGCTAGGGCTCACGACCCCGAAAACCCTCTCATTACCAAGAGCTTCGCCTGTACTCGTAAGGTCGATAAATATGACATTAGCTTTTCAAAAGTGAACGAATCGACGGGTGAAGTAGCTCTCAATAATCTCAAATTCAGCGCCGAAGTAACAAACACCTACGCCAAGATGGAATGTGGTCACTCTGCTTTATTCGAAGATCAAGAAGCTGGCGGCGCTTGGGTGATAACGGACGTTAATTGCAAGTCTAAGTATGCTGTCCGGATTGCCTTCTGGGGCAGTGATGCCGAATACGCCAACTCCAAGGGCTGGATTGACGGAAACAACGCAAGCAAAGCATCGCTCGAAGTGACCAACCCCAGTACCAACTCTCGGATCGAAGTAAAGTGCTCTACTGCTGAGTCTATGCAGTTGAGAAGAACACCACTCACTATCACACCAGAATTGCTCGATGCCATTCGCCCAAGGCAGTCTTATATAGAGATTCATCGGCTCCCTGAATTTACCGTCGACCGTGAATTGATCGACAAAATCAAAAAGCTCAAAGGAGAAATGAGAGCTTTGCCATTTGACGGATCCGGCGGTGAGAGCATTAGGCGAGCCTACCCGTGGGAGCTTATCAATGACAGAGATTATCAAAACCTCATTAGGCTTTTATCAAAGACTGATACGATCCCTAATTGATCAAGAAGCCGTCTGGCCAGAACCATAAGGGAAGAAACCTGACTTAGGTTTTATTGAGAATCCTATTGTTTTTTCTCATCACAGGAGCCGTAAGTGCCCAAAATTTGTTTCCTATCCGTATTGTATCCATAGCATTCCTTGCCCAAGAGAGAGGGGCATTCTGTATAAGTAATTACTTCGAAAGCGGTTTCTGTTGATTTTATATCTTTGCTTCGGAATAGCGGTAGCTGCTCATGGTCTTCGGTTACTTCATTGCACTTGCAGATACAAACGATGCCCTGAACTTCTACTTTGGCGGCACTTGCCGCACTGGAAGTTAGCCCAATAAGAATAATCAATGCTGATAATGAACCTGCGGCCTGTAGTTTTCTTCGAATCATTTTCTGAATCCCCTTATTCATTTTTTCCCAAATTCCAACTACCACGCATTTCTGCAATGGAGGTTAGGGACGACTTTCAGTTTAGGTTAAGCGGCATAAATTGCAATTGGGTCAATTTATACCTATCTCCTATGGCGGAACAACTATTGGAAGACTCCGAAAGGCTGTGTCGAATTTGACTGAAGGGTCCCAGCATTTGACAGTCCGACTCCTACTAGATACGGTGCGGGTGGATTTTTAGGGAAATGAAAATAAGTAACTTAGCCGCCAGTGCAGGAATTCTGCTGATCCTAGGTACCACCATCGGTATGCACTTTTCTTTTGCGGGTTCGAGTATCGAATCAAAAGAGGAAGGGTGCGGCAGTGTATTTTTAAGGGGCACGCCAACCGCCTACGTTATTCTTTCTTCTATCGACTTGAACGATACCCAAGCCACAAAAGCACTTAGTCCTCAACTTCAAGCTAAGAAAATAGCTATTTCTCCTACGAAGTGGGAAATGCCCCCTGTCGTAAGTAAAATCACTGGGACTCAGTGGGGTCGTGCGACGCTTTGGGAAGTAGAAAATGGCCGAGAAGGATTTCATATCACTCGGAAGGTTCGAAGCTTTACGGGATGGATTCAACTTTCTCCGATGGATCTCAAGGCAGGACCATTCGATAGCATCACACTTTTCCGCTTTCGAAACTTCATTACCTTTCGAGTTGATAAAAAGCCTTTGGTATTCAATCCCAATACTCCTGGCCTGCCAACGCCAGAACCCATTCCATTTGAGCTTCCTGGGGCAGCTCACTACGTAGTCACTTTCAAGCCCCTTTGGCAATTTCCTTGGATGCGTGCATGGCGAGAGGTTCGAGAAGTCACTAGTCGCGGCGAGTGGCCCTAAATTACCACACCTGACAAATAGTAGCGCAAGTGGCTTTGAATCATGAATGACAGTGCCACCAACTGCGCCTCTATCAATAGGAGAGAGTGTGTCTTTCTCTACACATTCGCCAATCGTGGCAACTAAACTATCCTATAAACTGGGGAAGGGTATATCCACTTTGAAAATAGATTCCTTTTGGAAGGCGCTTGTTCCATGCGCTACTGCTTTTGCTTTGTCCGCCTGTGATGGCCCGAAGCTCCGTCAAGAGGGTCTCGCTTCACTATTAGGTCAAAAAAGTTCGACGCCGGTACAACCGGGCAACTCGTCAGGAGGTGGAGGCCCCACCAATCAAATAACCATTGGAAACTTTGATGGGATTTCCAGCAATATTGCATCTGGCTGGTGCTATGACCCTGATCACAGCTCAAGTGCAATTCAATATGCCGGATACATGGATGGTTCACCAACTTCAGGTCAACCGGCCTTTCAAGGAACAACCAATATCGTCAGAAGTGACGTCAATAGCGCCCATTCCGTGACTGGTGCTCATGGCTTTTCAGCGACGATTCCCGCAAATTTTTTGAACGGAACATTTCATAATTTGTATATCTATTGTCTCGATGGCGAATCTGGGTGGACTAGCCTTCAGCAGTCTCCTAGGTCTATCGGTGACCTAGGTGGCGTTGTATCTAGGATTCGAGTCAAAAATCCCAGCAACCTCGAACGTCTTTCACCAGTCATTGCAGTGATTAGCTTTCCGAAGGGTGCGATTTTGGACCAGGCGGACCTAGATAGCAAAGGCTTTACCGTCGGTGGCACCCCAGCAGTTGCGACAAGAATGGAAGGATTTTGGTCGAACGGTCAGCCCCAGTTTGTCGCTTTGGCCCGAGTCGTGTCTCTGCCTATTCATTTTTCGCCATACGAAGAGAAAGTACTGGAAATAAGAGCCGATCACGCGGCCCTTCCAGGATTTGAAGTACCTGCACCTACTGCTGCGCTGGGAAGCGCATTGGAAGAAAATTTCTTCGTGGAAGCACAGGATTTAAATGGAAACATTTTTCGATCTCGGCCCGGAGGACCTTTTTCTCAAGCGCGGATTTTAGAATCTACCTCTATACAATTCGTAGTAGAGATTCGATCTCGCTTTCTAGGTACTTCGGGTCAGGTGTGGAATGGGTTTTTTGCAACCTACTATTTGACTTTCAACTCTCAATCGACCGCCATTCAAGCCAAGATTCGTATCGCAAATGACTACATGTCAATAGCGCGGATGGTTTCGGAAACAATTACTTTGTCTCGGGAGCTGGTATTACAGGACTCAAACATGCTGTCATCGAGGGAATCGGATTTAATGGCGGTCGACCAGAGGGCCTCTATATCGATAATATCGAGGATGTGAAGCTTCGCTTTCTCACCATTACCAATGCCATGAAGTGGGGAATGCAGGCCTATGGCAGAGAAATTAGTCGCGTCGTGATTGAAGGTTGTACTGTATTGGGCACGATGCTTGAGCACG
>CAUJDS010000044.1 GCA_963169695.1 Bdellovibrionota bacterium
GTGGCTCAGGTGACTTCTCATTTGAGTTGTTCCAACGAACCCTAGAAAAAACTACTCATCTTCACCTCTGTTTGGTTGATCCTTCGGAGCGCTACCTTCATTTGGCGGAACAATTATTTGTCAAAAGAAGAAACACGACCCTTCATGTATGTCGTCAGTTTGATGAAAAGGACAAAGAGCGTTACGATTTGATCCTAAGCAATCACGTCTTGTACTATGTGAAGGACTTGAATCATCTCTTCGGTCAGTTTCATCGTGCGGCACATTTGGAGTCTCGAATTTTGGTGACTCTTGCAGGAGAAAAGCATGGCCTGCAAAAGATCCTGGAAAGCTTCTGCCAATCCGAGGGAATTGAAAATCCTTTCCTCGCTAGTGAGAAGCTGAAGGAATTTTTGATCGCAAAGAAAATTCAATTTGAGAGCAACCAAATCAAGTCCGAGCTTTCGTTTGAAGATACGGCGAAACATCGCCAAAAAATCCTTCGATTTGTTTTAGGAGCTCTGATTCCTTCGGGTGGGGATTTGCCGATGGAATTGCTGGACCCCTTCCAAAAGGAAAGCCGCATCCTTGTGCCTTTAGAGGATGAGGTTTTTCAAATCGTCCCCAACTTTGGATCCATTGAATTCCTCCACGATGAAAAGCGACAAAGGAAGAAAATCGCCTAGGAGCCTATCTCAAGGTGGGTTTTGGAGTCGGTACAAGTCCTTGAACTGTGTAGTGAGAATTGCTGCGAAAACGGACAACGTCTCCTCCTATGGTGAGGACTAGCGTCTGACCGTCCCTTTCTACTTGACTCACTAGTCCCGTCCATTGAGCCGGAGCGAGTGATTCAATCGCTAAGTCAAACGATGGAGGGATGTAGCGGATCGTGACATAGGCGCCTATGAGTTTCTGAGGCGAGATATTCCAAAGGCTGTCGATGGGGGAATAACTTGGAATGCTATTGAGGTCTCGAAAAAACAAAAGCGGCCCATTCACATAGTCTTCTTTGAGTTGGATCGTTCCGCTGTCTAAAAAAACGGTATACGGATTTAAGGTATCCGTAGAATCATCTGGAGCGACGTATCCACGAAGGGTCTTTAAAATTTTGGCCCGTACCTTTCTCGAAGTAGGGAACTCCTGGAATCCAAGCAATTCCGTATCTGGATAAGTAAGTTCTACTTCGATGATTTCTTGATAACGATCCGGGCTAGGGAAGGGGTTGTAACCAGCTTTTTTAAATTCCTCTCGGATACCTTTTTGAACCGCCAGAGCAAGTTTACCAGCTGTGGGTATGTGAGCCAAGTCATCCTTCGAAAGCCAGTCCGGAAGATTGTCTTTAGTAGCGGTGTACCTATATCCCCGAATCTTGCCCCAAAGTCGTCTAAGAGAGGGAGCATCTTTAATGGTAGTCCAGGCATCAAGACATCCAGCCTCTGCAGAGCTGGGAAAGTGAAGTGAACCCAAAGCAAGCAACATCCAAAAAGCCAGGAGACGTTTCGGCATAGAACCTCAAATCACAGAATTATGTTTGATGTTTGACTAACAGAGTCATGAATGCCGGTCAACGAACAGTTTGGAATATTCTAGGACGTAAGAAGTGAGTTTAGGGAGTGGGAGAGTAGATGGAGTTGTAGGGAGGGGGAGTTCGAAGCGCGTTTCGCAAGAAGTCTAGAAGTCCATTGAGTTCAGAGGGGCTGAGAGAGATGGCATGGATCTCTCGAGCAAGTGAGGAAGTTTGAAACAGTCCTCCAGCTTGATAATTGGAAACTACTTGCTCGAGGGTAGTGATCGAGCCGTCATGACCAAAGCCCTTTCCTTCTCTCAAATGAAGGTCGCGAAGGCCTGGGGTTTTAAAGGCACTTTTTTCGGCAATATTGTGAGTGATCGCATAGCGGCCTTGATCGGCAATCGTTTCAGGAAAAAGTCCGATATTGAAGGTTTGGTGATTCGTGAGACCGGCACCTTGATGGCAGCCGACGCAGTTCATGGCAAAAACGCCCATGCCCACTTTCTGGCTAGCGGTGAGTGCACTGGCATCTCCCACTTGATAACGATCAAAAGGCGAGTTGCCAGCGAGAAGGCTTCGAAGAAACGATGCCAAAGCTTGCCGAATTTCTAATTCTGTCACTTGCGAGAGTCCGTGGCCAAATGCCGACTGAACCAGCGATCCATAATTTCCGCCAAAACTTCGCACCCTGTTTTCAACAGCTTGCAACGTAGCCATCCCCATTTCAGTCGCGCTGGTGAGGGGGCCCTTTGCTTGGTCTTCCAGTGAAGGTGCCCTTGCATCCCAATTGAAGCCGGTCTCTGGCTTAGAGAACAAGAGATTGATTAGGCGATTGGGCGCACGACTAGAAATCTGCTCGTTGATACCGACTCCTTTTCCGTCTGGCCGAGTGGATCCATAGCCGGTGGATGGACTATGGCAAGATGCACACGATACCGTGTGATCTAAGGAAAGGTTGGGATCAAAGAAAAGACGTGAGCCAAGTGCAATTTTCTCGGCGGTTACGGGATTGTTTTGTGGGATATTGGCTTCCAAGAAATCAAAGCCCAGATCGGCCACCGTTTGAAAAAGAGGACCTAAGAGCGCTGCTTGTGTGCTGGCAGTTCTCTCTGGGGCTAGCTCAGGATCTTCAATCATAGCCGCTGTGCGAAGTTCTTCAGTACTGAGTAGGCGATTGGTAACTCCAGCTTCGTCGATATTCAATGCGTGGTTTGCAACGACACCCGGTCCTCCTGCGCAGAAATGCCACGGAGACGAGTCATGAAAAAGCCTCGTCAGTCCCGCGATGTTCCCACTTGTCTGGCTCATCGCAAGTGCCCCATTGATAAAAAGCCTGGAAGTTATAGTGTGTTCCGTTGCATCTACGTTGAAATCCGCAGCGATGTGGTACCAGTTGCCTAGCTCAAGCGCGTCGTTAGTCACAGAAACTCTCTCGTAAGGACTAGAAGGTTGAGAGGCATTTTCAAGTCGAACTCGAATTTCGATCTTTCGATCGGCCAAGAGAGAAACGGTGTACGCCGGAGCCCTAGCAAGGATCATTGTACTGGGAACCAAAAGTGGCTTGACCCAAAATTGGACACTCAACATTTTGTCGTAGTCTTGAAGGGTTCCCGCACGAGATATTCCACTCTGTTCTGAAATCAGAATTCTCGCATCCGAAGAGCAGCCCACGCCCTGTCCAACCCTTCCAAAAAGATAAAGCTGCCTGGCATTGTCACCGAGTGGGAGAGAGTAATCTCCTACAGCATCATTGAAGGGATAGTAAGCGCCGCCTAGGCCGCCATGGGTGTATTCGAGATCGACGCGAAGGGTATTGCCAGAAGTGTCTTGTGCGCGAGTGACGTCCGTCAGAATAGATGTCTTAAATTTGCTGTAGTTCTCAATTTGGTTGAAATTGGGATTGGGCATTGAATTGATTTGTCCAAGATTGTCTGGCAACCACTTGCCCGTGTTTTGAAAGCTGGTGTAGAACAGATAGCCTTTTGAATTGGAACCAAGCTTGGCTTGTCCCATCACGGTTTTCTCTTGGCGCCCCAAGTAGCCTGCAGCCTCTGGAATATTATTCATAGTGACATATATCGGTGTGACGTCACTACCTGGAAGTGTTTTGAAATTTTTGAGTGAGGATTTTGGCAAGCGAGATTCGAAGCCCCATAGTCCACTCATGGGTCCCGAAGACCAAGATGTGACACGTGCCAGAGTCCGCGCACCTTCGTTGATCTTGCTATCAAACGCTTGCATTAAATAGGTCTTTTGACCGCCAATGGTACCCGTCAAAAGCCCCGTTGCAGAGGTAGCTTCTCGTATATGCGGCCGATTAATGAAAGTCGGACTTGGTGAGATGAGTGATCCGCCGATGCAATTGGAGCTATCGAGACAAAATTCAATTCCCCCCTGAGTTTAAAAAGTTGCGGCGGGCCCATCAGGATCTAAGTAGCGACCGACACCTCGAGAGGTGGTTGCTGTATAGAAGTCACCGTCTAGGCTCAACCAAGGATAGGCGCCCCCAACCTTTTCACCCGATGCATAAACATGCTCTCCCATAGGAGCTGCGAGCGGATAGCGGGTAATAGGATAAAGCTGACCATAGTTGAAGGTGGTTCCGGGCACCGCAGTCGTTTTGATAGTGGAGAGAGAACTTAGGTTGAGGGGATCGGAGAATAAGAGTGGAACGCAATTGGTAGTACCCAGCGCACAGTAAGGATCGTCCCATCGTCCTTGAATTCTGCGGACAAATGCAAGGTGGTCCGTTCCAGGAGAGGTCGATTGAGGACTGAAATTCTGATAATACATATTAGTATTGTAAAAAAGTAGATTGCCCGTGCGTTCCATGGTGGGTTCAATGCCTCGAGCTATTCTCATGGAGGTGGGTGTGGTGCCCGAGAGGCGAATAATTCCGAAAGTCGCCTTATCCAGATTGGCTTGAATGATTCTTGTGGGGATTCGGTGGTTGCCTTCTGATACGGAGAATTGAGCGGTAATTTTTCCAGATACAAATCCAATTCGGTCGCGATCCTTTCCGGAAGTTGCGGAGCTGTAATCCGCGTCACCAGGTTGTGGATCACTGACGATAGACATCAAGAGTAGAATGTCCCACGTCATGTAGTTGGTGTTGCCGGTTGCGGGATTGCCATTGCTGTCGGAGAGGTAAGGATTTTCTTTCTGAGGTCGTTGAGGGTGGGGAATAACTTGTTGGTGCCAGGCATAGCCAAAGCGGGTGGTGGGATTTAGAACATTCGGTTCGGATCCATCGAATGGATTAGAGCTGGATGAGCTGTATTGGGAGCCGTCGAGTGCAACCCGCCACGTGGAGCCTGAACAGACTGGCGGGATAACGTAAAGGAATTCTCCGGTACACTGTCCAGATAGGCCTCGCTGAAGGGCCTGATAGACCGGGAAGCCTGCGGGATAATTCGAGTCACCGGTTTTGAAGAAAAAGGCTACCTGCCCCTGGGCATCCTTTTGAGTTTGAACGTAATCAACAATCCACACATTGACACCGTACCAATAGCCGCCTCCCACGCGATTGGCATAGCCTGAGGTAAATCGAAGCAATCCGTCCCACGAAAAATTAGGCTGCCCTTCCGTGTGAATGCGTTCGGCTTGGTACGTCCCAGTCGATGCTGTGTAGTCGTAGTCGATGAGAGAGCGTGCTGACTTAAGCCCTTGGTCGGAAAGAAAATTGGCCTGGTAAGGTGGGCCTCCACCGCTTCCGGATCCGCTGTTCCCTGAACCTGATCCTCCATTCGACCCGGACCCTCCGCCCGAGCTCTGGCCAGAGGACTCCGATCCGGCGATATTTTGATTCTTTAGTGAGACAGAATTGAGCGTGGGTGGGGTACAGGACGCAGTGAGACCAGCCACTAGCAGTGACAAAGTGGTAGCAGAAATAAAACGTGACCCGATTTTCAGAACAGATCCCCAATCCCCTAATCCCATTATATCTGACTAAAATAGATGTGTAAATCATTTAAATTATTGATATCATTGAACTAATTTGAAGAAAAAGCACTCTATCTCAAAGAGGGAGTGGGTTCTAAGTACGTGAATTTTTTCTGGATTTTCGTCAAAAGTCGACCATACTGGTTGATATGAAACCAAAATCAATGGCCTGTAAGAAGTGCAAAGCCCGAAAAGATTTTACTAAGTCGCATTTTCCACTCGCTGCTAGCAATCGCTACGGCTTGGGACTGACCTGCCGAGCTTGCACGAACAAAAAGCGTCGTGCCAAAGCCAAACGCGCTAAAGCGGCTTAAATAGCTGCTTAGTCTTTGGTTGAAGGGC
This sequence comes from Bdellovibrionota bacterium, assembly GCA_963169695.1. Taxonomy (GTDB): domain Bacteria; phylum Bdellovibrionota; class UBA1018; order UBA1018; family CAUJDS01; genus CAUJDS01. The sequence goes on from CAUJDS010000044.1 coordinate 5,774, forward strand.
CAGGCTTTCTTCTCTGAAGATCTGTCGATTGCGTCTGGACCTGCTGGTCGCTGATGGCCAATCCAATATCTCGCGGGTCCGATACCGCATGGATTCCTAGGCCCTCAGAAGCTACCGCTTGCACCTTGCAGCCAATTCCACGCTCTTGCACCTTGTATCCGAGTTTCTCTAGTTCAGTGCGGGTTTCAGCTTTGAAGCCCGGTGCTTCAACTTCGATTTCATCGGGTGTCCACTGATGGTGATAGCGCAGGGAGGCTACCGCTTCATAGAGTGGCATCTTGTAGTGAAGGTAATTCAGAAGTGTCAAAGTCACGCAGGTGATGATGCGAGATCCAGCCGGAGATCCCAAGGCGAGAATCGTCTTGCCTTTCGATTCGACGATGGTCGGAGACATGCTGCTGAGTGGGCGCTTGCCCGGTTGGATGGCATTTTCTTTTCCGCCTATTACGCCAAACATATTTGGAACGCCCGGCTTGGCCGAAAAATCATCCATTTCGTTGTTCAACAAAAATCCCGCGCCAGCAACTACAACACCCGAGCCCAGCCAACCATTCACAGTCTGCGTAGAACTCACCGCGTTTCCTTCTGCATCCATCATCGAAAAGTGCGTCGTCTCCATGGACTCATGATAACCGGGAGGTTTTCCGGCTTTGATCTCGTTCATTTTTTTGGCTCGCGCAGGATCAAAAGACCTTCGCAACGCGGCAGCATAGGACTTGCTCGATAGTCCAGCGAGAGGAACTTTTACAAAGTCACTATCGCCTAAGTATTTTGATCGATCCGCAAAGGCCTGCTGCATCGCCGAGGCAGTGGCATGAATGCTGGAAGCTGAGTAGGGACTCTGAAGCTGCATTCCTTCGAGAAAATTCATCATTTCAATGACGTGTACTCCGCCCGAACTAGAAGGTGGCATGGAGTAGATGGTGTAAGGACCATAAGTGCCCCGAATCGGTCTTCGGAATTTTACAGAATAGGTATTCAGATCTTCTTGAGTGAGGAGTCCACCAAGCGAGTGATGCGTTTCGACCATCGCTCGTGCAACCGAGCCTTGATAAAATCCAGTGCGTCCTTCTTGAGCAATCTTTTGAAGTGTTTTTGCAAGGTCGGGTTGCTTAAAAATTTCGCCAACGTGATAGGGCTCGCCATTAGACTTCGTAAAGACCTTGAGCGAAGCGGGATAGCGCTTCAAGACTTCTAGCTGAGACTGAATAGCGTCCGCAAGGTGAGGATAAACGACAAATCCTTCTTCTGCTAAATGTATAGCAGGTTCTAGGATCTGTGCGCGCGTGAGTTTGCCGTAGCGCTGATGGATTTCGAGAATCCCAGCCACCATCCCAGGTGTTGCAGAAGCAAGTGCGCCTTCGGTGGATAGTTTGGGAATCACGTTGCCTTGCGGGTCTTGAAACAATTTCTCAGTTGCGCGACGAGGGGCACGTTCTCGAAAATCAACCGCAATGGCACGTTTGGCTTTTTGCCAACGAATCATCATAAATCCACCGCCGCCCAAGCCAGTAGATTGTGGCCGCTCCACCGCTAGCGCGAAGGAAGCTGCTGCCGCGGCATCGATAATATTGCCGCCTTTTTCAAACATCGACTGCGCGGCTCGAGTCGTATGTGGGCCTTGGCTTGCGATGGCAAACTGCTTACCCACAGATTCATGCGAGGTGCGGTCGATACCAGAGAAGAGATTTTCAGGCGAGGGGATTGGGGTAGCACAAGCCAGAACGAGAGAAAGGAGTCCCAAAGCCAATAAAAACGATGATTTTCTAAGCATAGAGGTGGGGAATACCATAGTGAGCCTACAAGAAAAGCTTTCTATTTTTTCCTCTTACTTTGTGTTATTGGTCAGGCAATTCATTGGTCGCATTTCGAGTCTAAAGGCCACGGGCCCCAAAACCTCTTTAGCGGCTCTCAGCCTTAAGGAGGTTTATTTTGAATTCATTCAGTCAGTTTGATTTACCCGAAGCTATCCACAAAGCCCTCAAAGCTTTAGATTACAAAGAACCCACTCCCGTTCAGACGCAAGCTATTCCAGCGGCGTTGAGCGGTAAGGATATTATCGCTACCGCTCAAACCGGAACCGGCAAGACGGCGGCATTTAGTATTCCAATAGCTACACAGCTTTTGACCAAGAACGATACGACCGCATTGGTGATCGCTCCTACTCGTGAGCTGGCACAACAGATCGAAGCAACATGGCGTGGACTTACCAAGTTTTGTCCCGAGCTTCGCGTTGCCTGCATCATGGGTGGCGCATCTTATTCTGGTCAATTGAAGCAACTTGCTAGACGCCCTCGTCTCATCATTGCAACACCAGGACGACTGGTCGATCACCTTCAGCAGCGCACGGTCAATATGTCGAAAGTCAGTTTCTTAGTGCTCGATGAAGCCGATCGCATGTTGGACATGGGATTTGCACCGCAGTTGAATCAGATTATGCGAATGTTGCCCAAGACGCGACAGACGTTACTGTTCTCTGCAACATGGGAAAACAGCCTCGATCAACTTTCTAAGAAATACCTCAATCAGCCGGTACGAATTGCAGTGGGTGCAACCTCTCGCGCCGCAGGCACGATCGAGCAAACGACGATTTTCACCAATCACCGCGAGAAGAACGACGTCTTGTTGGACGAGCTCAATAGCACCGAAGGTTCGGTATTGATTTTTGTTCGGACGAAGATTCGGACAGATAAGTTAGCGCGCTACTTGTATTCATTTGGACTCAAAGTCGGGTGCATACACGGTGGACGTACCCAAGGACAGCGCAATACGGCGCTGGCATCTTTTCGAGATGGCAAAGTCAGAATCTTAGTGGCGACCGATGTTGCTGCTCGAGGAATTGACGTTGCAGATATTGCTCACGTTATCAATTACGACTTGCCTCAGGTTCCAGAAGATTACATTCACCGCATTGGTCGTACAGGCCGAGCTGGCACGACGGGTAAGGCGCTCTCGCTCCTTACTCCCGAAGATCGTCAGCAGTGGAGCGATATTGCTAAGTTTCTTAAGAAAACGGGATCCACGATTCCTACTCCAAGAAAGATAGTAGAAAAAGTTCGCCTGAGTCCGGTTGCGGAAGATGCAAGTCAGCGTCGCGCACAACGCGGCTAGCTTGCACGAAGTCTGCCGAAGGCTTTGATCCTACAGTCGCCAGGTCTGCGCCAGTCTCTGGCACGTCGATGACCGCTATTGAATGCGGCCTGAACTTCGATCAGTGCAGTACATTGATTGGATAGAGCACTGCCACTTTGGCTGGGGTCTTTTAGCTTTTGCAAGAGATCGAGGTCGGTCATTCCGGCTTTGCCAACATGTGTAGCAAGAATATTAAGCACCTTTTTAGGACCTGCATTAGTTTTGTCGCCATACTGCATCCTTTCATTGAGGTGTAGGATGCCGAGGTAGAAAACCCGGGTTAGTTCACGGGTCAATTGATGGACGGTTTGGAATTCGTGAGAATCGAGTACCAGAGAGCCAGAAATCATTTCCTTAGCTGGAACGGAATAAATGCGTAAGACTCCCTCAATTCCGTCCATGACTCCATGAATGAGATCCAGCGTCGCCAGAATGGGTTTTTCTTTCCTGGCGAAGGACTGAGTTGTCCGCTCGAACCACTCGACATAGCTCTGATTCATCACAACAGGGAAGAGTTCAAACTGACTTGCGACGCCAATGGAAAGGCTGTGTGCATAGTCCGAGAGCGCTTCTTGATAAGCGGTACGATGCCTTTCGTGAAGGGCCTGAAGGTTAGGACCTTGAGCTTGCTTGCTGGATTCAAGAATGGCGTGAATGCCAATTTCGGACGCAAGCAAGAAGCCCTTGTCGTAGTCCGTCAGTACTGGCTGAGCGAGCGCAGGCTGGCAGAAAAAGCCCAAAAATCCTATTGCCGCAAAAAAGCGAGTCCACTTCATTTCAACCCCTGTATCCAAATCCTGGTCCTTCGGACCTTGCTAAGGAGGAACTACCCGTCCTTGGCTCCGGGTTCAAATGAAAAAGCAGTGAGGATGGTGTTTAGGCGAGCTAGGGATCAAGGTTTGATCGACTTCCTTGCCCACTGAAGAAGATTGCGTTGATGGACCTGAGTGATTCGATAGAAGAGGCTTCTTTCGACGCGGGTATCGGGACGTTGGAAGTAGTCTTCTGGTGCGGCAAGTCCTGCAAGATTTCGGGAGTTCAGGTCGGATTCGTTGACACCGCCAGAACCGTCCGCGGAAGTGCCATCGTCCAGATCTAAGACGTCCACTCCTGGGCGTCCAATGGAGGAGCCGAGTCTTTTCCTTTTGTCACCCGCATTATTCGAAGCTACGGGAGTGCTGCCCTTGGACGAGTACCCATCTTGAGGCGCTTCGTCGGAGTCAGACTCCTCTTCAGGTTTCTTCAGTCCGCCGGTATCTGCCTTCAATGCTGAACCTCCGCTGCCATTACGTTGGAGCGTGCGTTCTTCGGATGCCGTCAGTTTTCGATTAAGGTTAAGCTTGGGTGTCTCTAGTTTTTGCTGTGGTAGATCCACAAAGTCTTTTCCTGCAGTTGCCGCTAAATTCAAGTTGCTGCCCGCTACAATGCCGGCTCCTTTGCCGGTGAGGTCGGATGCATTATTCAAAGTTCGAGCTGCGTTTTTGAGAATTTCTAAAGCGAGCTCGCCCTCGTTCTTATTGACACTGGTGGATGCGCTCACAGGACATCCAGCAGGCGGCTTGCCAGTGCCAGGATCTATCTTGAAGACGTGATTCACTTTGTCGCAGCAGAGGTCTGACATTGCCTGAGTCATCGGGAAGCCACCACCGTCCAGTGTGCAGTCCGTGTTGGGAGCTGGAATGGAGGGCGCACCTGGACTACTACATGCTCCGACCCATGCCGCACTCACTGCAAGGAAGAGGATTTCTTTAATGGACATCGCATTTCCCCGCTTTTGGGACATGAGTTTCTTCAAAGAGCTTGAATACGTTGATGATCCCTCTGTCGTACGCCTCTTGAATATCGCGTTGCCAACAGTTCTCCGCTCCACTGCGATTGAAGTGAATCCCTCGAAGGTCGATATGAATATTGGATCGGACGCAGGCTTCTACTTTTTGATTTCGAAAGCTCATTACGAAATTTTTGATGTCCCCGGCAAGTGGGCTATTGTCTCCAAACGTCAGTCGAGTGTAGTGCACGTCCGCGAGAATTCGGATCGAGCCAATCGCAATGCGGACAAATCCTTCCATGGCGAGTTTCACACTGGTAGCGAGGTAGCAGGTGCTCTGTCGCTGAGAGGCATCCTGGGGATTGGAAGAATTTTCGGATAGATGATCCTTCGAGCAATAGGCCGGGATAAAGTCATTGAAGTCTTTGATAAGGTTCTGCTGATCGCAGAGGTTCTGAATAGTGGCGCCGGTAGAGGTTCCTTCCAAAAGTTTGAAGTAAGTTTTGGTGTTTTGGGCTGAAACAGTTCGTGCTTGAGTGTAGAGTTTTTGAAATTCAGCGGCCAAGGATTCTAGTCCGACTGGCACTTGAAGTCGGTAGTTCTCGCCGATTTGATCGACCACAGAATTCATCACACACCTCATGGAGTCAAAGAAGATGCCCCACTTTTGAGCCTCCTCCCAGCTCCCTGGTGCGAGGGCAGGATTGGTGATGGCAGAACTACCTGGAGTGGTAGCGGCAGATCCAATGGCTGAACCGTAAGGTGCGATGGCCAATGTTTTTCCGCAGGATTGATTCATTTTATTGGGTTTGTAGGTGCCGAGCGTAGCTAGGGGAGACCCTTCGTCATATTGAAGGCTGCAGACATTCATTGTGAGCTTGTCCCCGGGAGCTTTACCAGGAGCAGGATTAGCAAAAAAATCCTCGGACTTCTTGAAATCAATCAGGACGCCATAGCGATAGGCGGCGTCAAGGTAGTCTTGAATCCCTTTTTCGATGGAGGCTTTGAGCGTTTCTTTGACATCTTCGCATCGAGGGAGGCCGAGTTCACACTTCGATCCAAGCAAGGATCCGTTGGCCCTCAGTGCGCCGGGTTCAGCGCGAGTGCAAGGGACCTCAATAAACTGATTGCTCAGAATAGGTTCCGCCGCACTTGCCAACGGAAGACCCAGGACTGCCAATAGCAGCCAGGCATAGCCCGATGAGCTGAAGCTTTTTCTCAAAACTGACAAAACGTGATTCCCCCGAACCCGTAGACGCGAAGAGTCCCTTACTCCTCGCATCTTCCTATTGTAATGCATAGAGTAATGGTTGACAATAATACTATGACAATAGCTCTTTTGCGACAGCTGAGGTGTGTCCTCTGCGACCCACTTCTCCTTCTTATACTGGGGCTAGCTACTGCTCCCCAAAGGGTGCTCGCTCAGGGGCAGGTGGAGGATGCTGTCATCCGAAAGTACCAGGCGATGAACCAGTTCTTTCAGGAGAAGATTCGAGACCCCAAAATGAGCGCCGAAAAAGAAACCGCCCTTCGCAAGCAGATCCTTAGGCCCGCCGACGAGAAGTATCAGAAAGCTCTCAATACCTGGGAAGAACAGCTCCTACAGAAGTTCAATCTCAAACGCCCCGGAAAAAGCTCGGCAAGTAAAAGCCCCGCCGTCGAGAGTGGGTCAAGCAAGAACGATGTGCCTGCTCGTAAGCTGGGTGCCTTGATTCCCCCGGAAATAAAAAAAGAACCAAAGCCGGAAGAAAAAAAACCTCCGAGCGAAGGACTTGTTCTGGATGGAAGCGGTATCCCGGATTACTTAGAATTTAAAAAGGCACAGGCCGCAAAAGAGCCAGAGAAAAAAGGTTTCGAAATCCTGCAGTCGACAGATGATGCGGCCTTTGGTGCCGGCGAATCCCATGATGTCGTTGAATTTCAGAAGTAGGAACGCTACAACTCGCCTAAGCATTCAACCCGTAGAAAGAAGGCGTAAAAATGGCACTTACTTATTCAGAACCCCATCCCTTGGGCTCACCCGCGCCAGATTTTTCACTCAAAGGCGTAGACGGAAGAACTTACTCGCTCGCTTCGTTTCGAGATTCCAAAGCACTGGTTGTTATCTTTATGTGCAATCATTGTCCTTACGTTATAGCAGTTCAAGATCGTATCAACGCACTGGCCAAGGTCTATGCTCAAAAGGGTGTATCCATTATCGGAATCAATTCGAACGACGCTGAACGCTATCCAGACGATAGTTTCGACAAGATGATTGAGCGGTCAAAGTCCCAGAGATACGATTTTGCCTATGTTCAAGATCCTACGCAAGAAGTAGCCAAGGCCTATGGCGCTGTCTGTACTCCAGATCCCTATGTTTACGAGAAGGTCGGCGAGAAAATGGTGCTTAGGTATCATGGTCGTATTGACGACAATTGGAAAGACCCTAGCCAGGTCGAGCAGCGCGATCTTGCCAATGCATTAGAGAAAATCCTAGCTTCACAACCTGTCGATCCCGACCAGAAGCCGGCAATGGGTTGTAGTATCAAGTGGAAGCAGAATTAAATCAAGCAGCGCGCTTAGGCTTGGGTCGAGTCGTTCCTGGCAAGGTGAACTCCTCTGTGATCTCTGTGAGTGCCTGAATTACGCCTGACTCGGTACCTTCTAGTAGATCCGTACTTTCATTTAAAAAATTCAGCTTGGAGTAGGTTGGATCAGGTTGAGATTCCTCAGGGACCTCTAGTGGCACTTCCAAAATGATTTCTTCACTTTCGAGACTTACGAGTGGTTGCAGAATTTCGGTTCGTGTTCGATCGATGGATGGCGGTGGTGGAATTGCCATTTCGGAAGCAGCCTGTCTTGATGGCATTTTCGGAGGAGGTGGGGGAGTAGAAGCGTTTGGTGACCTTGAAACGGATCCAGAATCCACGGAGAGCACTTTGTCGCTGGATTCTGGAGCAAAGTGACTATAGGGTGTTTCGATCGAGACCAATTCTTTGTTTTCATTGTAGTAGCCATGAACTTTGTAGATCACCAAGGCATCGGCTTTGCCTTTGACTTTTGCGCTATGAGCCTTCTCGACCATGAATCTACCTTCCGTGAGCTGCACGAGTGACTGACTGATCAGTAAGTCGGTACCCATACTCTTCGTCAGGGATTCAATTCGTGAAGCAGTGTTCACGGTATCGCCAATGACAGTGAATTCCATGCGCTCCTCGGACCCGATATTTCCAGAAATCAAAGGGCCATGATTGACGCCCATTCCGATTTTTAGGGGTGCGATTCCTTCAGACTTAAACTCTTGATTGAGGCGAGCCAATTCCTCTCGCATTTCAAGGCAAGCTCGAATGCTTCGATAGGCATCGTCGGGTTTGGCAAGTGGTACGCCCCAAACAGCCATAATGGCATCTCCGACGTATTTATCCACGATGCCGCCGTTCTTGATAATGATTCGGACCATGCGGCTCATGTAGCGATTGAGGACTGATACTAATTTCTCTGGGTCCATTTTTTCGCTCAGTGCCGTAAACCCGCGAACATCGGAGAAGAATACGACGGCGTCCTTGCGTTCGCCTCCCAGTTTTAGTTCCCCGCTAAGGATTTTGTCGGCGACTTCCTGGCTGTGAAATTTGGCGAAAGTGGATTTAATTTTTTCACGCTCCTGGAGACCACCCACCATTTCGTTGAAGGTGTTGGAGAAGCGTTGGATTTCGTCGCCCGAGTTTTCTTTGGCCTGATTGAGTCGAACGCTGAAGTCACCTTGCTTTATCTTTTCTGCTGCGTTGGCAAGGGCCGTGATGGGTCGAGTGATTCCTTGTGAAAACCAAAAAGCCAAAAACAAAGCAATAAAAACGAAGAAGCCGGCGAGCAAGCCCGTTCTTCGATAGAGAGTCTTTTGGGCTTGTGTCGCGCGAGAGAGCGGAACCTGGGAGAAAACCTTGAGGTCAGAGAATCCCACACTCTGGTAAGCCGCCATTTGGACTTCGCCAGATTCGTCGGTGAAGTCCACCTGCCCTGATGCTTGCTTGGACTTCATCATGGGGCTTGAGGCGAGATTTTTTCCGATGGCTAAAGGATCGGTGGCACCAAGTACGATTCCGTTTCGATCCAAGAGGAAGCTCGTGTAGTGCGAACTTTCTCGGAAAAGAGAGGCCAATTTATCTAAATGCATTTCGAAAACAAGGAACTGAGAGAAACTTCCGTCCTGTTTTTTTACAAAAGGAATCGCCATTCGTAGAACAGGAGGACCGACATCGATTTTAGCGGTTTTAAATTCAACAAGTCCTTTTTGAATAGCCTCGAGGTTGAGGGGCTGGGCGGCATCTAGTTTGGCTAAGAAGTCTGTGGGCAATTGCAATTCTGTTTGGGTCTGAGAGTTCAACATTCGCCAGCGATTGCGAGCGCCTTCCTTAGAGAGCTGATAAAGTCCTAGACCCAAAAATCGCGAATCGATCGATAGATTGTCTTGAATAAAGCGCACTCGATCAGCCGCGTTACGAAAATCCTCAAGCGAAGCCGCGGCAAGTGTTCTGGCTCGATCAGCAGCATCTTTCATTTCGGAGCGAACCCGAGAAGACAAAAGGACAGCGCTATCGAGCGTGCCTTTGCGTAGCAAGCCCGTAAGGTCCGAGGTAAAGAGTTGAGTCGCCAATAAAATGGCGCCGCCGATACTCAAGACTTCGAGCGTCAAAATAAGCGCATTGAGCTTTTTGCCAATCGTAAGACGTAGCAAGACAGTAGACCCTCCCGATGGTGTTATCGGAAAGGAGTTGAGGTGCCTTGATAGGGCAAGAAAGATACTTAAAAAGAAGGTTCTTCTGAAGAATTTCAGGAATTTAGCCGATTTTCTAATGGGATGAACCGACTGATATTATTTCTACTTCTCGCTATTGCGGGAGGATTTGCAGCTGGATTTGTAGCGGACTTGCAGGGGTACTTCAGCGCGCCCTCAAAGCCGATTGCATATTTGCAAGATGCATCGGGAACGGTTCGCAGACTTCCAGTTGAGCAGCTCACGTGGGATCGCGCTCAGTCGGGATCGCTCTTTGCTGCTAAAGATACCGTTCAAACTGGCGAGAATGGATTTGCGCGATTGGTTTTCTATGCGGGTGGAGAACTCGAGCTCGGACCGGGCGCGATGGTTGCACTCAGTGGCGGAACCGAGAATGTTCAGCTTCAGTTTCTAAGCGGTGAAGGAAAAATTCGAGTTACCAAAAGCGGCCAATCCAAAATTTCTGTTCAGGCTCCTCAGACTGTGGCCGGTCAAAAGCAATCTGCCTCTCGGATTAAAGTAGAAGTAGTAGAGCGCCTCAAGGCACCAACAGACAAGGTGATAGAAAAGTCCAAAATAGTTCAAGCCTTGGATGAAGCTGTCATACGCGACAAGAAGAATGTTTTGGATACCCAAGGCAAAACGCTGGGAGCTATTGCGCGCCTACTAGCGCCAACGTTGCAGTGGCCTAACGAGGGAGCCAAGATGGACCTCAATCGCGAACGCCCCAAATTTGCTTGGAGGCTTGAAGCATCCAAAGGTGTCAAACATTACGAATTTCTACTAAAGCCAAGAACCGATGACGAAGAAGAAGATGCTCAGAAAGTCCGGGTGTACAAGACACAGAAGCCTGAGATGCTAGTGACAAAACTCAAAGCAGGAAAATACCTATGGTCGGTACGAGCAGTCAATGAAGAAGGAATGAGGAGCCCTTCAGCGGACTATAGAAACTTCGAAATCGAGCGCAAAGATCGAACTCCGGCTCTCGCCGCTCCCTTGGTTCTACCAGTGAGGATTCAGTGAAGATGAAGCGAAGGCTAATCCTTAGCATTTCATTCCTGCTCATCCTTTGGTCGGGACTGGCCTTTGCGGAGGACCGTCGACGCGTCACTATTCCTTGGAAGTCCGTCGCTAAAGCTACAGAATACGAAATTGAACTGGCAAGAAATCCAGAAATGATTCCGCTCGCATTCAAAAAGCGATTAGCCAAGAATCAACTCACCCTCATGCTCGCTCCTGGGACCTATTACTTCCGAGTTCGGGGATATCGAAGTGCCGGAAGTGTCGGACCTTGGACCAGTGTTCAAGGGTTCTCAGTAAGCTCTACTTTGCCTAAAGTAACTCGCCCAAGTGGGGCAGAGGTTATTTCAAAGAAGCTGGGCCCGGAAGGTGTGATTTTAGAATGGGAGAAGTCTGATACACAGAGCGAATACCTTCTAGAAGTTCGAGATCAGGAAGGCGTTGCACTGAAGCGTTCAGTGAATAAAAACACTTTCTCGTGGATGCCGCCCAAGCCAGGAACTTACACCGTTCGAATTGGATTTTCATTACCATCGGGTGAAGAGTGGGGAGCGCCGTCGGTATTCAGTATTGATCGAGCTGCCCTTCCCGATCGGGTAAGGATTGTAGAGAAAGTCGTATATCGTGGCGCCTCTGATCAACAGAGCGAAGCGCAAGGTGCGCACGCGGGAGTCTCGGCGATAATTCGAGCAGCGCAGGCCATTGGAGCTTACTCCGTCAAGGATCTCGACAATTCTATCAATGCTTCAGCTGGCCCTTTGGTGGGAGCCTTCAGCGCGGAAGTGAGATGGCGGTTGAATCGATTTCGGCAATCCAAGTGGCAGCTCAGTGGTTCACTCAATCTCGAAATGTTGCGTCCTAACTATTATGGCGAGACTTTCAATCTCTTGCGAGGCTACACGCGTGTTTTTGCAACCTATGCCAATAAACGCTGGCGCTATGGACCGGTGCTGCATTTCAATTATGGCCAGGGAGGAATCTTTGTTCAGGATCCTTCAACCAATGAGGTCATCATTCGCACGAGAGTCCAGAGAATGGGAATTGGCGCTGGAGCTGTCGTGGTCTACCAAGCAGGGGAGTCGATGTATTTCAGTGGACTTGTGCTTGGGCGATATGACATGGGCGGATCGGATGCCACCATTCCGAGTGCCCTGAACAGTGACCTAGGGTTTGAAGCGGGATTTGGTGTGGTCATTGGTCTCACCCAGAGACTCTTTTTTGAAGGAAGGCTACGTGCTCAGCAAGAAAGTTATTCTTGGGCCGCAACGAATGGTACCGGCAATAGCAGCTTTTCTCAGACCTTCATTATATTAGATATTGGGCTGGGCTATCACTTTTAGGGAAACCCTTAAAAGTTCATCTCCAGGCCCTTTGGTCCAGCGTGGATCAAGACCTTCATATCAGTCTGAAAAATCACTTCTATTTTATTGGGATAAATGAGTTTTCCGACGATTCCTTCACCAAATTTAGGGTGACGGATCTTTTCTCCAAGCTTGTAGGCACTCTTCATCGCGTAATCACGGGTTGGACTGGAGGCATGTTGGGCCATTAACTTCTGCCATTCCGCGTCTAAGCTTGCGTCCTCAGCCTCGGAAGTTTCTGTTTTTGTTGCCTTTTTTCTTGTAGTCTTTGTCTTTTTGGCGGGTGCCATGTATTCTGTCCTCTCCATGAATGACGAAGTGCATCCATCTCATAAAAAAACGAGTACAGACGTTTTACTCCAGGAGGCGAAAAACGCAAGTACTTCGCCAGGTGTTTATCTCATGCGAGACGAAAGAGGCGCGGTTCTCTACGTCGGAAAGGCCAAAAACCTCAAAAACCGCCTCGTAACTTACTTTCAACCGGCGGGTCCAGATTCCCCGCGCATTCAAATGCTGGTAGCGAGCATTCAGCGGTTTGAAGTGATCCTTACTGAAACGGAGACCGAGGCGCTCCTTCTCGAGTGCACGCTGATTAAGAAGCACAAGCCGCGATACAATATCCGGCTTCGGGACGACAAGACTTACCCTTTTATTAAGATTCAGGTGAATGATGGGTTTCCGCGATTGGAATGGACTCGAAGGGTACTCAAAGATGGTGCGCGGTATTTTGGGCCCTTTCCCTCCGGATGGGAAGCCAAGCAGGTCTTAATACTGTTGAACGAGACCTTTCAGTTGCGCGATTGTAGTGACAACACCTTCCATCATCGTAGTCGCCCATGCTTGCTCTATCAGGTTCAGAAGTGTTCGGGGCCTTGCGTGGGTCATGTTTCAGCGGAGGACTACCGGGCAACCATTCAAGAGGTGGTTTCTGTTTTAGAAGGCAAGGGCGATCGACTCTTGGGTGCGTTGAGAAACTCCATGCAAAAGGCTTCGGACGAGGAAGACTTTGAATCCGCCGCGCTCTATCGTGATCAAATACAAAATTTGGAGTTGGTTGGGCAGACGCAAGGGGTGGTTCAAGCGGGGGTTGATAGCAATCGAGATGTGGTAGGACTTGCGCGACAAGGCAACCTGGCTCACGCGACACTTCTCATTGTACGACGTGGCAAGCTCGTAGCTGTTCGCCATTACGAACTCAAGAACACAGAGCCCGAATTGACCGATGCAAGAGTGCTTTCTGACTTTCTGTCTCAAGCCTACTTACAAAAAACGGATGAACCCGAAGGGCTAGCACTTGCGGAGGAATTACTGGTTCCTAATCTACCAGAGGACCTCGAGCTACTTGCTTCCGTAGTTTCGTCCAATATACGGCTCGAAGAATCCAAAGAGGATCACCAACTTCTCAATGTGGCGCAAGCCAACGCGCGACATGCCCTCGAAAATTCCGAAAAGCGCAAAGAGGGTCACGGTGCGCAGGCGCTAGAGGACGTACGCAAGCGGTTGCACTTGCAGCGTACGCCCCATCGAATCGAATGTTACGACATTTCCAACTTCCAAGGTACGGATTCGGTCGCATCTCGAGTCGTCTTTATTGATGGAGCTCCCGATAAGAATCTCTACCGGCGTTACAAAATCAAGACCGTCGATGGATCCAATGACTTTGCGATGATGAAAGAAGTCCTAGGGCGAAGGTTCAATCGAAGCGATGACAGCTTTCCTGATTTGGTGGTGGTGGACGGGGGGAAGGGGCAGCTTGCCCAGGCCGTAGCGATCCTTTCAGAGCTGAATATTCAGGGCGTGGAGATCTGTGGATTGGCAAAGGCACGTACGGAACAGGCGTTTCAGAAATCCGAAGTTGAAAGCACTTCGGAACGCATTTTTATTCCAGATCGAAAAAACCCCATACCGTTGGCTGCACATATGCTTGCCTACCAGCTCCTTGTGCATGTACGAGATGAAGCGCACCGATTTGCCATCAACTATCACCGCAACCTTCGATCCAAGCGGCACTTTGGTGAAAGATAGAAAGGAACTAGCCAATGATTGGATGGATGGATCGTATTTTGAGGCGCTATACGCCAGACCCGTTTGTCTTCGCAATAGCCTTGACCTTCTTGGTCCTTGTGATGGGAGTATCAGTCACTTCACATACGTTGAAGGAGATGGTGATATTCTGGGGAGAAGGATTTTGGAAACTCAGCACCTTTACCCTTCAGATGGTGATGGTTCTTGTAGGAGGTTATTCCGTTGCGACGGCACCTTTGTTTCGAAAGCTCCTTGCCTCGCTGGCCTCGCTATTTAGAACTCCTGGCCAAGCAATCCTCGCCACGACACTGGTTTCTTTGACGGCCTCTTGGCTAAACTGGGGCTTCGGCTTGGTCATTGGCGCACTTTTCTGTCGTGAGATCTATCGAGTAATTCCCCGAGCCAATTACCGACTCCTCGTTGCAAGTGCCTATAGTGGGTTCTTGGTCTGGCATGGAGGATTGTCTGGTTCGATCCCATTGGGGATTGCGACTCCCGGAAACTTTGCTGAAAAATTAATTGGAAGAACGCTCCCTGTAAGCGAGACCCTTTTTTCTTCTCTGAACCTAGTTGCGGTAGGAAGCTTTTTTGTTCTACTGCCCTTGATCAATTATTGGATGGGCACTCAGTCCAAAAGTGACCATCGATCCCTAGCGAAGTTGGATGAATTTGAATCCTCTGACGCAAATTTGGGCCCCTCCCAGACGCCCGCCGAGAAAATCGAATCCAGCAAAGCACTCGCCTGGTCAGTAGGTTGCTTGGGGCTTGGTTACTTTATTATTGAAATAGCGCGTGGATCCTTCAAGTTAGATCTCGATCGAGTCAATTTTATCTTCTTTTTCTTGGCGCTTGCGTTGCATGGATCCTTAAGGGGCTTTATCTCCGCAATGACTCATGGAGCAAAGAAGGCGGCTCCCATTCTAATTCAGTTTCCTTTTTATTCTGGAATGATGAGCATGATGACGGCCTCTGGTCTCGCGATATGGATTTCGCAACTCTTTGTATCCGTTTCGAGTCCTGCTACTTTTCCGCTCTACACATTTTACAGCGCGGGTCTCGTCAATTTATTTATCCCTTCGGGTGGGGGCCAATGGGCCGTTCAAGGTCCAGTGATACTACCAGCTGCGCAGGCACTAGGTGCAGATTTAGGCAAAGCTTCCATGGCGGTAGCATGGGGTGATGCTTGGACCAATCTCCTTCAGCCATTTTGGGCTTTACCGCTGCTGGGTGTAGCAGGACTCCATTTGCGCGATATTATGGGGTACTGCGTTTCCATCCTTGTGATGTCTGGAATCGTACTCTCACTGGTGTTTTACTTTGCGTAAATAGTTTCTCTTATCAGCGCGCTAGCTACCAAAGGCGCCACTGCATCCGTCACTATTATTCGATTCGGGTGGCACTTTGGGCGACCACGGTAATCGTTCCGTTCCACCTTGGCTCCTTGCCTTCATATTGAGCCGATGGGGTGTCTCACGATGATCGTCGGGTTTGGTGAAGAACAGGCTGATGTCCACATTCTTGAATCGGCCTCGATTCAGTGCGGTCTGTAATCCCTTTTGAATCAAACGATAGTTACTTAGCGAGTCTTCCGACATGCCAAAGCGATAACGTATGCCTTCTTTTTTTCCACGGGTGTTGAGGTCCACAAGGACATCTTTGATCTTGAGCAATTTGGCATTGGCGGTTCCATTCTCCGCTCCAACAACAAAGATATTCTCCCTTTGTGGCAGGAAGCGAATGTAGCCTTCACTTCGGAGGTATTCGAATCCTTCCATGATCTCATCGATTTGGTGCTCTCTTGCCGTATTGAGGTAGACCAGTTCGGCCGACTTGGGATCACTCAAAGCTGCAACCAAATCAAACCATGCTGGGCCTTGCCACTCCGAGGTGGGACGTCCTTCAATGGCAGACACCACGGCGTCTAAGAAGTAATTTCCATCCGCAGAAGGAGCAAAGAATCGAAAGCTTCCTGTGTCAAGTCCGGGCTTCAAGAAGTAGTCGGCATATTTGCCACTACTTCCAATATTGTGTTCTTCTAGGGCAAACTCATTTGCTGAAATGCCTCGCTCTAGTTCGTTTCCAAATTCGTCTCGTTCTGTTTTGGAGAAGAGGATGATCTTCGTGGGAAGGTGGAGAATATTTCCATCTATATCGAACATAAATGCCCTACGCGCTGGCTTACTGGCTTCTTCGCTTCCCGCGGTAAGATCAAAGAACTTCTGATGCTTCGGCGGAACATTGGTGTCCGGGACCCACTTGGGAGGTGCTTCGCCGGGTAGTTGCAAGAGCTTCCAGGATGTTTGAATCCATGCTTCTATTTTCTCAGATTGATCCTTCAGCTCAGGTCGATAGAGAAGGTTCTCAATAGCGCGACGTCGTAGGTAATCATTTCTTCCGGGGTTCCATAGCAAATGCCAAAGGCCGGTGATTTTTAGCACCCGCGTTCGGTCCTTTAGGCGAGAGAGTGGTACGTTGGTGCGGTACCACTTGAGGTAATTCTCTAATACCGCAATCCTTCTTTCGATTTCCTCCGGGGGAAGTCGCTTTTTGAGTTTGGATTCTTCTTGAGCGACCTTACGAAGCTCCTGCGAGAGGTCTTCAAAACGTCGATCCAGAATGGCTTGTTCACTACTGCGAGCCGAAGCGAGAGGAACCTCGATTCCAGATCTCCCTAAGAAGCGACCAGCAGCTTTTCGGATAACGGCCAAAAAGAGCGGAACGTTTTTCTGTGGCTCACTTTTGGCGACATCGTAGACACTTTGAATAGTACCGCGGGCCAATAGAGAGTCGGTCTCTAGGCGCATAAACAGCTGGCCTTCGGCGTTCTCGATATGACCGCTCGGATTGAGGGATCCAGAGGTAATATACGTCCAGACACGACCTGTCCTGATGTCGCGCACAGTGACCCAGGTGGTCTTGTCGTGCCAGATATCTCTGGCATTGGGAGGACCTTCTTCGTCGTCAAGGATTAAGTCCGTACCGGTAGACGGGTCCTTGCCAAGCGCCATGCGGACGTAGAAGTCCATTTGATCAGCAATAAAGGACTTAGCTCCAAAAAGTGAGCCTCCCAATTGTCGATAAACTGTCCCACCTCCCAGTTGGATAATTCTGCCATACCCGAGTTGGTCCGCCTGCCCGTCATCAAAAGCGCCAAAGATTTTGAATGGTTTCTTTTCTTGCGCAGCGATGATGGCCTCATACAATCTGCGGTTGGTCGTTACAAAGTGACTCATTCCAGTAAACGGCCTATCGGATTGGCCACTTTCCATTATTTCGAATTCGCCGCTCGCAATTTTCTCAAAGACCTCTGAGATCCTCGCATGAGGATCATTGCGTCCATTGGTAAATCCAAGTTCTACAAACTCGCGTTCGTCGTTGTTCTCTCCTGGACCAAAATACACACGAGTGGCGGGCGGGATTTTCTTTCCTTTTTCATAAACATCTCTAATTCTGCCGCCGTTCTTAAATGTTGCAACCAACTCCTTTGCATGTTCCAAGTAAGCCCGCGCTAAGTTGGGTTCGTCAATGCGGTAGGTGCGATTTACTCGGTCTGCCATCGTGAGGTTATTGGTACCCATGGAGAAATAAGTGATTTCTCCGTTGCCTGAGACGTAGAGCAGAAATTTTTCGTGCATGATGTCGATCATGCCTTTTCCTGGATTGAGCAAGGGCTGACTGTAAATGCCACGCCTGTCACCATTGATCGAAAATCCGCCCTCAAGGAGTCTATTGTAAGCACGCGCCTTTGAGCCGGGTGCCTGTGCTGCATTTTCAAAATCGGTAGATTCTTTTTCTCCTTCCTCCCACTGCCGAGTCATAAAGGTATTGAAATCCACGATATTATAAATAGCACCAACGCTAGATCCTACGCCTAGGAGGACATCCGCTACTTGTGGGGCATCCTGAGTATAGCGTCCTAAGTAAATAGCGCCTCTCTCGCGATTGGGGTCTTGCTCAATGGCTAGGGTAAGACCGCGCATTTCGACGTCGGTTAAGTTCTGTCCAGAATGAAAGAGTGGATTGTCCGTCTTAAAAGGCAGGCTAACGTGAACTCCCTGAAAGGCATCGTCGGCCATGCGGAGTGAAGACGAGACTTCGATGATTGCTGAAGGCCAGTCGGGACGTTTAGGGCGAGGCGAAAAGGGCTCTCGCGAGACTTGCCCTTCTTCATTCTCCTCCTGCGCAAAGGAGACAGACTGCAAAACCGCTAGTGCTAAGAACGCAATCAGTACAACAAAGGAGAAGGAATCCCTTCTCAAGAAACGTTTGAACCCCGCCATTTCGACCCCTTTCAGAAAACCTCTTCAAGGTCATCTGATAGTGGCGAGAAGGTGTCAATTGGGTTGTGCTACCGACGGGTGCGTGAATCTTGAGTAGGATGCCAGGAAATCGGGCGTCTCAAATGTCCCGCCATCGTTCCATACGCAAAGACTTCTGCGACATAATTCATTTGTCTTTCGAAAGACTGATAATCAGGAAAGCGTCCAACTACTTGATCCCAGCTACGATCTTGTGCCTGTCGAAAGTCCTGTAGCATCTTCCATTGCCGCTTGGTGTGGAGTGGAAGGGGATCGGCGTAGAAGACCGAAGCCCCTGATGTTTGCTTAGTCATTGCTTCTTGCCAAAGGTTGTATTGATCCTCGCCGCGCAGCATCTGCCACCACGATCGCTCATAACTATCTGCGGCTGCATCGAGGCGCGCTTCTTGGTCAGGCGTGATGAAGTACCAAGACTCTTGCAAGCGCATGGGCTCTGCCTTCAGGTCTTGAGGATTCAAGGATGCACAAACATGCAATCGCATATGGGCTGAGGGTTGCAGTTGCGTGATCAGCGTGCAGGTGATGGCCGTTGCGTTGAATTCTAGTCTCACTTCTTGTTGGTGAAAGGCAGTAAGCACCATGGATTGTATTTGATTTCGCTCCTTGGTGGCATGCTCAGCAAAATTGGCAATGTAATGCTCATAGTTCCATTCGGCATTGAGTAGAACCCCTCGTCCCAGCATCAATCCAAATACCGCGTCCCAATGCGATCCCAATCGAGGAAACATCAAGCGGTCGCCGACTTGATTGACGTCCGATAGCGCATTTTCTTTGATGTGCGCTGCCTGAAGCTGCCCACGGTCTGGAGTGATGAGGACCGATGGCTCTTCGTCAGTGACTGAAACGAGATGGAGCAGCTTTTCCAATCGAAAATAGGCGAGTGGGTTGGCTTTGCAATCGCGATAGTCCTGGGCATCGCTAATCCATCGCACTTTGCCATCGCTCAGATCACAGAGGTTGCGATGGAGGCGAAGGATGCGGGAGGGTTCTTGGGTCCAGGATTGTAGGATCTGAGCCTGAGTGAGACTGCCCTGATCGATCTTGCCTAGTGTCTCAATCTGCTCATCGGTTGGCGA
The DNA here is from genome assembly GCA_963169695.1 of Bdellovibrionota bacterium. Classification (GTDB taxonomy): domain Bacteria; phylum Bdellovibrionota; class UBA1018; order UBA1018; family CAUJDS01; genus CAUJDS01. The sequence goes on from CAUJDS010000044.1 coordinate 25,225, forward strand.
AGGAACGCCACTGACTTCCTGAAAAATTTCAAAGGGTGTTCGTTTGAGCTCACTACGGATCCTGCTCACTTTGCCGTCTTGAATCAGTTTCTTGGCATCGATATTGGCTTCGGCAAATTGTTTCAATACTTCGGTTGTGGATGCATCCGATTCAAATAGGGGATTGGTAATGGAAGGCTGAAGCGGAAAGAAAGGGGTTGTGACCTGCGCCTTTGGAATATCCGACAGGCCGTCCAAGGGTGAGATCTCAATCAAGAGGAGGCATTGACCCGTCATGTACTGGAGCTGCGAAAAATCGATGTCGAACTCCACATCATCCAACTTGAGCATCCCCGTCTTGGTTTCTACCGTAGACTCGTAAGAACTGAGGAAGGTGTATCGCTTCAGAACCTCTGCCGGGTCGTTGGGGATGCGTTCGTTCTCAAGGCGATCGCGTCCAACCTTTTCCATCGATGCACGCCCCAGTAAGATCATTCTGACGCCATACTTTCCTTGGAGCAGCGGTCGAAGCTGAAGGGGGCCCGCGTTTTGAGACAATTCCACCTGAGGTTGCAAAGACATCCAGTACCTGCGGCGCTGGACCAGCGAAAGGTGCTCGTTCGTCCGAAAATGTTTGGCGTCCAGTCGTCCGTACTGAACCTGATTCATCCCCAGTCGTGGAGCCACTCGTGCAAGGTGTGCTTGCGAAGGCATGAGACGAAAGTCGCGATAAAAAAGCTTCTCTTCCCAGGGATTGAGGTAGAGCTTCCACGATTTGCTAATGTTGATGTAAGGCGCTTGCTCGCTGCTGATCTTTACGGCTCTTTCGAGAGAAAAAGGAGAGGCGTCAGACACGTCTCCACGTTCAAAAGGGTTGAACTTCAATTCAAAGGGCCCCGCCAAAAGACAGCCCTGTGAGTTGGTTCGGACGCCCGTGCGTGTTTGGCCTAGAAATGCTACCGTAAAAAGATGGCCAGCCGCCGCGCGCGAGCCTTGTCTTCTCCAGCTGTCCTCGATGCATATTTCTATGGAGGTCGAATAGGCATTTGGCCATTCGGTGTTTTCCACCCGCGAGAGCACTTCGTCCTTGCTTACCTTGATCGAAGTCACCGTGAAGCCGTGGTGATCCGCCGTCACGCCTTCGGGAGACAGTGGGTTGATTAGGTAATCCGGACTTCGCGGTGCATGAGGCTGATCTATAAAAGCCCGCAAGCCCAAATCCCAACCTTCCGAGCTAAGCAGCTCCATGCTGCCCGAGCTTTGACCAGGAATACCCAGTGTCACCACCGTACGACCCTGCATTGACGGATAGATTCCGAGATCCTCTGTTGGCGAAATTCGAAACCAGAGTTCCGTCGAGGCGAGTTCGTAAGGAATCGCTCCTCGTGCTCGCCAATCCAGCGGCACGCGCAATTTGAGATTTTCGAGATTGCCCCGCGAGGTCGTCGCCGCAAGGAGCGTTCGAGTGTTGGATTGATTCTCGACCAAGAGCGCTTCGACCATGAACTGACTTGGCAAAAACTGACGCGTCTTTGCATCCAAATCAATTTCCAAATAACCTTGCAGCGCTGTCTCCGGCTGATTGCCACCTGTTGAGGAAATTTCATCCAGTGCTATTTTGGCTTGAGTGACTTGCAGTGGTTGAAAGATGGATAATTTTCCTTGCGCGCGATCCGCGTGAGCGGCAGCCCCATATTCCTTTGTTTGTGTTTCGTAGTCTTGAATTTCTGCGCTGTACTCTGCTTCGGAACGAAGCTGGAGCGAGCCGATCGATCCTCCCTGTGGCTGAATTTGAACAGGGACCTTGGCATAGAGCGGATGAAAAATTCTGAAGTCCTGCTTCGGCCGTACCGCAATATAGAGCTCCACTGCGGACTGATCGATCGGAAATCGTCGCTCTAGCTTCAATGCGACCGGCAAGTGAAGGGTGTGATTGATGAGCTTTCCTTCGAGGCGCGTCTGACTCAGAAGCCAACGCTTTGGGGTGCCGGCTTGGGGTTCTTTTTCGATCAAGGTAAGTTCGATTTCCTGGTCGAGCGGAATTTTTTCCTGCTCATTGATCTGAAAATCTAATTTCAATGATCCGTGCACCGTTACTTCGTTGGTTGAATATTGCAGAGTATCAAAGTGTGCAGCGGCTCCTTGAAGGTACCAAGGCTGTGTCACCGAATAGGGATCGTTCGAAGTTCCGGTAGGCGATTCCCCTTCAGGTAGACAAGCCGATGCCGCAAACCACAGGCATAAGCCCAGAGCCCAATGGAAGTAGCGCAGGTTTTTTCTATTTCGACTCATTCGGTCCCTTTTTACGTCCCCAAGACTTAACCTCGAAAGGTTAGGACCTTATTAGAGACTTCAGTTTTTTTCATCCGCTTGTCTTCGGGTGCTTCAGAATATTAGGCTATCAATTAAATTGATGTTATTGAGACTGAAGCGCAAAAGGATCGCCACCCAAACAATGGTATTGCCCAAAGTTATGTCATCGGGTTAAGAGGGAGTTCAGCTTTTTACGCTCAGCGTTCTATTATGATGGTGCGTTGATGCGATAAATGCCGGGCGGTACCCCTTTTCATTCTATGAAAAACGGGGTAACACCCAGTTTAGGTGGATAGTATTGTTTGGTCGTTTAACTTCTGACCCTTGGGAGATGAAAGAAATGAAGAAATCAGTAATCAGTTCAGCATTAACAATCGCATTGGCGATGGGATTTGCGGGTAGCAATTCCTTTGCTCAGTCTACAGCAGGTCGTGCAAATGTTGAGAGTTCAAGCTCAGGTCGACGCGCTGTTCGTGCAGAACGAGCTAGCGAACGCACCGTATTTGGAGAGCGAGCCGACGGTAAACTTCAAAATGACAAGCTTTCTGAGCGCATTATAGAGCGATTGACGACAATTTTGGGTGGACGATTCGATGCAGAAAGTCTTCGTAAAGGATCTGCCACTTATGAACTCGACCTCATGAACAGCTTCAAAGGCGCAGAAGCTCAGAAGGAAGTTGCTGCTTGGAGAGAATTGGTTTCTCGATTAGTCCGCGGAGCTGCATTGGGCAGTAGCGTGGGTGGCGTAGCAGGAGCAGAGCTCCTTGTTGCTTCTTTCGTAGCTTTTTCTTCTACTTTTCCAGAAGCAAAGGGTGCTACGACCGGTCGTTCTGATATTCAAATTTTCAGTCCTTCTAGACTCTTAGAGACCGTCGAAGATGCTCGTTGGCAAGAAGATGGCGGCGTAGCTCAGCAGGCACTTGCAGAAGCTTATATGATCTCAGCTGAGATCGGTCGCGCCAATAGAAGTTTGGATCGTACAGAGGCGTTTGAATCAGGCCTTGAGCGCATGGAGCAAAGAAGACCAGGTCTTCGCGACAAGTGGAAAAAGAACTGTCAAGGCAGAGCAGGTGCCGCTGCTGCGTAAAGATAGCCCTACAAGAAAGGCTGTCCGTTCTTTTAGTACGTTATTTCTTGTTAGTATTCTCGGATTCATTTCCCAGCTAGGCGTAACTGACGTCCTGGCTCAGGATGGGGAGGGCTTGCCGCCCTCCCCAATCCGGAGTTTCGTCTTTGATCCTCCTCCGCTAGAGATTCAGGATACCTCTTTGATCTCTGCGCGCGAATTAGGTGGGATGGATGAAGCGGAGCTGGGCAATCCCGCCAATCGAGCCCGACTCGATGCAGTCAAGAAGCTCAATCCCTTTCTTTACGAGCAGATATTAGGGACCAGTCGGTTTCGAACGCTCCAAGAGCATCACGCCAAGAAAAACAGTACCGGCTACTATGTCGGTGTCCACGTGCCCTTGAGCACCCTGAATTTCTACATGGGCCAAGCTATTTTCAACTTCGCAAAGTGTGCTGGTTCTGGGCGAAGGCACTTGGGTGGATTTATTGGCACGGATGGAATCTTTGGTCA
>CAUJDS010000045.1 GCA_963169695.1 Bdellovibrionota bacterium
AGCCCCATCCCCACACGATGAAGTTGGGAGAGTTCATTGCACACTCGCATCTTTTTGGACGGGTGAAGGTCAGCGCATGGTTGAAACGCGGATTTTCGCGTCTTTCAGATAAGGTAATCTCAGATATTCAGAAGGCCCATAAACTTCCCAACGCCTTGCTTGAGAAGAATGTCGATGCTGTGAATCCAGAGGAGTTCAAGCAGCTGTATTCAGCCATTCAGAATACGGAATTGATGGCACCATCGACCTCCTCCGTTTTGACGATTGGCGAAGAAGCTCTCGCGGAGAGTATCAAGCGCTTAGGCGAGGTTGATTTTTTCTCTGTAGTAAGCAGAAAACCAGCGATTTGTGATTTTAAGCCGATTCAAGTGGAAGTGGCGATTGCACGTTTTAAGGACGGAAAGCAGAGCCAAGATGACGACGGGCCTGTGCAAGTCCTTCGATTTGCCAATCGTGTACCTTTGCAATTCGATAAGGCGGGTTGCGCTATTTATCACGCCATTACTACCGTTAGTTGGAGACCCTATGGTTTGACTCATCCTAAGAATGGGCTGCCACTTGGCAATTACGTCATGGCGGTAAGTCTGGTTTCGCCTTTTGTAAAATTTAAGAATGCTTCCAAAGAGACGATCGACGCATCCGATGAGTTGGTGGAAGAAATTCGTCGCGCGCTTATGCAAGCGGGACAGCGCCTCTCTCGGCATATTCGAAAAGAATTCAAAGCAGAGGAGCTTGAACAGCGCATTCGACATATTGAGCAATTCGGTCCGATTTTGGTGGAAGGACTTGTCCGAATTACCAAAGCGAGCGATGCGCGCAAAAAGAAAGCTGAACTTGGACTGAGGAAGCTCTTGGGACGGGATGCGGAAGAAACCGAGAAGCAACTGCAGGATGCACAGGTCAAGCTGGATGCTCATCTAGAGAAAACAGCGGTCACTGAAGTGGTTGAAGAATCCGAAGTAGACGAAGCTAAACCGGAAAAGAAGTCAGAAAAAAAGAAACCATCTTCAAAAAAAAAAGCGCTAGCAAAAGAAGCTAGGGTTTGAGGTAAGCATGGCAAGAACCAATATTGGTACCGGACAAGATATTCCCAAATTGAGCAAAGAGCTCTGTCAGCGTTTGTTGACGGATCTTGAACAAGCCAAAAGACCTATTATTGAAGCGACGAAATGCGCGTTAGATAATACCCAATACAATCCCAAGGTCGGCTACCTCACGCCGATGGATAAGATGGTCCGAACAGAACTCAATGTCAGTTCAGTAAAGAAAATGTCTCGTGCCATCTTTATGCTGGAAGTTCTTCTTCGGAACATCGACACCGGTGCTGTCAACACGAAGCGCGAGTTGTACTATATTGCAAAAGGTGAAATCAAACACAACGCGGCCTACAAGCCATTGGACTTTGCGGACCAAGATGAGTCGGATGGCGCCATCGACTTTATTTGCGAAATCCTCGAGTGCTATCGAGAGGAAATGAATTGCTACGCCAATGATCGTGGCGGGCAGACTTATTCTCAGCAGCTTGTTGTGGAAGAAACGATGCCGAATGGAGAAAAGGCTACGATCGATCTTTCTAAGCTAGGGACTTCACCTTTTCAGCCAAAGAATCGACCGCAGAATCTCAAACTTCGAGCCAAACAGAAAATCGACTTTGCACTGATTGTAGAGTCAGAAGGTACGGCCAATACGCTGGTGGCGAATGGATTTACCAAGCGGCACAACAGTATCTTGATGGGTGCACAGGGTGTTCCGTCAAACGCAGTTCGAGGGTGGGTCAAGCGAATTCAAGACCAACTCAATATTCCGATTTATTTCTTCGGAGACCTCGACGCGTACACGATGCAAAATATCTTTAGAACCCTCAAGGCGGGATCTGCGGCATCCTTGATTCGAAACTCGGATTATTCCGCTCCGTCGGTGCGATTCTTGGGTGTTTTGCCTGAAGACATCAAGAAATACGATCTGAGCGATTACCCGGTCAAAGAAAATGATCAACAGGAAGTGCGAGCATTGAAGAAGGCGCGCGACGTTTTGGATAACGACCCCTTTTTTCAAGACAAGCGCAATAAGGGGCTGGCTCATATCCTCAATTGGCTAATCAAAAATAAGCGACGTTGCGAGCAACAGGCCTACTTCACGGTCAATCCACGAGATCCGACCATGCCTGAAAAAATTATTGTGGAAAAAATCAAAAAGGGCAATTTCATAGCCTAATTGCGCATCAAGTTAAGAGAATTGACATGTACAACTACATGTACTAAAATAGAATAATGAAAAGAACGAATGTCGCTGATCTGAGGAGCAACTTAAGTGAGTTGTTGGCCTACGTTAAAAAAGGCAAATCAGTACAAATAGAGAAGCGAAATGTGCCAATCGCGCGCATTGTTCCCATTGATGAACCCATTGAGAATCATACGGAACTTGGATGTGGCAAAGGTACAGGTAAAATTCGAGGTAACATTTTAGATCCTATTATGGAGTCAGACTGGGAAATGCTAGAGAAAGAGGAATCTTAGGTGAAGTTGGTTCTAGATACCTGCGCGATCCTCTGGACGATTCTAGAGCCCGAAAAGCTTTCGCCTCGTGCAAGAAAGGCGATTGTAGAAAAAAGCACTGAGATACTTGTTTCTCCGATGAGCTGTGCTGAGATTGCGTGTTTGGTAGAGCGAAAGAGACTTCAGCTTGATCGCCACTGGAAACTCTGGTTTCGGCATTTCGTGTCGCAGAATGGATGGAAGGTTGTAGGGGTTGACCTTCCAATTGTGGAAGAATCTTATTCGCTGCCGGGAGAGTTTCATCCGGATCCCGTTGATCGAATCGTCGTGGCAACTACAAGACTTTTTCAGGCTACTGTTGTCACAGCAGATCAGAAAATCATAAATTACCCGCACGTCGATCATCTTTGGTAGGTAGACTTGTAACCTAGGGAGGGAGTATCTGTACTGTCCGAGTGACGACAACGTTCCTAAAGGACTCTTCAAAAGCGATCCAGGTATCAATAGCATCTTGCGGTAGGCCTTTTTTGGACAGTAAGTCCTTGAGGATCTGAATCCTGCGATTGAACTGGCCCATGCGAATCGGTGGCATTCCTAGATGTGCTGAGGCCGGATTTTTACCGGTGTAGATTGTGACAAGACCAGCCGCTTTGAGAATAAATTCGCTCTGCTTTTCAGCAATTGCGTCCGTATCTTTGCCACGAAAGAAGAAACCGATCATGGCGTCCTGATTCATTTCAGAATAGAAATCCCTGAGGACTTCTCGCAATCCTGCTGGGCCACCAACCTGATCAACAAGCAGTGAAAGTCGGTGCTGAGTGCTAGCCGAAGTCACGGTCCATAACGGTTTTTCTGCCGTCGGATTTTGCGTTCTCAATTGCCTGATCGCAAAGTCCACGGATCCTTGCGGTCAATGCTTCCGCAACAGCTGCAGAAGTATTCATCCCTGACTTATCTTTGATGTATTTTTTCAATTTTGAAATTACGACTAGAACTTCGTCTGACATGCTTTGTCCTCACTTCAATCTAATGGCCAAGAGTTTAGTGAACTCCCAGCAGTTCCACTTCAAATAGTAAAGTTGCGTTGGGAGGAATTACCGATCCAGCGCCCCTTTGACCATACCCCAATTCTGGCGGAATGGTGAGCTTTCGAATCCCGCCCACTTTCATTCCACTGACTCCCAAGTCCCAACCCTTGATGACTTGTCCAACACCGAGTTGAAATTTAAATGGCTCGTTTCGATCCTTAGAGGAGTCGAATTTTTTTCCGTCCGTTAAGGTTCCTGTGTAATGAACTTCAACGACGACATTGCCGGTTGCTTCTTTTCCAGTTCCGGTCTTGACTTCTTCAATCTTTAATCCTGCTGCTGAAGGACTTGTCATGCTCGCTCCTGATGTAGTGGAATGGCTAGTTTCAGCGTCACCTTGCTTTTTGGTGCAACCGCCTAAGAAAAGTGCAACCCCTACGACTGCGCAAGTCATTGTCCGAATTAACGCAGAGTATCCCTTAGCAAAACCCATTTTACTAACCTCGTTTTGTGAAATACCCTCTCATAGGTCCTAATAGTTGGCGAGGGGATTTATTTCACATGATGAGTTATAGCGAAGCCTTTTTGTACGGTTTGTTGCAAGGGATCACAGAATATTTGCCGGTCAGTAGTTCGGCCCATTTGATTTTGTTGCCTCGGTTTCTCGGCACGAAGGACCCAGGTTTGGGGTTTGATGTCTTTCTGCATTTCGGTACCCTTTTGGCAACCCTTCTTTATTTCCGAAAAGATTGGCAAATATTGCTAGTAAATTTGCTTCAACGAAAAAAAGACAAGCGCCTCCTTTTTTGTCTGGTCGTTGGAACGATTCCAGCGCTAGTCGCTGGCGCACTCTTTCATCACTGGGTGGAATCCACGCTACGCGCAACCTCCGTCTTGGTGGCGACCTTGAGTTTGGGTGGGGTAGCACTTCATCTATTGGATCGAAGAGGACGGAAGAGTAGGACCCTGGATGGGCTTCGTATAAAAGATGCCTGGTGGATTGGCTTTGCACAGATGTTTGCGCTGATTCCCGGGGTTTCAAGATCAGGGTCCACGATGATGGGTGGATTGGCCCTTGGACTGACGCGAGACGCGGCGGCTCGGTTTTCTTTTTTGCTTTCGGCGCCTGTCACAGCCGCCGCAATCGCGTATGAAGGACTGAAATTGCGTAAAGGGCTTCCCGCTCAGATGGATCTTTCGGTTTATGCGGTCGCGGGCATTTCTTCTTTTGTGTTTGGATGGTTGGCCATTGATGGGCTTCTCAAGATTGTGAAACGGTTTTCTTACTTCTCTTTTGCGGTCTATCGTGTGGTTCTGGCGCTAGTCATTGCCATCCTTCTATAGGAACGGTAGGTTACTGCCATGACAGCTGTTTTGGCATTTCTTTGGATGAGCGCACTCAGTTTTGCGGCAGATGCCCACTACGAAACCGGGTATGTCGCTTCGACTGAGTTCCTCAAACATCAAGTCGCAGGTACCATCTATTTGGAGAAAGATACCGATAGCAAAGAGAGTCAGCCCTCAAAGCCACTTTTCACCTTTGAAAGATTGACTGAGATGAAAGATGGCATCCTCACTGCTACTCGAATCTTCAAGGATGCCGAAACAAAGAAAGTAGCCCTCACCGAGCGCAACAAGTATCGCGGTGGTGTACTTCTGCAGCACGAGTGGATTCAGAATCAGACCAACGAAAAAGCATTGGTTACGTTTGAAAAAGGAAAAGCCTTCTTTCATTACGAAAAGCCCGGCGACGTCGATGACGACGAAGAGGACCTAGATCCCAATACGATCACCAATGATCAGTTGGGGCCTTTGTTGCGAACGGAGTACACCAAGCTATTGGCAGATCATGATGTGTCGGTGCGATTGGTGGTACCGTTTCGTACTGAGACGGTCGGATTTACGCTCAGCAATGACGGGTTCGAGACTCGAAAAGAAAATGGAATAGAAAAGAAGTACCTTGTAATAAAGCTCGCACCTTCGAGTTTTATCATTAAGTTGATTGTAAGCCCTCTTAGGTTTTATGCCGACACCGAGACAGGGATTGTTCGGTATTATACCGGACGCTCTGCCGTGAAGCGAATGAAGCCAGGGGAAAAAGAATTTGAAGACTTTGATTCGGAAATGGAATTTTCTATTATCAGCACCGAACCTAAGCAGCTATGAGTGAACGACAGGGTATCCTTTTTCGATCCATTCCATCATTCCACCCTGAGACACGCAAACCAAGTTATTCACGCCAAGTTTGGTGAGTTCGGCAACAGCGACTTGAGCGCGCTTGCCCGACCTGCAGTGGATGTAAACAGCTTTGTATTTTTTGAGTTCTTCAGCGATATCAGCGACGTCTTCGTGGGTTATGTTCCTGCTTCCTTGGACGTGGCCTTCCGCAAATTCCTCTGCCGTACGGACATCCAAGATCAATTCATCTTTTCCTAAGTGGCCTAGTCGGTCTTTGAGTTCGGTCATGGTGATGGTTTTCATAGGATCCTCCGGTAGCTATTATGCGTTGGCTTCAGTGCGTGATTTTTTGGCTTTGGACTTGGATTGAGTTTTCAAACCAGGGGCCACCTTTGAAGCAGCAATGAGGGAACGGTTGCGCTTTTTCATTCCGACGACGCCTTCTTCAAGAAGAAGGGCTTTTTTGTCTTCAATGTTATTGCGTCTCGCTTGCTCGAGCAACTCTTCAACCGCTTGAAGCTCATCTTCCAACTCCCACTTTGAAAGCAGAGAGACGGTCATTTCTTCGTGAGTTTCGGGTACCTTCATGCTTTCGATGACTTTGAGTTTGTGGCGAAGTCCTAGGGACCGCTGCAGTAACTCACTCTTTCGTTCTCGATTCATGGAAGCCTCCATCGCTTTATTTGTCGAGTGCTTGCCTCAAAACATAAGGCAAGATCCCGCCGTGTTTGTAGTACTCCAACTCATTTGGAGTATCGATCCGCACCAGTGCTTCAAACTCGATGGTCTGCGGAGCAGAACCACCGCTTCGAGTCGCTCGAACCTTGATTCGAGCTCCAGGACGAACCGATTGGAGGCCCTGAATATCATACTTTTCTTCTCCTGTAAGGCCCAGGGAAGCTGCATTTTTGCCTTGAAGGAACTGAAGGGGCAATACTCCCATTCCTACTAAATTGGATCGATGGATTCTTTCGAAGCTTTCCGCAATCACTGCCCGCACGCCTAGGAGGAGGGTGCCCTTTGCCGCCCAATCGCGCGAGGAGCCCGTTCCGTATTCTTTGCCGGCCAGTACGATGAGCGGTGTCCCATCGCCTTTGTACTTCATTGCAGTGTCATAGGCCGGGAGGGTCTCGCCCGTTGGTAGGTACTTGCTGAAGCCACCCTCTACGCCTGGGACCAGCTTGTTCTGAATCCGCACATTGGCAAAGGTTCCGCGCATCATGACCTCATGATTGCCACGTCTTGCTCCATAAGAATTGAAGTCTGCGGGTTTGACCTTCAGGCTCTGTAGGTACAGTCCCGCAGGTGAATCCTTAGAGAAGCTTCCTGCTGGAGAAATATGATCGGTCGTAACGCTGTCGCCAAGGAGCATGAAGACTCTCGCATCTTTGATGTCTTTGACGGCTGAAGGATCTCTCTCCAGGTTATGAAAGAAAGGCGGCTCTTTGATGTAGGTAGACTTTTTGTCCCACTGGTAGAGCTCGCCTTTTGGGGCTTTGACCGCGCGCCATTCTTTGGGACCTTTGAAAGCGTCGGAGTAGCTGTCGCGATAAAGCTTGGCTTTCACGTTTTTGCGAATGACTTTATCAATCTCTTCTGACGTTGGCCAAATGTCCTTGAGGTAGACGAGTTTTCCGCCTTTGCCTTTTCCGATGGGGTCAGAGGCGAGGTTGATCTTGATATTTCCGGCTAGTGCATAGGCAACTACGAGAGGGGGCGAAGCGAGGTAGTTGGCGCGTACCAAGGCATGAATGCGACCTTCGAAATTTCGGTTTCCTGAAAGGACAGAAGCCACGCAGATCTTGGAATCCGAAATAGCTTTTGAAATCGGTTCTGGAAGGGGACCGCTATTGCCAATGCAAGTGGTGCAGCCATAGCCAACCGTATTAAAACCCAGTTTGTCCAAACTCTGAGCGAGTCCAGCTTCTACTAAGTAGTCCGTTACTACTTTGGAGCCAGGTGCGAGGCTGGTCTTCACCCATGGTTGGGTTCGAAGGCCAAGGTCTAACGCCTTTTGTGCTAAGAGTCCCGCAGCAATAAGTACTGAAGGGTTGGAAGTATTGGTGCAGCTGGTAATGGCAGCAATCACAATCGAACCATTTTCTAGTTCAAAACTGTCCTTTCCGTTTTTAACGGAAGCGCGCTTAGTTGCTGTTGAAGCGTCGGAGCCCTTAGGAAGGAGCTTGGGGAGCTGATCCATAAATGCCGGAGCGACTTCAGTGAGTGGCACTCGGTCCTGTGGTCGGGAAGGACCCGCTAAGCTTGGTACGACTCGGCTGAGGTCCAGTTCAAGCACATCCGAAAAAATCGGCTCACTCTTATTCGGGCTGAACCAAAGATCTTGGTCTTTGTAATATTTTTCTGCCAAGACGGCGGAGGCTTTTCTTCCCGTAAGTTCCATGTATTCAATCGTTCGTTCATCGACCGGAAATATTCCGCAAGTCGCGCCGTACTCGGGAGCCATATTGGCAAGGGTTGCACGATCGGCAAGCGTCAGGGTCGAGAGACCAGGACCAAAAAATTCTACAAACTTTCCGACCACCCCTTTTTTTCGGAGAAGCTCAGTCACAGTAAGTACCAAGTCGGTAGCGGTGGTGCCTGGGGCTTTGATGCCAGTCAGTCGAAAGCCAACAACCTGAGGGATCAACATAGAAATAGGTTGTCCCAGCATGGAGGCTTCGGCTTCAATTCCGCCTACGCCCCAACCCAAAACTCCTAGCCCATTGATCATGGTGGTGTGAGAATCCGTTCCAACCAGCGAATCCGGAAATGCCCAAGTTCCTTCTTTGCTTTTACGGGTCATCGCAAGTGGGGCGAGGTATTCGAGGTTGACTTGATGGACAATCCCCGTAGCAGGAGGGACAACTCGAAAATCTTTAAACGCTGACTGGCCCCATTTCAAAAACTGATATCGCTCTTCATTGCGGTCAAATTCTAGTGCGACGTTTTTCTTAAGTGAATCCTTTGCGCCAAAAAAATCGACTTGCACCGAGTGGTCAATAACCAAGTCAGCCGGTTGAAGGGGATTGATCGATTTGGGATTTCCACCAAGCTTCTTGATGGCTACTCGCATGGCTGCCAAGTCCGCTACGGCAGGAACACCTGTAAAATCCTGAAGCAAAGTCCTGGCCGGACGAAATTGAATTTCCTTGTCGGGTTCGGCTTTGGGATTCCAATTCTTTATGGCGAGAATATCTTCCTTCGTTACAGTGATTCCATCTTCATAGCGCAGGAGATTTTCTAAAAGGATGCGAATGGAGTAGGGAAGTTTGGAAAGATCGGCTCCCGTAGTTTTCGAAAATTTCTTGAGGGAGTGGTAGTGAAAACTTTTGCTTCCCACTTTGAGTTTGGATTGAGTTTTGAACGAGTTCAGATATTTGGTTGGAGCTGCCATGACGACCACCTTACGCTTGCGATTGATTTTGTTTTGAAGTGTCTAGGTTAGCATAGTCGCGGGACTGGCGCAGCCTCCTTTCAAAAGTTCGGGCGAGAAGAATTCCCATTAAGCCAATGGCAAGGATTCTTAAGCAGAGTTGCCAATAGGGAGGAAGGGATGTGGGGGAGTTTCCTTCGGGTGACCATTCGGGCAGTACCTGTAGTTTGGCGGCGATTTCTGCGGCGCCGCTTCCTTCGAGGCGTCGAAGGAGATCAAGCGATGCTGAAGGTGTCTGGCTTAGATCCACGTTCTGAAAGCTTTTGACCGGAGTGTTTTCTTTATTCAGCATTTCTTGAACAGAAGAGTCTTGAAGCGGTGAACCAATACCGCTTTTCTGACGCTTTGAATCACCAGGAGGGACGACGAGCAATTCTAGTGGAGGTGCCTGTTGCATGCTGAGTGCAGGGAGCAGCGTCAAGCCATTGCGCGTGCGCAGCGGTTGCCCATTAGAAGAGAGGGTCACCGTCCGTGTGGTGAAGGAGCGAGGTAGGGTGTCTAAGACTGAAGCTAAGCCCCATTCGCTGATTCCAGGATAGAGCAAAACACCAACGGAAGCTTTGCCCCAAATAAATCCAACGCGCAATGCGAGCGACAGAAGGTCCATCCCAGAAACCTGAGCAAGTGCAATAGGAGCGAGCGGACTTTCGAGATCAGACCATGCGCGCATTTTTTGCAGAGTCTTTTTTGCAAAGTCCTCGTTGAAGAGTTTCTCAAGTAGGACTCGCGTGGCTACTCCACTTGATCCAACTCCACTGCCTGAAATAAATTGTTCATCCAATACTGCACGACGATCGCGGACAAACTCCGTGTGTGAAAATTCCTTGGCATAGGAATCGAGCACATGAGGATGCGTTGTTGCTTTATGCCCATTGAGCCAACCGGTTTCTCCCAGAACTCGGATCCCTTCACCAAGCGATACCACCCACGTCGCTTCGTCCGCGACATTGCGAACATAATCCGCAAGCGAGGCTTCCTTGCTTTCAAGTTGCGAGGGGAGGACTAAGACGTCCGGCTTAGGAGCATCATCCAGTAAGAGATCTGGATAGATAGCAAGGCCACTCGTGAGCGGAATGGGTTGGGTGGTTGGCGCAGCAACCTGGACAAAGAATCGGTCGCTTTGCGAAAGGATTTCATACGGAATCAACGTCTCTGAGATCTGCGCACCTTTGGTGCTCACTACAATGATGGCGTGGAGGCGCTTATCGCCGGCCTTTTGCGCTGGATAAAGGTCTTCGCCCATGATGGTTGCTTTGGTTACGGGTGAGGGTTGCGCGGGTGTCATTGCTTGATTGAAGGTAGCGAGAGCGGTCAGCGTTCCAATGAGGAAGGGCGGCGTTGCAAATGCGACGAAGTAGATCAACCAGCGATGCAGGGGCTTTTTCATAGCCGCAGCCTAGCATGGAGGTTGCCCCTCCATCCAGATGTGAGCAGCGAAAAAGGATTTAGGGCATAGTGTCACTGGGCACTGTAACTAGGAGGCTTGCTCTGACGAGCTTGGGACCTCTTTTTTGAATCAGGAGGTCGAAGCTGAAGTTCGCAATTCCATGCGACTTTTGAAGGGCGTCGGCAAATGTTTTACGAAGGAGCCTTACGAGGGGAGTGTTTCTTC
>CAUJDS010000046.1 GCA_963169695.1 Bdellovibrionota bacterium
GGGCTTGCTGCCATCGTCTACATCGATCGCAGCAAGCCCTTGGGTGTGCAGGCCGAGATCCTTATCCATGAACTCGTGCATGCCATGGACGAGAAACTCCCTAGCGCACGTATAGAGGTAAAGTTAGTTCCCGGAAAGGAAGTGACTATATCTTTCGAGGATATCAATCGTTGCAAAGCGATCCACCTCCGATCGGAATGGGCCGCTTATCAGCAACAACGCCGATTTGTCGCTGAACTCAAAAAACACGCCTTGGATCAGCCTAAGTTCGAGTTAAACATGGCCCTACAAGGTTACGTTCATGGCACGCAGGGCGAGCACGATCCAACGCTTGAGGAGATTTCGAGCCGCTATGGTATACGCCCGGAACTTCTTGAAGCTTTTCCTGACAAGTAGCAATTCCATGCGGAAACCCAGCAGGTACCCTGTGTCTTCCCGGACACGTCCAAAGAGATGACAGAGCTCAATGCCTAGACATACTCGGGGGTTGAAGCGCCTTATAGTTCCTTTAAAATCAAGGCGCGGCCCTCGGCAAGGTCTTTGCATTACTTAGCAGCAGGGGAAAACAAGGGTGATTCACCAATCCAAAGCCAAGTATCTGGGACTTCTCATCACGCTGGCAAGCCTAAGCGCATGTTCGTCCTCGACTCAATTTCTAAGAGCGGCCAAAAGCAAAGAGCCCGCAATCACCTATAATTTGGAGTCTGACCCGAGCAACACTGGCACTGAGACCCTTCCCGAATCTACGGAAGAAGCCGAATTACCATTACGAGACCTTTATCGCTTGGGATTTGCGGCAGGCCTCCAGCAGGGATTCGTCGGAACGGACTATTCTGCTGGAAACCAGATTTTCTACGTCCACCTTTGCCAGTACTTTGGAAAGATCGACCTGGCCTATTCCGAGCGAATGGAAGCCGCAAGCTTAGAAGCGCTTTCGAACCTCTTGATGCGCTTTACTTCGGATCCTCGAAGCAAGGTTGATGAAATTGGGCAAATCACAGGATCTCCTTGCGAAGAGCAGCTTTAAAAGGCAATCGCACTGAGGATCGCTAGAAAATCCTCCTTTTCCGCAATCTGATCTTTAGATTCCCCGGAAAGTATGGGATTTATTTTGCCAAATGGAACGATTTGCTCAAGAGATTGCTCAGCACCTTAGTGTCGTCTTAGGACGTCCCTGCACACCATCCGACCTTGATCTACCTCCAGATCCCACCATGGGGGACTTTGCCTTTCCGTGTTTTCGCTTAAGCAAAGAGCGCCGAAAGGCACCTCCCGCCATTGCCAAAGAAATCGCCGTGGAATTGACCAACCTTCCCGCCGGCATCGAAGTAGAGAGCGCGGGCCCCTACGTTAATTTCCGTATTGCTGGAGATCGGCTCGCACAAGAACTACTCAAAGACCTCTTAGACCCGGAGCGTGCCTACGCCAAACTTCCCGCCGACTCCCGCTCGACGTGGATTATTGAAGCCAGTTCACCCAATGTTGCTAAGCACCTGCAAATTTATCATTTGCGGTCAACGGCTCACGGAGCGGCCCTACACCGAATCGCCAAGTACCGGGGATTTCGAGCCATCCTCATCAATCATCTCGGAGATTGGGGTACGCAGTATGGCAAGTTGGCCGTGGCCTTCGACATGTTTGGCAGTGAGCTAGCAGGCAGACGTCCCACCGTCAGTGATCTCGTCGATTTTTACGTACGCTTTCACCAGGAAGAAGAAAAAAACCCCGCGCTTGCCGACCAAGCTCGCGAGGCCTTTCGAAAGCTTGAGGCGGGTGACCCCGAAATAAGAAAACTTTGGGAAGAGTTTCGTGAAACTTCTATTCGTGAGTTTCAGAAGTCATACGAGAAACTCGATGTCCATTTCGACGAAATTCGTGGTGAGAGTGCCTACATTCCCGATGTCCCTCCTTTGATGGAAGACCTCCGCAAAAAAGGGCTCCTCGTCTTGAGCGAAGGCGCTTGGGTCGTACCCGTTGCAGACCTCGCTGGAAAAGACATTCCCCCTTGCATCCTTCAGAAACAAGACGGCGCAACTTTGTACGCAACGCGCGACTATGCCGCCGCGATTTACCGATTTCATCGCTACGCGTTTCATCGCATGAGTTACATTGTGGGTGCTGAACAGAAGCTACACTTTGAACAACTTTTCTTGGTTTTAAAAAAGGCTGGTCATGACTGGGTGGATCGCTGCGAACATATTCCTTTAGGGCTTTACCGATTCCGGGGAGCGAAGATGTCCACCCGTAAAGGCAACTTCACCACCCTTGAGGCTGTGCTAGCGGAAGCCAAAGAACGCGCGCATGAAGTGATTCAAAAACGCGAGCACTCCATTCCGCCCGAGGAACTCGACGCCATCGCTGAAGCGGTCTCTTTGGGGGCCGTTTTGTTCCATGACCTTAGTACGGATCCTAGCAAGGATGTTGAGTTCGATCTAGATCGCGTGGTGGACTTTGATGGAGAAACTGGCCCGTACTTGCAATATGCACATACGCGTTGTTTAAGCATTCTAAGAAAGGCCCAAGACTCGGGGATTCTGAAGGAACTCCAAGTACCCTTTCACTCGGAGTCGGCAAAACTCCTTCAGGCTCCGCAAGAATTGGCGCTCCTCAAGACCTTAGGCCACTTCTCGCTTCATTTGGAACGCACCCTTCAATACTCCAAGGCCAGTCACCTTTCGAGCTACCTGATTGACGTGGTTCGAGCATTCAATATTTTCTATCGCGAGTGTCGCGTGCTTTCTGACAGTGAAGACCTGAGCCGCGCTCGATTGGGTTGCGTGCAAGCGACGCGCACCATCCTTAAGACGGGCCTCAGTCTATTGGGAATTCCAACACCGAATCGGATGTAGCACACCGCATGGCGCGCAATACGCGGAGTGTCACATATCCATTTCAAAACTTAAATCCATTGCCAAAGTTTTCGTCGGCGTTGTATTTTGAAATGAATGACATCCATTAAGAAAACACTCTTCTCTTCAGTCGGGAAGAAGATCCTCATGGCCGCAACGGGCCTGGGCTTGGTCTTCTTCACCATTACGCACCTCGCCGGAAACCTTCAGCTTCTTTTTCCGGATCAAGGCGCATCTTTTAATAAGTACGCCAAAGGGCTCGAGGACCTTGAAGCCATCCTCGAAGTTGCCGAGCTGGGACTGCTCGGCGCGCTCCTTGTCCACGTCGCCTTCGCTTTTTGGCTAAGGATTGGCAATACCAAGGCGCGGCCCATCCCCTATGCAGCGGGACTGAAGTCTAAGGGCGGCCCTACCCATGGCAATGTCGCATCAAGAAACATGATTTGGGCAGGAGTGATTCTGCTCGCGTTTCTTATTTTCCATATTCTGCAGTTCAAATACGGACCTGGAATCGAAGAGGGCTATTCCACCCTTATTCACAACACCTCGGCACGAGACCTTTACCGCTTGGTGGTCGAAGAGTTTCAGAAACCTTGGGTTGTTGGGGTCTATCTGGTTGCGATGCTTGCACTAGGAATGCACATCCGCCATGGATTTTGGAGCGCGTTTCAGTCACTCGGTATCGCGTTTCCGCGTTGGACCCGTTTCTTGGATGGCCTAGCAATCCTTCTTGCGCTGGTTCTTGCAGGGGGCTTTGCAATCATCCCAATCTACCTCTTTATGAAAGCACAGGGTTAATCTGATGGCACCTCTACCCTCCTCCAAAATTCCAGAAGGCCCGATCCAGGGAAAATGGCAAAAAGCCAAATTCGACATGAAGCTCATCAATCCGGCCAATAAGCGCAAACACACGGTCATCGTAGTGGGAACGGGATTAGCGGGCGCTGCTGCAGCTGCAAGTCTGGGCGAGCTGGGCTACAATGTTTTGAATTTTTGCATTCAAGATTCTCCGCGAAGGGCACATAGCATCGCGGCCCAAGGTGGAATCAACGCAGCCAAAAATTATCCCAATGACGGGGACAGTGTTTGGCGGCTCTTCTACGATACGGTCAAAGGTGGCGACTACCGCTCACGCGAAGCCAATGTTTATCGTTTGGCAGAACTTAGCGTCAACATCATCGATCAGTGTGTGGCTCAAGGCGTGCCCTTTGCACGAGAATACAACGGAGAATTGGCCAATCGATCGTTCGGAGGTGCGCAGGTATCTCGGACTTTCTATGCTCGCGGACAAACGGGCCAACAGCTTCTCCTTGGTGCTTATAGCGCCTTGATGAGGCAGGTAGATACCGGAAAGGTGAAGCTCTTTCCTCGACGTGAAATGATGGACCTCGTCCTTGTGGATGGTAAGGCTCGCGGCATTATTTGTCGCAACCTTGTTACAGGGCAATTGGAGAAATATGCTGCGGATGCCGTCGTATTGGCAACAGGCGGATACGGACGCGTTTTCTTTCTTTCGACCAATGCTTTCAATTCCAATTGCACGGCGGCGTGGAGAGCGCATAAGCGAGGGGCTTACTTTGCCAATCCTTGTTTTACGCAGATTCATCCGACTTGCATACCAGTAGCCGGCGATCACCAGTCCAAACTTACCCTGATGAGCGAAAGCCTTAGAAACGACGGACGGGTTTGGGCGCCAAAAAATGCTGCTGATTGCGCAAAGCGGACGGATCAGCTCTCCGAGGATCAGCGCGATTATTTCTTAGAGCGACGCTATCCAAGCTTCGGCAACCTTGTGCCACGGGATGTCGCTTCTCGAAATGCCAAGAATATTTGCGATGAAGGACGCGGAGTTGGTACCACCAAGCGCGCCGTTTACCTCGACTTTCGAGATGCTATCAAGCGCGATGGAGAAAATACGATTCGCGAAAAGTACGGCAATCTCTTCGATATGTACCAGAAAATCACCGGTGAAAACCCGTATCAGGTACCCATGAGAATGTACCCAGCGGTTCATTACACGATGGGCGGACTTTGGGTGGATTACAATCTCGAAAGCACCATCCCCGGACTCTTTGTTGCTGGAGAAGCCAATTTCTCTGACCATGGAGCCAATCGACTAGGAGCGAGTGCGTTGATGCAAGGCCTGGCAGATGGGTATTTTGTCATTCCTTCAACCATTGGAGATTACTTGGCGCGCTCGCACCCCGAAAAAATTTCGGAGTCCAAATCCGAATTTGCGGAAGCAGAATCCCAAGTTCGAGGACAAATAAAGGACCTGCTGAATATCGGCCACAAAGGCAAGAAAACCGTACTGGAGTTCTACCGTGAGTTGGGTTTGCAGATGTGGAACGAAGTAGGCATGTCTCGTACGGACGCTGGACTTAAGAAAACCCTTCAGCGTATTCCCGAAATGCGCGAGGAATTTTATAAGTCCGTCCTTATTCCAGGCACCGGAGAAGAGCTCAATAAGAATCTAGAGCTCGCCATGCGGGTGGGAGACTTCTTTGACCTAGGCGAATTGATGGCACGAGATGCCCTCAATCGTACCGAATCTTGCGGCGGACACTTCCGAGAAGAAAGCCAAACTCCCGATGGAGAAGCCCTGCGTAAGGATCAAGAGTTTTCTTATGTGGCTGCTTGGGAATATCAAGGTAAGCAATCCGAACCCACGCTACACAAAGAAGAATTAAAGTTTGAGAACGTGCATCTCACTCAACGGAGTTACAAATGAGCGAAGGACAACTGAACCTAAACCTACGAGTCTGGCGACAAAAGGATGCAAAATCTCCGGGGCAAATTGAGTCCTACGCCATCAAAGGTGTGTCGACGGAGATGTCCTTCTTAGAAATGCTAGACGTTCTCAACGAGCAGCTTCTCAAGGAAGGAAAAAGTCCCGTCGAATTTGATAGCGATTGCCGAGAGGGAATCTGCGGGACCTGCTCTCTCTCAATCAATGGCTGCGCCCACGGACCCGAACGCGGAACCACTGCTTGTCAGCTTCATATGAGGCACTTCAAGGATGGAGAAACCATTTTTATTGAGCCTTGGCGCGCAAGTGCGTTTCCTGTGGTGAAAGACCTCGTCGTTGATCGGTCAGCCTTTGATCGCATTATTGCGGCAGGTGGCTATGTCTCTACCAAATCCGGACCTCACGCTGACGCTAACGCCATCTTGATACCTAAGCCCCAGGCAGACGCTGCGTTTGATTCTGCGGCCTGCATTGGATGTGGTGCCTGTGTTGCCGCGTGCCCAAATGCCTCGGCTTCTCTCTTTGTTTCCGCCAAGATTCAGCACCTTGCACTCCTTCCACAAGGGCAGACCGAACGAAAGCGGCGCGCATTGCGAATGATAGAGCAAATGGACTTAGAGGGATTTGGCAATTGCAGCAACCTTGGTGAATGCGAAGCTGCTTGTCCAAAAGAAATCTCACTAGAAAATATCGCTACGATGAAGCGCGAATACGTCAAAGCCGCGGTTCATCCCAGCGGGCGATAGCATTCCATTGTTTCTTCAGGCGATCCCATGGACTTGGGAGAACCCTTCCGGCCTTCAAGCTCTGACTTGAATAGTGAGTGTCTCGCCAATCAATTCCATCGTTCATTAGAAAGAGAACCATGGAGCGAATCAACGCAATTGAAAAAAAGAAAATTCCAACAGGAATACCTACGATATCTTGGCCCTGTATCCAGCTCAAGCTGTTGCGATAGAGAAAGACCATTGCTGCCAAGCACGTCACTACCAGCCACGGGCCCAAGCTAGTCTCGACCGCTACAGGGAGTGCCGATATCAATGCAATCCAAATCAAAAAGAGGGAGGCAATCGCTTGAAGGTAAGAGTAAGAAAATCCTGCGAAGAAGTTTTTCTCAGTGCCTCGAACCAATCCCCAAATTCCTTCTTGATACCGCACTTCTATCATAGAGTCGGATTGCATTGCTCTCGCAACTCCTCCAAGCTCGCGTACGAGGTAACCCAGTGATAAGTCTTCTACGACTTCCATGCGTAGTTTTTCTAATAGTTGATGCTCTCTCAAAAAACTCGCCTCGACCAAATTGAATGCGCCGGCACCCACGGGTGCCTTGGCGTACGGGCGATTCGCTTCCCAGAGCCGAAGCCCCAAAAAAAGCAGCATAAAAAAAGCACTAAAAACCCAAGACTCCAACCTTCCTTTCAAGTCAATCTTTGGAAGGATACAAAGTTGCGTAACGGTCTTTTGATTGGAGGTGCGACGTTCGCGCACCAAATAGGTCATCGCTCGCTTCAGCGCATCAGGGTGGTAACGAACATCCGCGTCGGTGAATAAAATATACTCAGACTGACAAGCTTCACTCCCCACCTTCATTGCCCACACTTTGCCCAACCATCCTTCGGGCAACGACTTATTCGTAACAACCCTGAGCTTCGTGTTTTGTTTTTGAAGCTTTTTCAGTATTTCGGAGGTCCCATCTGTTGAGCGATCGTTCACGACCGTGATGGACAACTGTGGGTAGTCCAAATTCAGTACGGATTGCAGGGCCCGTTCGAGTTCTTTTTCTTCATTGCGAACAGGAATCACAATAGAAACGGAAGGCAGCTCCTCCAGAATCGACGGATCAACTTGCTCAAGAATCGCGCGAAAGGACCGATGCTTCACGATCGACCAAACAAAATTCAACAATACCGTAGTCAGAGCAGTCCAAAATACCAAGCAAAGGAACATCCGGCTTCTCACTTTCTTTGTTTGTGCTAGATTATCCCGAATGTTGAAACCTGCACAGCTTTCTCGGGAAAATCTCCAACAACGAATTCAGGCAGCTTTGGGCAAAGTACCCTGTGATCTCCTGCTGAGAAACGTTCGATACCTCGATGTCTTCAGCTTGCAATGGCGCGAGGGTGACGTTGCCATCGCAGGGGGATGCGTCGTAGCGCTGGATCCGGGGTTGAAAGCCCATCGAGAAATTCAGGCCAAAGGGAAATTTCTAGTGCCTGGATTCATCGACGCCCATGTCCATATTGAAAGCTCGATGATGACGCCTGGTGATTTTGAACAAGCGGTCATTCACCGTGGGACGACTTCCGCCATCTGTGATCCACATGAACTTGCCAATGTGCTTGGAGTTTCGGGTCTCACTTATTTCTTGGACGCCTCTGAACATTTAAAAATGGACCTTCAAGTCATGCTCAGCTCGTGTGTACCCGCTACTCATCTCGAAACCAACGGAGGCGGAACCATCACCGCCTCTGATCTCCTTCCCTTGCGAAGTCGAGACAAGGCTCTGGGACTTGCAGAGGTCATGAATGTTCCTGGCGTTTTGTTTGGCGATAGTGCGATGGCGGAAAAAATAACCAGTTTCTCAGATGTTCCTATGGATGGACACGCCCCCCTGCTTCGAGGAAAAGAACTATCGGCCTACGCCGCTACAGGAATCAGCACCTGTCACGAATCCTCCGAACTCGCCGAGGCGGAGGAGAAACTTCACAAGGGAATGCGCGTATGGATTCGCGAAGGCAGTGTTGCCAAAGACTTAGAAACGCTCCTTCCGCTTTTGAATGTCGCAACGTCTACCTCACTCGGATTTTGCACGGATGACCGCAACCCGTTGGATATTGCCGATCAAGGTCATATCGACTACTTGATTCGCAGGAGTATCGAAAAAGGCATCGCTCCCGAAGTCGCCTACCGTACGGCGAGTTGGAGTGTGGCGCGCCACTACGGACTGGACCGAGGTCCTCACCGACTGGGGGCAATCGCCCCTGGTTATCAAGCCAATTTGGTTTTGCTTGAAGACCCTCATGCCTGCGCGATTGAAACAGTATTCTTGAAGGGAGTTGCAACTCGCGAACTAGCCCCATCCAAAATTCAAGCTCAGCTTACCAACACCATCCAGGCAACCATCCCTCAACCAAAAGATCTTGAAGGCCCGCGCGGACAGGTCCACGTGATTCATGTCCTAGAAGGAAAAATTGTGACTGGACGGCAGGTCCTATCTTCCGAGGATCCAGAAGTAGCGCGTCTCACCGTTCTAGAGCGCTATGGCCGCGGCGGAAAACCTGCCAATGCCTATGTCAGCGGATTTGGAAGAGAGCTTCAAGGCGCCATCGCTTCCAGCGTGGGACACGATAGCCACAACCTCATTGTGGTGGGTCGAGCAACCAGTGACATGCAAGTTGCACTTGCATCCTTGGCTGAATCGGGTGGCGGGTTCTGCGTTGTAAAAGATGGAAAGGTTTTGGAGCGCCTAGAACTTCCTTTTGGTGGACTGATGTCCCAACGCTCTCCTGAGGAACTGAAAACCCGACTTCAATCTCTCAAGCGTGCCTCACTAGCCATTGGCTGCCAATTGCCTGAGCCATTCTTACAACTCGCGTTCTTGAGCTTGCCCGTGATTCCAAGCCTCAAACTTACGGACAAGGGATTAGTCGATGTTGATCAATTTAAACTGATCCCGGTTGTTGCTGCCTAAGCATCTGGGAGTTCTGTTGCGTTGGAGCGACCGGTGGGTTCGCCGTAAAATTGCCGAATCAAGTCCAGGAGTTCTTTCTTGATTGTGCTCTTACTTTCAAAGGTAATGAACTGCATACCACCCTCAAGTGTTTGCACTTTAGAGAGGCTACTTTTTACCCTATCCAAAAGTGACTGGAGTTCTAACCCAATCCAACCAACCAGTTCTTTGGCCTTTTCTAATTGCTCGTACCGGTTGGAAATCGAGTTCCATCGCACGAAGTTTTCGATGGCCTCTCCTGCGTTCTCGGGATCACTAATAAAAAGTTCGAGTTTAAACTCTCCGTCGTGGAACTTGAACTTCAACTCTCCCTTGAGCGTCTTTATTCCACTTTCTGCCATTAAGTAAGGCTTGATTCGAAGTTCAACGCCGCTCCAAAGAAAAGACAAGCCACCGTCTACGATGCTTTCATCTACCTCTATTTCTCTATTAAAATCAGGCTCCACACCCAATGACCTCAAGTGCATTAGAACATGTAGGATTTCGTCGAAGAAAAGCCGCGTATCAGCAACCTTAGGAAAGATCACCCGAGTAAAATCAAGAAAGGAGTTCTCCGTGCTTATTCTCTTCTTGGTGCGGATATCGCCTTCGACAGCTTCGATTCCTCGAATGGGCTCCATTCCACTCAACGTTGTGAAATCGCGGGAGCCCTTTGGCAATTGAAAGGTGATTCTTCCCTGCTCCAATCGATCCATCGCCCACTGAGCCTGAAAGATATCTCCCTCATATTCATCTCGAAGCGCTGCATAGATCTCGGCCTTTGCTGATGCAGTGGGTCCGCGCGGAAAATGAGCCTGCTGAGCCGAACGCCTCGCAAAGCTCTCCAGTCCCGGAAAGCCCCCAGCAAATGCTCCACTGCAATTTGGCGTCTGCGAAGAAGTCGAATCCGCGAGGGTATAAGAGGCACTAGCCCCCAGACAACCCATCAGCGTCAAAAGAAATTTCCAATCCACTCCTCAGAGCTAGCACCTCACCAAAAGCGGGGTCAAACGGAATTTAGGACTTTTGCTTTTTTAGCCAAAGTACGCCGGGCTTCCAGGTCGTCTCTCCGAAAAGGTAGAGGTCTTTACCCATCGGCCGCAATTGAAGTCCTAGTTTTCGGATCGTCTTTCCGTCTGGCTCAAGAAAATTTGCTTGGATTTTGGTGAGAGCTCCCGTGGATGGAGAAAGCTTCCACTTCATGGCTCCTACATTCAGCGTTCCTCGAATCGAGTCTTGAGCACCCTCCAAAACGAGCTCCAACTTTAGAGTTTCCGAACTGAGTCCTTCTCCGGCATCTTGCACCCAATAGCCTGTCCACTGACCTTGCCAACGATTGTCTAGCTTCTCGCTCAGTATATTTGTTTTTTTGACGACAGTTGCGACTTTATCTAAATCCTTTACTACCCAAACCGCTTTTTCTTTTTTTCGGAATGCCGACAATTTTTCCTGCAACTTGGCGCTGGGATTTTCAACCCCAATTGCTTGCAAGGCACGCGCGGCCTCCAATCGGGTATGAGGATTGGAATGCTCCAAAAACCCCGACAAAAATTCGGTCTGCTCGGATCCACGAGGAGAACGGCCAATGCTTCGAATCGCAGCATTTCGTCGAACATTGACGTCGGATTCTAAGGCTTCTCGCTTTAAGTATTCCATCGCATCAGGATCGTCGTACCAAGCAAGGGCCTGCGTAAGATTGACCTGTCGCGATACCTCGGTGTTTTCAGTGATCATTTGCAAGATGACTCTGGGAGCATTCTCTCCCAATCCTTGCCACCATTCTTTGGAGTACTGTGGATGGCGGTCTCGAATAGCAGTATCCACTTGACTTCGAACCTCTGCATCCGTCCATGCGTACACGACCGGAGAAAATAATACCCAACTCCAAACAATCCATCTCATCCAACGCATGGGGAGAGTTTATCAGAAAGAGCAAATCGCGCTACTGAATGCCCGGATAAAAAAGAATCACTCGCGACGATTGAGCGGAGATCAAGTCCCCGTCGCCTTGCCCGGTCTGAGTGTTCATAAATTTGGTCGTGTACCACATGAGATGATTGAACTGACAGGTAGTGGTTTGAGGACAGAACTGATTTACCCCATTGTAACCAACGCAGGCTGTTGAACATGAACTCGCCGCCAGACAGGAAGCATGGGTGACCCTCCCTCCGATCGTGCTACATTGCGGCGTATCCGGAAGGTAATCGTGCTGAGTTGCATCGGACTCGCTTGGGTGATTCAGCCCGAGGTAGTGACCCAATTCATGCGCGATGGTTTCACCTAGGCCCACAAAGTCCTCGGACTGTGGACTGTAGGCCGCCAAACTTTCGAAGGTCGAAACAGCAAGTCCCCCACCGCCTGATCCTTGAATCAACGGCCCTCGTATTCCACTCGATACACCGAGGATGCTAAGTCCATTTTGAGAATCAGGAATGGTCGACACGAGAATGATGTTGATCGAGCGTGAATCTGCAGAAGACGGTAGCTGACTACTGACTCGCCGATAGAGTTCGTCCATCGAATTCAAATCCTGATTAGCAAGGGACTCACCACTGTCTTCGCATCCCCACTCATAGGCTTTGACCTCACCGAGCTTCACTTTGAGGTTGGTTTGATTGAGATAGGTCTGCGTATTCTCGAGAAGCAAATTGAGATTGGATTGACCGGAGCTTGAGTGAGAGTCTTCAATGTTATTTTTACCGACGAGAATGACGTTTATATTGACTTTGCCGTTCGTTGCGGCGGTTGAGTAAGTAGCATCGTATTTTTTGAAGAGTGTTACTTGGAAAGAAGCATTTCTACTTGTAATCGAGGCGTAGTTGCTCGTTAGCAAAACATAAGTCGCGGTGTAGGTTCCACTTCGAAGCTTCGGACTAGGAAAGTAATTGGAGTCATTGAAGATGCAACTAGGATTGGACGCCGACCAAAGGCAGGTAGGAAAGGTGTTCACACTGCTATAACCGAAGGGTGGAATTTGAAATTGCTGCCAGTGACCTCGATCCACAAACGCACTCGGGCTCCGGACTGCTCAGCTTGGGTTGGAAGTGCATGTCCCAGACGGACAAGTAAAGTACCCCGACGCAAGACAATCTCCCGAGGCACCAGTTCGCGCTAAGTTGATCAGATCCCGTGTTCCATCATGCAGTCCAACAAGGACGGGATAGGCGCTGCCAGAAAGCTCACTTGGAAAGTCTGTCATCTTCGCTTCAAGCGTAAGAGAACCATTGGCGCCAAGGTCTGGAACATCAAAGGTGACTTGAATTTCTTTGCCCAAGGTCGACTGCGAGAGCCCGGCAAGTGGGCCTGTAACTTGGCGATCTTCTCGAACGATGGTGGAATCAGATACCGTTGCGCTACCAGCTGAGCCAGCGACCTGAGGCTCCCACTGGGCCGTGGCAATACACTGTTCCTGGGCGGAAGTAGACCCTCCACCTTCGGAGCAACCTACTACAAGCCATGTCGAGAGGATCAATACTAGCGCTGATGCGACCCAAAGCCGTAAACCCAAGGAACCCCCACCTATTCTGAATAGATGACTATAATTATATAGTATTAGGATGGATTTAACTTACTACTTTAGTCAGTTACTCGCCGTCTATATTTTATATTATTGATATCATTAGCAAATTTAAAAGGTGCCCGTCACCTTTTTGGCCCGCAACGCGTCAATCAGGCCTTGAATCGAAGGGTCCTATGACGCACCTCGTGCCAAAAAGATTCAAAGGTGCAGTGCACCTTTGAATGGTCCCTTGGGCCTAGACCAACTCCACACAGACAGCCAGTGCCTCGCCGCCGCCGATGCAAATTCCAGCACAACCGCGATTAGCCCCCTTCTGCTGGAGGGCGTTGATCAGGGTCACGACAATTCGGCATCCGCTGG
>CAUJDS010000047.1 GCA_963169695.1 Bdellovibrionota bacterium
AAGCAGAAGCTGTTTTGTTATAGTGGATTCGGGCATGGTCCAGGATTCCTTTCGTTGAATCAGTTCTTGTTAAACCAATTCTACGCATTGTTTCCTGACTGTGCCCTCCTTCTATTCACCCACCACTAAGCGAGAAGAGCCTTTTTATACAATGAGATTGAGGGGTGATTGAGGGTTCAAGTAGCGGAGTGAAACGGCTGGTTCCACGAATTGGCCAAGAAGGCCAATTCGAACGTTAGCCCAAAGGGCGAGTCACAGGATGTGACGAGTAATCCCAGTCAGCCCAACCATTTCAACTCCTCCTTAGGGAGCCCCGAAACTTCCGCTGCACGATCCACCGGGTCCAAAGGGCCCAGCGGGTGGATAACGTTGTGAGAGTCCCCGAAAGAGGGATTCCGTTTTTTCCATTTGTTGTAGGTAGAATCGGCCCAAGTCGTAAGAAGTCATTTCGAAGTCTTTGAGCGGAAACTGAGCCGGAATGGGTACTTCAAGGTAGTTGCTCAGCCATTGAAGGGCAAGCTTGGTGACTCTTCCACATCCATCATAGAAAATATGCACCCCGTTGAGTAGGATCTGAGCGTCGGCAAAGAGCCCTGCAGCGGCCAATCGCAACTTCATTGAACCCGGTGCTTCGTTCTGCTTCATTCGTTCCGCTCTCATTCGGATCAGATTCCAGTCGAACATACGCATTCCCACTTCACGGCCTGCGGGATGTTTGATCCAAACGCCAATGCGCCCGTTAGGAAGTCGTACCGCTTTGACGACGGTGATATGCGGCTTAATCCGAATCACCTGCAGTCCGCTATCATCAGTCTCTAGGTACGGATTGCCCCCATTGGTGCTTCCCGAACTCCACGTTGGATCACCCGGCAGATGAATCCCGGGTTCGCTTCGAAGTCGACCTAAGATCGACACGAACCCAAGGGTGTGCAAGTAACGATAGTTTCCATTTTGAAGGTGTTGATGAAGGGTTTGTTTGTCCGCGCGAGAATAGGTTGAGTTATCAATTTGATATTTATAGAAAGCGTCCTGCGAGTGTGGATAGTCGTAGGCGATCGTATGCAATCCTTTGAGATCGTCCATGGTAGGCGGGCGCGTTGCACTGCGAGGAAGGAGGTAAGACTGCGCCGCAGACCAGGACTTAAACGGAGCGTCACCATAAGCCAAATAAGGATGGGCCATCAGATAGGAGTCGCTAGGATAGCCAATTCCGTTGATGTTTCCGTAGCGAAGGACATTTTGCCAATGTTCAAAGTCTATAAAACGCAGTCCCCAAACCGTGGGCAATTCGGAGGCGTTGGATTGAATCATCTTGGATTCGATGGATCGCATTTGACCCGGAGAAGGAACGCTTTGTGCCAAAGCGTTGGATGACAAAGCTACCGTAAATGACAACGCAATGCTGCGCAAAATAGATGATTTCATAGATCCCCCTGAACCCAAAAAACAGACCCTAGATCTATGCCAGTAATATAAAAATAAATTGATTTCAATGAAGAAGATGCTTTACTCTCTAGTCTGAAAAATTAGCCGGGGGAGACATGAAATTGATTAAGACTTTGTCCATTTGTATGAGTGTGGGATTTCTTTTTGCTGGAGCTGCAAAAGCTCAAGATTGGAAAGGCGATTACGAGAAAATATATAAAGACGAAAGAGCTACGCAACTGACTAAAGACTGGTGCGGCGGAACTGCTAAAGTCGCCTGTCAGAATAGAACTTCCTGCGAAATTATTATTGATAACTCTCAGTGCGGCAATGTTGAGCTCTACCTCGATGACAATGGATTTCGAAGGATTGCAAATGAATCCTACCAGGCATCGCTTCCGCTCTACCGGCCACTTTTTGATGATGACTATTACGCGGGTAGAATTTATCTAGACCTAGGGAAGGCCAAGACGTTCGGCTCTGGCAGAGATAAGCAGCAGTATATCAATATTCTTTTAAGAAACGCTGATGGCTCAAAGTATCAAAAGCTTTCAGCCAACTTTAAGAATTAAGCCTTCTTGAGGTCCGTGCGTTTCATCAATACTTTAAATAGATTGCCGCGCTTTTCGCGAATGGAAAGTTCGATTTCGAATCCGTGAGCGTCGGCAATCTCTTTTGCAATGGCTAGTCCTAATCCGTGCCCACGTACGGAGTAGGTACCCCGGTAATGCCGCTTGAAGAGTGAGTCCTGAATAGCTTCAGGAATTCTGTCGGCTTCATCCGCAACCGAGACAATGACTTGGGTATCATTAGCTTCAAGATAAACACCCACCGACGAATTCCCGGGCGAATATTTGAGCGCATTTTCAAGTAGAGATTCCAAAAGGCTCGTAATCAGTATGGCATCGCCCCTCACTTCAAAGACGCCATCTCTGGGAATAGAAGTCAGGTCACGAACCTGAAAATCAAATCGAATGCTTCGCTTCCTTGCAATGGGAGAAAGTCGTTCAAGCATATCCAATATAAGATCACGCATGGCCACGCGACCAAAGGAGATGGATGAAGGCCCTCGCGCCTGAAGCTGCGAAAGTTGGAGAAGCCGATTGACGAGTTTGGAGAGGTCTTGGATCTGTACAACGACTCGGGAGGCGATGTCTTCCAACTCTTGCTTCGTGATAATGTCAGAGCGGCGCATTCCCTCCAATTCAGACAATAGTACGGTCAAGGGTGTTTGCAACTGATGAGCGGCATTTACCACAAAGCGATCCTGTGCATCGAAGGCTAGGTTCAGTCGCTCGAGCAGTCCGTTGACAGAGCGTGAGATTTCTTGAATTTCTACGAGACCACTTTGCACCGAAACAGGGACATCGATTCGTGCAGGCGTAATAGAATGCAGTTCTTGAAGAAGCCGCTTCAAGGGTCTCAGAAACGCGCCTGACAAAAGGAAGCTGGAAAGTCCCAAGAATATTCCTAGCAGAGGCAGCATTGCTAAGTTAAATCGCACCATGCGGCGATTCAATTCGGCAAGTGCGGAGAATGGCGCGGCAACACAGATTGCGTAACCACGAGTCTTCTTTCCAAAAGGAATCACCGCGATCCGAAATGGATCCTCTACATGGTAGTGCAAATTCAGGGGGCTGCTTTTGTCGAGCGTTTCGAAGGCAATCTTTTGGGCCTTAGCTACGCGTAGCGTTTCTGCCGAAACTGGGAGTACGTTGGGTGGATAGAATCCGGGTGACTTACTGATGGGATTTCGATTTCCATCAATGACTTGCCAATAGAGTTGCGTCGGCTCAAAGGGGAGACGAAATTTTTTGGAATAGCCCTGGATCTTTTTGAGAAACGGTTGGCCGGACCTTTGATCAATCTGCTGGATCAAGTCCACGGCAAGATTATAAATGTCATTGTCGAATTCTTGTTCGTAGTCCGCAACGAGCTGCCGAAAAAGGAGGGCATTGTTGACGCCAATTCCGATCATGCCCAAGAAGAACGTGAAGAGAAAAGCTCTTGTCCGAAGCCTACGAGGGAGGAGTCTCATGGCTCAACCTTTTCGAAGGGCATAGCCTACCCCGGTGACGGTCTGGATGTATTTTTCTTGCGTGATGGTCTCTATCTTTTTGCGAAGGGTCTTGATGTAGGAATCGACAATATTGCTATTCGTATCGAAGTGGATGTCCCAAACATGCTCCGTCAATTCTGTACGCGAAATAGGTCGCTCAGGATTGCGCATAAAATATTCCATGAGCGAAAATTCTTTGGCCGTGAGCGAGAGTTTTTCGGTACCAACACAGAGTTGGCGTCGGATGAGGTCCAATTCTAGGATCTCAAATTGAATCCGAGTCTGCTCAGATTGGTCCTTTCTACGCAGAAGTGCCCGCACCTGGGCCAAGACTTCCTCAAAAACAAAGGGTTTGGTGAGGTAGGCATCACCTCCGGCCTCCAAGCCATGGACGCGCTCACGTGCTGACCCTAGGGCACTTAAGAAGAGGATGGGCAAAGCATAGCCATTCTTCCGTATAGTGCGCGCCAAGTCGTAACCATTGCCATCCGGCAACATGACATCCAGGATGATAAGGTCATAGGGGTTTTCTGACGCAAGGCGCTCACTGGTTTCAATACTCGCTGCAATATCGACGGAATATCCCGCCTCTTGGAGGCCCTTTTTGACAAAAGCGGAGATCTTCCTCTCGTCTTCTACTAGTAGAATTCGCATGGCTTGCTCCTTGCTGTCACGTTAACTAGCTTAGCAGACCCTAGTGGGGGGATCCCGCGCTAACTGCGCGTCATCATTAGATGAATTTCTTTTCATCTCGCTTTCACGCAGTGGCCAGAGCCGATCCGGTATCCTCTAAATATCAAAGAAACAAAACATTCGTCGTTCTAAAGGAGAACTCAATGAATAAGCAAATCAAACTCGCCACCCTCGCCCTCGCCGCTATGGCAATCGCTTCTTACTCTGCCATGGCAGAAGATCAAGAAAGCGTGACTGCTGATGGAATGGGCGCTCCAGCTGCAGAGCAGGCTGCTCCTGCCAAAGAAATGAAAAAGGCTAAGAAAGCCAAAAAAGCTAAGAAAGCAAAACACGGAAAAAAAGCTCACTAAAAAGCTAACCTTGAAGTTTTAAGGTATAAGACACCTGAGTGCGTAACAAACGTACTCAGGTGTTTTTTTTTGAGGTGGATGAATGATGGAATGGCTTCAGCAGCTGCACAGTGCCGATGGAATCTCGAATATGATAGCGTGGGGTGGACTGATTATAGTTGTCGGTATCGTCTATGCAGAGACGGGGTTGTTGGTAGGATTTTTTCTACCCGGAGACTCACTCCTCATCACCGCAGGCGTCTTAGCCAATCCCCAAAATCCCCACGCAGTTTTCGAGGTGGGGATGCTCTCCCTTAACATCGCGTTGGTCCTTGCAGCTGCCATTGGGGATCAGACGGGTTATTGGTTGGGACATCGTGCCGGTGCTGGAATCTGGAATAAAAAGGACGGTCGGTTTTTTAAGCAGAAGCATCTTTTGGCAGCCCAAGCATTTTACGCAAAGTATGGCAACGCCTCAGTCATCGCGGCCAAGTACGTCCCGATCGTCCGTACCTTTGTACCCTTCGTGGCGGGGATAGCCAGAATGCCCTATCGAAGGTTTGCCCTATGGAGTTTTATGGGGGCAATTCTCTGGATTACGTCGCTCCTTTGGATTGGCTACTTCCTAGGGCAAACACCCTTGGCCAATCGCCTGGATAAACTTTTGGTCTTGGTTGTTTTTGTCTCGATTCTACCCATTTTGGTTGGGGGTCTGAAGAGTTATCGGGGCAAGAAGAGCAGAACCGTTTTAAATTAATGCGTAAAGTCATCCTGCGGCTGAACAAGTCATTCTAGGACGAAAGAATATTTTTCTTTGATTGTTTCTGCAGGCGGTTCATCTAAACCGAGTAGACCGCTCCTGTTTTGGTTAGAACTGTCGAAAAGCTCTTTGGAATGAATAAGCCAAAGAAAGCCAAAGTCCTTATTGTCGACGATGAGTCTGATTTGCTTCAAATTTTGGAGGATCTGCTTGTCGACTACGACGTTATTCGGGCCACCAATGGCAAAGAAGGGCTAAAAAAGGTTCTAACTGAAAAACCCCAGGCCGTTATTACCGATATCACCATGCCCGAGATGACGGGAATAGAGATGCTGATGAAAATCAGAGAAACCAATTCAGATTTGCCAGTCATTATTCTTACTGGGTTTGCTGATGTCAAAAACATCCGGCAAGCGTGGAAACTAGGCGCCTTTGACTTTTTGGATAAGCCATTTGAAGAAGAGATGCTTCTATCGCTAGTCAAAAACGCGGTGGAGTTCGGAAATCCAGCTGCCAGCCACGCTGGAATACAGGCCGCAAAGAAGCGAATTGCTTAATATTAAGCTTCTGTTGAAATCTTAACCAAACGCAAGATCCACCGATGAGTAATCGTATGGAACCGAAGCCAACTATGACTCCTGACGAAATCGAAGCTCACTTTACGCTCGACGAGCTTTTTGTATCCAGAACCGATGAACGTGGCGTAATCCAATCCGGCAATCCGGTTTTTGTTCGGGTCTCCGGCTATCCACTAGAAAAACTCCTAGGAAGCCCGCACAACATAATTCGGCATCCGGATATGCCAAAAACGGTATTCAAATTATTCTGGGACACTCTCAAATCCGGGCAGCCGATTGTAGCCTATGTCAAAAATCGATCCATTGACGGCAAGCCTTACTGGGTACTAGCCTGTGCGTTTCCGATTGATGGTGGATTTCTATCTATTCGTATCAAACCTACCTCATCCATCCTTGGACAAATTAAGTCTCTCTATTCTGAAATAGCCAAGGAAGAAAAAATAAAGGGCATTCCAGCGGCAGCAAAATTGCTAGAACAAAAGCTCGCTGAAATGGGATTCAATACCTACTTTGACTTTATGTCGCATGCGGCAGCCGCCGAAATCAAAGCCAGAGATGAAGGCTTGGCAGCCAATCAAAAACAGGCCGCTCCCGAACAGAAATATGGAGAGACCCACTTCTTGGCCAAAGAATTCGATGAAATGAATCGAGTGTGCGTGGATCGAGCCAAAGACTTTCAAAGCCTTTTATTGAAGCTGGAAGAATACGCTGGAATCGATTCCTACATTGGCACCCGAATCAGTACCATAACTCAGGCAACTAATCGACTGGAAGCCTTGGCCGTTAATATGTCGATCAGTTCGCATCGATTGGGTTCTAAAGGGGCAACGCTTTCCGTGGTGGCAAGTACCTTCAAAACCGCAGCCAAAGAAGTCCTAAAGATTGTAGAAGACCTAAAAAAGCAGCTCAGTCCGGTAGTGGAAGAATTGCGACCGGTAAGATTAAATCTTATGATATCTCGCCTTCAGAGTGAAATGCTTGCCTTCTTCACCAAGGAGATCAGAGATTTCTCCTCCAAGTACGCGGTAAGAGCAATCCCTCACCTTAAAGACATTCAAAACGATACGACAATCCTCATCGATCAAATTTCTATTTACTTCAAAAAAAATATTGAACAATTGGATCGAATTCTCGTCGTATTGGATGAAATGAGAGATCGCCTTCTCAAGGGCAAAGCGGCCCTGCAGAGTTTAGACGTAATCCGCCTAGGGGGTAGGTTAG
The DNA here is from genome assembly GCA_963169695.1 of Bdellovibrionota bacterium. Taxonomy (GTDB): domain Bacteria; phylum Bdellovibrionota; class UBA1018; order UBA1018; family CAUJDS01; genus CAUJDS01. Next base: position 7,066 of record CAUJDS010000047.1, read on the forward strand.
AGAGTGCGTTTGAAAAATCAACTGAAGAGGCCTTCGGTCCCTACGTCCAAGAAATGCTTCAGTTCGTGGACGTGATTGGCAAGCCCATCATGGAAGTCTTACTTCTCGTGGAAGGCTCCAAGAGGTTTTTCACCCTATCCAAAAATGAGATTCGTCGAAACCTCTCTGCCCTTCTCATTCTGGAATTGAGAAGAAATCGAATAGCCTACTTAGAGCCCAATAAAGAGGATGCCGCATGAGCGAAGTAGATATTGAGCTCCTCAATTGCTTTATCGACGAATCCTCCGATCTCCTTATCAAATGGGAATCCATTTGTTTCGAGTTGGAAGAGGCCCCTACTGAAGACAACTGGAATAATCTCTTCCGAGTTGCTCATAACCTCAAAGGTACTTCTCGCTCGGTGGGGCTTGACGCCATAGGTGCCTTTGTTCATCGTGTTGAAGATGGAATCACTCTAGCCAAGCAGGGAAAAATATTCGTCAATAAAGAGTTCATTCAGGCGCTCCTCAAGGCCCAAAGCATACTTCAAACCTGGACCCAAGATGTCAAAAAAGATCCTAGCGTTGTATTTGACCCAACACCCTTTCAACCTTATGAGGCCATATTAGTAACGGGAGGTACGGGCACTACAGAAGTCACTGCTATTCAGGCGACTGAGGTTAAGGTGGTGGAGGCTGTAGTAAAAGAGGCTCCAGTTCCCCAAGCTACCGCCCCGACGGTTGCCCAACCCAAGGACAAGAAGGTCAAAGCAAATGGAGCGGCGTCACAAAGTACAATGGACGAGACCATTCGTGTCTCCGCCCGCAAGTTGGATCAATTTATTCAAATGGTAGGCGAGCTTTCCATTCAGCAAAATGTGCTCTCCCATCAGAATGCTTCTTCTCCAGCTACGGGAGATGCAGCCCAACAATCTCACTATCAATTGCGAAAGATCACTCGAGACCTCTACGAAAAGGCACTATCGCTCCGAATGCAACCTGTACAACCGATCTTTCAGCGTCTCGAAAGAACCGTTAGAGATATTGCTTCAAGCATAGGTAAAGAAGTAAAAGTAGAGGTCACCGGCGGAGAAGTGGAGTTGGATAAAACTGTATGTGAAAAAATCATTGAGCCACTCACCCATATGGTGCGTAATTCGGTAGATCACGGACTTGAACCATCCGACATGCGCACTGCTGCCGGCAAGCCCACTGCTGGAACCGTTTCGATTCGCGCGATCCAGGAGTCTTCTTCGGTCTCACTCATTATTCAGGACGATGGGAGAGGATTGGATGAGGAGAAGATACTCAAAAAAGCCATGGAAAGAGGTTTAGTAAAGGACTCGAAGTCTCTTTCTCAATCCGAGATCTTTGCTCTCATTTTCTTGCCCGGCTTCTCTACGGCAGAGAAAGTTACTGATGTCTCTGGAAGAGGTGTTGGCATGGATGTAGTCATGCGCGCCATCGATGCGCTGAAGGGCCAAGTGAATATCGGCAGTGAAAAGGGCAAAGGCACTAAATTCTCAATTAAGCTTCCGACTTCTCTTAGCCTCATTGATGCGCTCATAGTGAAACTCTCGGACCTCGACTACGCCGTTCCCTTAGATTCCATTGAAGAAGTTATAGATGTTGTAGAAGAAGCCGTTTCTTCAACGGTCGAAGGTGGAGAGGCTAAGCGAATGATTAGCCTTAGAAATCGCGTCGTCCCACTCCTACGGCTAGATAGCTATTTAAAGACACAAAGAAGCAAGGGGACCGCGACTTCGTGTAACAAGGCACTAATTGTGCGTCTTGGCAAAAATAGCGTCGCGCTTCAGGTTGATGAAATCGGAGAGCAGCAGCAGATCGTCGTTCGACAGCTCGATGAGAAAATTGGCAATGTCCAAGGATTCTCTGGTGGAACAATCCTGGGTAGCGGTGACCCTGGCCTCATTGTTGATGTTGAAGGTATCGCCCGAAAATATTTCTTAATGTTCCATTCCAAGGAGGAAGCAGCGTGAGCACAGAAACCAATGTAAACGATGATCGATATCTCATTTACAGAATAGGAGATGAGACCTACGGTACGCCGCTATTGGATGTACGAGAAGTCGTTGAATACCAAAAGCCAAAGTTCATGCCGAATATGGAATCGTACTTTTCTGGCGTCATCAATATCCGTGGATCTATTGTAGGCGTCGTGGATATGCGATTGCGATTTGGACAAACTTCCGCGGTGGCAAAAATGCCAGCTCTCTTGATTTGCGAATCCGATCGAGGCTCTATCGCTGCTGTAGTGGATCAAGTGGAGGCGGTTGTCTCTATTCCAGACACCGAAATCGAAAAGAAGCCTCCCGTGGTAGCGAAGGTAGAACAGGAGTACCTTCTCGGAGTCGCTAAGATTCAAGGACGTCTCATTACTCTTATCGATCTTAAGAGTTCATTGACCGAAATGAAGGTCATACAAAAAGCAGCTTAGGAAACGGAACCATGAGAAATTTAAGTCTTTCTACTAAAATAACCCTACTTACATTGGTTGGTGCTGCGCTACTGAGCGGGATAAATGCCTTCAATTTTCAGAAAATAGACCAACGCTTGAGGAGCCAAATAACAGAGGAGTTGAATTCGTGGCGTGGAACACTTGCAAGTGCTATATCCGCCCAAGTATACGAGCGGTACGGTGATGTTCAAGCCTTCGGATTAAATGAGGTGCTTTTGAGCGGCAATACCCAAAACATTACAAGCGCTCTCAATGCTTACATTGCCACTTATGGAATTTATGATCTGATCCTGGTGCTATCTCTCGACGGTTCACTCATCGCTGTCAATGATAGGGACCCCAAGGGAAACAAGATCGATGTCACTCCCCTTTACTCAAAGAATTTCTCCAGCGAACTCTGGCATCAAAAAGTCATAGAGGGCAAAACAATCGATGATGTCGAAAAAGGCTTTGCAGGAACTTATATCTCGGATCCTCAGAATCTAAAAATATTTAACTGGGTTTATAAAAAGGATGGTTGGCACAATGTGTTTAGTGCTGCGGTCAAAGACAAGGCTGGAAAGCCAGTCGCTGTTCTGGCAAATTTTGCAAACTTTAGGTGGGTGTACGATGAATTCAACACGTTTATGCGGACCCATTCTACCAATGGGGCAGCTAGCGCAAATTTTTCATTGGTAGGATCGGATGGTAGCATTCTTTGGGAAACCGCAACCTCCTCTTCGGCGAGCAACACGGGCATTTTAGACTTAAAGTCTCTTGAGAATACTAATCTCGTGGAAAAAGGCGTCGAGGCAGTGGCCTTATCTATAAGTGGTAAGGAGGGAATAGTCGAAGGAGAACATTTTCGTTCAGGTCAACGAGAAGTGATAAGCTATGGAAAGATTGTCGGTCCAAAATTTCCATCAGGAATGGAATGGAGTCTGCTGGTATCACGTCCGGTTTCAACTCTGTTGGGAAGTCTCGAGCGGGATGTTCGTCTTTTTTACCTATCTCTATTCTTCGGGTTGGCCCTGGTGGGTTTGGTATCTGTTCTATTTTCAAGAGCCATGGGTAGAAATCTTTCGACCTTTTCACGGCAATTGGAAACGATACTGGACGAGTCCAAGAAGATGGGGCTATCTCTTACCCAGTCCTCAGGCGACCTCGCAGCCAGTAGTACGGAGCAGGCTTCTGCCATTCAAGAATCTGTTTCTGCGCTGAACGAAATGTCGAGTATGTTGAATCAGACCTCCGAGAATTCTAAGAAATCTCAAGAAACGGCGCGCGAGGTCTCTGAGAAGAGTAAATCAGGTACAGCTACGGTTAAAAAAATGGTTCACTCCATGAATTCCATTAGTGAAGCGAGCAAGAATCTGGAAGCCATTGCGCAAGCGATTCATCAGATTAAGGACAAAACGAGTATGATCAATGCGATCGTCTTCAAAACCCAGCTTCTGTCCTTTAACGCATCTATTGAAGCTGCTCGAGCAGGACAGTACGGAAAAGGATTCGCTGTCGTGGCTGAAGAGGTTGGAAACCTTGCCCAAATGAGTGGGGCTGCTTCAGGTGAGATCGAAACTCTCATTGGAAAAAGTCAGCAGCAAGTTGATGGTACATTGGAGTTAATTCAATCTCGTGTTCAGGATGGACAAACGGTATCAGCAGAGGTTGCAACTACCTTTGCAGAAATTGCAAGCTCCATCGAGGGCATCAGTGCTCAGATCACCTCCATTGCCGAAGCTAGCCATCAGCAAGACGTGGGTATTCAGCAAAGTCAGAAGGCCATGGAGCAATTGGATATCGCAGCGAGAAAGAACAGTGAAGCAGCTGCTTCCACCCAGACAGCATCCGTCAATCTTGGAAAACAGGATATAATTCTTGGAGGAATCGTTAGTAAGCTTAACGAGGTCGTCCTAGGGCAAGGCAGAGAGAAGCCCACCGAGAAATTCCGTAGATGGATTAGGTCCAAAGGCGCTGGCTCAAAAATGGCTGAGGTTATCGAATTGCCTCTGCCCAAGAGTGGAGAATCGATCCACGCAGACGATGATTCCTTCAAGCATGTAGCGTAACACGAGGAGTATTCTGTTATGAGCTTTACGCCTAGTGAAGAAGAAGAAGTCTACGGACTTGTGGAGGAAATCACGGGCTCTTGCCAAAAAGGCAAATACCGTAGAGAAGTCTTGCTGACGAATATCCTAAGGCGAATGGAAGCCCATGACTCCAAGCGATTTGAGGACTACCTCAAATTAGCACGTGCCAATTCGGAAGAGTGGAAGGAATTTCTCTCGGCCATTACCATCCATACGACTTCTTGGTTTAGGGAAATGCCTCACTACGAGCATATTCGTACTTGGATTGATACGCATGAAAGGGATTTCCTAACGGATCCTTTCTTGATTTGGTCCTCAGCTTGTTCAACCGGCGAAGAGCTCTACTCCATTGGGCTTGAGATGGAACGCTATCGACTTGAGAACCCAGGATTTGATTATAGGCTCTTGGGCACTGATATCGATCCCGTCTCAGTGGCAATCGGCAATAGAGCTATCTACAGCGCAAAGCACCTCAGCGCCGTACCCAATGCTTGCTTGCCAGGAGTCATGGTGGGAAGCGGTAAGACAGATGGACTAATGACACTCGACAAAGAAATCCGTTGCCGCGCTTCCTTTAAAGTGTGGAATCTTAGCGACGGTACCTTTGAGCATACCAAAGCTAAATTTGATCTTATTTTCTGCAGAAATGTCCTGATTTACTTTAGCCCCGAGAAAGTGGCAACTATCGTGCGCAATTTAGCGGATGGCTTAAAAATGCAAGGGCTACTAGTTCTTGGACACAGCGAAGCCCTGGAAAAAGCGCCTACGGACTTTCTTTTCGTTGGCAATTCCATGTATGAAAAAGCTTCGCCCAGGAAGGCCCTATCAGAAACAGCAGGTACTCAGCAGAAAATTTTGGTCGTGGATGACTCAGTTTCAGTAAGGAAAGTTTTGTCCAAACTCTTTTTGAAAAACGGATTTGAAGTGGTCGAAGCATCAAATCCATTAGAAGCTACTCAAGCCACACAAAAGTATAGAATCAGTGCCGTTACGTTAGACCTCAATATGGGAAGACCAACGGATGGATCAGAATGGTTAAAAGAAGCCAGGGCAAGAGGATTCAAAGAACCGGTGGTGGTCATTACTGATGCGCGTGTTGAAGATGCCCATCATGTATTAGGAACTTTGGAGTCGGGAGCGCAGGATTACGTGGTGAAGAGTGTATTGGCCAATCATCCGGATGATGTGGTGGCAAGGATGCGAGATCTGATTGTATCGCATACGCAGCACCAGTATGCGGGACCATCGAACGGCAATTTTCTGCATGAATTCGAAATGGTTCGGCCAGAGGTCTTCGTTCTAGGAGCAAGTACAGGTGGCCCAGAAGCTTTGGCGCAGATTTTGCGTGATTTTTCGAAAATACCGGTTGAGTTCATTCCTCCTGTTGTCGTTGTTCAACACATTAGTCCAGAGTTTGCACCAGCTTTAGCGCAGCGGATGGAGTCGGTATCGGGATTGAAGCTTGCTACTGGTTCGACAGGAGAGGTGCTCGTACCGGGCAAGCTCTATATGAGTCAGTCCGATGCCCATATCGGGCTTCGACGTGAGGGAGGACGTCTTGCCTCGTTCTTTACGCAAGAGGGCAAGATAAATGGGCATCGACCAGCAGTGGACTTTCTATTTCGAACGACTGCTGACACCAGTGCTAGGACGATGGCTGTTCTGCTGACGGGTATGGGACGTGACGGTGCGGCGGGCATGCTTGATCTCCTAAAGAAAGGCCGGTCCATCAACCTCGCACAGAATGAAGCCAGTAGCGTCGTCTATGGCATGCCCAAGGAAGCCGTAACGCTCAATGCAGTACACTTTACAGGCAACATCAAACAGCTACGAGCCATGATGGAGCGATCTATCAAAATGAAGGAATTGGCAGGAAAGAAGGCTGCTTAGGCAGCTTTTTTCTCGTCTCCACTCTCTCTGGAGTGGATTGCTGACTTCTGTTCGGCGTGGAGGGCTTCCATTTTTTCAACAGCCTTTAATGCTGCTTCAAGCCGTTCCATTTGCTTTTCGGGGCCTTGATTGGGCTTTTTGCCTGTGATTTCGTCAATGGTGCGCTTGATCATGTTACGAACAACAAAGAGAGGGGTGGCAAGATCATGCAGAAATTTTCGGTCTTGTTGATTACGCGACATAGCTACCTCAAGTACCTCTCGTCGGGGCAATACAAAAACTAAAGTTCTAAAGGTCGCTAAATGTCGCTCAATACGAAAGAAATCTAAAACAGTAGCACGTTAATGCATTGCGTTGATCTAATCCACACAATGGCCGGAGCAGTTAGTTGATTCTCAATACTCTAAGTCCAACGCCAGCAATGTCTAATGCTACCCAAGTTCCATTGGGACTGATTTGCAAATGAGTCACGCCCAACCATTCACTCCTTAGTTGAAAAGGGTCAAGATCCAGATCTCTAAAAATGCCAGTCTGGACGGGTAAAAAGGACTCGCTCTCTTTCACCTTCACAATATCGACAGCAATATCTCTTCTATTGCTCAAAACCAGACTCCGAGCAATGAGTAGCGTGCCATCATCAAGCAGATGCACTGCCGTCTGACGACCCCAGGCCATTCCAGTCAAGTTCGTAGAATAGTTTTCAGAATTGGGTTCTGTAGCCAGGAGAGAATCCAGGTTTTCAGAAGTCACCACTCTCGGTGGAGTATTAGTTTGAATATTCCATAACAAGAAAAGGTCCTTTTCTAGTTCTTTAAATCCTTCACCTTGGCTCAACCTTATCTTCAGTGAAAAGAAGCTTCCGTCCGGCGACATTTCAGAGCTTGTATCAGTAAAAGCGAGTTTCCATCCAAGCCCGCGGGCCTTCCTTAGTCTTTTCTGTATTTCGGACCATCCTGATAGAGCTACTCGCCTCCGCTTTCTTTCTGAAAAGTCTAGCAACACGGGCTTGATTGACTGGACCTCTCTGCTTTCGTCCACCGCAAATCTAGTCAAGGAATGGCTGGTGGCTAGTATTTTTCCTGAGAAGCGATGAAGGAGTTTAAAACCTGAAAGATCGTGAGGCGCTCCACCTTCCGTCCATTGGCTTCTTTCAATAGCGTATACTCGGTTCTCTTCAGTACCCTTATCAAATGCGTGCCAGCTTACGACGAACGAGTCTCCGGATTCACTTAATTTGACGTATGCTATATGCGATTCGTTAAAACGAAAGGAAACCTTCCTTCCCGTTTCTAAATCGAAGATTTCATATACGCCAGGATTCATCTTTGTAGGATTCACTGCAGTGAGAACAAACCTCTTTGAATGAAGCGAAACTAGTGATGGGACTTCCGACATCTCGCTGGCACTGGCCGAACTCAGGGGCGTAAGATCCTTGGTAACGTAATTGTATTTTAGAAGAAGCCTACTTCGTCTCGCCAAAGCATAGAAAATAACTTCATTCCCAACAATCTGTGGCTGACTCATTTCAATGGACGTCACTTTGTCATCGCCAATGGCACTGCCCAATTTGCTGAGGAATGTTTCGTAAGCAGAAAATAAAGTACTTTGATCTTTTAACGAAATCACATCAGTCGGCGATACGACCACTCGCTGTACGCGTGGTCCGTAAGGTTGATTGAGAAGGTACTTCACCTGCGTAGTAATGACCGCATCTTCCCCAGCGGAAAATAGTGCGAGATAAGGATGCGCTTCTGTTTCGTGGCCCTTGAATACAATAACCTCGGGAGTTGCGGCCACGCCTTGGGGCAAAGTGTTAACACGGAGTTGGACTGGGCCAGCCTGGTCATCGAAGGAGAGCTTGCATAGGTCTGAGGCAAGCAACGTCGATGCCAATAGCACTTGCGCAAATACGAGTAAACTGAGCTTGGCGAGTCTCCTTATCATTCGGCGAATGGGTTATCATAAGAATTCAAGAAAGGCACACGGAGCTAGTTTCAACTTGCCAGTGGAACATTTTGATTCGTAGCAACTTCATAGGGTGTTCTATAGTCGAGTACGCGTCTTGGCCTACGGTTTAATTTGCTTTCAATAGCCTTTAAAAGGGCGATCGTGGGTTTTTTAGGGTTGAGGCGACGCAGCAAGTCCCAAAAGTATGAAGGCAGTCAATGGTGGAACAAGCTGGTGATCCTTCGCTTTGTAAGCATTTTTAAATCCTTCAGTTCATCGGGCCAGTTAAGATCTCTTTCCTGGCTTTCAGAACCCAAATTGGCGATGTTGACGCGAAGGAATTTCATATGAAACTAAACAATCTTATGGCCGGCGAAGAGATTCTAAAAGATGTACGTCTCCACCGAGCAACATTCCTCATTCCACTTACTTTTTGCATCTTGGCGGCCTTACTTTGGATAGTCGCCGGGATTAGTAAGAATCCATCTTTGTCGGGAGGTGGACTCGGTATGTTTCTTGTCTTAGGGATGATTACAATTAGAGCTGTGCTTCAATATTTCTCCTCAACGTATGTAGTTACAAATCGAAGAGTTCTAATTAAGGTGGGTTTGCTTTCAAAGAAATCAGTAGAGACATTATTGACCAAGGTGGAGAGTATTGGAATCGAACAACCGCTGCTCGGCAGAATTCTGGACTTTGGAACAATTGTAATTGGTGGGACTGGTGGAACAAAAGAAGCCTTTTCTAATATTGATCAACCTAATGAATTTCGCATGACAATTCAGGAGCAGATCGAAAAGAATCGTTCAAGATAGGTCATGCTGAATTCTCAGCTTTGCTCAATATCAACTATGATTTTGCTGAATGCCTTTTTAAATCGAATTTAAATATGCATATGATGTTCCAATGGAGCAGACGAAAAACTGATAAGATGATTGCATTGATTTTGATTCAATTATAGTTCCCAAAAATTACTAAAAAAATGTCAGGCTGGATTTATTGTTTGACGAGACAATACTATGAGAAAAAAAAAGCGCCGCAAAGAGGGAGCTGGATCCGAGCGAGAAAATAGCGCAGTAGTTGTTAGGCATCTGCCCCCCGTGTCTAGAAGTCTCTTGGAGGGAGAGCAGTATAGATATAAATTCATTGAATTTTTAAAGGAATATGGCGCCCATGGCGTCTACGCTTGGTACGATAAAAATGACAATCTTCGTTATGTAGGTAAAGCGATTGATTTTGGTGTTCGCTTGGAGCAGCATCTCAAAAATCAAAAAAAATCTAAAAGCTGGGAACGGATGTCTCTTTATGGTTTATCGACCAATCTTGATCCTAGAGAAGTTGAATCTCTTATTCTACAAATCGCAAACCCTCCAGGCAACAAACGCGGCGGAAAGCTAAAGGGCAGCCTGCAAAAGAAATTAAAGCAATTTTTAAAAAACGAATTACTCTCGGAACTTACCCGCGCAATAGCGTCACCCAAACAAAAAAGTGGTATAAAAAAGGTGGATAAACGTCTAACTACTGGAAAGTTGAAGCAGTTAACACAATCCAATATTGCAAGAATTTTGAATCTTTCACAGGGTCGAGTTAGCCAATTAATTTCCGAAGATAAAAAGACGTGGAAGGCACTTCGAGAGCATGTTGAAACTTCTGGTCTAAGAGATAAGATTCTTCATGAGATTGATCTAAAGTCCGTAAAGTTAAAGCACAAAGAGTAAAGCCCCACTGCTTCAGAGTGCAAGGTCCACAAAAATGTGACGGACTCGAAAACCCAAAAATTTCCCCGAATAGCACCAGGCAATAGGGCTAAATATGGCGGAGAGCTTTGAGGGCGTGATGCCGAAAAAAAGAGAGGGATTCGCCCTGCTGTGCGGATTCTCTTCTCGCTTATCTATTTTGGGATTCGACCTACGGGTTTTGCACTCTCGTGCAAACCCTTCGGCATGCCTCGCTCGTTGCCCGCCCCTGCGGGCACCCACTCGCTCCGGCTGTTCTCATCCCTCTCTCCACTTCGCCAAAAACACAAAAGGCCGCCGACCCTTTGGGTCGACAGCCTTTTGTGAAATGGCGGAGAGCTTTGAGGGCGTGATGCCCGAAAAGTCGTGCGTCCTGTGGACGCCTCGGAGCCATGGATGGCGGAGAGAGAGGGATTCGAACCCTCGAAAGGCTTGCGCCTTTACACGCTTTCCAAGCGTGCTCCTTCAGCCACTCGGACACCTCTCCGCATATTGATATTGGAAACAACTACCGCAGATTCCTTAGCCTTGTCCACCATGTCCTCACTTCTTGGGGAGGGGATTGGCTTTTCTGCTGAACCGAGGTGTCCCAACTGTCGTCAACCGAATGAATTAGGGCACCGGCATATTCCTTTTCAAAAAGCTGATTGAGCATCTCCGTCCCTTGGTATTTCAATTGATTCCAAATTTCAGTGCTTCGACGGTGACGTTGCTTCGTCAGGTTGTCCGCTAGAAAAGAGTTTCGAACCTTCTGCCAATCCCGAAAGGCCTTCTCCGCCAGTGGGACCCACTGATTCATAACAATTTCATAGAGTCCTGTTTTTTCGACGCTTGCAAGCGCCCGTTCGTAAGCTTTTGCGAAGAGCAAATCCCTCCGCTGCCAATAGGAGGACGGAATGTGAGAGGCCTTTCCAAAATAGTTTTCAAGGGCTTGACTTAAAGCGTTATCTGCTAGAACGTTCACCCCCAGTTTGCGGGGCGTCCAATAGGACTTAGCGTAGCTATATCTTCTTCTCGTCAGCCAACCCGGCTTGCCGATAAAAAGGCCATATTCGTGAGAGAGATCCAATAATTCATTCTCAAATTTCTCGGCCAGGTCCTTTTTAATGGCTAAGTGAGAAAGGGCGTTTCTAAGATTGATTTTCAGAAGAGGAATGAGTTGCTCTCGGTCCAAGCGTTGAAACCTATCCTCGAGTGATTGGGGAATCAATTGGTCCTGAGGAGTCGCCAATGCAAAGTCCTTCAACGCTCTCGGATCGGACTTGCGGACTAGGATGATGAGGGAGGGCTGGGCACTCTCTGATTTTTTCCAGAGCAAGATCTCCAATGCGAGTTGCCGAGTTAGCGGCAGACCTGCCTTTCCATTTTGCTCGATGACCTCATGGTTCCTTCCCTCATAGAGGAACTGACCTGGCTGAAGGGACTCTGCCGTCTCCTTCAATCGGCTAAGCCAGGCATCCGACATTTCCTCCTTGGGTGTACCGATTGAAATCTCAGCAAACTTGGATTGTGTGGAGCTGTGTGATTGCTTGAAAATCGCTTCAATGAGCTCTAGGACTTCAGCCTTCCCTTCCGCTACTATCGCCTCGGCTCCACCAAAAATTTGAACGGACCTATTTGCTGTCACTATTCTGCGGTTGAGCAACCATGCCTGGTCTTGGTCCAGCTTGATCGTCGGTAGTCCCGTGACTAGAAGTGGGGAATCCATGGGACTCACGCTTCTGGGTTCACCGCTGAGGTAGGCCTCTCTTAGTTTGTTGAGTTGGTCCAATGCCTGCAGCACTGAATAGGACTGCTGGCCTTTGCTGCCTGCTAAGCTAAGGACTCCCAAACACGTAGCCGGCTGAAGGGGATTCAGCGCCCAAGTCGATTCAACCAAAAATAGGAGAAGGAGCGCGGACGCTCCCCTCCATCCCAAACCAATCATACCAACCGCCGTCCAATTGTTTTTCATAGCAAATCCTAAGTGTCAATGCTCAGGTGGGTGGCGAAAGGTCGAGGTCTTCAAATTCATAGTGCTTCAGGACTTCGGTTGCTGCACGAAATCCGCTGAGCACAATATCTTGAAGCACTTGAGTTGATAGGCTGAAATGCTCTCGAATAAACATTCGAGTATCGCTGGGACGTGGATGAATATAAATCGTATCGACTTCTCTTCGAAACGCAAACCGCTCTTCCATGATGCCGAGGATGGCTGATCGATGTTTGGGGTCCAATCCAGCCTGTTTGCAGTATGCTTCAACTTCTTCGATCGCTTTCTTTTGACTGCGTCGAGTGTGGATGTAGTGATTTATTTTTTGCTCGATCATCAGATAAAGCGACTGAACAATAATCGCCGAAAGTCCCAACTTGGTGAGCGATCCCACTTCTTTGACGTAGTGGTAAGGCTGATGCGTATAGGAAGCAATAACCAGATCACATCCCGCATCGTCGGCTACATGAGAAGACAGTGTATCCCGAATTTCACCATCAATATAGTCGGCCCGCTTTCCTGACTTAGTTCTTATATGATAGGGCGAAAAAAAAGGGGGAAGCGCGATACTAGCCGCAACGGCATCGGATACTGTGACGTCAGTGATGTACTGACAAGTGGGATCGTGAGCTGGAGGATCAAATTGCGAACGACCAAAGACAACTTTGCGCGAATGATTGAGTTGAGTGCCGACAATAAAAAGGTCCGCCGCATAGTCCTCAAACTGATTGGATGGCAGTACCTCTTCTCGCATATAGGATTCGATTCCAGAAGTTGAAAAAAATCCAGTGATCTTAAACCACTCGGTATTGAGAAGGGTTTCCCATTTTCCTTTCATGAGGTCTTTGAGAAGCTTCCTACCATTCAGTAGCTGCGCGAGTTGTTCTTTTGCTAGCTCTGGTCGAAGCTTAAATATTTTGGAATAGGTCAGTCGAGGTATGCGGGGCTTTTCTTGTGCTCCCTCTCGATTCATAAAGGCATCAAAAATTTCTTCGATCGCAAATCCCGAAGCAAGCAAGGAAGAAATCAGCGCACCGGCACTTGACCCAACGTAGGTATCAATCTCCATGGGCTGAGGCTTCGCTGAGTGCTCCGTTCGGGAGGTCAGAAGCCCCCCCTTGAACCGAAATCCGTGCTCGCGGAGTCCAAGCGCTACGCCAATATGAAATGCGCCTGCTTTGATCGCACCACCGCTGCAGACGAAGCCGACGCGCTTTTTCTTCGGAATCCTGATTTTTCCCTGACGTTTTTTGTTTTGATTCAACATATCAAAGCTGAGTGCTTGTATTTCCTAATTTAAGAAATACAATGATGTCAGATGTCTATGCAAGTGACAAAGGGCCAATGGGTTCCACTCGTAGAGTATGCTGTTCGTAGGAATGTAAGCCTTTCAACACTTCGACGACACATCAAAGCTTCCAAGGTTGAACACAAAAAGGTGGCAGGGAAGTACCTCATTTGGGATGAGAGCGAATCCTCCACGAATGCTGGTGCGAGCGCGGTTCCTAGCGTAGGAGCGGTAAGGTTTGCGGTAGCTTCTTCGGAAGTCGAAGTCCTCAAAAGCGAGTTGCATCGGGCACATCGTGAGATTACGGAGCTCAAAACGCTCATAGCCCTCTATGAGGAGCGAATGCCTAATGGATTTTAATCGCTGGCCTCGATGGAGTCTCCTTTTATTGGCTTTGCTCAATTTTCAACTCGAGGCTAGAGCCGGGTCTGAGTTGGATCGCCAATTCACGCTCGAAACCGTGGGCTTGCTCAAGTCCTGGGACAATGTCGACGGACTTTTTGCGGACTATGTCGCACGAGCCTATGAAAATTATTTCAGTGGCCAAAGTCGCTTCAAGGTTCGCAGCCTCAAGCCGGTCGAGTCCATTTTGAATCGTTCACCCTTGGCCTATCAGGCGTTGATCGACGACCCCAAGATTTTGGAAGAAGTCGCGCGAAAGGTTCGTGCCGAGACCTTGATTCGGACCAAGGTATATAAGGAAGGCGCACAGTACCGATTCAGCATGGATTGGCTACAGGCACCTAAGATGAATGTCTTGGGGCATCATGGCTTTGTATCCGGTGATTCGGCGGGATCGGCAGAGTTGGACCAAAGTTTGAAGCTCGCGCTTGGGGTACTTTTTTCTAAGGTCCCTTTTCTCGGACATGTGACGGGAAGAGATCAAGATTGGGTTACGGTCAATATGGGGAGCCTGAGCGGTGTCGAAAAAGGGGATACGCTTCTCTTCGGAACCTTGGATCAGGTCAAAGAACATCCTTTGACGCGGGAGAATGTAGACTGGAAGCTAAATCCAGTAGGCCAAGCAATCGTGCAAAACGTCGAAGATCAGATAGCTTTTGCAAAGGTCCAGTCAGAGGAGCCGGGGCAAGAAATTCGGCGCTATCATAAGGTCACTCAATTGGTGAAGGGCAAGCCTGCCAAAGTCACTCCTTCTGAAGACTCCGAGGAGGATGCAAATCCCTGGGAGCATGAGAAGCCACTACTGGGATTTGGCGGACTAGGACTTTTGATAGGAAGTGTGAGCCGCGAGTATCATACGGGGAGCTCCTCAACAGCGACTTCGGGAAGTGGATTTGCCTACGGAATTAAATCTCAGGCGCAGCTTTGGTTTACGGATCACCTTTGGGCAGAAGCAGGATTCTCGTACGCAACCTACAGCTATTCGCAGAAAGTAGGTACGACAGGAAGTGCCGTATCTATTGGTACGGGGTCCCTTTCACATTGGCGCATCAATGCGGTCTATGCGCTTCCATTGGCTCAAACGTTCTACGGACCTAGGCTCCTATTTCGTGGGGGCTATCATAGCTTCAATTATGGAACGCCAAGTTCTTCCACTGACTTTACGGGCAGCCTTGCGGTCAGCGCGCTGTATTTGGGAATGGGTGGGGAAATTCCAATTCGAGATCGCTATGGCGTATCTATGGGATTGGACCTAGGCATTTTCAAGTCCGCCGAGCAAAGCGGGTTTACGGTAGCTGGAAACGAAGGAAGTACGGATATCAGCTTTAATGTCTCAGGGACCTATATGATCACGCCAAAGATGACCTTCATGCTGGGATTTGAGTTCTACTCACATGGAATGGAGTTCAGCACGACGACCGATGCAAGTCAGACGGCAGTGCTTTTCACCCCGACGCTTTTGTACTATTTCTAGCTTTAGCGAGATGACATGAAAGAACAAGAACGGCTTCGACAATTGGTCGATCAAATTCATCAATACGACCACCACTATTACGTGCTTGATAAGCCACTCGTATCAGACGCGGAGTATGATCGTAAGTTTCGTGAGCTCCAGGAATTAGAGGCGCAATATCCCAAATTGCGTATGGAGGATTCACCCACTAAGCGCGTTGGGGGAGAGCCGCTCAAACAGTTTAAGAAATGGGTTCACCGTGTCCCCATGCTCTCTTTGGCTAATGCCATGGATGATCGCGAATTTTGTGATTTTGATGCGCGAGTACAGAGAATCCTTGGAGCAGATACCAAAAAAGCGATGACCTATTTTGCTGAACTCAAGTTTGATGGACTCTCAATTAACCTTACCTACGAAAAAGGCATTCTGATCTCCGCCGCCACTCGAGGCAACGGTACCGAAGGTGAAGAGGTGACTCAAAATATTCGAACCATCAAATGCATTCCCTTAAAGCTAGCCGGGAAGAAGCATCCCCCGCTGATTGAATTTCGAGGCGAGGTCTTGCTTCCCATTGAGGATTTCAAAAAACTCAATGCAGAACAGATAAAAAAAGGCGAAAAGGTTTTTGCCAATCCTCGCAATGCAGCCGCGGGCAGTATTCGGCAGCTCGATCCAAAAGTGGCAGCGTCGAGGCCGCTGGCCGCGTTCTTTTATGGCGTCGGTCATGTCGAAGGCGATCGATGCCAAACCTTTGCTGAGCTAGAAGACACCATGGAAGAGTGGGGATTGCCCGTTGGTGAGCATCGACGCGTCTGCAAAGGCCCCGAAGAAGTCCTGGCTTTTTACCGTGAGATTCAAAAGAAGCGGGATTCACTGCCCTACGAAATCGACGGCGTAGTTATAAAACTCAATTCCTTTGAGGAGCAAGAGCAAGCAGGTACGATTGCCCGTAGTCCACGTGGGATGGTAGCTTTTAAATTTCCGCCACGCCAAGAGACTACGGTGGTGAAAGACATCTTGGTTCAGGTTGGACGAACAGGAGCTATTACTCCCGTTGCGGTTGTTGAGCCCGTCAATTTGGGAGGAGTCATTGTTCAGCGAGCCACTCTCCATAATGAAGAGGAAATTGCGAGAAAAGACATTCGCATTGGCGACCGAGTCTTGATTCAGCGAGCAGGAGATGTGATTCCAGAAGTGGTTCAATCTATTGATGAGGTTCGGACGGGCAGCGAAAAGCCTTTCGAAATGCCGAATCACTGTCCGAGTTGTCAATCCGTACTTAAGAAAGATCCGGAAGAAGCCGTTCGAAGGTGCATCAACAAGAAGTGTCCTGCCAAAGCTATTGAGCGTTTCCGTCACTTTGTAAGCAAGGGTGCTATGAACGTGGAAGGAATGGGTCCACGCATTGTAGAGGAATTGGTTGATTCAGGCTTGGTAAAAGACTTTGCCGATTTCTTTGGTCTTTCCATCAAGGACTTTCTCGGACTCGAAGGCTTCAAAGAGAAATCCAGCGAGAAACTCTACCAAGCCATTCAAGCTTCGAGAGAGGTAGACCTTGATCGCGTGATTTTTTCATTGGGTATTCGCTTTGTTGGCAGCCAGACCTCTAAGGAGATTGCAAAAAATCTAGCGACCGCCAAAGAGCTTTTGGATTTAAAGGCCGAGCAATTAGAGCAAATGGACAACGTTGGCACTGAAGTCACCGCAAGTGTTATGGAAGCGGTATCGGATAAGGATTTTCAGAAGGAGTACTTGCGTCTATTAGGATTTTTGAGCGTGCGAGTGGCTAAGAAGTCAGAGAGTGGTGTCTTTTTAGGTAAGACCTTTGTACTCACGGGTACCTTACCAACCCTAGATCGAAATGCGGCTGCCCAGCTCATTGAAGAGAAGGGCGGTAAGGTGAGTTCAAGTGTGTCAAAGAAAACAGACTACCTCCTTGCAGGAGAAGCGGCGGGTAGCAAATTAGATAAGGCCCAGGCCCTCGGAATCGAAATTCTGGACGAGGCCTCTTTTCTTAAGTTGATTAAGACAGGTTCTTAATTAGGCTAGGACCTTCCTCTGGCCTTGCCGCTTTCGAAGTCTTTGAGCTGCTTCTCCCACCGGTCTCGAAAGGTAGTATATTTGGATTGAACAGCGCCAAACCTAAATTTCAAATCCGGAGTGGGTTTTACGGCGGACTCGAGTTGCGTCATCTTAGCGTCGAGCATTCTGCGCTTCTCAATGGGCGGACGCTTTTCATAACGTGCAAAGTACTGCGCATAAAGATGATCGAGCTGATCAATCAGTATTTCCATGGAGTGAAGAGCGGCGCGCAGCTCATCATTTTCGTTCCTGGCTGGGGCCTTAGAGTCCGATTCCTGGTCTGTGTCCCAAAAGTATTTGCCCATGCCTCTTATTATCGGTAACACTGAGGCGATGGTAAAGGCCCGAAATAAGTCTGTTTATATTTGTCAGAGTTGCGCCTATCAGTCCGCAAAATGGTTGGGGCGCTGCAATGACTGCGGTGAGTGGAACTCCTTTGTAGAGGAGGCCGCAGCGCCCAGTCGCGGAAAAAGCGCTTATGAGGGAGTCAGCGGCAGCAAGGCAGAGCCCCTTATGCTGGATGATGCCGAGGCAGAATCCAGGGCCGCGGCCTATCGCCATCCTACAGGAATTGAAGAGCTGGATCGCGTTTTGGGCGGAGGATTGGTTCGAGATAGTTTTGTCCTTCTTGGGGGTGACCCGGGAATCGGAAAAAGCACGCTGCTCCTACAGATGGCCTCGGGCTTGATGGAATCCAAAACAAGCAAGGTCACTAAAGTTTTGTATGCCAGCGGAGAAGAGTCTCCGCACCAAATCCGAGATCGTGCGCGCCGGCTGAAGTTGCCGGCCCAGCAGGGAGTGATGCTATTGGCATCCACCCAGATTGAGGAAGTATTGGCGACGGTTGCTGCTGAGCATCCAGAGGTGCTCATCGTAGATTCTTTGCAGACTTTTGTGTCTGGAGCCTTGGAGTCGGCTCCAGGTAGCGTGAGCCAAGTAAGAGAAATTGCACATCAGCTCATGCAGCTATCCAAAGCAAAAGGAATGGCAGTGTTCTTAGTGGGACATGTGACGAAGGATGGCGGAATTGCGGGGCCAAAGACCATCGAGCATATGGTGGACACTGTTTTGTATTTTGAAGGCGACTCGACGCAGAATTTTAGGCTCCTTCGCACGGTGAAGAATCGTTTCGGAAGCTCACGAGAATTGGGGGTCTTCGAAATGATTGCCGATGGGCTTCGCGAGGTGAAAAATCCATCCGAATTATTTTTGGGTGATCGAAGTCAAAACGTCTTTGGCGTCGCTGTAGGATCTTCCTTAGAGGGAAGTCGTTCGTTCTTGGTTGAGCTTCAGGCATTGGTCTCACGAAGCTCGTTGAGTTTTCCACGAAGGACGTCGGTAGGTCTGGAAGCTAATAGGCTTACGCTACTGGTTGCTATCCTTGAACGTCACCTTCAGCTCAAGCTTTCGGAGTTGGATGTCTATCTCAATGTTGCGGGAGGTCTGCGCTTGGAAGAACCTGCTTGTGATTTGGCCGCTGCGGCGGCCGTGAGTTCTAGTCTCTATGAAGTGCCGATTCCGCGGGAAATGCTTTTCATCGGAGAACTGGGTTTGACGGGTGAAGTTCGAAGCGTGAGCCAAATTGAAGCGCGCGTCAGTGAGGCAAAGAAGCTTGGATTTGATACGGTAGTACTTCCCAAGGCACAGCTAGGCAGAGTGGAAGGCATTCCCGGATTGAAGTGGATTCCGGTCAAATACCTTTCTGAATTGCGAGAACTTCTGCCACGAGCAGGCACCCCTCGTCCTTCAGGTACCGTGGTAGGTCACGCGACCAATCGCCGTGGTCCAACGTTCGAGAGCGATCTTTCGAGTTGAATCGTTCCAGGTTGGATGAAAAGAGCGATCGATCTTCCAGCTCTTTTTGACGTCGTTTAGCTTCTTCCACAATCCGATTCCCAGTCCTGCTGCGAAGATGGCTCCAAGTGAAGTGGAGCCTAGGTAGTTGGGCCTTTTGAGTTCCACGCCAAGCAAGTCCGCTTGAATCTGCATCAGAAGGTTATTGGCCGAAGCTCCTCCATCCACACTCAAAGCGCGAAGCGGTTTCTTGCTGTCTTTCTGCATGGCTTCTAGAATGGCAACGTTTTGAAACGCGATGCCCTCTAAGGTTGCACGTGCTACATGGGCTTGTGTGGTTCCGCGCGTGAGGCCCGTCAACATGCCAGTAGCGTGAGGATCCCAATAGGGTGCTCCCAATCCCGTAAGTGCTGGGACAAAGACCACTCCTTCACTCGAAGGGACCGATGCAGCAAGAGCCTCGACTTCAGAGGATTTTTGAATGCACTTCAGTCCGTCGCGCAACCATTGCACAGCCGCTCCAGCAATAAAGGCACTGCCCTCTAGCGCATAGGTTGGAGATTCTCCTGCCATTTGCCAGGCAATAGTCGTGAGTAAGCGATGCGTACTTGGCACGGCATGGGAGCCAGTATTCATGAGGAGAAAGGCACCCGTTCCGAAAGTACACTTGGCTTCGCCTACTTCAACGCAAGCCTGTCCGAGAAGCGCCGCTTGTTGATCGCCAAGGCAACCATGAATCGGAATTCCATCTGGTAGACCAGGAATTCCTTTGGTCACGCCGAGGAGGCCATTGCTTGGGCGAACCTCTGGTAAGATTGAGATCGGAACATGGAGCAAGTCGCAAAGGTTCTGATCCCAAGCCAATGCGTGAATATCAAATAGCAGCGTCCGCGAAGCATTGCTCGGTTCAGTGACGTGCGACACTCCATGAGTGAGTCGGCTAATCAAATAACTATCGATGGTGCCCACGGCGAGCGTGCCGTTCTTGGCGGCTTGCTGAAGGACGGATTGATTTTCAAGCGCCCACTGAATTTTTGTTCCGGCAAAGTAAGGATCGAGGAGCAAGCCTGTCTTCGATTGAAACTCTTTTTCGTGGCCCAGGTCGCGAAGCTCCTTGCAGCGGTCAGCCGTCCTTCGATCTTGCCAGACAATGGCTGGCGCAAGGGACTCCCCGGTCTTTCGATTCCAAAAGCATACCGTCTCGCGTTGATTGGTAATTCCGATTGCCGCGATTTGCTTGGCTTTGTCGCCTTGAGTAACTTTCTGAATGCCGTTGAGAATCGTCTTCCAGATCTCGTCGGGGTGATGCTCTACCCAACCTGGCTTCGGATAGTATTGCGGAAATTCTTCGGTGTGCTCCGCAACAACAGCAAGGTTTTCGTCCATCAGGAGTGACTTGGTTCCGGTTGTGCCTTGATCAAAGGCGAGTAGGTACTGCATCCGTCCGTTTTATGACACAAAGGGAAGGATTGTCTATTGTGCGCAGCGTGGAAGTCTGCGAGATACGCTGCCGTCAAAAAAACCCCGCTTAGGACCTCCGCCAACTAGGCCGATACGTCATTGGGATGGACCCACGAAGATTGATTGCAAGATGGTCTGGTGTAATGGGAGCTGCGACTTTGGTCGCGCTGATTGCGTATGCCGATCACCTTCGTGTGGAAAGCAAAGCTGAGACCCTCGGTTTGCAACTTGCGCGAGCATGGGTTGCGCAGACAGAGAGTCTTCGAGGTCTGAGCAAGCAAGGCGAAGCCCCTTTTGAATGGAAATCAGCGATTCAGCTCTTGCGCAAACGTCTGGATGGCAATGAACAGCAGATCTTTTATGCTCGTCTGAAGCCGCAAGAAAAGTCCGAACTCGAACGCTACGAATACGGCTTCTTCAAGGGCGAGTTTGACTACACCAAAGTCCTCGATCCAGAGTCGGGAGATGCGATTCGAGTGGTGCTTCAGCTTCCCTATGAGGGATTGCTTGGTGCATCGAATACAGCGATGAACGCGGTTTATCTTGGTGCCCTTCTACTCCTTTTCTATACCTTGTTTTATTTAAGCACCCTAAAGCTGGTGAAGTACCATGCGCCAGACGAACGTTTTCGAAGTCGCCTTCGTAGTTGGATGGAAGGCGCGCGCACGACATTTGATGAAGTAGAACTTTGCGTTCTAGACATCATGAATCAACTGGAAGAATATGTGACGTCTCGAAATGATCAGCAGAGTCAGTTTCAATCGCGATTAAACCAAGTAAAGCCAATGGTTCAGCAAAGCCTTTTAGCAGTGACCGCTATGAAGAATCTTGCTGAAGGTTATTTGCGATTGGCGCGTCAGTCCCAAAAAATGCACCAAGAAGCGCTAGCCTTTGGAGAAGACGGAAAAGTCTTGGCTGGAACGGCAGAGCAAGCGTGCGAAGAATTTGTCAAACTCAATCAGGACATGAAAACCTTCCAAAAAACGATGTTTTTCTTTGCTAGAGAACTCGCTGAATGGGCCAAGCTCTCGCGAGATTTTCATCATTCCGATGGAGATGTTCAACAGTCTCAGGCTATTCAAGTCAAATTGGAGGAGCTTAGCAAGACCTTTGACCAGCATGGTACTGCGTTCAAGAAGCTCACCAAAACAATCGAGCGAAGCGCTTAGAAATAAATCCTTCAGTGCCCCAAGAAGTAATACGCCGCTTGAGCTGCGATCTTTGCGGTGACATCGTTGCGGTCATGTTCGGGGTTGAGTTCGAATATTCCAAGCGAACAAACTTTGCTCGATTTCTTGGCCGAACGGAGGATGTCGTAGATCTCGCCTGGCGTGAATCCATCGGGTTGTGGCGCACTGACGCCGGGAGCGTGCGCTTCAGCAATGCAGTCTAGATCGAGTTGCACAACGATACGATCACAGCTCTTGTGGAGCCGAGTCAGGATACGATTAAAGGTCTTGAGTACGCCTCGACGCCGGATCTCGTGTAGCTCGTGGATCGGTACTTTGTTTTTCTTTGCATACTCCCAGAGGTCCTTGGCGTTGCAATGCCCTTGAATCCCAAATTCGATAAGATCGGTACCGCGCAGGACCTTGTTTTCGATTGCCAGGTAGAAAGGAGATCCACTTGAAATAACCGGCTTGCTCTTGCGGACATCTAAGTGCGCATCGAGATTGATGCAACCGAGGCGGCCCTTTTTTACTCCAAGCAGGTGAGAGTAGCCGTGATCATGGCCACCGCCTACGACGAGGCTGCGAGGGGCCTTCTCATGCGCCTCTTTGATGATTTGTGCCGCAGCATCATGATTGGATTCAATAGAAGAGGTTACTTGGGTATCTCCCAGATCAACGCACTGATCCGCAACTGGCGTTCTTCCTCTGAGCTTAAAAAACGCACTGCGGAACGCTTCAGGACCTTTTGAGGCACCAATGCGGCCACCTACATTTTTGACGCCAAGGTCGTCTGGAATGCCAACTAGGCAGAATTTGCTGATTTCAGTCATTTAATTTAGACTATCCTTAGCCTGTTATTATATTAAGTGGGGCGCCGCCGCAATGAGCACAATGCAGGGACCATCTCACGATAAAAAATGGTTTGTCTATTTGGGGGACCACCATGAGGGGCCCTTTACTCAAATAGAAATTCAAGAGCAATTGGCTGGTTCCAAGATCACCAAGGAGCACTTTGTCTGGCAAGAGGGAATGGCGGACTGGAAAGCTCTGCAAGAGGTCGAAGAACTCTTAGCCCCGCCACAGGAACCTGCTCCCTCTTTGCCGCATGAACGGACAGCGCCACCCTTTATCATGGAGGAAGTTCCGCTAGAGTCCTCAGAGCCTTCCGTGAACGTCAATCTGGAGGATGTTGCTTATGGTGGGGACTTACCGGTCTTGGAAGAGCCGAGTATTGTGGCCACGATGGAAGCGCCACTGATTCAGAACAACGAAGATCCAGTGGTGGATCATTCCAAAGTCATTGCGGTAGAAACACCCATTAATTTTGAAGAAAATCCTGCAATCCGAGCCGCACGAAAAAACAGAGTGGAAGTAACAGGATCTCAAGCTATTCCCAGGCGAAAGTCTTACCTTCGCATTGCATTGGTCTTAGCGGTTTTAGGTGGAATGGGTGTGTATGTTGGCGCGCAGATCAATGTACTTGGTGTCGACGGGTTTAAGGCGCGCATCGTGGCTGAGACCCGAGCAGTCATAGCTCAGCTCGTGGTCTATGTACCGCAGCTCGGAAAGTTTGCATGGTCCATTCCCAAGACCGAACATCTGAGTGATGAAGATTTCGAAAGACTCAATCAGACCGCCGGGCTGTCTCTTGCAACGGATGGCCCCAAGGTAGCAATTGCCGTCGAAAAAGGCGCACCTCGCACACCTCGGCTAGTGGTCGCTTCCAATCTTCCGGATGGCGTAAAAATTACGGTTTTTGTCAAAGGAGTTTCGCAGACTCTACTCAACGACCTGCATTTTCAAAAGGCTGTCGAGGTGACGCTTCATTCTCACTTAGGGATTTCGCAAGAAATTCGAGCGGAAAACGGCCAAGCATTGCCACAGGGCCAGTACGCTATTTATGCATTTGATTCCTTGATTCAAACAGATACCGGCACAGAGGCACTGAAGAGTCTTCCTGTTGCCAGTCAGCAACTCCCTGATGACCTTCCGCAAGGAAGAAAAGTGGTAGGCATACAGGCTGGATTCTTAGGGGGCACCAAAGACAAAGAGTACCTCCTTCGCCTCAAAAAATATCACGAAACCGTTTTGCTAAGTCTCAAGAAGGAAGTCGAAACGCTCAAGCAATTTCAGTCGACCTTGACCAATCAATTTCAGAGCACGCTCTTTCAATTTCAAAATCTCAGTCGCATGAAATCCTATTCCGCCACATCACTCAATAAGTGGAAGTCCTTTTCAAAGAAGTGGTACACCTTTGTTTCGCACTTAAGAAAAGGGTTTGATGCTTGGACGCCAGATTATTTGGCAAGAAAGGTCTATTTTGCAGATCTCCACAAAGGTGTGAGGAGCTATGCGGATCTTGTTTTGGCTTTTCATTTGGAGCAAGGCAAGTGGCTTGCCGAGAAAAATATGGCCACCCGTACAGAGTTGATGAAGAAACTGATGGACCAAGATAAGGTTATTCGTGACTATTACAAACGACTTCAGGCCAAAGAGTCCGAAGTCGAAAAAGCACTCAGCGAAGAACGATTACCTCCGAAAGAGTAAATAGAATGTCAAAAAAAGACCCCGGTACCGAACGTCGTCGAGCCAAAAGAATTCCGATCTTGGAATCCTTCTCTGTTGCTGCAGTATTGCCAGGGCGAGGTGATTTGAGGCTTCCACTTGAAGACATTAGTGAAGTTGGCATTGGCATTAGGATTTCTCAAGACCTCATGGAGCATCCGGGATTGGTACTGACTGCCGGAACTCAAATCGATGTTCAGCTCTACCTCAATCAATCGCTCTTCCTTCCGCTGAAAGTACGAGTCGTGCGCTCCAGTCAAAAAAATGACGAAATGCACGTGGGCATGGACTTTATTGCGGGGCGCGCAGATGCCATCACTGCCGTCAGCCATTTCGTGAAAATGGTGGATATCCTCAGCCAGATAGCCACAGTGGTATAGCCAGGGCAGATCCTGCCTCTTCAGAGACACGGGGTTCCTTCCGAAGAGGTTCTTGGAGGCCAAACCCATGTCTAGAAAATCCAAGGATACCGATTCGAATACGCCATCTCATCAGGTGGTAGACTTTGGCAAAGCCCGAGAACAAAAGCTCGAGGAAAAGAGACGTAACACAGAACGTCTTTTCTTCACTCAGCTCCTGGGTATCTACGGAGTGACGGATCAGGAGAAGATGCTTCCCATCGATCTTGTGGATATGAGCATGGAAGGTATTGCCTTTAAGGTGACGGAACAAGCGGCGCTTCCAAAAGAAATGAAGTCCTTTGTTGTCAGGCTCTACTTCAGTCAAGAGAGTTATTTGCCGGTGAATGTTACGGTTCAAAACACAAGGCCCTATATCGAAGAAGGCATTCGCTATATTCGATACGGAACATTGGTCGATCCTACACATTCAGCTTACGAAGCGTATATGAATTTTGTGCGATTCCTGAAGAGCTACTCCACCCATGCGCATCGAGATATGGGTGATGTGACGCTGTTCTACGTTTGAAGAATCACAGGGACCAGCTGAGTACCGCTGAATTACGTGCACTGTCAACGTCGTTGGCTCACTAAAATCAGATGCATCGCTCGAGGTACTCAGGTCCATGAGTCATCGCGTGCCATCCCTGGCCCGCTCTTTTAGCTCGCGCTGCCTCTCATTTTATTGAGCCTCCTTTTTGTTGCCAGTCCTGTTCTGGCGCTTCGAGAAAAAGACTCCCGTCTGATTCTATTTGAGTCAGAGCGACTTACCCCGAAGTGAGGGCATGGAGGCCCGAACCGGGGCTGGGGCAGAACCATGGAAGGTTGTGGAGCTCTGATTTAAATAGAATCAGACGAGAGTTGCACTTCGAGATAAAGAGCCAGGAGGCTTCTTGTGAATGTTTTGTGGTGAGCTTAGACGCAGCTCTTGCTCAGGAAGCAGATTTCTTTTTGATCCATTCGCTGAGGACCTTGGCGGCTTTCTTAGGGTTTGCCAGCACCTGCTTCTTGGACTTTTCAATCAAATGTGGGAGAGGCTCCCCCGAAGCCGGATTTTCCGGCTTGGGTACAGGCTTAGGACTATCGGTTGGGATAATCTTTCGGACCGTCTTGCTCATAGGCCTTGTTTGAGTTCATTGCCCGGAACCAATTCGGGGCTGACTTCTCCAAAAAATACTTCATCGTCAATGACGGAAAACGCATACCAGGTGTCTCCCATTCGTTGGTAGAGCACATCGACTTCTTGAGTGGTTGATTTTTTTTCGGTTGAGCTAACTGGCTTTTGGTTTTTTTCTGCTGACATTTTCATCCCTCCTGGAATCTGAAGTACGGATCGGACTTCCAGTAGGGAACTAAACGGGAAAAATCTGCCTAAGGTATGCTGATCGTTCCGTTGATGGTGGGATTGTACTGGTCTTGATAAGACCAGGTTGTGCTCGATTGACTGATCACAATAGGATAGGCCCAAGCGCGATGTTTGGATTCAGGCACTTGTACAAAGCTAGGGGAGAAGGACTGCGGGTTATTGCTTGATACCACTTGGTGGTAAGTCGCATTACCCATCAAATAGAACCACACGGTCTTACCGTTAGAAACTTGACAGTCCAAAGCGGTAGGAGGGGTTTGCTTTGTACCGTTCTGTCCGCTTCCTTCGCATCCACAGTAGTTTTCAGCATAGCCATCCCAAATCAAGATCGCTGCCGTTTGACTATCGCAGTGGACCAACTCGCTAGAACTCTTTGGAGCTTCCGTATTTCCGCACGCGGTGATGAAAGCGAGTCCGCACAGGATCCCTAGCTTTGCTGCGCGCCTAATCACAACCCACTCGAATCATAAAATCCTTCAGGGCCTTGGTCCCACTGCTATCTGGCACATTACTCCATACGCCCGCGGCTTTTTCCATCGCCAGTCCGCTCGTATAAGTGTTGGTGGAGTTTCCCAACCACCGAACATACTTGGTAGCATTGGCGCTGTATCCACCTTCCACAATCACCCAATAAGTGGTGCTAGCGGAGAGAGACAATGACGAATCAAAGGTGACCTTCTGATAGGCGGAGCTAGTCCCGATATTATTGAGGTCGGTTGCGCTAAGTGACTCAATGCTAGATAGCGTCGTGCCCGGACTTGTAGACCCAGAGTCGGAGGCCAAGTAGATCTTCAGCGTGTCGCCGCCCGTGGTTGTATCGAAGGTCCCCGTCTTGGCCAGGTAAACCGACACATTGCTGACGGTGGAATCACTTGAGAGATAGAAGGACTGCGCGTAGTCCAGGCTGCTGGCATTACGTACTTCTCTCTCCGCGCCATCCGTATCCGTGCCTAGGTTGACGAGGCAGCTTGACGAGGAAGTTGTGCCACATCCCATCATCGTGGCCAAAAAAGAGAGAATGGGCAGCACCAGTGTTCCAAAAACCATATCGCCAGAAAATACCAGACACCTCCCTAGGTGCCTACCAGCTTTTTAGGTACGACTTGCTTGTGGGACGGACCGCGTTATTGGAGTACGCCGTGCGAGGTAGCAATCGAACTAAAAATCCTTAGGTAGTGGAACATCCAGTGGTGCGCGCTCGCCCCTGAAACGAAGGTGTCTGCGAGGATCCACGCTTCGGCAAAGGAGGCGAAGGTAGCCCGAAAGCTTTGGTGGAATTCCAAATCCTTGAAGGAAGCCTGGCCGAAGGAGTAGGTCCATCTGTGTCGCGACAGAATGCCTGACGATACTGGGCCTATTGCTTTGAATTGCTGCATAGGCCTCGCGCATGGACTTGGAAGAACCAAAGGGGCCGTGAGCTTGAAAAAGTCTTTTAATCGTGGCCGCAGGGACTTCCCGATTCGCTTCGAGTTCTTTCACGAGTTCTGCAGCGAGTTGACGGTGACGTGCAAGGATCTCTTGAGCTTTGTCCAATGCAACTTTATAAATATTCTCTGATGGGATAGTTGCATTGGCCAAAAGGTCAAACAAGAATCCTCCCCGACCTTTTCCTTTGGTAACGACTGACCACTGTTCGGAGACAGATTTTCCAGAAAGTTTGGCCTGTCTTTCAATAAGCGCTCGAATCTTCTCGATTTGGCTTATGGCCTGATTCCTTGCAGCGGCCGCCTGGGAAGACAACTCCGTTGACGGTGAGAATTCTAATTCTGCCGCTATACCACCCAAATCAGCCAAGATGCTATTGCGTAGGATATGAAATTCGTTGTGATCAGGCAGTTTCCAGAGTTTCGTCGTGCTCCCAGTAAGCTCAAGCCTTTCTGGTACAGAACCATAGGCCAGCGTGCCGAGGATTCCCTTACCTGCCTCATGAATGGACTTTCGTCTTATTGTTTGCTGCGCGTTCAGCACAGCATCTTCACCTTGATTGCTCAGCTGAGCCGCGCGAGTCAAGCGAGTTGTGGAAAGAGGAAGTTTCATTTCAACATGCTTGTTAGTGTCATTGATGACTGCAAGTTGGCCTTCAATGATACCAACCTTAAACTGACGCCTTTCTCCTTCAGGTAGATCATTGAGCATCCTTACCATTTGCGGCATGGCTGGACCGATGGTTTCGGCAGTAGTATCAATAAGAGGACGCGCTCCCTTAAGTGGATCAACTCCTAGTTCATAAATGTACTTGATCAAAGAAGGTTCGGCTTCGAGGGTGATGGAAGACCCTGGTTTGGTAGCATGCCTCAGCTGGTCTAATCGACTGTTTACAATATTGCCTGTAATTTTTAGCCATTCCTCTGAAGAAGCAGGAAGGATGTACTCAACATCTCCCCAACGAGAAAGGAAAGCTTCTGGATTGGAGGGCTCTCCAAAAATGCCATAGATAAAGTCCTTAAAAATTTCACCCTTACTTCTTTTTACAAGACCCTCATAAGCTTGCCGGACTTCGTCGGGGTCGTGAATGTTGTGAACTGAATCGGTAACTTTTTTCATTAATACCGGATCGTTCGATGCAAAGATAATGATGCCACGTTTGAAGTTGGTCGTCCCGTCTACTCGATATTTACGGAGGCGGTCTTCAAATTCGGAAAATGCATTTGGATTCGTCGCTAAATCTAGCAAAAAAAATTCGAGATTACTCAGATGCCGTTCAAGAACCTTATCTCCAGTACTGGCATAGCTATCAAAGAGTCCCGGATATTGCTTCTCGAAGAAGCCATATGCGTTTGCTAAATACGCTCGATTCGTTGCTTGACTTCGAGAATCTGGCACTGTGTCGAAGTACTTTCGAATACGTTCGGCTTTTTGATCAGCACTTAGTGCTTTGTCATTTTGAATATTATTGATGGTTTCTCTTGCATCAATAAAAGTCCTAGCAGCACTTGATAGTTCTTGGTCGCGAGGTGCCGAGTTCCCTGATGGACTTATTTTCAGTTCACCCGATCCCGCCACACTCCAAAGTGCAGCCAGAAAGTCTTCCGTACCGCTGACGGGACGTCTGTAATAGTTATTTGTGAGTATGCTCTCAGCCAAACGACTGCGAGAGCCTTCGTCTTCCACGGACTTCAATAGCGCCGACTGTAACTCCTCATGAGTTGTGCCAGTGACATTTTGTCTATTGTGAATTGGCAAGTGTCGCTTCTCTTTAGCAATCGTGCCGAGTGGCGTCTCCAAATTGTAGAGCTCATCGTAAACAATAATTCCCTGCACTCCTCTTTTCTCATTGGCTCCCGTCTGAATAAGTCGCTTAAGACTTGAAGCACTAATCACTTGAGTCCCTTCTGCAAGAGTTTCCTCTACAAATCTCCCACCTAAGCCTAGGTCATTGACGAGCTCCCTCACCATTTGGGTTTTGCCGATGGCAGGGGGTCCAATCATTACGATGGGTGAATTGATGCCTTCTAATGCTTCAGGCAGAAACTCAGCAAGATAGATGCGATTGCAGATTTTATCGACAACGCCAGCCAGTGCCGGGTATTTCTTTTTGAGCTTCTCGCGGGAGACTTCAATAACTTTGGCCCGTTCAGGAGTGGGGGCATGGGTATTGGCCTGCAAATGGCGCGACGCACTAGTGCTCACAATCAAAAAGACAATACCTATCAGTCCGAATCTCATCATTTTGTTCAAAGTCACCACCCCGCCTACACAGAGTAACTTTTCCCGCCGCTTCTTGGAAGAGGTAGAAGAGGTACGGAAAAGGTACGGAACTAGTTGTGGGACGGACCGCGTTAGGTGCAAGTGCGCGAGAGCTTTGTCAATCTCATCCAAATAGACTTTGATAGGTGACTGGTCTATTTAAGCAACAAACGCAATCACACCTCTCGAGGAAATAACTATGAAAGCGAATCACGATCTCTTTAAGCCAATTACGATTGGGCAACTTACCTTGCCCAATCGAGTCTTTATGGCTCCACTGACTCGCTCTCGTTCGTTAGCTCCTGGTCATATTCAAACACCGCTTCACGTTGAATATTACTCACAGAGGGCTTCTGCGGGGCTGATCATCACAGAAGCCACACAAATCAGTGCCCAGGGTCAAGGCTATGCGTGGACGCCCGGAATTTTCACCAACGAGCAGATTGAAAGCTGGAAACCAGTGAACATGGCGGTTCATCAACTGGGTGGACATATCTTCAATCAAATTTGGCACGTGGGAGCGATCTCACATAACGTCTTTCAACCTGAAGGAAAGAATCCTGTCTCCTCTAGTGAGTGGACTCCGCAGGGCCAGGCCTTTGTTGGAAACTACCTCCCTCAAGGCCCGATGGTTGCCTTTCCTCGGGCGCATCAGCTCACTCGAGATGAAATCAAAAAAATTATTGAAGATTACAAACACGCGGCCCTTTCTGCGATGAAGGCCGGTTTTGACGGAGTAGAGTTTCACGCGGCCAATGGCTACCTGATTGATCAATTCCTACGAGACTCTGTCAATAAGCGCACCGACGAGTATGGAGGATCGATCGAGAACCGCCTACGCCTATTGATTGAAGTAGTCGAGGCATTGAGCAGTGTGGTCGATCCGTCTCGCATTGGCGTGAGACTCACTCCCA
The DNA here is from genome assembly GCA_963169695.1 of Bdellovibrionota bacterium. Taxonomy (GTDB): domain Bacteria; phylum Bdellovibrionota; class UBA1018; order UBA1018; family CAUJDS01; genus CAUJDS01. Next base: position 37,719 of record CAUJDS010000047.1, read on the forward strand.
TGGGGGGCCCAGGTGGGAGCTTCGACAGTAATCCAGATGCGGTTTACACTGCTGCAGCCAAAGCTCTTGCCAAGCGAGGTCTTGCTTACTTGCACGTTGTTCGTCCAAACGGGCACGGAGGCAATGCAGTCGACCTCGACCAAGCAAACACAATTGTCGCCAAAATGAAAAACGCTTTCGACGGTCCGTTTCTCGTTAACGGTGATTTCACGCCTCAAGAAGCTTCGCTCTGGATTTCTCAGGGCCGTGCTGACGCCGTTACTTTTGGACGTCTCTTCATCGCCAACCCAGATCTTCCGGAGCGCATCGCCGATAATGGGCCTTATAACGAACCCAACCGCGCCACTTTCTATGGCGGGACCCAGGTGGGCTACACAGATTATCCGAGCAGGACGGAACACTGAAAGGCCTTTAGACACAAACCTATTTGGGTGACAATCCTGCCTCTGTCGACTTTGGGAGATCCTTCGCTAGCCAGGAATTCGGCGTGCAGCAAAAGAAGCCTAAATGTGATGACTGATTCATCTTGACTTGGCGCGAGCATTTGACTCAATAAGTCACGCATGATATTCGGCGGTATCACTTCTATAGGAGCTCTATCTAAATATGCGCTTTCGATTTAACGGTCTCTGTTTGCTTTTATTGGCTCAGCTTACAATGACTTCTTGCAACGAAAGTGACGAGCATACTTTATCGTCCAACGTGGATGATGGCCGGGGAGGCGAGGGTTCCTCTGAGCCTGCTCGTTTAACGCCTGAGCAAGAGAAAGATCTGGTAGCAAAAAGTGAGCGTGGAGCAAAAGCAAAGAGTCGCCTAGATGCTGCGGTTAGTGGCCTTCGCGATGCTGGGATTACACTCTCAGTGCAAACCAGAGTGGAGCCGACTCTTCAACTGGGTTTTTCAAATCCTTACGGCGAGCCTACTAGGACAAGGATTGAAACGACTTTAAGGTTTTTACCGATGGCCGATATCGCTAGACTAGAAATAAAGCCGGAAACACAGACCATTGCCTTGAGAGAGTATGTGGCTGCGGCAGACCAGTACCTAAGTCTGTTCCCTGAAGTCTCCTACTCCGAATTAAACCGACAAGACAATGATTGCATGTTGAAGCAAAAACGAGAATTGGCGAAGCAGTCGATTGTCTCCGCTACCATCGGTGAGCAGTTTATTCGTTATGTAACGGCGCTGGGTAATCTTGAGAGTCACGGCATAGTTTTCCTTTCGCGAGCAAAATATATTGAGAGGCTTGAGGCAGAGAAGGGCGTGAAATTTTCAGCGCAAACGGTCAGTTTTTTTAATAGCTCCTATGTTCTTTTCGCAGATCCCGCTCAGGGAAGTAATCGAGATGAAATGATTGAAGCTTTGGATAAATTCAATCTCTCCCAAGTGACATTTCTTGGTGACTTTGATTTCCTCAAGACATCTAGCGTTCAGACCAAGTCCTTACTTGATAACGATAAAGTCCGGGAGTTGCTTAAGGAGCTTCGTCCGCAGACTTTGTTAAATTCTGAGATTCCCGGCGTAGCACAGACACAGACTTTTTCGGACACTCAGATGGGAAGTGAAATGATTGATTTTGTTAAAACTTCTCAAGATGCGATAGCTGCTTTTAGAGCTCGTTTAGTAGAAAATAAGCAAAATTTGAATATGAGTGCTCCTTTGGCCTATGCCATAGTAGAAGCTATGGTCATTGCGGAAATGGAACTAGCCCAACTAGGAATCCGTTTTGTCATGCTCGAAAAAATTTGGGTATTGGACACGACATTTTACAACCGGAAAGATTTTCCCTTTGGTCCAAAAAAAGAGGATGTAGTAAAAAAATTCAAGCAATTCGTTCAGCCCGTCACCGAAAGTGTAGCCAATCTTAGCGATGGCTTTGTTCCTGGGCAAAATTTGATTTTTGAGGCTTACCAAGGCAAGTTAAAAGCGTTGCAACTATTTGGACTTTGATGCAGCAAATGGATGAATTTGGCTTTCACCAAAAGCAAGGTCGATGAAGTTTAACAAGCTAGCGTTTCAAGAAGTCTAGCAGGAAATCCTCGACGGCTTTTTGTTCAATAAGTATCGGAACAGTGACCTCGATACCAGCCGGATCGGGAATAGACCTTCCAGCCGATTTGCCATCAGTAACGATCGAGATGCATTCTTTCTTAAACTGAAACAAGTTCGGCTGTAGCAGTCCAATGACGGTCAAGATATCCCACATGTAGTAGTTCTGATGAGGATTCTTAAGAACAATCTGTTGGGCTTCATAGGTGAAACGAGAGAGCTGAAATGAACGCTGGTCTTTCAATCGCTCCACAAAACGAGCCGTCACGGGCAAGTGGTTGGTAATATCGAGGGAAACGACAGTTATGGGAATACCCGAAGCGAGAACGCGCTGAGCGGCAATCGGATGGTTATAAAAGTTCCATTCAGCCGATCCGTCATGGGAAGGCTCCGTGCTGACATTGCCATCGACGTGGATCGCTCCGCCCATTACCCATAGACTATTGATGTTCTTCGCAATGGAAGGCGTCTGTTCGAGTGCAGCTGCAATATTGGTCAATGGACCTGTCTCAACAATGTCAAATCGCTCCGACCCGCTAAGAAGATCAACGAGCAATTCAGGCGCGGTTTGATCGGTCGAGCAATGCACGGTCTTACGAAGGTCTTTGAAAATGGGCAGGTGAGGAGCGTGATTCGAGTCTTCTCGGTATTGGTCGGGAAACGGATGGGTCCCTTCGTTCATATCTCGCGCAAATTTCACATGATGGGCTCCGAACAAGGTCAAAAGTTTTTCGACTGCATCGGTTGCAGGTTCCAGAAAGCAATCCGCTGGGGATAAGGTTGTGGCCGCAAGAACGCGATCTTTTGCCATGGCGAGCATGGCGAGTGAAATCAAATCATCGGGATGACCGTCGTGATCGTGAATAACAGGGAAGTGCCTCATGAAATATTTTTTTACACCGCACTCTTTTTCAAAGTCACCTTAAAACCCATTTTTCGAAGGAGTACGGACATACTTTGGGGACTTCGCGCGTCAATACTGCCCTGGCAAGTTGAAATCGGCTCCGTAATTTTTCACTCTGCTTGGCTACTACGGTCGGGACTCGTGTCCCTCCCTGCGTAGGCTCACCTCCGGCTGCTTTCGCTCGCGTCACGCTCGCTCAGCGTCCACTGGACGCCGCAGCCTTCGTTTCAAGCCCTGGTCGATCACCGCAAATTAAAAAAGCCGCCAACCCTTTCGGGCTAACAGCTTTTTTATTTATGGCGGACCCGACAGGGCTTGAACCTGTGACCTCCAGATTCGTAGTCTGGCACTCTAATCCAACTGAGCTACGGGTCCGTGTGCCAAATCGAATACCTCAACACGGTGTCTGATGGCAAGCCGAACATCTAGGCCGACTGGTCGGATATTTTGGAGGTAGGTCTCGGGTTTTACTTATTTATTTGCTTCGCAGGCAAATTGGAGGGTCGCAATGTCAGATTGGGCAAAGAGTCGAATCTTCTCCAGCTTGTCTGGTGCATTTTGTAGCAGGGTTTCGTATCCCCAATCACGTGTATCGAGCGAAGCCTTTGCAAGTTCTTGGATTTCTTTCAGCGAGGCTTCCGTCTCAACGCAGGTATTGATTTGCCTAAATAGCAAATTTCCGTCGGCCAATACCTTTCGTAGGTCCGCAATGAGGTGATCTAGCTCCAGGCGGTTTTTATCCTTTGGACTCAGGTTCAAAGTGCTTTCTTTCCAGCCTGGACTAAACAGGGCTAACCGGTTGATCAGTGCCTCCGCGGCAGGGGTGAGAGGAACTTGGCTTATTTCGGGAAGAGGGGCGGCCGAGGTGCTCTTTACCACCACCATTTTTCCGGGGGTCTGACCTTCCAGCGGCTCGACACGAAGCCCAATCAAGGCTCGCAGGAGGCGCATTTCTTCCTGCATTATTCGGAGCTGCCTAAGCACAATGCGGTTCTTAGCTGAAATATCCGAATCGCTCTTTTTAATTTCTGTATTTCGGGCACAGGACAAGCGCGCAATGCTCACAGAAGGGCCCACATTATACGAACTTGGGTAGGTTCGCATTTTGGAATCAAACTTCTCAGGCAAAGGGGTGTTCTCACTCCCCACGGTTGGGATCTGAAAAATGCCTTTTGCTTCCGCAAGGTGTCCCGAGCGCTGGTAGTTGGCATAATCTTCTGGCGTAAGCAGGTTGAAAAAAAATCCCTGATCCTGATCCGATTTTGTCACCTCGCTGATTCGTCCTCGAAGGCCCAGGGTGCTGTTGGAAACCATATTCTGAATCCACAAAACTTCGGGTTCAGACGGATTTCCCTCTGCTTGGGTTACCAAGACGAATGGTGCGTTCATGGTACGCTGAATCACTTGACCCGTGATGGAACTTTCGCAGCGGAAACCGCTGGAAGAAACGGGGTATTCTGCGAAGGCTGATTCTGAAATGAGAAGCGAGGCAGCTGCGGTAGCGGAGAAGATAGTAAGGACTGCCTCGTTTAGGCGGCTGTTGCCCCCATGAAAACTGAATGCAGACCTCAAAGATTTCATTAGATTCGCGGATAACATAGTCGAAGGGTCCAAGCAATTATACAATCGATGAAAATAATAAAAAATTTGAATTTGAAATTGAATGCAAAAAATCTGGAGCCTTTTCCGAATCCAGGACTGTGTTAACTTATCTCGGCATGATTTTATCAATGAACACTGTTTTGGTTTTCTTAAGTGGTTTTGCGCTGGCGGCAGGGCTTTCGTACCTTTTTCTGTATAAAGAGCTGCATCGCTTGCGCGACGAGAATCAAGTCCTTCAGGCCAGCGCTCAAGAACAGAGGCAGCAGGAGATTCGGCTAGAGGAGAAGCTAAGATCCGTGACGGAAGCACAGGCGCTCCTGATCGAACGATTCGGCGCGGTTTCGCAGCAGGCCCTTCAAAGCAATAACCAAACCTTTCTGGACTTGGCAAAGACGGCATTCGAAAAACTCAGGCAAGAATCTCAGGGCGACCTTCAGTCTCGGCAGCAAGCCATCGAGTCGATGGTCAAGCCCGTGCAGGAGTCTCTTCAACGAGTGGACCAGAAGATTCAGGACCTCGAAAAATCACGAGTAGGTGCTTACGAAGGTATCAAACAGCAGGTTCAGTCGCTCCTCGAGGTCCAAAATCGACTCAGAGATGAGACTGGTAATTTGGTCAAGGCGCTTCGGTCACCCATTGTCCGAGGACGGTGGGGCGAAATCCAGCTCAAGCGTGTCGTCGAGATGGCGGGAATGCTCGAGCATTGCGACTTCTATGAGCAGAGCAGTCGCGAAGGGGATGACGGCAAACGCCTTCGTCCAGACATGGTCGTGCGCCTCCCAGGGGGCAAACAGATTATTGTCGATGCCAAGGCGCCTCTCTCTGCGTATTTGGAGGCCATTGAGGCAACGACCGAAGAGGCTCGTATTCTGCGGCTCAAGCATCACGCGCTTCAAATCCGAGAGCACATGACCTTGCTCAGCCGAAAATCCTACTGGGATCAGTTTCAGCCGTCGCCCGAGTTCGTAGTCCTCTTCCTACCTGGTGAGGCATTTTTCAGCGCAGCACTGGAGCAGGATCCGGCCTTGATCGAAATGGGCGTCGAGCAGCGAGTTATCCTTGCGACGCCAACTACACTGATTGCATTGCTTCGAGCCGTAGCCTACGGGTGGCGACAGGAGAGCATCACCCAAAATGCTGAATTGATTAGCCAACTGGGGAGAGAGCTCTACAAGCGGGTAGTGGATTTATCGGACCACTTGTCTCGTGTAGGCAAAGGCTTGGGTCACGCGGTGGAGTCTTACAATCGTGCCATCGGATCGTATGAATCGCGCGTGCTTGTCAGTGCGCGCAGGTTTCAAGAGCTTGATCCCATGGCTTCTAAGGAAGAGTTGGGTCCTCTGGCTGGAGTGGAGACCGTTACCCGTGAATTAACCCCTCAGCAACCGGTCTGAAGCTTTTCTTGCTCTAGGTCGATGCCATAGGTACGAATTTTTTTGTGAAGATGGCTGCGCTCAATGTCCAGTGCTGCGGCGGTCTTAGAGACATTCCAGCCGTTTTCTTTGAGAGATCTCAAGATCATCTCCTTCTCAAACTGCTGGCGCGCGTCTCGAAGGTTGCGATAGTCCGAAATCGCACCTACCGAATCGTTCCTTCCACCTTCAGGATCGGTGTCCAGTGCTCCCGTACCGCTGGATCCTTGTTCGAGGTACTGGGCTACCGTAGAAAGAGAGATAGGCTCTTTGAGCTCGAATTCTTGGGTAAGAATAATAATACGATCAATCAGGTTCTTGAGTTCACGGACATTGCCAGGCCACGAGTAATGGCCCAAGAGCTTCAAGGCATCGGCAGAAAATTTTCGAAGGGGCTTTTCATAGGCGGTGCAAGCTTCATCAAGAAAATATTCGGCTAATAGTGGGATGTCGTCCCGACGCTCCGAAAGCGATGGAATGACAAACGGAATAACATTGAGTCTATAGTAGAGGTCTTCTCGAAATGCCCCCCGCTTAATCTCCTCTCGGAGGTCCTTATTGGTAGCGGCAATTATTCGGACGTCGACTCCGATGGTGTCCATTCCACCCACTCGCTCAAAACGCTGTTCTTGGAGGATGCGCAGTATCTTCGCCTGAGTTCTTAGTGACATATCGCCAATTTCGTCGAGGAAGAGGGTGCCGCCATCGGCGAGATCGAATTTACCTTTTTTTTGTTTAATCGCCCCAGTGAATGCTCCCTTTTCGTGGCCAAAAAGCTCACTCTCAATAAGTTCGTCTGGGATTGCAGCGCAATTGACATCAATGAACGGTCGATCATTTCGGGGAGAAAATGCATGGATGCTATGGGCGATGAGTTCTTTTCCGGTTCCGTTTCCGCCGGTAATGAGGACCGATCCTCGGGTGGGCGCTACGCGCTTTATCAATTCTCGGATCTGTTGAATGGGGCCACTCGTACCAATGATTTGACGATTTCTTTCAATCTGATTTCTCAGCGCTTTGTTCTCGCTAGCAAGTTCTCTCGCCTGCAGCGCATTTCGGATAAGGACTAGGAGTTTCTCTAGCGATAACGGCTTTTCTACAAAATCAAAAGCGCCGAGCTTGGTAGCACGGACGGCCGTTTCAATGGTGCCATGGCCTGACATCATAATGACTGGAATTTGTGGCCACTGTCTTCGGATTCGCTGAAGGGTTTCGATTCCGTCCAGTTCATCCATCCAAATATCCAAAAGCACGAGGTCGTAAGGCCCTTGCTCAAGCAGATGCAGGCCCTGCATTCCGGAGAGCGCACTGGTGACTTCATAACCTTCATCGGTAAGGGCGCCGCGGAGGGATTTGACGATGGCGGCCTCGTCGTCAACAATGAGGATTTTAGATTTCGGATTCATGGGTTCCTATTTCTAGCGTCTCCCCTCCAGAAAAGCTAGCTGAACGGCGAATATCGGGTTTGGCTTGGGTGGGGAGCTCCACCAGAAATCTAGCGCCTTGCTCCGACTTCTGCACGATGCGAATAAATCCATCGTGGTCGTTGACGATCCGCTTTGCAATGGCGAGCCCGAGGCCGGTTCCTTCCTTTTTTGTCGAAAAGTAGGGTTCAAAAATGCGTTCCTCGGCTTCGTCCGGAATACCAGGACCATTGTCGTCTACGCTGACAGCGGCAATACGCAGCTTTTCGTTGTAATGAGATTCTACAGCGACAAGCTTTTTGTTCTTTGAAGGTGAGGCTTGCAGGGCTGCCACACTGTTGTCTAAGAGATTGATGAAGACTCGCTTGATCTGATCGCGGTCAAACTCAAACGCCGGTAGCCTTCTTTCGGGCGCGAATTGGAATTCAACAAACGAGTGCGCCGAAGCATAGAGGCCCAAGACTTCTTGCAGTACTTGGTTGAGGTCATTGGACTCTGGTGCAATCGCCGGAAAGCGCGCAAAATTCGAAAATTCGTTTACCATCTCCTTCAATTCATCCGTGTGCTGGACAATGGTGTTGGTGCACTCGAGGAGGAGTTCCGCGTTCTTCCCAGTGAGGTTGGCAAATCGCCTCTGAAGACGCTGCGCAGAGAGTTTGATAGGCGTGAGTGGATTTTTAATCTCGTGTGCAATTCTGCGAGCAACTTCTCTCCATGCCACTTCTCGTTGCGCTTTCAAAAAATGAGACATGTCATCAACGACAGCGACGGCTCCCCATATTTCTTTTCCTTCACGGAGGGTCGTGACCATGGCAGCTAGTTGTCTAGATTGAGTCGAGGTCTTGCAGGTCCACTGGGCAGTGAGGGAATCGCTGTGAGGGGAGATCTCAGTGGGAGCAATCGCTGTTTCAATCAATTTAATAAGGACTTCATTGCTGTTGTGGAGGGCATCCTTGAAATGGCGACCTTGAGAATCTAATAGGTCCAGTTCCAAGAGCTTCGATGCCGCATTATTGAACGTAATGATTGTGCCCATCTTGTCCACACCGATCACGCCGGCGCCGATATGGGCTAAGATGGCCTCGAGTTGCACCCTGCGCTTTTCTAGGTCCTTTGTTGCTTGGGTGAGGTGTTCACGGTTTTGTTTGAGATCGCGGGTCATTTTATTGAAGGACTGAATCAGCGTCGCGACTTCATCTTCCCCCGATACAGGGATTTGCACATCCAGATTGCCACTTCCTACGGCCCGGGATCCGCGAGCGAGTCGTTCAATGGGGACCGTAAGTTCTCGAGCAAAATACAGCCCCAGCCAGATCGCCACAAACATCACCACCAGCGTGACCATGACCAATATGGCGAAGTAAGTGGTCTTGATGGGGTATTGGAGAGGATTGGTAACTTTATAGTCGTCGATCACATGGGCAATCTCGTCTACTTTATTGACCAGGCTCACGGGGATGTATTGATTGGTTACGATGACACCGAGGACTTCGCTCTTCTTGGAATCAAAAAAGATGGGAGCTGTTGCCCGTATGAGGTCTCCATTTTGTAAGTGTTGGATCATCGATCCGCCCTGCCCCTGAAACGCCTTCGTTAATACATCCAGGGGGACACGAGGATACTCCTTGAGCGACTCGGGGTTCTCTGTCTCTTCACGGACGATGAGTCGCGGATCGAGAGGGTTGGCGTAATACTCTATCGCGTTGAGTGCCAGGAGACTTCGATTCTGTCGGAGGTAGGCCTCCAATCCCTTTGGCAGTTGCGGAAACAGAGGCTTCTGCCCATTCAGCGAGAATCGATGGCCCGCTTCTTCGGCCAAGTGACTGGCAAAGTGAGCAGCGGTTTGATCGGTGTGCAAGTAATAGGTCCGCGTGATCTCGAGCGAAGACTGAAGGGTGTTTTGAATTTTGATGGAGAACCACTTGTCAAAACTCGAATTAATATAGAACGATGAAATCGCAAACAAGATCAATGTCGGAACAATAGAGAATGTCAAAAACGCCACGACCAACTTGGTCTTGAGGTGTGCGCCAAGAACGCGATTGCGGCGTTCCCAAAAGAGCTTTCCGATGTTTCGAAAGATGAGCCAGAAGAGCGCGATCAGTAGGATGACGTTGACGTTGATGAGTCCAAAAAAGAAAATGGAGTTTACGAAAGGAAGCGATTGCGAAACATGACTCAAACGGATTTCAAGGTAGGTCAGAAAGAGAAACGCTGCGAAAATGAGCGCAATGGCTAGTCGCTCTCGCTTACGCTTCTTGAGTTCTTGGGGGGCTATGGAAGATCTTTGCACAACTTTCCTCGCGCCCGAAATCGTCCCAGGCCGGGGATCCGATTGCAACGGCGAATTCCTTCATATATGAATCAGGTATGGCTGAAAAGATCACTCCTCGCGCGCAAGATTTTTCTCAATGGTATCAAGATGTTGTTCTAGGGTCCGAATTAGCAGACTATTCCCCCGTGAAGGGCTGCATGGTGATTCGACCCAATGGCTATGCCATTTGGGAGGCCATCCAGTCGGACCTCAATCGACGAATCAAGGACCAGGGAGTAAGGAACGCCTATTTTCCGCTCTTCATTCCTGAGAGTTTCATCAAAAAAGAAGCCGAACACGTAGAAGGGTTTGCCCCGCAGGTTGCTGTCGTGACCTACGCTGGTGGCAAAGAGCTCGAAGAAAAACTCGTTGTCAGACCAACCTCCGAAACCATCATCAACAGCATGTTTTCGAAGTGGATTCAGTCCTATCGTGATTTGCCTCTGCTGATCAACCAGTGGGCCAACGTTGTTCGTTGGGAAATGCGCACTCGTCTCTTCTTAAGAACGACGGAGTTTCTCTGGCAAGAAGGTCATACCTGCCATGCGACTCATGATGAGGCAGAGCAATTTGCACGTCGAATGCTCAAAGTTTATCAGGAGTTTTCTGAAGAGACGCTCGCTATGCCCGTGATTTGCGGCATTAAAACCGAGTCAGAGAAATTTGCCGGAGCACTGCGCACTTACTGCATTGAAGCGATGATGCAGGATAAGAAGGCCCTTCAGGCAGGAACTTCGCATAACTTGTCGACCCATTTCGCCGAGGCATTCGAAACTCGCTACCTAGCATCCGATGGCAAGTTGGCATCTGTTCACCAGACCAGCTGGGGGGTTTCTACGCGCCTGATCGGTGGCATGGTGATGACCCATTCTGACGACAAGGGGTTGATTCTGCCCCCGCGGCTTGCCGAAACGCATGTCATGATCATTCCAATCTACGGCAAAGACGCAGCTGAGAACCTTCGAGTCAATGAGCACGCTGAGAAGCTAGCGGAGTCTATTCGAAAAATGGGGAATCAAGGACCTTGGAGTGCGCCGATTCAGGTTCGCATTGATCGCGACGAAAGCAAGAAGCCTGGGTGGAAGTTTCATCAAGTAGAATTGCTAGGCGTGCCTATTCGCTTAGAATTAGGCCCCAAGGATCTCGAAAAACAACAGGCCGTTTGGCTTCGCAGAGATATTGGCACCAAGGAGTTTCTCCCATTGGATAGTATTCCGGCCCGAGTGGCGTCCGAACTTCCTAAGATGCAGAGTGAGCTTCTGGAGCGCGCGCGGGCCTTTCGGATTCAAAACACGCACTCGGTTGAAAGCTACGAGGAGTTTAAGTCGAAATTGGAATCCGAAGGCGGATTCTTTGAGGCATCTTGGGTCCCAGATGCTGAGGTCGAAAAGCGAATCAAAGACGAAACCAAGGCCACGGTGCGATGCCTTCCCTATGGAGCAGATTTCGAACCGCAGAGAACTTCTACTCCATGTTTCATTACAGGAAGGCGAGAGGGGACCGTCAAGGCGCTATTCGCTAGGTCGTATTGATGGAGTTGATGGTTGCTCTGGATTATCCTGAAGTGAAGCAAGCCGCTGAGTTGGCCGATCAGCTCCGTGGTCTGCCCGTAACCTACAAGATCGGCTCAGAGCTTTTTCTTCAGATGGGATTGAAGGGCCTTCATGAATTCAAAAAACAATGGAATGCCTCCCTATTTCTGGACCTCAAGTTTCACGACATTCCCAACACCGTAAGCCGCAGCATTGCTCAACTCATGACCTATGACCTCAAGTACGTGACCATGCATTTGTCGGGCGGCAGGTCCATGATGGAAGCTTCTCGTCAGGTGGTGGATCAAAGCAAATCCACTTTGCAGCTCCTGGGTGTGAGTGTGCTGACATCCTTCGATGAAGCTGAATGGAAAGAAGTGGCCGTGGCTATTCATCCCTCTCCCGCTCCATTGGCCGACACCGTAAGCGCCTGGGTCGCACTTGGCGCCCAATCGGGTATTCACGGTGTGGTCTGTTCTGGTCATGAAGTAAGCGCCTTAAAAAAAGCGCATCCTACGTTGAAATTTATTATTCCAGGAGTTAGGCCAGATGGGTTCGAGAAAGGTCCCTCCGATCAAAAAAGAGTCCTGACTCCTTCTGAAGTCAAAAAGCGCGGGGGTGATGCAATCGTAGTGGGGCGTCCAATTACCCAAAATGAACAACCCAAAAAAATAGTGGAGGCCATCCTTCGTGATTGTTGAACTTCGCAATCCTCATTCTATTTTAGCCACGCTCAAGCATCGGCCTGAAGCGATTGCTGAACTTCGTTTGCCTAGAAAGCTGAACACCAGTTCCTGGGAGTCCGTTGCCGAATTAGCCTCAGAATTGAAGGGATTCAAAATCCAGCAAAATCAGGACGGGATGGCGCGAGTGAAGGCTAAATCTCCCGTGGAAGTCGAAGACCTTTTTGTGGGTGAAGAGGAACAAGGAGTTTGGCTGGGACTTGATTGCCTTCAGGATCCACAGAATGTTGGCGCGATTTTTAGAAGCGCATCTTTTTTTGGCGTGCGGGGAATCGTGATGACTTCCGAGCGATCCAGCCCCATGACCTCCACCGTCTACGACATCGCGTCCGGTGGCGTAGAATCGATTCCATTTGCGAGTGTTCCAAACTTTAAGCGTTCGATCGACCTGGCCAAAGAGGGCGGGCTTTGGGTTCTTGGTACTTCCGAGCACGAAGGAGAGTCGCTTACCTCGATGGACTGCGACCGCAAGTGGTTTATTCTTATGGGCAATGAAGAAAAAGGGATTCGATCCCTGACTTCCCAGTCCTGTGATCTGCATTGCAGAATTCCGCAAGGACCTGGGTCAGAAGGAATTGGCTCTCTCAATGTCTCGGTAGCTACCGGTGTGCTGCTGTACCACTTCTTAGGTGCTCGAGCGAATTAGGCCCAAGCGTTCTCCGTGAGATCCCATTAGAAAATATAATGAACGCTCAATCCGAGCAGAGAAGACAAAGCTCCCGCTTGAAAGTTGGCCGTACCGTCCGTTACCGAAAGCGTGGCTCCCGTATCCAGGTTGAACAGGACTCGATCCAATCCCGGAAAAAAGAAATGAATCCCAGCGATCGGGGCGAGACTGAAAAAGAATTTTCCAACCACACTTCCAAGCCCCGCACCTGCACCGACATGAAACCCAGCATTTCCGCCTGCAAAAAGCGTGAATTTATAATAACCCGCAAAGCCTAAGGTGAGCTTTGGGCTCGTAGCGCCCAACCCCAACGTCAGCTGGAGAGCTTGGCCTTGGTTCAGCCTCATCCAGGCCGAAAGGGCCGAGAAGCTCTGTGAGGGAAGTCCGGGTGAGGAGGTCGAAAGACCGAGCCCAACCTGCTTGGACCCGGAAGATGGCGTATTCACCATTTGCGCCTGGGACTGGCTAGTTTTTAGTCGGTCGCCTTTCGCAAAGCTCTCTGAAGCATTTGTCAGGGATACGAAGCAGGCCAACACACCAAGGGTCGCGATTTGAATTGTTTTCATGTTCGAGAAAGATTGCGTAAGGTTTGTGAGCTGTCAACGTTGTTTCCTGGCCCTTTTCTCGCCGGAAGTCGTTTGACATTCTTCTCAAAGAGTGGAATTTTGCACCATTACCTAAAGATGCGTCTGCTTCAATGAGACATTGTCTCTCGAGAATGACCCAGCGCGATATCGTATTGGTTCGTTTGATTTGAAGCAAAATTCGCTTTAGGTGGCGGTTTAGTGGGCTGGAGTAGCTCAGTTGGTAGAGCAGCTGATTTGTAATCAGCCGGTCGGGGGTTCAAGTCCCTTCTCCAGCTCCACGGAATGCAGGGAGAGGTGCCCGAGCGGCCAAAGGGACCAGGCTGTAAACCTGGCGGCGTCAGCCTACGAAGGTTCGAATCCTTCCCTCTCCACCACTTTGTTATTGAAAAGGGGCAGCCTTTTTCATACCGCTAGGACAGTTCATATTGCGGGAGTAGCTCAGATGGCTAGAGCATCAGCCTTCCAAGCTGAGGGTCGCGGGTTCGAGCCCCGTCTCCCGCTCCATGCTGTTGTAGCTCAGTGGTAGAGCACTCCCTTGTTAAGGGAGAGGTCGAGGGTTCAACCCCCTTCAACAGCTCCAGGATTTTTTGAAATTTTATTTTTAAACGATAACGAAATAAGACACAGAGGAGAACGACGATGTCAAAAGAGAAATTTAACCGAAGTAAGCCGCATGTAAACGTGGGAACGATAGGTCACGTTGACCATGGGAAGACGACATTGACGGCAGCGATCACGTCGGTGATGGCGAAGAAGGGATTAGCGCAAG
>CAUJDS010000048.1 GCA_963169695.1 Bdellovibrionota bacterium
GAAGGCATTTGGCAAGGTGGAGTTCAGGACTGAGTGCACTGCGATCTTCGATCGCGGAGCGACCCCAATTGATCAATACGGATACGGGAGTTGATGCAGCTTTCAAAGATCGAATCGCCGATATTTCTTCTTCCAAAGGCAGAAACCCTTTTGCTGGGGGCTGGGATTTTTTATAGCGGTCGCAATGTTCCACAAGAAGACCAGCTCCACACCAATTCCAAGAAGCGACTTCTTGTAGGGACGTGGATAAGTCTTGCCACGTTGATTCAACTCCAGGCTTTCCAAGTTGGGGCGCCGAATGGATTTCCACTCCCTGAACGCACGCTCTGCCCGCCCACTGACAAAGGGTTTCGACCGCATTTCGCGCCAGTCCGACAAATTCAATAGCGGACTGTCGTGACTCAAGGTCGGAGGATGCAAGACCTTCCTTGGGGTTGGACTGAAGTCGCTCCATGACCCCGGGGATTAGTGTGAGAACAAAATCCCATTTCGGATCAAGCATACGCAGAAATCGGTCGGGGTCATGACGATGAAGCGTTCCAAAAAATGGCAATTCCAGTCCTCGAATAGCTTCAGCATTTGGAAGCGAGCGGATGCCTTGAAGATAGATAGATTCCTTCTCCGGATCCCATCCTTGTGCGCTAGGGGATGCGGCATATGCGCCTACCGTGAACTTGAGCATCGTCGATACCTCCAACAGGTGACAAGGTGATCATTGATCATCCCCACTGCCTGCATATGTGCATACATAATGGTAGAACCCACAAACTTGAATCCCCGCTTCTTGAGGTCCTTAGAAAACGCATCCGACTCTGGCGAGGTCACTGGTAAACCTTTATGAGTCTGAACTTTGTTTACGATGGGTTTGCCCCCTACGAAAGTCCAGCAATAGCGGTCAAAACTTCCAAACTCCTTTTGTACGGCCAAAAACGCTCGCGCATTCGTCACGGCAGCTTTGACTTTAAGTCGGTTCCTTACGATTCCAGGATTCAGAAGTAGTTTCTCCAGTTTTGCATCTGAGAATCGAGCAACCTTCTTCGCGTCAAAATTCGCAAAGGCTTTTCGATATCCTTCGCGTTTGTGTAGGATCGTGCGCCAACTCAGACCTGCCTGGGCAGACTCCAAGGTAAGAAATTCAAAGTGCTTTGCATCCCTATGGACTGGCACTCCCCATTCTTTGTCATGGTACTCGATCATTAGGGGGTCTTCGCCAGACCAAGGGCATCGAGAAGGAGATTTCATAGCCAACTGCTATCAGAGATCTGATCAAATTCAAAATCCAACTCGCTTGCTATGAATCGAGATCCTTCTGGAAAATAGTCTTTTCATTTGTTGGAGGTTTGGCTAACGAAGCCAAATGACACGATGGATTCTGGGACCGATGGTAGGCTTTTGCACCTGGTTGGGGTTTTGGCTGGTAACTGGCTGGACAACCGAAGTACGTATGGCCGGAATCTTAGCTTGGGTTTTGGCATGGTGGATGGCCAATCCGATTCCGTTGTCGATCACCGGGCTCTGGGGAGTGGTCCTTACGGTTCTCTTGGGAGTGGTAGATCCCGCAACGGCCTTCTCCGGCTTTTCACACAAAGTCTCACTTCTCTTGCTTGGTACCTTCATGGTCGCCGAGGCTATGAAGGTGCATCAAACAGATCGTGTCCTTAGTTTGTGGATCCTTTCGAGGAAGTGTGTGCAACGCTCCCCCGTACTCGCCCTGTTGGCTATGGTGGGACTGTCTGGAATCTTGAGTTGGTGGTTTTCTAGTACAGCGACTTTGGCGATGCTTGCGCCTATTGTCGCGGGCATTTTCTCAGGGCCGATGGCTGGGAGAGTTCTTTTGGCCCTGGCCTATGCTGCCCCGCTTGGAGGAATCGCTTTCCCACTTGGGGCCAATCCCAATATTCTGTGCATGGCTTTGTTAGAGCAGCAGGCTGGAATTCATATGAGCTTTTCGGATTGGATGAAGCCAGGCCTGCTCGTAAGCGGGCTGGCGATCACAGGAATGCTGGCGTTACTCTTTCTGTTCAAAAAGGAGAAGCTCGAAGTCAGTGCCACTTCTCGCATTGAGTTTCGCCCAGTACACTTCAACGTCCTGGCGGCCTTGGTCCTTCTTGCTATTTTGTGGATCGTCCCAAGCGTTTGGAAGCATTTTCAGCTACACGAATCCATTGCGGCTCTTGCTGTGGCCTGCCTACTTTTTGTGCTTCCCTATCGAGAGGGAAAGAACCATTGGCGGCCTACTTTGACATGGGAAGAAGCTAAGGAGCTTGATTGGTCCATTATACTCTTGGTCGCGACCGGTATTTCTTTGGGGGCTGCGATTTTTCAAAGTGGCCTAGCAATGCAGCTGGGACTGTTGGCTTCGGGAGTTTTGGGATCCAACCCCAGCTATCTTGCAGTGGCTGCGTTGGTAATGGCGGTGACTTTCTTGATTACACTGGTAACATCGAACACCGCAACGGGAGAATTGATGCTGCCAATCGCTATTTCTATTGCTCAAGCGACACATCAGAACCCAGCAGCAATTGCGATGGGCGTTGCCATGATTGCAAGCTTGGGAGTTACGATTCCAGCAGCAACACCACCGGTTGCAATCGTTTCAAACTATGCTTCAGTAAAGCAAGAACCCTTGTATCGTTTGGGATTCGCCACGGATTTTTTGGGTGTCATCGTCGTGTTTTTGGTGACTGTCGCGTGGGGAGTCTTGAGTTAGCCACTCTCTTGACAGATAGTACGTGGATAGATTGAGGTAAAGCTTATGAACAAAAATCGTCTAGAAGCCTTTAGTGACGGTGTCATTGCCATCATCATTACCATTATGGCTCTGGAGTTAAAGGTGCCGCATGGTAATAGCCTAAGCGACTTGCTACCTCTGATCCCAATTTTCTTAAGCTATGTTCTGAGTTTTATTTATATTGGGATCTATTGGAACAATCATCATCACATGATGCATACCTGTAAGAAAGTGACTAGCGGCATCCTGTGGGCCAACCTTCATTTGCTTTTTTGGCTTTCGGTGGTGCCATTTTCTACAGGCTGGGCAGGCGAAAATCATTTCTCTGCAACTCCCGCCTTGTTGTATGGGATCAATCTTTTTATGGCTGGCGTCGCTTATTTCATCCTTCAGCGTGTGATTATTTTGTCTCAGGGAGAAGACTCCCTGCTAAAGAGAGCCATAGGCAAAGACATCAAAGGAAAGCTGTCTCCAATTATATACTTCGTTGCTATCTTAGTGAGCTTCCGGATGCCGACCGTCTCCCTCGCGCTTTATGTTTTAGTTGCCCTAATGTGGGTGGTTCCTGATCGTCGAATCGAGAGGTTGCCATGATACTGCGCCTTTCTATGTATAAAGTAGCAGTCCGGTTCTTGCCTGTTTTCATGACGCTCTACTCCTTCCAAGGTTTTGCGATGAATGACGAGGACTGTTTGGGATCCTTTATGCCGTCTTGGACGCACGAGTTTGCGACGGCCTCAGTGAAAAATCCGTACGTAACAATGCCCAGCGGAGCCCGTACCAGGCTTTTCAGAGTAACTAGCCTCGGTGGTGGTTTCGATCAGGCAGTAGGGCGAACCCGGTACTCCCAAGACTCCAGATGGCTTGCTGGCGAACTTGCGAATGGCAAACTTCGAGTTTGGAACCTTGAACTGAGAAGCGACTTTGTCGTCGAAGTACCTGGTCATAGGATTTATAGTTTCGATTTCAGTCCAGATAGCACACTGATTTTGGTACGACTTGCGACTATAGGACAGAGCCCTTGTTGCGGTGGTGGCAATTCCGTTCAGCTTTTTGACCTCAAAACTGGCAAAGCAGCGTCCGCTGAAATTGCTACTACGGGGAGCCATGCAACAGCTTACTGGTCGCCAAACGGAAAGTGGTTGCTCGCTGAATCAAACGGAGTCTACCGAATTCATGATGGCCATACTGGAACTGATTTGAAGCGCGAGTTTCCAGTACTCACGAACTTCTCGATGATAGGAGATGATCTCTTGAGATTCGGTGAAAAAGGGCAGGCTGTCCTATCAAGTTTGTCTAACGGGAAAGATTTAGTCCGGGTTGGTATTGGAGAGGATTTTTCGGCGGACGGGCAAATTGTAGAGGCAACGGGTATTGCAATTATTGAAGACATTTTCCACCAGGATCCTAATGGATTGTTACCCATCCTTCGTGATTCAAAAACATTGCAACCGCTCCCAATACAATTAAGCACTGATGGAATAGGGCCTGATTTACATCGAGTTGGGGGTGAGCTTTCTCCCCATGGAAGGTATGTTTATTCCACATTCTATTCAAAAAATGAAACAACTAAGAAGTCTTTTGGCGTGTTGTGGGACACCAAAACCGGAGCACAAGTTGTACGCATAGATAATGCCGGAGCTGAAACAGTATATTCACTTGATGAAAACTACTTGGCGGTCACAGCTCGAATAGGGAGAGATTCAGAAGAGATCGTTACACGGTTAATCCATTTGCCTACCAACAAAGCAAGAACCATCCCTGGAACTCCTTTGCGACGTGGGCATGGGTTTTTTGGTAGTACTCTGATTACCCGGGTGACCAACGATGGAATCAAGAACCCAAATATTGCGATAGGATATTACCTTACGGATACGAAGTCGGGCGTCATGCGACACCTTGATAATCAGGGTCACGAAATTATTTTTTCACCCAATGGCAAGAGTTTTTTCTATGTCGAACATGGAGCTATTCGGCTTTTTGAAAGCAATGCGGCTTCAGTTCATTGAAATTGAAAAAACTCAGCGACATTCAAGCTATGACTGAGTTTCTTTTCTGAAGGACTAGAGCCCAGCCTCTAATGAAAAATCCGATTCACGCGCGTATTAGAAACACGTTCCTCGAATACCAATTTCCCATCTTTGACTCTGAAGAGGTTTATCCATGCAGGTGTCGTGACAATGATCCGTCCTGTTCCAACATAAAGACCGCCGTTGAGTGCGGCAGTAGAACCTGCTGCAACA
Source organism: Bdellovibrionota bacterium (assembly GCA_963169695.1). GTDB lineage: Bacteria > Bdellovibrionota > UBA1018 > UBA1018 > CAUJDS01 > CAUJDS01. The sequence continues at coordinate 4,975 of CAUJDS010000048.1, forward strand.
TCAAATGTCTCGCCTTTAACTTCCTGTATCGGACCAACGTCGTCCTTAGGCAAAGAGGCGCTCATGCGGCCCGATCTGTCCCCTCTAAAAAGAACCAAGTCAAGCTTCCCTAAATTCCAAAAGACGATCGCCTTAGCGTATTGCCAAATTTGAACGGTCGCCACAGAGGGTTTGGTGACTTGTAGATCGAAATCGAAGATTTGCCCTAGCCGCCGGAAATTGCCAGACTTGGGATTTCCCGCCAGAGCATACCCATTCTTAAAGACAACAAAGAGTTGTGTTTCAGTCGGTCCCGACTCAACGGTGTCATGAAGGTATTCATATCTATCCTCAGTCCGGATGGTTGGCAAAATCCGTTGGAGCCCTTTCCCAATTAGGTCCAGTCGTCCCATCGCTGCGGTAGTCTCTACTTCGCCAGAATAGTAAGAAGATTCCACAAGCTCGGCAAAGAGAGGAAAGCTACTTTCGCCATATTTGGCCAAATCCGAAAAACGTAAGCTAGGATACGTTTCCCATTTTTTCCCGGGCCCAAAGGTGAAGACTTCAAAACTCTTGTCGGTTTGCAAAAGGATCGTCTCGGGCCGCGTAGCCGTCCAAGGCATTTCGGGCTTATTGACGTGGCCCAAATCAGCGACAAAGTTTCCAGCCATCTCTACCCTATCGACCTCCTTGCCCTTGCGAATCCAGTGAGAACTGAAAAAGGAGAGCGTACTGCCATTGGGCCGGGCTTCAATCCTCTCACCCAATATTCGGGGCGGCTCACTAAGGGCGGAGCTACAAGTATCCGGATCGCTGGTAAGCCAACCCGCAATTGACGAAGTCGTGAAAAAAAGTGATATCAGAAAATTCATGCGACCTTGCGTTAGCACAATCTGGCGGCGTAGGTCATTATTTTAGTACCGCCAATGTATTTAAATTCGATGAATAGATGCCTGAGCAGCCCGACCGTTCAATGTGCGGTTACGCTAGTGGCGGAGACTGCGAGGGCTTGAAGGGCCAGACGGAGGGATTCGACCCGGCTCCTCGGCAGCTACGCTGCCTGCGGTGCACGGGTACCTCGAATGCTCCGGCTGTTCTCATCCCTCCCTCTCTTTCACCAAAACACAAAAGGCTGCCGACCCTTTGGGCCGACAGCCTTTTGTGTGATGGCGGAGAGGGAGGGATTCGAACCCTCGAACGGGTTTCCCCGTTGCTCCCTTAGCAAGGGAGTGCTTTAGACCACTCAGCCACCTCTCCTCAACCAAATCGAAAAAATCGGAAAAAATGAGGTATAACCTGAGAGAGGCCGGGGGGGCAATGGTTAATCCAAATGGTGCGATAACGCGTCGCGAAGCTATTCGGGTAATGGCACTTGCCTCGGTTGTCCTTTATCTGAAGGGCTGTGCTAGCACTCCGAATCTTCTTCGATCATGGAGTGACGAAGGCAGGGCCCCTCGGGATATCAGTCCTCTGGATCGTCGTTTTGCAGATATTGGAGCGCCACTGGAATTCTTTGGCGATCAACCCCATCGCGCACATTCCATCCTACGAAACCCTCTTACCTACCAAATCACTGCTCCTGTGGTTAGCGAAAGCGCCAAGGTCGTAGTGGTCGGCGGCGGAATGGGGGGCTTAACGGCTGCCTACCTGCTTCGGCATCACCAGCCCCTCCTCCTAGAACAGGCGGACCGCTTGGGCGGAAATTCAAAGGGGCAAGTTTGGGGTGATGAGACCTTTCCGTTGGGAGCAGCCTATTATTTGGACGCCGACACAGGATCACCTTTGGAAAAGCTGTACCAAGAATGGGGACTGCACGAAATTGCGCAAAAGCACCAAGGGCAAGAGCCCTATATGAAGAACGCTCATTGGTATGAAAGTGCTGAGCAGTCTCTTTCTCCGGAGCATCGCAGCCTCGCTACCATGCTCGAAAAGCATTTTGCCGAAGTCTTATCGGGTAAGTCGTCCACGCAGTACCCGGACTACCCTACTGACGATGCCAGGAGTCGCCGGTTGATCAATAAGCTGGATCGAATTTCGTTTCAGGCTCATCTGAAGAAGGTCCTTGGCTTAAAGCAAATTCCCATCGAAATCTTGGCGTCCCTTGAGTTGTATTTTCAGTCGGCTTTCAACGGATCGACTTCAGAAGTCAGTGCGGCTGCTGGATTAAACTTCTTTGCAGCGGAGTCAGGGGCGATTCGCATCGCACCTGGTGGCAATGCGGGCGTCGCTGATCGCATTGCTTCGAGTATTCTGAAAGCCGTCTCCAAAGATCGACTTCGGACTCAATCAGTGGTCTACGCCGTGGAAAAAGTCGGCAGTCGAGTGATGGTGGATTACCTTGACAAGGACGGCAAGGCCCATCGTGTCGCTGCCGATGCGGTCGTGCTGGCCTGTCCAAAGTTTGTCGTAAATAAGATCCTACACCACATCGAAGCGGCCCGAGCGGAAGCGATTTCGAAGCTGGAATATCGGGGCTACCTTGTGGCTAATCTGTTGATGAATGGAAGCCTGTCCCGTCGATTCTATGACCTCTATCTTGAATCTACCGAGCGAGTGGATGCTTCGTCTCGTCTGGCAGGTTCAAGGAGTATCGATGCTGTCTGGGGAAACTATCAGACGACTTCTCAAAACAAGACTGTGCTCTCTCTGTACCGACCATTGCCCTATCAAGGTGGGCGATCCGAAATGTATTCGAGTAGCTATGAGGACATCCGTGCTCAGTTTGAAAACCAGATCAAACTAGAAATCCTCCCTGCTATGGGATGGACTTTGAGTCAATTGCAGGAAATAAGAGTGGCTCGGTGGGGCCACGCACTTTGCTTGGCAAAACCTGGACTGCTTGCCAATAATGTCGTGAATCAGCTTAGGGCACCTCATCAAGATCGAGTTTTTTTTGTGAATCAAGACAACTGGGCACTTCCGTGTATGGAGAGTGCTGTGACGGAGGCATTGCATTGGACACCAAAAGTGGAAGCGCTCCTTCGGGCGTAGTCGTTTGGAGAGGATCCTTAGTTCCGTTTGGAGAAGCTGAGACGACTTGCGAACTAAGCGTGCAGGCTGAATTGATCGGTCAGGTCCTCCATGTGACGTTTGACTTAAAGGACCCTGAGCAAAAGATCTCACTGGATGTTAAGAAAAAAGCATTTGGCCGACGAGATCAACTCTGGAAGACGACATGCTTTGAGTTCTTTCTGGCAATGAAAAAAACAAAAGCCTATTGGGAGTTTCACTTAGCACCCACGGGCGATTGGAATGTTTATTTCTTGGAAGACTATCGCACCAACCTCAAGGAAGAAAAGCGCATCGTCAGTCGCTTTCCTTGTGTCTTTGATCGATCCAAAAACGGATTGATCGTCAAAATGCAGATCGAAGGCAATCGATTGGGAATCCAAGATTGGTCGGAGGCTTTGGCGATGGCTTCTGTTGTTTTGAAAGATCGGTCAGGTCAATGTACGTACTGGGCACCAGAGCATCCCAAGGACAAAGCCGATTTTCATGATCGCAAGCACTACGCTGCCCTTAAAAAATGAGATCGGGGCTTCCGAGAGAATCAACCCTCGAGCCCCTACCCCATTGAAATTTGGCCATCCTTGGCGAAGAAGTTTGTACTGTCGATAGCTTATTGAACTTGTGCTGTTTGGCCCTGAATTGCGCGATCTGCCATTTCAACCATAACGGCAGGCAATGCAATCGGATTAGCTCGTTGATTTAGTAGTTCAAGTTCTACTAGGACATCGGCTTCCGCATCTTTTTCTTTGATCAGTTGAACAGTATATCTATTTTGTCCAAGTGCCCTTATCGAGTTTGGGTCAGCTTGGAATGTTGCGAGTTGTAAACCGTGCTTCGCATCTATTTTTTTATTGAGGTATCGCCAAGCTAAGTGCAAGACGATTACTGCCTGTTTGGTATCCTTGTTCGTTGCCAAATTTGCTATCAGTTTCTCCGTGATAAAAGCGCGATTATAACCAATGGCTACTCCGCCAATTTTCACCTCTCGTACTTTTGCATTAGCAATAAATTGCTCTTCCGCGCGTGCCATCCCCGGTGCGAGAAGTAGGATCGCTGCTGCTAAAATTCCTAAGTAAGTTTTTTTTGTATTCAAAATAAAGTCCCCCTTTGAGACGATTGTTTAACCCCGAATTTGTCGAACGAAACATACCTTTCAAGACGGATGCCAAGTTGTAAAAATCCAAGAGTTACGGCAAAGAAATGGACAAGTGCGTTATTTTTCAACAGTTTTGAAGTATAAATACTGTTTGGGTGCTAGTCAGTGTGAGAGCCTTAGACAGGGGAGCTTTGACCTCTATATAATAGAGGGAATTAGCTCCGTATCCCCTGTGTCGGCGGCGACCTAGGGGCTCGATTGAAGTCGCGCCTTGACCAACTCGACCGCTTTGCCCGCGTTGAATTTTCCGTATCCCATTCCGAGTGAATGGCCTGATTTGTAATCGTAGACTCCGAGTGGCCAATTCCACATAGGATCTTTTCGGGTGTCTTCGAAAGCGTCCGAAGTCAGTTTTAGAATTTCTATTGCTTGGTCAAACGTGAGGTCAGGATCGACGGAACGCATCAGCGCGAGGATGCCACTCAATATGGGCGCTGCTGCTGAAGTTCCTCCAAAGCGATTCGTGTACGAGCCCGGATCCATTCCACCGCTGCCATTGGTATTACTGTCTGCAGCCAGTATCGGACGACCTGGTAGTTTTTTTCTGGGATTGCCTGGTTCAAAGTTGCTAGATGGGGTTACTCCCCTTAGTTGCCAACCCCAACTGCTGTAAGCCGCGCGCTCAAGTAAACTGGTGCTGGCACCAACGGCAAGCGCAAAGGGATGCGACGCCATTCCGTTGAGGACAGGGCCATTGTTATCAATCCATTCCTTCCAATGAGCTGGCAAATTAATCTCTGTGCCTAGAAGTTGGATTGGGGCATTGGAGTTTCCGGCGGCGATAACAACAAAACATCCTTTGCCCCGTGGCCCTCCCTGAGTTGCAATATACTGAAGTGTGTCGGCTAGGAGTTTAGAAATGGGGACATAAACAGGCGGAGGACCCCAACTGATATTGATGACGTCAGCGCGCTTGGCCGTCTCCAAAAGAATACCAGCAAGTTTGGCGTCCGCGTTGTTCATGTTGATTCGGATAGGCCAGTAGTTTGCTTCCGGGGCAACACCGACCATTCCTTTTTTGTTCTCTGCTCCAATGGCGATGCTAGCAACTGGAGTATGGTGATAATCCTTGTCAGTTGCAGTGTCGGGAAGTTGTCCAGCGGCCGTATCCCAGAAAGGAAGAACACTACGCATAGAAGTCGGTTGCAGGTCAGGGTGAGTGAGATCTGGAAAATCGTCAAGGACCGCTACCGTTGCACCCTTTCCCTTGGTCGTGGCCCAGGCTTGTCTGACATTGATGTCGGCGCCTTTTTTGAGTTCCACACCATCCACGGGTGCATCGAGGTACCATTGTTGCGAGAATGAAGAATCTTCGATAGGTGGCAAGCCGCGCTTTTCCCAGCGGTTGATCATCAGTGGTTCGGTGTATTCGAGGATCCCAGGATTTTGAATTAAAATTCGGTCCGCCAATCGTACGGGATTGGCACCTGACTCAGTCGTAACCTTGGCCACAAAAGTCTGACCCAAACTAGGAAAAGCTTGAGAGATCTCTAGCTTGTAAGTACGAAAGAGCTGATCGATTTTTTTCTGATCCACACCATTGCGAAATTTCAGAGTGACATGGTCCGTGACGTAGTAGCGGGTATCGGGAATTCCAGCGGCACCATAAGCGTGATGGGCAATGATCCCAGACGCCCGAGCCGTAGCCATGGCTTGGTCACGTTGGTTGGGATCTACTTCGACCTTCCAAGTCTCGCCATCTAAGGCTTCAACTCGAGAGATACCGGCAACGTTGAGCAGATTTTGTCTTTGTTCTGGAGTTGGATGCGAAATGCTGAAGCGATCAGCGGCTTTTTTTAGTGGGATTCCCTCACTTCCACGACGGAGGAGGTAGTCCGCGTCTCGAGGGGCCGAGCCAAGTCTTGTGCCAGGCGCAAATATTTTTGCACAACCATGGTTCGGTGAACCACCTCCCGTAGAACCTGGGACAATGGTTGCTTGAGCAGCGAACGAAGAAAGCAATCCTGCCGCAGCGACAAACGCATGGGCTAGACGCGCAACGTCAGCATATTTTTTTCTTCTATTCTTTTGCATCCCCTATCCCCTCTTCAAACCCACGGATCGATATGCTAATCTCGTAACCTATGGAAGTGAATCTTGTCGAGATTTGGTTGCGTCGGGACAAAAAGCGCTGGCTTGCTGGGGCTTTAGGTGGATTGTTTGCGGGGATTGCCTCGCTTGCCTTTGCCATGGGACTTTGTCTAATGGCGGGCTCAGATGTCTGGATGCCGATTAAGGCTGCGGCGCTTCCTATCCTTGGAGGTCCGGCATTGAATTGGGGACTGCATTGGGATGCAATCCTAACAGGCTTTGCTCTCTACGAATTTATTGCCATGTTCTTGGGAGTTATTTACGCACACTTTACGGGTACCAATCACCTCGGTGCTTTGCTTGGAGTGGGATTTAGTTTTGGTTGTTTTAGTTGGATCTTTATTGGGAATTTATTTTCTGCTTCATTTCGTGATGTGCATGTTGCTGACCTTCATAAGGGCGGAACGTTCTTTGTGTGCATTGTCTTCGGAATCGCGCTTTGCTCGGTGGCGTTTTTTGATAAGGCCGTTCGTCGTTAAGCTCTATTCGCTATTGCCGCGAAGGTCGTCTTCGGCCTTTTGGAAATTTTCGTGAAGTGTCGCAATCCGTTCTTCTTGCTTTTTGCGATAGTCGTCGATGCGCTTGGATTCTCTTGATTGCATCTGGGTGAATTCTTTTTCTTGATTGTCTCGTTCCTTTTTTAAGGCCGCTTCGTGATTTTTCTGCATGGCGGAAAGTTCTTCGTCGTAGGTCTTGCTTCTTCGTGAGAGTTCAACCCGGTAAGCGTCGTCTAACTCCTTGAGCTGTTGATCTTGTTGGGTGCTGAGTTTCTCGACGCCGTCTTTATGATCTTCTTCAATCCGTTGAGTTTCTTTTTCCTGCTGAGTGCGCCTCTGCTGGATGTACTCCTGCATTCTGCGTGACTCATCATAAGCTTGGTTGATTTGATTCGATCGCGTGCTCATCGGGAGCAAAACCTCTCCCTCTATTGTACGATAAGGTCGAGGGGGCTTCGACTAGGAATTATCTACCTACTCTCTTGCGCGCGCTCTATCACAGACGTGGTACTTCGCCCCTTAAGCAATCGAAGCGAGCGGACTTTACCGCCCCAGCTCTTTACATCCTCAGCGCCGACAATAGACGAAGGCTTCCAGTCGCCACCTTTTACGAGCACGTCGGGCTTAAGAAGTCGAATGAGTTGTAGGGGCGTTTCTCCAGAAAAAGACGTCACAAACCGCACGCATTCGAGAGCTGCCATGACTTCCATTCGATCAGAGAGTGGATTGATGGGACGCGATGGACCCTTCAGACGCTTAATAGATGCATCGGTATTGAGCGCAACGATGAGGACGTCGCCAAGTCGTTGAGCCTTTTGGAGGTACTGAACATGGCCGCGGTGAAGGATGTCGAAGCACCCATTCGTAAAAACAATTTTCTTTCCCCTCGCACGAAGGCGTTGAATGATTTTGGCAAGAGACTTTGCAGTATAGGATTTCTTGTGCGGTATCATGACTCGAACAAATTCTCGGGTTGAACTTCAGTAAGCAAATCGTGCCAGCAGCGATGGTTGCGATCAAACAAGGCCCAAAGAATACCCAGTCCCACAAAACCCAAACTGAAAATAAAAAAGAAAGCCCTTAAGAAAAGTGCTGCCGGACTTCCCACAAGTCCGAGGCCAAAGATGCGCTTTCCTATGGATGTGCCAAACGCAATCTCTTGAGCCAAGATAACAGCCCAATTGAAGACAAGTAGAAAAGCGCCAGCAAAGAGCACAAATTCTCGAAAAAATGAAAAGCGCAAGGGTGCCTTCAAATAATAGAGCGCCAACAGAAAGAAAAATCCGCAAAGGGAAAGGTTGATCAAGGAATCAAGCGTGTAAGCGGCAAGACGCCTTAGGGGAGAAACATTTAGGACTTCTATTTCCAAGGGCGGCGGATGTGGAATGGGTTTGGGAGCGACTGTTGCCATGCGTGCAGGTGCCGCCGGTCGATTGGTAGGGAGTAGAAACTGCGGTGCACCAGCTGCTTCGGCACCCGTACCTTGCCTACGATAGGGAGCAGGCTCAGATGCGGGGAAGAAACCCAGTCCCTTGGAGAGCGCGCGAAACTCCAGCGAGTCCTTTTTTGCCTTCTCTTTTTCGTTACTGGGCAAACGTGAAAGAGCTGCTTTGATTCGATCGCGATCTTTGTCTAGGGTTGCCATTTTTTAACGCTACTCTAAATTCTCTCTAATTTGGATCTAAAAAACCCAGCTACTAGGCTTAAGCCAGCTAGAGAAGCCGTCTCAGCGCGCATAACGATGGGACCCAGGGATACGCGTTGCAAAGGGAGAATGCTCAATTTTGGAATAAGCGACGCTTCTGAAGGTGACCAACCCCCTTCCGGACCAACCAAAAGGCGGATTTCTTTTGGGACAGACGACAATTGGGAAAGGTATTCATAAAGGGTTGGAGCTTCTCCGGATTGTGATTGAGATTCATCGCACCAGATACGGATTTTACCTTGAGGGTCGGATGGATTTGCCAACGCCTCTTCGAGAGGGAGCGGTGCAGCTATTTCAAGCCTTGTAAGTCTGCCACACTGTTTCAAGCTCTGATCAGCAATGCGGTGGAGTCGGTCCAAGAAATTGCTTGCAGACGGGTCTTTGACACGAACAATCGTTCTTTCAGAAAGCACTGGAGCGAGTTGAGCGGTCCCTAGCTCAGTTGCCTTTTCTACCAACCACTCATACGCGCTACCTTTCAGTACGGCGGCTTCCAGTACGATGGGAAGCGTTTCAAGCTCGGATGAGGCCCTTGCGGTGGATTGGCCTTCACTCCAAGTTAGAAAGGCTTGTCCCTTCTTATAAGTCAGGACAGCAATGCAGGCTGAGCCCTTTCCATCGATCGCTTCAATTTGGCTTCCCTCTCGAAGTCGCAAAACATTACGAGCATGGTCAGACTCTTTTCGCGAAAGTTCCGTTTGGTTCTGAGGTGTGGGAAGCTTTTCTACTAAGAAACGTTTCATCCTGTCTCGCTCGTATATTATAATTAAAACTTCTTCAGAAAGAATCAGGTGGGTAAATAACAGATGACCAATCGCCTCGCTAGGATTAGCGCAATTTTCTCGCTTTGCTTTGCGCTTTTCTCTATTTCGGCCGCATTTGCGGGAGAGTCGGTCTCCATCCAAGGGTTGCTCGCCAAGCCTTATATTCGGAGGCACGTGGATTTTTGGATCAAGGTTTATACGCAGTACAGCGCTAGCCAGGGCGTCATTCACGACGCCAAATATCCTGAGGTTGTCTATGAAATCTTAGATTTCGGAGAAGGTGGTAGCCGGAGCGAAAGCGTGAGGCTCTCCAAGGCGCGTTGGAAGGATGTGCTGCTGTCAGTCCATGCAAAGCAAAGGACGCCAGAGAAATTGACCCCCACTGAGCTTCATGTCTATCAGCTCTTCCAAGGAATAGAAGAGGAAGACAAGTTTCTTGCCGCCGCACAAAAAAAGAGGATTCGCTATCAATTGGGCCAGAAGGGGCCTTTTGAGAGAGCCCTTGCGCAATCAGGTCGATATTTGGTCTATATGGAAGGAATCTTTAGGGAGCACGGCGTTCCGGTCGAGTGGACCCGGATTCCTTTTGTTGAGAGTGGGTTTGACTACCGTGCGCGTTCCAAGGTTGGAGCCAGTGGAATATGGCAATTTATTCCTTCTACGGCTCACCTCTATATGAAGATGAATGCTGAGTTGGATGAGCGAAATGATCCTATTGCCGCAACTCACGCCGCCGCTCGTCTTTTGCAAATGAATTTTGAATCGCTTGAAAGTTGGCCCCTCTCCGTTACGGCTTACAATCATGGCCGTAAAGGAATGATGCGAGCCACGAGAGAGGTGGGGAGCCGAGATCCTGAGCAGGTCTTGTCGAGGTATCGTTCTCAAAATTTTGGTTTCGCCAGCCGAAATTTTTTGATGGAGGTCCTTGCGGCCTTGGAGGTAGACCGTCATTCAGAGCGCTATTTTCCGGGACTTAAGCGCGAAAAGCCGATGAACTATTTTGACGTCATCTTGCGGGATTTTTTGCCTTTCTCTCAGCTCGCCAAGGCTTTGAAGTTGTCTCCTGCTCTCCTCAAGGACTTCAATCCGGCATTGACGTCTGCTGTTTACGAAGACAGGCTATGGATTCCTGCGGGGTACCGTTTTCGGCTTCCTCAAAGCTCGGTTCGCGGTGGCGGTGTTCATAATCGAGATCAATTTTGGAGAATTTATGACAAAATGGATCAACGTTACAAGCGTTCACGCCAGATAACAGAGAAATATGATAGGTAGTCAGCATGTACCTCATTGGAGTCGCCGGCGGATCGGGATCAGGCAAAACAACCTTTGCGCATAAAATTATTGAAGAGGTTAAGGCATTTCCAGGGGTGAATCCCGCTGAAATAGCTATCCTTGAGCAAGACCATTATTACGTTCCTACCCTTCCGTCCCATTTGAGGAAGGACGGAGATGACAATTACGATCATCCCGAAGCCTTGGATTGGGCATTGATCCGAAGTCACTTTGCCAAGCTCAAAAAAGGTGGGTCTGTCGACGTACCTGTCTATGATTTCGGGACCAGCGCTCGAACCGACAGAACTTTTCGATTGGGTCCCGTTAAGGCACTTCTCGTGGAAGGCATCTTTGCTCTTTGGGATGAAGAGATTCGCCAACTTCTGGACCTTAAGATTTACCTGCATGTTGAGGCAGATATTCGATTTATTCGAAGGTTGCATCGCGACCTGCACGAACGACACCGCAGTGTGGAGAGCATCATAGGTCAGTATTACAGCACGGTTCGGCCGATGCATCACGAATTTGTAGAGTCTACTCGTCAATACGCGAATTGGATTGTTGGAGAAGAAAATGATGTTACTGCGGAAGTAGTAGCTGCGAGAGTCAAAGATGCAGTCTTGGGAAGATAAGTCCGAAATAGAAATTACTTTTCTTGGTGGACTCGGTGAAGTCGGAATGAATTGCTTTACCTTAGAGACCGAAAAAGAATTCTTCATGATTGATTGTGGAGTGCTTTTCAGTGACCTGGAGCCTTTTTCGGTAGATGTGGCCTGTCCCAATTTTGGTTTGATACATGATAAAATGCCAAAATTTAGTGGAATTATTCTCACTCACGGGCATGAAGATCACATTGGCGCGCTACCGTATGCGGTACAATCCGGACTCGAAGTACCACTTTACGCTTCTCCTTTTACTGCGCACCTTATTCGAGAAAAGCTGAGGGGATTTGGCCTAGAAAACAGCGTTGAAATTCACGTTTTTAGGCCAGGCGATACTTTGAAGTTTGAATCCATTTCCATTCAAACGATACCCATCAATCATAGTATTATTGAGGCATGTTCCTTTGTGATGAGAACGCCTGCCGGAGTAGTGGTCCATACGAGCGATTTTCGGATTGATGATCACCCGGAAATTGGTTCTCGCCTAGATTCTAAAGCCTTCGAAAAAGTAGGGAATGAAGGAGTACGTCTTTTATTGGCAGATTCCACCAATATAGAAAATCCAGACCGCAACCCGAGTGAGAGCGAGCTGTTACCTCAGTTGGAAGCGCTGTTTCTCAACCAAAAATCCATGACCCTGTTTACGCTTTTCTCTTCCAATATTGGACGAGTGTCTCAGTTGTTCCGCTTGGCGGAAAAGCATGGAAAGAAAGTGGCACTCTGCGGTCGCGGAGTAGAGACTTATATCAAGTACGCTCGCGAATCGGGTTACCTTGCAAGTATTGACTCTTGTCTTGTCAGTATTGATCAACTTGAGTCCTATCGAAGAAAAGATCGAGTCGTATTGGTGACCGGTTCTCAGGGCGAGTATCGTTCTGTCCTTGCGCGTGTGGCAATGCGTGAACATCCCTTGATTCATCTTGAGGCAGGGGATCGAGTTGTCTACAGCTCAAAGCCGATTCCAGGAAATGAAGTGGAAATAGGACGGGTGATCAATCGACTCTTTCAGCAAGGGATCGAAGTGCTGTATCGAAGGACTCCCCTCTTGCATGTTTCGGGACACGCAACTCGGCCCGAATTAAAAGAAATGCATGACTGGGTAAGGCCTCAGCACTTTACACCCGTGCATGGCGAGCATCGACACCTCTTCCTCCATCGCCAACTGGCAGTGGAGAGGGGCATGAGAGACGATCAAGTTTCTGTCGTCAAAAATGGTGACTGCATTCATGTCACTCCAAGCGACGTTTGGGTTGAGCAGCGTTTTGAAGACACGCGCTGGCTGATTGATAGCACGATGCGGATACCCGTAAGCAGAGATTTGGTGAAAAAGCGGCGCCGACTCGGAGAATCTGGGCTGGTTACCGTGGTTTTTCCTATGGACTCCAAGCGAGGCAAGCTGCTCTCATCCGTAGAAATCCGAATTGCTGGACTCCTCGAGGATCCTGAAGAGGCCATCGAGGCCCTCAAGACCCGGGTGCAGCGAGTGTACCAGAGGCAGATCAAGGGAAATTCCTTTCAATTTGACGCACTGTCTCACAATGTGCGGTTAGATATTCGTCGCTATTTCAAGGACTGGATCAACCGCAAGCCCGAGGTCCAGTGCATTATGGTGGAGATCTAGTAAGCCTAGGGACTGAGATACTTTACTAAAATACTAAAGTTTAGTGCGCCGCACTCCGATCAGTTGACTGAATTTGATGGTTATTGATTAAAGGAGTCTTTATATGGGCGAACAGGGCAAAAAGCCGTCTTCTCCGGGTAAGCCAGAATCCGTTGCCGCAGGTGCGGGAGCTCCTGTGAGTACCAATTGTTGCGTCAAAGGATGCAAAAAGAGTTTCGAACGCTTTGGCTTCTGCGCGGCTCATTTTGAGCACTTCAAATTTGGATTAGTAAAAAAGGATGGCCAACCAGCCGCCGACTACGAAAAAAAATTAGAACAATACGAGGCCCATCAGTCTCGTAAAGATGTTCGAAAAGTTGCGTAATAAACGCAAACGGTGCTGTACCCACCACCTCCTCAGGGGAGTCAAGAAGCCGCTCTGGCTATCTTGGCTCCCTTTCTTTTTTTAGAGCTTAGCTAGGCAGGCCTGCTGAATTTCGCCGATCTCGAGGATGGCTTTCTTTGCACCCGACAACAACTTCTGAAGTTCTGCATCATCAAAAGGGTCCTGTTCAGCGGTGCCTTGAATCTCTATATATTGCGCGCCATTTTTCATGACGACATTCATGTCCACGTCGCAGCTGCTGTCTTCCTCGTAGTTTAGATCAACCAGAGGTTCGCCAGCTTTGAGCCCCACGCTGATGGCCGAAACCGTTCCTGACCAAAGTGGACTTTTGATGGACTGCTGAAGTCCTAGTTTTTTAAGCGCCATTACGGCTGCTACGAATCCACCGTTGATTGCCGCAGTCCTCGTTCCTCCATCTGCCTGAAGGACATCGCAATCCAATGTCAATGTCCTCTCGCCTAAAGCAGCTAGGTGAATGGTAGATCGCAGCGCTCTACCAATGAGTCGCTGAATCTCTTGAGTTCGCCCCGAAACGCGCTCACGCTCCCGCTTGTTGCGCGTGTGTGTGGACCTGGGAAGCATGGAGTACTCGGAGGTCAGCCATCCCTTCCCCTTTCCGGCCAGCCAGTCTGGGACCTTATTTTCAATCGTTACTGTACATAGGACGTGTGTATTTCCACTTCGAATGAGTGCCGAACCTTCTGCATACCGATTGACCCCAAGTTCAATCGTGAGGGGACGGATATCAAAATTTCTTCTGTCTGCTCTGAGAGACGCCATGCTATAGACTCCGTTGTAATGCAATTGAACTATCACGAAATGATTGAAGAGTGGAAGCGGCTTCTCGGAACGGGGCTTTCAGAGGATTCAGCCCTTTTTGATTGGACGACGCTTGGAAGCTTGAAATCCCGCGATCAAATTTCGCGTGCGCGGCTGATGGCAAAGGAAGACGGTGTTTGGGCCTCAGAAGGATCTTTGTCCGCACTTATGCAGTTGGCAAATGAGCGCGGGCTGAGCTTTGTCGCAAAAAGCACTTTTCGAGATGGTGATCTCTATAAGAATGGGGATTGTCTCGCTGAGCTCGAAGGGCCCACCTCATGGATTTTGGCCCTTGAGCGACCGTGGATTAATGCCGGGTCTTTCGTAAGTGGCATTGCGACGACCACTCGAAATTTTGTTAGGAAGGCTCATTCTGTACTTCCAGATGTGCGAATCTTATCAACGCGAAAAACTTTGCCTGGCTATCGCGCCCTTTCTCTTCATGCTGTGCTTTGTGGAGGTGGTCATCCTCATCGAATATCGTTAGGTGCAGGTATCTTGATTAAAGAAAACCACGTAGTTGCGGCCGGAGGCATACGAGAAGCAGTAGAACAAACGAGAAGCATGGCGCCACATGGCCTAAAAATTGAAGTGGAAGTGCGGTCTTTGGATGAATTGAATTTAGCAATAGAAGCTAGAGCTGATTGCGTTTTGCTTGATAATTTTAAGTCTTGTGATGTTCAGTCCGCGTTGGTTAGGACGAGAGAATTTAGGAACCTTTTTGTAGAAGTCTCAGGAGGAGTCCGCCTGGATACACTGGGAGACTTTCTTTTCCCTGGAGTTCATGGAATCTCAGTGGGGTCTCTCACGCATTCAGTTCGGTCGGTAGATTGGTCTTTGCTTGTTGATCTATGATGACACTTTCGCAATGGATTCCTAGTTGTGAGTCTACCAATAGCTATCTCAAGTCTCTTTTAACTTATGGACTATGCGATGGAGATTGGATTGCTTCCTATGAACAAACTCAAGGCAGGGGTCGCCGCGAAAACACCTGGTTGAGTCAGGATGGCAATTTGCACCTTTCTGTCTATCATTCAGCCATTTCGAATGAGTATTTGACTTGGGTTCCATTGCTTAGCGCAGTTTCGGTGATTCAAGCCTTTGAGAAACTTGGCTCTTCATTGCCCATCCGGATTAAGTGGCCCAATGATTTGTATTTTCAGGCAAGAAAAGTAGGAGGGATCCTTTGTGAAGCTTCCTCTCTTCACGGCATCCTTTCAGTCGTTATTGGGATAGGCATCAATTTGCAGTCATACCATTCTGACTTGCCATCAACTACTGTTGGTAGCTTTTTTGGTCATCTTCCTCCTGGCCTGACGCGCGAATCATTGGCGAATGCCATTCGAGTATTCCTTGAATTCAATCTAAAACAATTAAATGCCGGAAATTTGACGGCAATCAGAAGTTGTTACGAAAAGTGGAGCTTGATCAAACAGGGGCATGAAATTACTTGGCGAGAAAGCGGCCTGCCATTTTTTGGACGAATGGTGAGACTGGGTGATCATGGTGAGCTTTGGGTTCGAGATTCAAAGAGCTCAACTGCTAGAGCACTCCTTAGTGAAGTCGTTTCACTAGTACGTCTCAATTCTGCGGAGGATTCGACAGAAGCTTGTTGATCTCGGTCTTGATTATTTTTTCTGCGATATCTGGAAGCAAATCCTTAGTCATCTTAAGAACCGTTTGCTGAAGTTGAATGCGAACCAATTCTTCAATTTGTGCCTGATTCATGGGTACGGGAGACGGATCTTCTGCACGAATACCATCTTTGTCCGTTGGGGCCATCGTCCAAGCTAACGGGGCTCCGTCGGGTGTTTCATCTGTCTCTTCTTGAGGTGGCAATTCAAAAGTACTGTCAATTTCTTCGTGGTGTGGAAGCGGAGAGTAATGGGGTTCTCGATTTTGGAGATGAGCCACCTGATTTTCACTAACCCGTTGAGGTTTCTTCTCAATCGTAAGTTCTTCGCGCCTAATCGATTGGTCTTCCACACTCCAGTCAAATTGATCCAAGCCACTCATTTTGATAGTTTCTTGGGTCAACTCTCGTATGTCGTCATCCTCTTGAGGTGATTGTGGTTTGGCCAAGGGGATCACTTCATCCCAAAGAGAATCCGTTGCCGGTTGAGGTTCTTCTTCCGGCCTACCCGAAACATCTTCTGCCCATTCTTGTCCGCGAAAAGGCGGAGGAGTTGAGGAGGTTTTTGTGGAGATCGAAGGAACAACATCCTCAATGACTTGCCTCAAGTGGGCTGGGTCGAAGGGCTTCGTGAGACGCGCATTGAATCCGAGGGCCTTGACCTTCTTTTCGTCAATGGTGTCATAGGCACTCGACATCAGGACGCAATGGACACTCTTGTTTAGACCTTCGCGGTTCATCTGATCTTTGAGTTCGAACGCAGACTTCTTAGGTAGTGAGACGTCAATCAACAAAATGTCCGGACGAAAAAGTGACAAAGCCTCCTCGGCCTCTGCTCCATCCGAAACGGTTTGAATTTCGTAACCCTCTGCAGACAGGGCAAGTCGAATCACCTTTTGGATCGTGAGACTGTCATCGGCGACCAGTAGTTTTTTTGGAGGCATAATTGAGACACTCTTCGAAAATAGTTCATTAACCAACTAAATTATTTCATCATTTAAGGTGGGTGTAAAGAAATCGAAATCAGAAGTTCTGCGAGTGCTTCTCTGCCCCGAGATTGGTATAGTGGTCTTAGCCTTTGTTCCGTCGGCAACAAACAGTTGGACCCGACACTCAGGAACCAGGGAGCTGTCCCTGATTGTGGTGTGCATGCCCAGCTCGACTGGGAAGCCTAAAGCAATCACATGGCGCCCACCTTACTTGAAGGGGTTCCACTTAGTCGCCGGAACAAAGGCCTTTTTTTTCTCATTGTTTGACAAATCAAGTCAGAAAGCCCTAAACTTAGAGTAGACCTTTTCCGGGGGGGTTTATGGCGCAGTATCGCGATCGCATTCCAGAAGACGAAAATTGGGTTCATGAGCTAGCGAAGGCTGACGTGCATCCGGAAGCCGAAAAGCTACTTCAGCTTGGACGTGGATTGGATCCTCAGCAGATCATTGAAGAAAGCACGATTCGATTTCTCAGTGAATTGAGAGATCGATTTTCTTACTACACTCGATTGTTCAATGGGTACTCAGACGGTGGAGTGCGTTTTACGGAAGTAAAGATTTACTCCGTTGCGCAGACTCCTGCAGACTTTATGGTTTTTCGGAATCAAATCAAATTGGTTATCTCCAATTCGGCGCAAGGAGTTATCCAAATAGGATTTGACCGGCACGACCGCAGTACCTACGCAGTGGATGGTAGAAACACGGGTGCATCTGGGGAAGTTCCAAGCTTAGGATTTACCAAAGCAGAGGAGCTTTTGGCTCAAATTGGGCCTTTTCGGAGTATTCACTGGGTCTATCAGGGTGAACAAGTTCAGCCCGAAGAAGTAGCTCGTTATTTCTTTGCGGAATTTGTAAGAGCAAGTCGGGATCAAAAGAAATCAAAATTAGGAAATCAGCTTCTCGTCGAGCAAATCAAAAGTCTCCTCAAGGAGAAAGGGCTTGACCTTTAGCGCCTCGACAGCCTGAGTGGAGTTGAGAGAATAATCAAATTCTGGACGATCGGCTATTTCGCGAGTGTGAGAAGGCTTTGCGATAACGAGTTTGGGATCAAAACCAAAACGTCGAGCAAACTGTTTTGCTAGATCAAACTGGCTGAGTTTGGTCAATCCACCGTAGTGTATAACTTTGTTCTTCATTCCGCTGTTGGCGATTTGAAAAATCAGCTCAACCAATCCATGCACCGGCGCAAAGGATTGAATCTCATTTCGAGGAAGTGAGACGGTTTGATTGCGGCTAAGACTCATTCTTAGTTTATCGATAAAAGAATAGTTCTTCCCAGTTCCGACTCCTAAAATGGGGCTTGGCCGAATGATGATGTGATTGAGAGACCTTCCCTTTACAAAATTCTCAGCACTGAGTTTGGTTTTTCCGAGCTCCGTACTCGGAAGGACTACGTCCTTTTCTCTATAATTTCCTTTTGCTCCGTCAAAAACGTAAGAACTAGAAAGGTAAATAAACTTTGGTTGAAAGATATCTGAATTTGTCAAAACACTGACGGCGCCACTTGTATGGATTCGGTCAGCTTCCTTGGGGCGATCTTCAGCCCAAGCGAGATCATGCCTTCCGGCCGCATAGATTATCACGTCGGGTTCTGTGGTATAGGCGACGCGTTTGACCCAGTCCTTCTTAAGCGCGTCAAAGGGCACGAAGGTTACTCCGGGGATCTGGATGGGGTTGAAGTAATAGGTCGCAAAAACCTTAAAGGCATCTCGCATTCGCAAGGCCAGGGCCGACCCAATAAAACCACTTCCACCTACAATCAGAACAGACTTGGTACGTCGCAATGAGTTTGTTTCCTACTCCAACCATCATAAGCGAAGCTGGGGTCCTGTGGTCAAACGGTTTTAAGCAAAACTAGGTTGCCCCGAGATTGACGCCCATCCTTAAGAGTCAACCTCGGAGCGGACACAAGTTCGCGCTTATATCGATCCCGAGCCGTTCAGCCAAAGGTCCAAGAAACACTACTCAACATTTGCTACTCCTCTTCAACGCTACGAGTTGTTAAGCAACTGCAGGGCTGAGGCATTGGTCTTGTTCGCTTGTCCTAGGACCGATAAACCCGCATTCATAAGAATGTTCTGCTTCGTCAACTCAGAGACTTCTTCTGCTACGTCCGTATCGCGGATTCGGCTATTGGCAGAGGACAAGTTCTCATCGTAGATCGCCAGGTTATTGATCGTAGACTGTAAGCGATTTTGCATTGCTCCAAGGTCAGCTCGAATGCTGTTCACTCGGATCAACGCGTCGTCGACAACCGCTAAGCTTAGCTGAGCGCCTTGCTTTGTAGCAATAGACTCTCCACCAAGTTTAAGAGCATCAAGCGACGAGTCCGCTCTTTCTCCATTGTAAACAATCCGGTCAAGGATCGGATTGTTATGAGTTCCTACCTGAATTTCAAAGATACCCGCTTTTCCGTTTAGGAGCGGCGTACCGTTGAAGTTCGTTACGTTCGCAATACGATCCACTTCTTGCTTTAACGACTGATACTCGCGATCTGCAAACTGTCTTTCAACGTCGCCGATCGTATCAGAAGCAGCTTGGATCGCTAGCTCTCGCAATCGCACCAGGATGTTTGATACTTCGTTCAAACCACCTTCCGAAACTTGAATCAAAGAAATGCCATCTAAAGCGTTTCTTTTTGCTTGTCTCAAGCCTCGGATCTGCGCTCGTAGGTTTTCGGAAATCGCCAAGCCAGCAGCATCATCTCCCGCGTGGTTGATTCTGCTACCGCTGGCGAGTTTTTCCAAACTCTTATCCAGATTCATTCTGGTCATCGACATCTGCCTCTGTGCATTTAGCGCAGTGGTATTTGTCGCTATTCTTAATCCCATGATCAGCCTCCCTTCATCGTGCTACCCTCCTTGACAGCACGTGCTTATCCCTAAGCACGCTCAGCTTCCATGCCGATGTGTTAACTCGTATCGCAAGTATGGGAATACCATTGCGATACGCACCAAATCCCTGGTGTGTCTCCAATCAGGACAATCCTGAGTTGAAGTTTCCAATAAACGCATCGGAGATTCTGGAGAGAGATAAATGATCAGTTTTTACCTAGGAAAAGACTTCCTAGTTTGAAAAGGCGCAGGAAGGAAAAGACGCAAGGCTCTTCCCTCCTGCGATAAACCGGGAAACGGCAGGACAACGGCCGTGAGCAGAAATTTTTGAATTACTCCAACAGTTTGAGTGCTCCTTGCACCACACTATTGGCATGAGAAAGTACTGAAACACCTGCTTGCATAAGGATTTGATTCTTCGTCAAATCGCTTGTTTCGACAGCTATATCAGCATCGCGGATACGGCTATTGGCAGAGGCTAAGTTTTCTTTCGTAATCATGATGTTATTGACCACGGATTGCATTCGGTTCTGCATGGCACCAAACTCAGCACGGATCGAGGTTACTTGGTTCAATGCACGGTCAATAGCGGCTAAGCTGTTTTGGGCGCTAGATTTATCTTCGGCATTCGCCAAATTGATTCCCAAGGCGACTGTATTGATGTCAGCGGAATAGGGATCAAAGAGGGTCACTCGGTCAATTTGCGGGTTGTTCCCAGTTCCAATCTGTACTTCAAAAGTTGATGATTTTCCGTTTAAGAGTGGGACGCCATTGAAAGTGGTACTGTTTGCGATCCGATCGATTTCTTCCATGAGTTGTTGAAACTCAACATTGAGAAACCGTCGTTCCTTAGGACCAACAGTGTCTGAAGCGGCTTGGACACCAAGCTCACGCAATCGGATGAGGATGTTTGAAACTTCACCCATCGCTCCTTCTGCCACCTGGACCAAAGAGATACCATCTTGCGCATTTCGTTCGGCCTGAGATAGGCCTCGAATCTGGGCTCGTAAGCCTTCCGAGATCGCCAATCCTGCTGCATCGTCGCCAGCATGATTGATTCGAGATCCAGAGCTTAATCGCTCCAGGTTCCCGTCAAGATCCCCACGCGTTTTTCTTAGGTTTCGGTGTGCCACAAGTGCTGGCACGTTAGTGTTTATTCTCAGTCCCATGACCTTCCTCCATGAAGGTTCTTATCCCAGTCCATCCTTGGCCTGCGGGATGATTTCTATCTACAACCCACTCTTCGGTGTGTCACCGAGAACCTTGAGAAGTTTTGTGTCTTTTCTGACCTTCCCCCTAATTTTAAATTCGTCAAATCATTGGCATCCGTACTTCACTTTTTTTGCTCTATACTTAGAGAGAGGTTGCTCAATGAAAGACTTACCCGTCGTCGGTTCCTCTGGCACTCCCACTGAAATTAAAGCAAGCGCCATTGCTTCTTTAGAATCTTTACTCAATCAATCTTTTCCAGTCCCCGAAGGAAAAAGTTTCTTCGACGACTTTCCTATATGGTCAGAATCTTCAACTGCCGATGTCCATCGTCTGGGAATTCAAGATGGCGAACGCATGCTTGCAAGTGCGTGCATGCGCATTGCTTCCTATCATGCGCCCGCTTCTCAATTTAAATTAGGAATTATTGGTGCAGTTGCCTGTGACCCTTCAATGCGTGGCCGAGGAGTAGCTCCCGCATTGGTCGAGGCTTTGACTCAAACAGCATCAAAGTCAGGAGCAGCTGCCTGTGTACTTTGGGGTTCTGAGCATCGACTTTATCAGAAAATTGGGTTTGAGCTTTCTGGAATTCAAGCACGCGTGCCGTTGGCGCTACTAAAAGAAGAAAAGCAAATTCCTGGAGTGGTTCGCTATGGTTGGCGAAGCACGGTTTTTGAGATGATGCGCAACCGATTTGCAGGTCTTGTCGTGGAGCCGAAGGATAGCCAGTGGCTTTCTAGGCATAGAAATGTTCAGTGGCTTACACTGGAGACCACACAGGGGCCTATTAGCTATGTGGGATTTAATCGAGGAATTGACCTTCATGGAATGGTCCATGAATGGGGCGGAGATATGGCTGGTGTACGCACCCTTCTCAAAAATGTTCGTGATCAAATTCCTAGTGCGGAAATATTAGGTCCACCAGAGAAAATCAATGAACTGGGCCTATCAGTGGACTCCGCTCATTTAGAATACCTTTGCATGGCAAAACTATTGAATCCAGGGGATCTCTTAGCGGGATTCTTTCCTAAGGAAGCCTTCCATTTAAGCAGAGTGCAAGATCGTTGGTCCCTGCAGTTGGGTCCCAATTCTATTAAGTCAGTAACATCGGCAGAACTCAGCGAGTTATTACTGGGCCCTCGAAAGCCGCAGGGCGCTGCGATTCAATCCCTACCACTTCCGCTTTGGTTCTGGGGTTTGGACAGTGCCTAAAGCGTCAAGACTCGAATGAGCAGCAAAAACCCGATAAGAAAAAAAAGTATCGCAAATGCCGGATAACCGAAAATTGCAAAATCAGCCGTATAGTGCAGAGCTTGGCTACAGGCTATAAAACAAGCGCCGGTAAGGATCGCTAATGATATTCGATTTTGGCCAACTTCAAGGCTCTTTCGAATATGTTTGAGTTCCTCAATTCGGATTTCTAGCGCAAAGTCACTTCGATTGAACTTGCGAAACATCCATTTGATCTGCCTTGGTAGGATTTGAGCTAAAGAAACGAGTTCCTTTATCATCCACAAGGATTCACGAGACAGCCTTTGTAGGCTGTACTGACTTTTGATGAGATCCTTTACCATCTCTCGACCATGAGTCATAAGGTCAAACTCAGGATCCAGCGAGCGACCCATTCCTTCCATGGTCAGCATGGCTCTAAATACGATCATCCATTCCATAGGAACTCGAATTTGATACTTGGCTGCTACGCGGGTCGCATTGAGTAGGAGCTTGCCGGTATTGACTTGTGATAACTTGAGTCCGAAATACGGCGAAATGGCGTCTTTGACCTCTCGCTGAAATCCATCAAAATCCATGGTAGGACTGCCTGATCCCAACTCGGCATACTGGTAACAAAGGTTTTCGTAGTCTTCGGTCATCAGGCTCAAAAACATTGATGCAAGGTGGTCTCGGGACTTCATTGAGAGACGTCCGACGATTCCAAAATCCACGAGAGCAATCCGGCTGTCAGGAAGTACAAAGACATTTCCGCCATGAAGATCGCCGTGAAAAAGTCCGTCGATCATAATTGACTTAAAGAAAACTTTGGAGCCGAGCTCGACTACGCGACTACGGTCAATCCCTGCTTGATCGAGAGCAGCAATATCTGTAACACGGATGCCATCAATCCTTTCCAGAACCAGAATACGACTTGTCGTAAGGTCGCGATAGACTTTTGGGATCACCAACCCTTCGACGTCTTTCATGTTCTCTTGAAAACGTTCGATATTGTTGGCTTCGACAAAGAAATCAAGCTCGAGCTGTAAAGTTCTAAAAAACTCATCAACAAGACCGCTAGGATTCAACATCCGTGACTCTGGAACGGTTTTCTCCAGAACTCTGGCCAAGAACCTGAGAAGCGAGATATCGTTCTTAATTGCTTTCTCGATGTCAGGTCGTTGTACCTTTATGACGACGCTCTCTCCAGACTTCAACAAGGCAACATGCACTTGCGCAATGCTTGCAGCTGCAAGGGGCCTTTCGTCTACCGACTTAAAGAATCGGTCCATCGGGCCTTTGAGTTCGGTTTCAATGACCAATCGTATTGCTTCAAAGGGAACTGGTGCTACCGCTTCCTGCAATTTTGTAAATTCTTCCGCCATGGATTCAGGGATCAGGTCAGGTCGCATGGATAGCAACTGGCCAAATTTGACAAATGTGGGTCCGAGTTCCTCAAAAGCTTCTCTGAGATGAACAGCAGGATCCTTATCTAACTTAACTTGGCTCGGTGTCCATCCAGCCGGAAGGTACTTGGCTAAGTTCATGCGGTTGATGAGGTCATGGAAGCCGTGTTTTGAAAGCACACCAATGATCTGTCTCAGACGTTGGACGTTCTTAACGGCCTGTGTGATTTTTTTACCTTTGCTTATCCATCCCATGCAGAGGACTAAGGTATCAGTTCGAATTCAATTTGACGAGATTCGAGTTTGGCAGCAACTACTCTGATCTTGATCTTCTGACCAATCACATAGGATTTGCGTGTTCGATTGCCTCGCAGTGCCATTTGATCTTCAATAAATTCGTATACGTCACCCGGCAAGGTTTCTTTCGGAACAAAACCTTCCAAATAAGGCGAGGCAATTTGAGCATAGAGGCCATACTGCGAAGCTCCGCTCACGGTACATTCAAACTCATCTCCTAGAAATTTTCTAGCAAACCGCACCTGCTTGATTCGGTGAGACATTCGTTCGGCGTCGGTAGCCAGACGTTCTCGGTAGGAGCAATGTTCTGCTTGGGTTTTGAGCGATCTCTTTCTTTCATCAACCTTCTTGTTGACTAATGCATCCTTGAGAAGCCTATGCACAATCAAATCCGGATACCTTCGAATGGGACTCGTAAAATGCGTGTAGCCCTCTGAGGCAAGGCCAAAGTGAATCCCATGCCGATGGCAATAAATGGCTTGCTTGAGAGAGCGCAGGAGTGATCGATTGAGAAGTGCTTCGGAGGCATGGCCTTTGATGCGATTGAGAAATTCAGAAAGCTTTTTGGGGCTTTCCCCGATATCTTTTTTTGAAAGAGCCACGCCTTGAGCAGCAGCAAGTTTTGCAAAATCCAATATAGAATCTGGAGAAGGACTCTCGTGAATTCGATAAAGAAATGGCAGTTTGCGCTTCAGCGCCCATTCAGTCACGGCCTCATTGGCGGCGATCATCATTTCTTCTATAAGTCGATGGGCATCGAGTCTTGGATAGGTCTCAATGGAGGTAGGATTTCCTTGATCATCAACTCGTATCTGAGCTTCAGGAAGCTCAAAATCGAGAGAGCCCCTACGCATTCGCTTCTGTCTTAAAATTTGATAGAGCTTAAAATGAGCCTGAAATTCCCATTTTGGATTTTTCTTATTCGCTTCGTATTCAGCCTGAATTTCATTGTAGGTCGCCCTTCTCCGGCTTTCTATAAGGGCTTTTTCTATTTGGATGTCTTTAAATTCTCCAGAGGCGTCCAATTCTATTCTGCAAATCAAAGCGAATCTTTTTTCTTTTGGCCGTAGGCTGCAGAGATTCTCCGACAGTTCGGAAGGCAGCATGTGAAAAGCGCGTTCAGGAAAATAAACGCTCGTTGCACGTCGATAGGCATCTTCATCAATATGTGAGTCGACTGCGACATAGTGGCTAACATCCGCTATGGCAACCCAAAGAACCCAATGCTTTCCTTTTTCTTCGACAAAAACCGCGTCATCAAAATCTCTGGCCGTTTCTCCATCAATCGTAATGAAAGGTATTGCGATTCGGTCAATGCGCTTATCGTCTTTCGGTTCTTCTTGCGGAGTGACACATCCTTTGGCCTCAGCTACCGCTGCACGCGAATGGTGCTCTACCAGGCCGTGCTCGCTTGCAACCCAAGCGATGTCCGCAGTTGCGGGAATATCGGTACCAAGTACTTCTACGACGGTTGCATTGGTAGGTGTTCGTGGAGATTGAGAGAATTCAAGCTTCGCTCGTATCCAGTCACCGTGCTTGGCTTGAGTGGGCTCTGCCAAGGGAATAACTTCTTCCGTTTTACGGTTAGCGTAGAAGAGTGCACCATTCCCTTTTTCGCTGGCCTGGAATCTGCCTAAGAGTTCTTTGGTTCTTCTCTCAACAAGGTGCCAGTGAAGGACTTCACCCTTCTTGGTGTGGCTTACTTTGACGCGATCACCATTGAGCCAGCCACGCGCTTCACCGGGAGGTATAAAGAGATCTTCATAACCCGTGTCATCAAAGACAAGAAACGCGAATCCTTTTTTGTTTTTATCAACGGTAGCGTAAAGCGCTTCACCAGTTGTGGGGCCTTGATGTTTTTTTCGAGGGGGGCGTGAGGGGCTTCTACCAGCCTTGCTTTTTCTTCCGCGTTCTTTCTTTTTCATTGAATCCTTATTTTGAAGTGTCTAGCATAGCAGATTCTATGAAGCGTGGATTTATTTTGCCGTTGTCTATGGGTGCTTTGTTTTTGTCGTTTCTCTTAACGTCGCTAAATTCTCAGGCTGCGGAAGACGACAGTAAGCAGTTTTGGACCACCGCAAGCATCGGTGCCAACGTCCTCTCTGCATTGACCAATTCTTCCCTGGAGAGCTCCATCGGGCTCGAGGGATTTTTGCACGAATCCTATTACTTTACTCCTTCGGTAGGATTGACTTCTGGTTTGGACTATATGAGTCGTGGTGTGACTTCTGGCGCACGTTCTTCGTCTGCACCTTATTTGGACATTCCATTGATGATGAGTTTTGGAACCCGAGGGGGATGGCTTTCTAGTTCGTCGGTCTCGACAACAAACCTCGGCCTCTATTACGCTCTGGCTTTGTCTAACTTTTCGGGTGATTTGGGAACAGCACTGGGTACCAAATCCAACTACCTAGGGCTCGTGCTGTCCACCAATACGTTGTTCCCCGTATCAGAGTCCTTTTACATGGGGTTTAACGTGAACCTCAAATACGGCCTAGGAAAGGCATTTCAAGGCACACAAAGTCGATTCGTGGATTTTGGACTTGGTCTGGTTGTTGGGTTTTAAGCCAAAGTCTTTTCAACAAACATCTTGGCAATGAAGATGGAAACAACAATCGCCAAAAATAGAATATTGGCCATACCTTTGGGAACTTGTTGATCGGGTTCTTTCATTCTCTTTACCTCGGGTCCCTGAGTTAGCAAGTCGGATGCCTAAATCTATTTCGAATTAAAAATAAATTAGTCAACAATATTGGCGCCTTTTTTGTATGTTGATCTAGTTGAGGGGGCTTTATGACGATAACTGGGGTGATTTTTACAAAATAGCGAACAGAATAAGTCATATATTGCGGCAGAATCGGCCTGCCTATGGTGAGACGCCTCTCGTCGATACAATAGAACTAGGCGTAAACAGGAGAATTTTCTCGATGCATCCCAAGGATGGTTTGAGCATCAGAAAGCGAGAGCCACTCAAGGTTCTCAGTGGAAGAGGCTTGATTCACCTAGCCTTTTCATTTGGTATGATCGCAGGGTCATCTATCTCTGCGCGTGCGACGCCAGTATCAGGATCATCCGGTTACGTGGGAGTCGAGTCCCTTGGATTCCTGCGAAACTCCTCAGATCGAAAACTGACTGGTGCTACTTTGGCACTGGCTCCACGCCTCTCGATTGAAGGTGGCAGTGTGGAAGCAACGGGCGAGATCTTGGGCGCCGTATTTCTAGACGATGCTTCTTCTGCAACGCTTGAAGTTCCGGAAGCGTTTGTAGGCTCGGGTCCAAGGCTTATGCCGCATCATCGGCTCTATATAGGGCGAAAAAGGCTCTCTTGGAGTCAGGCCGACGAAGACTGGTCGATGGGTGTCTGGTCACCGCGCTTTCTTTGGGATCCTCTCAAACCGACACCTATTGGAATGACGGGTCTCTTTTATACTTACCAAAGCAAGTATTGGAAGGTCAGTGCCTATGGATCTCCTGTTTCGGTTCCGGAGCGTGGCGCTCCAATGAGGGAAGACCGAGGCAAATTCAGTTCTAGCAGCCCCTACTACGTTCCATTGCCAGACAAAGTAATCTTTCAAGAACGAGAAATAGATATCCGCTATCGCATCAACATGCCTGGACTGAAGGAGACACTCCTACGTCCTGGTGCCGCAGTTTCGGTGCGAGTTGGGGAGGAAGATCGAGGCATATGGTCTCGCTTGTCTTATGGATTTCTCCCCATCCATCAGCCCGACCTTACTTTGGATGCTATCATTGATTCACCAAGTCTAACGCTTGAGGCTAGTGTCACCCCGCGCTTTTTGAGTCACCACCTTGTCACTTCGGAAGTGGGATTTCAGGATTCCAGCTGGTCAGCTTACGGCTCACTGACCCGAGAAATTCCAATGGGAGAGTCAGTGCCGGTCAATCGCATCTACCAGCCGATGGGGCCCGCTACGATTGCCGTTCTAGGAGGCACTTTGCGGCTCGCGCATGGTTGGTCCTTCTCTCAGCAATGGCTCAACGTGGTCGAAAAGAAGGGCCCGGGTCCAGATACTGATTTGTCGGTGGATCTGTATTCTCGATTTCCTTACCGACAGGCCGTTCGCAGCTTGATGAAAGTAGAATCTGGTTATCGAGTATCCTATGCAGCAGATTGGACCTATGACTACCTCAATCGAAGTTCGATGCTTTCCCTAGATATCGACTATATTCTAACCCGGAAGGGCGATGGAAAGACTGGTTGGTCTCTCAATTTGGGCACCGACTGGTTTAGCTCAGCAAGTGTCAAAGGTTTGATAGGTCAGTATCGCGGGGACGACCGAATTAGGGGGAAGCTTAGCTATGCGTTTTAGGCGTGGCTCATCAGCACAGTCTCACCTTATGAGTTGGAGCCTATCCGCCATTGGGGCACTCGTCCTTTTTTCTGGGTGCGGAGCCCTCGGAGATCGCGAGGGCTTCGATCGATTCCTGCGCTATGCATCGGATCAAACCGGGTGTTTGAATCAGCTCGATACACAGGCTGAGCAATTTATAGATGGCACATTATCTCAAGAAGAAGTGAACAAGGTATTCAACTGTCAGACCGATTCTTTAAAGCTCTTTCAAAAATATGTGAAAGGTTCAGACAACGGCTCGTATACCGTAGATGATCTTTACGCATTGACCACAAAGATTCTTATAACGAAGTCAGATGTATCCAAGTTATTGGTGCAGTCCTTATTTCAATTGAAAACTTCACTTTTTGGCGGTGATGCTGCTCGGATCACGCCAACTGAGCTGGCTTTAGTTGTCAACCTCATCGAGACGCTAAGGGGGCAGGCACTTAAGCTTCTAGCACTGATCAGGGAATACCAACTTCACCCAAGTCCTCAAACGGCCGAGGACTTTGCTAGTCAGATTTCAGAAAGCGGTCGAGCCATTGGAGATATGTTGGGTCTCAATCGTGCGGGAGGATTCTCTGTTTCGGATGCGATGACTCTTATTCGCGAAGTGAAGCGAGTCTTTAAGAGTGACTTTCAACTCGATGTCATACCCTTCCTATTCAAAATGAAGGCATTGATACTAGGTGGAGATGTCGAACTCATCGAGAGTCTTACATGGAGAACTTTGTTAGGCAGTGTCAGCGATTGGGGTGGAATACTTTTGTCATTAAAGCAATTCCAACGAGAAAAATTTGAAAGTTCGGATGCACACTTTTTTTACGGCAAAAGACTAGCTGATCGTGCCTTTCAAGCCCTACAAAAAACCTTCTCTGTCCATAGCGGAAGCATTGATCTCCCGCTTCTTGATGCATTACTGGAAGCGCTTCCTGATCGGTACCTTGTCTTATCCAATTCACTTGATATCGATCGAAACGTAATCAAGAAAGCTCTTAGGCCCTTCTTCTCGAGACTGTTGGAGGGTGGTGATCGTACGGGGATTCCTTCTAAGATATTGGACGTAATATTTCTCAATTTTGATCGTTGGTTGCGTTCCGAACACCACCTAGAAAAGATATTTGAAACGAATGGAATGAATCCTCTGAGCACAACTCCACAGACATTTCGACGAACCGCCATCAACTATGCAAGTCACTTGGATGCAACTGGCGTTGCTGACGTCAATCGCTTAATTGCGCTTGCTGAAAATTACAGGCCCCTTTTTCGCCCCAATGAGCACAGCATCCGATTCGACGGCGGAAAATTCAATCACTCGCTTCATAGCCTCAGATTGCTCAATTGGATGAATCTGATTGTCAATCACTTGATGCGCACCTATGCATCCTACCCCGATAAAAAGCTGGGAGGCGTTGGAGACTTCAAAGCTATTTTTGAAGATTACGCGTGGTTGGGTTTTGAGTTTGGCGTAACGGATCCACGAGTCGCGAATATTGATGAACGTCGATTTAGGGAGGCGAATCTCTTTGGCTATTCGAGCAATGGAGATGAATTTTTTGACGAAATGGAAGCGACTTATTACGTCGCTACCATCTATTCCATAAAAGGAATGGCTTCTCGGATGTTGGAGGTTTCTGAAGAGGCTTGTAAATCCAATGAAAGGGATGAGTTCGGCATCTACCTTCGAGACATTCAATGCTTCAGGGAGCAGGTTTTTTCGCACATCGAGACGGTATTTGAGAATATGCCCTCGTGGGTCGCTTTCTATAAAGGCTTAAACGCACACCAGAAGCTAGATCTTCAAATAGTGCTAGAGAAAGCAGGTAGAGCCAATGGCTATAGCGCGGATCCTATTGGGGGGTACGACGTTGATGTGATCGCAGGAATCGTTCATTATATTGAAGTTCTTTTTGACCGCTTCAATGGCAATCGATCTGTTAACCTCAACTTAGCAGATATTCGGGCCGCGTTTCCCGTATTTAAGAAAACTATTGCCAGACTCGGTGATCTTGATCTCAACGATAGTGGAAAAATCGAAGCGGTCTTTACCTACCTCGTCAAGTACGGCGAGGCTCCGAAGACAGATTTTTCAGGATCGGCAGCCTTCCTTTGGTGGTGGATGCGGTCGGCATTTTGGTCAATTGATGCCTCAAGAGCAGACATCTATCGTATCGTGTCTTTGTTTAGCCAATGAAGGACCGTTGAAGTAGGACTCTAGTGCTTGGGCCTTTGATTCAGATGTATGAAGGAGTTCGTAAAGTTCACCCAAGTGCCGCTTTCCGCGTTCCGTGCGATTCATCCAACTCATCCGCTGAAAGTCTTCATCACTCCAGAGAACAGCAGCATGCCCTACTCCACCATTCCTAGCCGTGCGGCCCAAGTATTGAGCTAGTGAAGTAATCGACCAAGGGGCTTCGTAGAGAAGGACCCAGCTTACAAAATCAAAATCAAGCCCCATAGCAAAAGCGGAAGTCGTAAATAGAACATCTATTCCTTCTTCTAGAAATCGTCGTTCAATTTCCATTCTCTCTTCACGCGCAAGGCCTGCGTGATAGTAGGTTCGTCTGAGTTGAGAAGTATTTAGCAAATCAGTCAGATTGGCAGCACTATCTCTCGTCAGGCAGAAAACGAGTCCTTTGCCCGGCCGATCTTGAATCCAGTCTCTTGCGACCGAAGGCCGTAAGACGCGTTGGCACCTAAGTACATCTAGATGCAATTTTTCTGGCAGAGCAAAACCACCCATAAAATGACTTGGTTTTGGCAATTTCTTTACTAATTTTTCTCGATCCTGTGGAGCGAGCGTGGCAGAAAGCCAGAGTGATCGGCTGGGCTGGGTTGTTTCAATCCAATCCAAAATTTTACCGTAGTGTGGGCGAAAAGTTTCACCCCACTCAAAAAGACAGTGGCATTCATCAATGACAACGAGGTCCGGCCTCCACCCTTGAAGACTGCTTGTAGCAGCGTGAGAATGGAGGTGCATGAGCCTTTCCGGACTCATGATCCATAATTCGGGCTTCCGCCGGGCTTGCAAGGAGAGGAGCTTCGGGATTTCATTGATGTGAGCTTCAATTCCAAACTGAATTGCCCTTTCCTTTTGTTGCCTTGCAAGCGCGGTGAGGGGCGTAATTAAGAGCGTGCGCCAGCGGGATTTTCGAGTGAGGTATTGATAAATTAAGCTTTTTCCTGAGCCTGTGCCCGCGAGACATACGAGGTGGCCTGGATCTTTCAAACGGTTGATGGCCTCTAACTGAAATGGTCGAAGATTAGGAAAAAGCATGGGTGCCTCCTTTAGTAGGAAGTAGTTATGCGATTCCTATGCCAGGAGATTAGGAGTACTGAACTTCCTCTAGAAACTGCTCGGTGCTTTGATTTCCTTTGAAACGCAAATAGACAAACCCACCAACCACACCAATTGCTATTTGAAAAATCAGATAGAGGTTGAAAACATCAGCTCCCCGTTGGGAGCCCAAAAGAGAATAGAGAGCGAGGAAGGCAGCGTGGCCGGTACCAACTCCCGCTGGCATAACTGGGAGTGCTGTGAAGAAAAGTCCCAATGGAACAATAATCGCAAGCGCCAAGGGATGTAACTGCGTGTCACCAAGGGCATAAGTAAATTCAATGCAAGTGAAGGTCACTAACAAATGGATAAGAAAAGAAATGCTCAAGCTTAAAAAAACAGCGCTTCGTTCGTCATGATAACTCCTAATCCCATGATAGATTCGGAACAAAGACTGTTGCAGCTTTCCATTTTTCTGCTTGGAATCGAGGTAGCGGAAAATAGGGTCCCGCGATTCTTTTACCGTTAGGAGTAGAACATAGAAGGCTAAGACGGCCACACTTGCCAGAAGCACAATGGATCTTAGCGAATTCATCAGGGTTCCCATCCAGGGTTGATGACCGGAAAGTAAAATGGCTGAAAAAGAAACGAGTGCAAGCGCAGAAACTCCCACAACCCGATCAAACAAAATACTGCTCAAGGAATAAGCGCGCTTTCCTGGCGCGTCCTTGGCTACATAAAACGCTTTGATGACATCCCCACTGATCGCACCTGGTAGAGCGATATTAAAAAAGATTCCTACCATCGCCAATTCAGAAACCCTTCGAAGACTTAGCCGAATACCTTGTGCATTGAGGAGTACCCGCCATCGAACGATTCCTAAGAATGCCGTCAGTGCAAGTGCTCCATAAGCTGGCAAGGTGTATTGCCAGCGAAAGAATGCCGTTTTAGTTCCTTCCAAGGAAAGCAGTCCTCTTTGCGCCAGAAAAGTCAGGAGGCCCACGACAAGGAGGCTGCGAATTGCGAGGCTAAGCCATTTTCTTAATTTTGGTTTCTTTGTCATCGTAGATCGACTCTAGAAAGTTTTTTAGTATCTGTAAACACGGCCCTTCTAACTCGGGGCGCTCATCCGCCTTTTCTGGATGGAATTGAACACCATAGGTCCGACTGGCTTCGATATGGAAGGCCTGGACGTCACATTGAGTCGAGCGAGCCAAGATCCTCGCCTGTGGAGGAAGTTGAGTGACTTCTTCGCCATGATTAGCTGGAACCCAAAGGGTGGGGTCGATTCCCTTCCAAAGGAGTGATTCGGTAGTTTGCTGCACGGTGATCCAACCTCGTTCTGGATTCTTCGAAGGACAGAGGTTTTCCTTTCCATAGATTGCTCGAATGAGGAGTTGGTGCCCAAAACAAATTCCAAGAATAGGAAGTCTGCCCTGGTGTGCCTTAGCGAGAAGTTTCTCAAGCGCAACTACCCACGGGCTCTGATCAAAAGCAGAAGTTTTTGAACCTGAAATAACGATGGCATCCACCTCCTTCCAATGAGGCAATGACGAGTCCAGCGCATGGTAGACCGCAAACAGCCTCTGTGTGGCAGCTTTTTGAAGTTGACGAAGCAACCTAGGCGCTCCACGGTCTTCTGGATCCACATGACAGTCAATCACGGCAATCATTAAGTGAAGTCTCGGTCATAGAAGTAAGCGTATTTCAAAAAGACGCTATGAGCCGCATTCACTGAAATAATAAATCCTGGAATGCCATCCAGAAATCCTCTCTTGATAAAATAAGTTTCGAGAAATTTACTAATTGGCTTCCATAGCAATTTCACCAGTCGAGGGCCGGCCCCTTGAGAGCGGAGCTGTTGATGCCCAATCCAAGAATACCTCAAGTTGGTATCCATCTGCTCTCGGATCGAAGAAAAAGGATAGTGGCAAATGGGTTGAAGGAGCTTTCCTACGGGTCCTTCAACGTTCCATTTTTCGTGGAGCATGGGCTCCGTCCAAGTAGCGGATTCCTTTTTCGCAAGTCGGACTAGGCGATTGGGGTACCAGCCTCCGTGGCGAATCCAACGTCCCATATAAAAGGTTTTGCGTGGCATGTGATAGGCAACTTCAGGACGAAGGGATTCCGGCTGGTCCAGAATCGTCTGAATTTCAGTTGCCAATTCTATGGGGACTTCTTCATCGGCATCAATGTTGAGAACCCAAGAATACTTTGCCTGAGCCTGAGCAAAATTCTTTTGGACGCCATATCCTTTCCAATCATTATGGAAGACCTTTGCGCCGTACCTTTTGGCAATCTCCAGGGTCTTGTCCTGACTTCCACTATCAACTATGATGACCTCATCTACCCATGCCAAGCTTTTTAGGGCTCTCTCTAGGTTCCGTTCCTCATCGAGGGTAATAATTGTGGCGGACAAAGGTGCCTTGGGCATCCAAAAAGGCTAGCATAAGATGCGGTTTTTTGGGAGTAATCCAGACTGGAGTTGCAAGAATGAATGTCGCAGTAATTGGTACCGGATATGTTGGACTGGTCGCGGGAGCATGTTTTGCCGATAGTGGCAATAGTGTTTGGTGCGTTGACAAAGACCTCAGTAAACTTGATCGCCTTCGTGCCGGGGAGCTTCCCATTTACGAACCAGGGCTTGACCAAATTGTTGAGCGTTCGATTCGTAGTGAGCGCCTCAAGTTTACGACCTCCATCGCTCAAGCGGTCACTTCGGCGGAAATCGTATTTATTGCTGTCGGTACTCCTCCCGGAGAGAAGGGCCTTCCCGATGTGCGGGATGTTAAGACCGTGGCTCTGGAAATAGGAAAACACCTCACGTCTTATACTATCATTGTTAATAAATCGACGATGCCGGTAGGATTCCATCAGGCCGTTGCACAGTGGATTGGAGAGAACGCACAAGCGGCATTCGATGTTGTAAGCAACCCCGAATTTTTGCGTGAAGGATCTGCCGTAGAAGATTTTGTCAAACCTGATCGAGTAGTCATTGGTACAGAGAAAGAATCTGTTTACCAAAAACTCTGTGAGCTCTATTCCCCTTTTGTTCTCCAAGGTAATCCTATTATAAAAATGGACCCTGTTTCAGCAGAGCTAACTAAGTATGCGTGCAATGCTTTTTTGGCAGCACGCATTAGCTTTATGAATGAACTTTCGCAGCTTTGTGAGGCTTTCGGTGGAGACATAGAAGAAGTACGTGAAGGGATGAGTACTGATTTTAGAATTGGTAAGCACTTTCTTTATGCTGGCGCTGGATACGGGGGCTCTTGTTTTCCGAAGGATGTCAAAGCACTCATTGGTATTGCACAAACTCGAGGCGTGGAGTTGCTGATTCCGCAAGCCACAGAAACGATCAATGCTAGGCAAAAGCAGTTACTCGCTCGGAAAGTCAAAGCTCATTTTGGTGGGGACTTAAAGGGCAAGACGTTTGCATTTTGGGGGCTTTCCTTTAAGCCCAATACGGATGATATGAGAGAAGCCCCATCGCTTGAAATTGCGCGTGAACTTTTAGACGCGGGCGCAAGGGTGAAGGCATACGATCCGGTTGCACATTCGGCAGCAAAATCAGTGCTAGACGCTCGAGTGGAATATTGTCAGTCCATCTATCAGGCCTCCGAAGGCGCAGATGCTGCCTTATTGATTACAGAATGGAATGAGTTTCGACAGCCTGATTGGAAGCGTGTTCAGTCTTGCCTCAAACAGAAAGTCCTTTTTGACGGAAGAAATATCTATTCGCCGGAAGTCATCAAAGCCATGGGCTTCAAATATTTTGGGATAGGGCGTCGTCTGAGCGACGCTCTTTGAGGATTCCATTCTCGCAACGTTTGTAGTCAAAATTCTGTAACATTCGCGCGTATTCAGCACGAGCTTCTGCAGTCGCTTCTCTGGGTGTGTGGTACAGGTGGTATTGCACCGCAAGCGCCTTTGTACCTTTGAGTGACGCTCCTGCGTTTCTGAGGCGAATAAAGAGATCACCATCTTCACCCCAATAGGTAGTAAATTTTTCGTCATATCCATTCACTTCAAGGAGGAGCGATGGAGAGGTAGAAAAATTCGACCCGATCAAGTCGGGGACATCCGTTCGGCCTAGCCATTGTGCTAGGTACGGTTGAACCACTCGAACCGCTCGAAATATCGCGCGACTATCGCGACGAATCGCAGACAAAAGCAAACGCCAGCTCATTCCTCGATTGATGCGCGGAATGTCCTTCTCTTCAATTTCAGCGGAAAAGCGGGGGCCAAGTTCCACACGCCTACCCATGAGGACTTGGCGAGGGCCAGCTAGGTGGAAGGTAAAATGGTCCTCAATAAACTTTTGATGAACAAAAGTGTCCCCATCGATGCAAATAGCGAGGTCAAATTTCTGAATGTCTCTAAATACATCGTTATGAATCTTTGATTTTCGAAATCCCTGATCGTCTTGCCAATAATGGTGCAACCTACCTGCAAATTCATTTTGAAATGCGGCAATCTTCTCTCGTGTTTCTGCGGTAGAGCCATCGTCCGCTACAAAAATCTCAAAATCGCTATGGGTTTGGTTCGTCAATGATTTGAGACAAAAACCTAAGTAACGCGGATTATTGTACGTACTAATGACTACCGCAATACGCTTCATCTCAGTCACCTCAGCCATTCATTTTCTTGTAGCTTCGGTATTCAAAGAAGCGAATCCCCGTCCACTTTTCAATGAGGTCGAGAAAGACTTTTTTTGCATCTCGCCAAGTCCAAACATAAGGTGAGTTTTCAAAGTCCCAATTCCAGTTCTTTTCTTCTATTCTCGCATGCATCCACTTTGGATGAGTGCCTTGAAAGCGCTTAAGTCCCCAGAATCGTTTGTAGAGGTAATTGGTTCCAGTATGCGGTGCCAAGGAGTCCGAAGCCGCCCCATTCACAGATGCGTGAGATCCGTGATAGAGCTGATCCATAAAAGTAGTTTTGTCCTTCATGGCATCCGGCGTTCTTACCCAGCCATAGTGATAGACTCTTGCCCCACATGAAACTACTCGAAGCTTTTCACCACTGTCTTTTCGAAAACTCTGCGCGTCTCCAACACTCTTTGGATTTGCAGAACGCTTTACTATACGAACCTCTCTGCGGTAAGCGCTTCTTGTTTCCTGCACGACGGAATATGAGCCATAAAAATGAGTGTAGTCGAAGAGTAGTCCTTCCACTTTAGGGTCGCGGTGGTACCTCTTCATCATATCTCGTAAAGATTGATGATCTTTTTCGTGTAGGACTTCGTCTGCTTGGAGATAGGCACACCAGTCTCCGGTGCATCGATTTAAAGCTAGGTTGGTCTGTTCTGCTAGAATTTGACCTCCCCTCTTCTTCTCTGGATCGTTCAATGGCCAGGTACTGTCGAAAAGGACGACTTTACCCAATCCTTCTGCTTTAGCCCATTTCTCAAGTTCAGAACGGGTTGAGTCGGTGCCATCCCCTACATTGATAACAAATTCGTCTACGAGTGGAAGCAAAGAGCGATAGGACTGCAGAAAGGGGTAGTCAAATTGAACGCCATTTCTCAGGATCGAAAAGCCAGAAACCTTCATGATTTCTCTAGCTCTCTTTGGTATTGCCATATCTTGATGTGCCGAACTGCGCGTGAAATGCCCTCAAGAATGGAAATAATAAACCCATGATAACCATCACGATAAGCGCGGTAGTAGAAGTAATTTTTTAGAAACATGGCGGGTCCGGCAGTAAGGATCCTCAACGCGTGCGTACGTTGTCCTGCTCGTACGCGATCTCTTGCCTCGATGGAAGTATAGAAGTTCATTTTGTAGAGAAACTTCTCAGGCGTAAAATCCGGGTAGTGATAAATGGGTTCGTGAATGCGGTCTGGGATGCCAGGATACTTTGGGTATTCGTGAATTTCATTCACATACTCCACACCTGGGCGAAAAAAGAATCGGTCCTGGTAGCTTGGATTCCATACACCAAAGCGAATGGGCTTTCCGAGAAAATACTCCACTCGATGAACCTTGAAGTATTTTTGATCGGTTGGCATTTGAGCAAGAGACTGTATCTTTTTCGCCAACTCAGGAGAACAGACTTCATCAGAATCTATTGAGAAAATCCAATTGTGCTTTGCTGCTTGGAGCGCAAAATTTCGTTGCTCTCGAAAGCCTGGCCATTCCTTCTGGAGCAGCCTGACTTTGGATGCCCACGGGGCAGTTTTGTCATTGATGATTTCCACGGTCTTGTCTTCACTCAAAGCATCGACAACTACAACTTCATCTGCCCAAGCCAGTGAAGCTAGGCACCTGCCAATGTTTTTCTCTTCATTTCTTGAAATGACGATTGCGGATATTGAGTTCAAGCAAGGAGCTCCTGAAGTTGCCTTATCACATCTTTGGTAGAAATGAGATTCATACATTGATGCTTGTGTTCAACACAGACGTCAATGCTGCACCAAGGAGGCAAACCTGGCTTTGGGGGCACTCTGCAATTGAGATTTGGAATGTAGAGAAAAGGATGCCTTTGGAGTGGATAGGGGTGCCACTCATAGGGATCTTCTGGTCCTACAAGGGTCAGGGTTGGGCAACCCACCGAAGCCGCAAGGTGTTTTGGACCTGAGTCATTTCCCAAGAATGCCTGACAATTCGATAAAATAGAGGCCAAATTTCGCAGCGGCAATTTGTGCGCATAAAAGGTCTCTTTGGGACCGTTTGCCCGCCATTGATTGATAAGTTCTGATTCCATGGGTCCTGTGACAAGTACAACTCCACCTTGTTTTTCACTGACCCAATTTTTGGCTACACCAAGGTAGTTTTCGAAGGGCCAGCACTTGGTAGCCCTACTAGCACCTGGCGCAATTGCGAGAAAAGGCTTTTCACCAAGGGCTTCAAGGACCTCAAACCTCCCAGCCTCAAGCTCCTCCTTTTTTAGAAAAACAGAAGGAAGTTTTCCCACCGGCACTTCAAGTCCCATTCCACGCAAACAATCCATGTCCCGTTCAATGATGGGCTTGACAATCCCCTTGCCAGGAATGGAGACCGTCGAAAATCGATTGGCATGATGGTGTCCATGAAAGTGGATGGCTCTTTTTCTGCAGCCTGTACCAAAAGCCAGAAGAGAACTCGAAGTACTTGCATGGAAGTTGATCACCCAGTCATAGCGCTCGCCAATCAACTTCAAACCCAGGCGACCAATGGCCTTTGCTTTAGACGCGGCATCACTTCTCTTTTCGACGGGCCAGATACGAGTGACGCCAGGCTGTTCTTGAAGGAGTGGGGCCCAATGGTGCGTCACGGCTACGTGAATGTCGGCGTCCGGAAATTTCTGGTGCAGTTCCAAAAGGGGCGCTGTCATCAGTACGGTATCGCCTAGGGCCCGGAGTTTTATGACTAAGATTTTCTTTGGATTATTCATCAGAATCGTGAAGCAAAAGTATAGATGTGTCGCACGTCAATATGACTGAATCTCATATGCTTGAGTTTCATATTTGCAAGTTGAAGGATTAATTTCGTTTGTCGTACTTTGTTTTGAAATCGGACTTTCTGAATCTCACTCAAAATAAAAGATTCCATTTCCGCCGGATGAAAACAGAATCCTTTTGAAAACTCCATAGCTCCCTTAAATAAAATGAGACGTGCTTCAAAGATGTCCCCTTTGGAGAAGCCTCGATTCATGTGGAGATCGCTAACCTTATAGGTCTTGTTCGAAAAAAGATCCCTAGTGACCACTGATTTTCTGTTCCAGGTTAGTCGCTTGACACTAAATATGGAGTGGATAGTCCCACAAAGGTCATTGTAGATATTGACCTCTTCGTCATTGAACCGGTCCTTGTTTTGCTTGAAATAGAATTTTACAGGCGGCAGGTCCACACCGGGAAGGTCGCGGTCAAAGAGGTACCAATCCATAAAAATAGATAAGCGTTGCTCAAACTCGGGATCATCTTCATATACGACCCCGGCCTTTTCGAAATATTCCTGTTTGGCGTTATACACTTCGCGGTAGTATTCACCGGTAGTGAATTGTTCGATAATAGGCTCTAAGTATTTTTCGTACATGAATCAATTACCTCTCATCATACCTATAAATCGATCAAAGGCTCCCCGAGAGTCGTGAGGGCCTGGTGAAGCTTCAGGGTGAAATTGCACGGAAAAGGCCCGCTTATCTGGCGCACTGATTCCCGCAACAGTTTGGTCATTGAGATGAACATGAGTTACCTGGACAGATTGAGGTAGGGAATCTGCTTCAACTGCGTAGCCATGATTTTGTGGGGTGATTTGGACTTTTCCGGTTGTGCGGTCGAGGACGGGTTGATTGCTGCCACGATGACCAAATTTTAGTTTAAAGGTTTTGGCCCCTAACGCTAAAGATAGGATTTGGTGCCCCATGCAGATTCCAAAGACAGGTAGTTTTCCTAAAACAGCCTGGAGGGTCGTCACTGCGTAATCCGCTCTCTCCGGATCACCGGGACCATTAGATAGAAAAAGTCCGTCGGGTTGGTAACTAAGGATTGTAGATGCAGTCGAATCAGCGGGAAGCAGAACTACTTCACAGCCAGCGAGAGAAAAAATATCGAGTGAGTTTTGTTTAACTCCAAAATCTAATGCACAAACTCTATAAAGCTTCTTACCCTTGGCGGGAAGGACCTTGGCTTCTTTGACGCTCACTTCACGAATGAAGTCCCTTCCAGAAAAAAGAGGGAGCGAATCAAATAGTTCTTGAGCTCGGGGTAAGTCCTTCTTATCCAGAATAAGCCCCCGCATGACGCCATTGCTTCTCAACAGCAAAGTAAGCTTTCTAGTGTCAATATCGGTTAAGGCGGGGATTCCGCTTTGTTTCAAAAACTCTGGAAGATTTTGGGTGGATCGCCAGTTGGAGGCGACTTCTACTAAGTCATGAACAACCAATCCGGCACAATGAGGGAAGGCGCTCTCATTGTCCTGGAGGTTTATTCCTGTATTTCCAATATGGGGATAGGTCATGCAAATAATTTGTCCCGCATAAGAAGGGTCGGTAAGGATTTCTTGGTATCCTGACATCGAAGTATTGAATACTACTTCACCATATCCCCGGTCCTTTCGTCGCCCATTTTCGGTGGGTGTGGCACCAGCTAGTTTTCCTTCGAAGGTACTGAGGCTACCGGGCTGTGGTCCTTCTAGAACGAGGACTCCATCACTTTCGTTCATATATAAACCGGCCTCCTACCATGGTTGCTGTTATGGCTCCGGTAAACGTCTGATCCATCATCGGTGAATTATGACTCAAAGAGAGCGTATTTTCGGGCGTAAGTTTCCATTTTCTTTTTACGTCAAACAAAACCAAATCTGCCGAGGAGCCAACAGCAAGTGTTGGAACTTTGATTTTTAATACCTTTGCGGGAGCGAGCGTCATTGCTTCTACCCAACGCATGGCCGTGAGCGTTTCATTTTGCACTAAGGAGTAGGTAGAAGTCACACTTGTTTCTAATCCGGTGATACCGTTTGCGCAGCTTTCAAAAGGAGCGTCTTTGTCAGCAGAAGCGTGTGGTGCATGGTCAGAGGCAATGCAGTCAATGACTCCGGTCCTTAGGCCATCCAATAAGGCAAGGCGGTCGGACTCGTCTCTCAATGGAGGTGCCACCTTGGCCTCAGATCGAAAACAAGCTACCTTGGCATGATTGAGCAGCAGGTGATGAGGACAAACTTCAGCGGTTATTGGGAGGCCTTCATCCTTTGCTCTTCGGATCATTTCAACTGCCGTTGCGGTCGACACATGCGCAATATGGACTCGGCACCGAGTTAGTCGACATAGGGCAATTTCTCGTGCCACCATGATTTCTTCTGTAGCAGACGGGCTCCCCGAAAGCCCAAGCCGCTCGGAATGACTTCCTTCATGCATCGAAGCATACTGACTTAACGTTGGATCTTCTGCGTGACTAATGATTGCAACACCTAAGGATTTTGCGTAGTCCATGGCGTTTCTCATAAGACGACTGCTAGCCACAGGCCGCCCGTCGTCGCTAAATGCCACACAACCTGCTTGTGCCATTTCACCCATCTCGGTGAGAACTTCTCCCTGAAGGCCTTTGCTAACAGCTCCAATGGGAAGGACTTTGACGTTTTGCTTTTCGGCCTCACGTAAAATCCATGCCGTAACGGCTGCCTGATCATTAACGGGTTGAGTGTTGGCCATACAAGCAACGGTAGAAAATCCACCAGCTGCAGCCGCAAGACACCCAGTAAGAATGGTTTCTTTGTGAGATTCTCCTGGTTCTCTAAGGTGCACATGCATGTCGATGAGTCCTGGCATGAGCCAGTGTCCCGATACGTCGATTGTAGTGTAACCGGATGCTACCGGAATTTTCCCGGATTTGGCGAGGGACTTCACCATACCGCTTTCAATAAGGAGATCGCATTGATCATCTAGGCCCTGGCTAGGATCTATGACCCGAGCGTTGCAAATGAGCAAACTCGAATTCATACGAGTGGGTCCTTTCCAAGAACACGAGCCAAAACAGCCATCCTCATATAGAGACCTCTTCGAACTTGCTCCAAAATAAGAGATTTTGGATGATCTTCCATGTCGAATCCAAGTTCAACGCCCCAATTGACGGGCCCGGGGTGGAGAATCCACGCCTGGGGACAGAGATCGTGGTGCTTCTTTTTGGTGAGTCCCCAAATGCGGTGAAATTCTTGCTGACTAGGAATGAGGGCGCTCGTCATTCGCTCTTTCTGAAGTCGAAAGCAAAAAATCGCATCCGCACCCGCTACGGCCTTTTCTAGAACAGGCTCCACATGTACCTCCCACTCTGCTGCCGATTTTGGCAAGAGCGTATAAGGACCACAGAGCGTAATCTTTGCGCCCAGTTTATTGAGCAGTGGAATTTGAGATCTTGCGACTCTGCTATGGAGGATGTCTCCCAATAGCACGATTTTCTTCCCTTTGATGGAGGGGAGGTGATTGAGTAGCGTCCAACAATCCAAGAGACCTTGAGTTGGATGTTGGTATTGACCATCCCCTGCGCTTACAATCGGACTCTTCGTCCATTGTGTAAGAAGATGACAGGTTCCTGACCTTGGTGCGCGAATAATCCAAGTGTCTGGATGGTACTGATTGAGGGTCAAAATAGTATCTTTGAGAGACTCGCCCTTATTGAGACTTGATTGAGAAATAGAGAAATGAAGAACATTTGCGCCCAATCGCTTGGCCGCCAATTCGAAAGATATTTTTGTACGAGTGGAGTCTTCCAAAAATAATTGGAGAATTGTTTTACCCCGAAGGATACCTGAAGTGGTCTCTGAATCCTTTTGATGGTTTTCAAAAAAGGAAGCCAACTCGGTGAACTTTTGAAAGTCCGTTAGGGAGAGGTCTTCTGTTGTCAGCAAGTGACTCATTTTCGTAATTACCCGAATTAGACTAACCTTGGTTCATTCTTTTTTCCAGAAATTCCCGACATACTTGAAAGTTACCTGACCAGGCGTAGCCTTTTTTTGATCCTGGGCGGGGTGTCCGAACCACCTCAAGCTGCGTTTGCTTAGGATTGATCAGAAAAACATGGATTCCTGTCCTTCTGGCAACGAGATCCTTGTGAGGATCATTTCCAATATGTAGGCACTCTGATCCAAGAAGGCCTTCACGCTCCAGGAGTTCGGCGTAGTAGCTCTCAAAGGGTTTACAGGAATGCATCACTGAGGCATCCGTGATGCTACGAAAAAGCTTGGGTTCGAGACCCGCCCACATCAGGCGCATGTCGATGAACTCTCGTGGCCAAACAGGGTTGGTCGCTAAGACTAAGGGGTAATGTTCTTTGGCCCAGAAAAGGAAGTCCTTGGCCCCAACCATCGGATAGAAATGACGTCGAATCGATCGAAAGAGAATTCGGATAGCATTGTGAAACTCTTGCTCCGCTTGTTCGGGGTTCGTTCCGTAGTATCGCGCCGCAACTTCAATTCCGCGAGAAAAGTTGGTGGCTGCCCCTTCTTGTTTCTCTACGGCATTGCGAAGGGCGGTTAAAAAACGAATGGCGCCCAATCGGCCCATCTTCTTGCGGTGAATATTGACCCACCCGCGTACAAAACCCACATTTACGTCAAATGAATCCGCGCCTAAAAGTGTCCCGTCTAAATCGAGAAAGAGTGTTTTCCATGGGGCTTTCAGTTGGGTTTCCTCCCTAATCGGTTCCATTGGAGCGAAGGAATCGAGCCTTCCTTTTTGAGATCCAGGGAGAGCCAAATTCTAAATACTTTGGATTGAATGGCTGATTGAGGAATAATATCCCAAGTTCTTGCTGAAACTTTTGAATTACGGTGATCTCCCACTACGAAATAAGAATCCTTAGGAATCGTGTGTTCGAAAGTATCAACAAGGCCTGGCTGAGATAAACATATACTATATATCATCTGAGGGTGAACTTCTTTCCCACAGCGTAACGGGCCTTGGAATTCGGGGGAGTCTATAAACTCTAACGACTTGTTATTAAATATTAAGGCTCCATTTTTAATGGC
Organism: Bdellovibrionota bacterium; assembly: GCA_963169695.1. GTDB lineage: Bacteria > Bdellovibrionota > UBA1018 > UBA1018 > CAUJDS01 > CAUJDS01. The sequence goes on from CAUJDS010000048.1 coordinate 48,587, forward strand.
GATGCGATCTCCCGATTTTCCAATGACGCGTTTGAGGTAAGTGCGAGTGGGTTCGGAGGGGGGAGCGTAAACCACAATGTCGCCATATTGAATTGTTTGAGATAGCAATCCTGGAATCACTATAGAAAGAGCATAGTCTCCAGAATCTAACGTCGGCGCCATCACTCCTGGCGGGACTCGAATAGACTCAATGACCCATGCCTTGATAAGAGTTGCGACTCCAATCGAGAGGCCCAAAACGATCGCATAAAATCGTACAGCCTTCACCTATTCCACCTTCAATACTGCTAGGAAAGCCTCCTGAGGAACTTCGACCGATCCAAGTTGCTTCATCCGCTTCTTCCCGCGCTTTTGTTTCTCTAAGAGCTTTCTCTTTCGAGAGATATCACCACCATAACACTTGGCAGTCACATTTTTTCGAAGGGCAGAAATAGTTTCTCGGGCCACAACCTTTGCGCCAATCGCCGCCTGAATGGCGATTTGAAACATCTGTCGCTCGATCAATTCCTTGAGCCTCTTTGCCAGGTCCTGTCCACGGTGGAAAGCTTTGTCGCGATGAGTAATAATCGAGAGGGCATCCACCTTCTCGCCGTTAATCAGAATATCAAGTTTTACGAGGTCAGCGGCTTGATAGTCTGTCAATTCATAGTCCATCGATGCATAACCGCGAGAGAGACTCTTCAGCTTGTCATAGAAATCAAAAACCATCTCACCCAACGGGAGCTGGTAAACTAGCGTCACTCGATCTGCGGTAAAGTAGTCCATTTTTTCCTGAACCCCACGTTTCTCAACACAAAGGGTAATCACTGCTCCGACATATTCTGATGGCAAATGCATCGTCAGTCGAATGTAAGGCTCCTCTACGAGTTGTATAGCAGCTGGATCTGGAAATTTTGCCGGATTGTCCACCATCAGGACATCGCCGTTGGTCTGGGTTACACGAAAAATCACCGATGGCGCGGTGGTAATCAGATCCAAATTGTATTCCCGCTCGAGTCGTTCTTGAGCGACTTCCATATGAAGTAGGCCTAAGAACCCGCATCGAAATCCGAATCCCAGCGCAGTAGAAGTTTCGGGTTCCCAGGTGATGGAACTGTCATTGAGCTTGAGTTTTTCGAGTGAATTTTTTAACGGATGGTAATCTTCAGCGTTAATCGGATAGATTCCACAGAATACGACAGGTTTAACTTCTTTGAATCCATCTAAGGGTATCGAGGTTCGATGATTGGAAGCCATGATGGTGTCTCCCACCTTCATGTACTGAACATCTTTCATTCCACAAATGACGGCGCCTACTTCTCCACTGGTCAGTTGCTCTACATCAAGCATTTTGGGAGAAAATACGCCAACTCTTTGCACTTCAAATTCTTTGTTGGCGTGATGAAGCCAAATTTTCATCCCTGGAGCTATGGAACCCTCAAAAACGCGACAGAGTGCTACCGCTCCCCAGTAAGGGTCAAACCAACTATCAAAAATAAGCGCGCGAAGGGGTTCCCCATCTGCATCTTTTGGTGGCGGAAAGTTTTGTACAATTCCTTCCAAGACGTCTGCAATTCCAATTCCCGATTTGGCACTGCAGCGAATTGCTCGTGTTGTATCAACTAACCCTATGGCCGAATCTATTTCTTTCAGGACTCGCTCGGGATCCGATGCGGGGAGGTCAATTTTATTTATAACGGGAAAAACTTCTAAGTTGCTGTCGAGCGCTAAAAAAACATTGGCTAGCGTCTGTGCTTCGACGCCTTGAACTGCATCAACAACAAGAATGGCTCCTTCGCACGCCGCTAAAGATCGGGAGACTTCATAGGTGAAGTCCACATGTCCTGGAGTGTCGATCAGATTCAAGATGTAATCTTTTCCGTCCTTGGCGTGGTACCGGAGTCGGACGCTCTGCGCTTTGATTGTGATTCCACGTTCACGTTCGATGTCCATATTGTCCAAGAACTGAGCTTCCATCTCTCTCTTAGAGACCGTATGGGTCATCTCAAGTATGCGATCTGCAAGGGTGGACTTACCGTGGTCAATATGGGCAATAATGCAAAAATTTCTGATATTTTTGGGCATGGGTGCCCGAAACTAACAGAAATAACCTCTCGTGAGGAGCCTTTAGAACGGTTTTAGGCTCGCAAGTAGAAAGAAGCCTGTCACCAAGGGCAAGATCACTAAGACATAGAATCCGGTGGAGCTGAGGCACACCTGCCTGAGAAAATCGTTCTTCATGGAGTCCTCCAATATTGACTTTTTTGTTACGGTATTCCATACCTGGAACCCGTGATTACAAATGACCGATCGGCAAACCTTTCCCAGAACATGAGGCTTCGCATCACGGATCTTTCGCGCGGCGGAGCGGGGCTTGGACGACTTGAGGATGGAAGAGTCGTTTTTGTCCCAAAGACGGCACCGGGGGATGAGGTAGAAGTCGCAATTGTTGGGGGAAAGAAGCGTTATCTGCATGGGCGTGTCCAGCGTCTCATTGCACCGTCGCCTCAGAGGATTGAACCAAAATGCCAGTATTTTGACCGATGTGGAGGGTGCGAGTGGCAGCATTTGGCCTACACCACTCAGTGGGAAGTCAAAAAGGAGGGCGCCAAGTACGCCTTTGAACGTCTTGCGCAGTTCAATTCAAAAGAGAAAGGCGTGGATTGGAGAGAATTTCCCGCTGATGAGCCGTTTCATTATCGCAACCGCATTCAACTTCATGGTGACGCAGGCCAGTTGGGATATTTTGAAAGAGATACCCGCGCGCTCATAGCTATTGATCGGTGTGAAATTGCTTCTGAGAGCCTCAATGCTTCGTTACCGTCCATCCGAACAGAAGCCGAAAAAAAGATGAAAGGACCTTTTGAGGTTGAGCTACGAGAAGCTTCGACTTCGGATGGCCAATCCGAGGTTCAAAGCGCTTGGTTTTATGGAAAACGCTATTCAGAATTTTCGCAGGTCAATGACCTTCAGAACCATCATTTGAGAGAGTGGGTATTTGAGCAAGTACCTGAAGGTAGCGTTGTACTGGACCTCTATGGCGGCTTAGGCAATCTGAGTCTGGGACTGCTTTCCAAAGTAAAGTCGGTCGTTTGTGTTGATGTGAATGCTCCGCAAGATCGCTCAACAGACTCTATCCGCTTTGTTCGAAGTTCTGTGCGCCAGTGGTGCTGGAAAGCGACCCATGAGACCGTGCCCGAACTCGATGCGTTACTCCGGGGTGGCTCTCGGGTGCTCATCCTCGATCCCCCACGCGCTGGGTTGGGGTCAGACTTTGCTTACATTCGAGATGTGTACCGAAAGCTTCAGATCACTAAGATCTTGTTGGTGGGCTGCCATACGGATACCTGGGCCCGAGATATGGTTCGCTTGATGAAGGATGATTGGAAGGTCCAAGGACTTGCACTCTTTGATTTTTTTCCGCAGACGCACCACGTAGAATCTGCCGGAGCCTTGGTTCAGCTTTGACAGCGGCCTAGATTCTCATTACCCTACTCCTGATGGGCTATCGCAATATAATAGTGTGGGTCATGTTGTTGGTGGGGTGTGCCACTGCCGAGAATGAATCAGGTTCGGGAGCAAAGACCCTTACGGGTGAAGAGCGAGCAGCTATGCTCGTGCAAATTGCCAACAGTTCCCTTTTAGAGGGTAACCCTACCTTAGCATTAAAAAATCTCTTAGAGGCAGAGCGATTGGACCAATCCAATCCCGAACTTTATCATTCGAAGGCTCTAGCGTTCTATCAAAAGAAGGATTTGAAGAAAGCGCAGGAGTCCGTTGAGCATGCGTTGCACTTGAATCCAAAATTTACTGCGGCCAATAATACCCTAGGAAAAATTCTATTAGACTTGGGGAAAGTAGAACGGTCAAAGCAGTACTTTATTGAGGCGTTGAAAGATCCGCTCTATGTAGAAACTTATAAACCAAAAACGAATCTCGGAATCGCCTACTACCGAACTAAAGAGCTTAAACTGGCCAAGAAACAGTTTGATCAAGTCGTGGAGGAATCTCCAGACACCGCTTGCGTAGCGCACTACTACAAAGGTCATATTGCCTACAAAACACATCAGTTAGATGAAGCCATCTTAGAATACAATCGAGCAACGCGTCGATTCTGTTCCCATTTCCCCGAAGCGCATTATGCCCTTGGCATAGCCTACTATAAGAGTAAGAGGTATCAGGACGCCCGGAGAAAGTTTGTTGAAATTCAGGACCTTTTCCCAAACAGTCGCGTGGCGACCCAAGCAATGAAGCAACTGCGGAATTTGCCTTGATTGAGTGGAGCCATGGATAAGAGTTTAGGAAGCTACTTACGCGAAGAGAGAGAAAAGCGAGGAATCAGCCTAGAACAGGTCGGTTCCGCAACTAAAATCAATATCAAACTACTTAATGCGATTGAAAACGACCTTCATCGTGAACTTCCCGCTCGTCCCTTCTTAAGAGGTTTTGTTATTTCCTATTGTCGCTTTGTAGGGATGGATTCTGGCGAAGTGATGACTCAGTACCGGGCTTTTTTTGAGGAATATGCTGCTAACAAGCGTTCGCAAAATTCCCATTCCGGTGGCTACGCTTTTGAAAGAAAAGAGAATGAGCGGAGCCGCATGGCGCTCTGGATTGTCATGGGAAGCTTTGTCCTGGTGGGAGGCATTCTCATATTGCTGCTGAAACCAGCTCTCAAACACCGCAGAGTTGGTCATATTGAAAATTTGCGAGAAGAAGTTCTCAAAGATCCGGCCCCTAAGCCATCGGCAGCTGCAACAGCTGAACCCGTTGCTGCCGCCACCCCCGCTGTACCCGCACAAGCTGTGGCTGTTCCAAGCGGAGCTAAGCCTGTAGCAGAAGCTCCCAAAGATCAACCTAAGGCTCCTGAGAAGCTGCCGGGAAAGAGTGTTGAACCTAATCGAATTGCTGCTGACGCAGATCCTATGAACAAAGGAGATTCTCTTCCAGGGGAACAAATTCGGTACAAAGTCGTTTTGAAATCCTTAAAGGATGCCTGGATTCGCTACCAGGTGGATGATCGTCCCATTATGACGTTTGTCCTGAGGAAGGACCGAATGTTGGTCTTGCGATCTTCCATAGGTATTAAAGTTCAATCCGCCC
>CAUJDS010000049.1 GCA_963169695.1 Bdellovibrionota bacterium
CATCGCAAATTGAAAGAACGTCTTGCCAACCTTCCCTTTGCTTCGATCTACAATCGGGCAACGGTCAATGGAATGGACCTGCGCTAGGTTTTTTTTCGAGCAGGGATTTGTTGAACACGAGTAGCTACTTCACTCGCGACAAGTTCGGCGATAGATTTTTCCACTAAGCGTCCTGTGGCGTATTTATGTAAGATACTACTCATCAAGGTTTGATAGCCAAGGCCCTCCTGGTCTGCCTTGATACGAATGAGATCGACGTCTTCTTGGGTAAGTCGAATATTCACGCGCGCTTCTTTTTTCTTTGTGGCAACGGCTCGCTTTGTGTCACGAATCAACGAATCCTTAAGAGCGCGAGGGGCTACCATCCATTCATCATTGGCCAGCGAAGCTTCGATCTGACGTTCTTTCTTAGACAATTGAGCAGCGCGCTTTTTCATTTCTTTCTCCTTTTGAAGTAACGATCCAGTTTTCGAGATTGATAAGCAGTCCACAATAAAATCGTGGATTTTTTGACGGTACCCGGCACCGCCACTAAGTAATCATTATGAAGAACCGCCAGGATGATTTGTTCAGGATGGTTTTTGTTCACCAAAATCCCTAGGAGGTTACCCTTAGCAATGCTTAGTTCGATTTCTTCAAAGGTGATTCCTCTTTCACGTTTGAGTCGGTCATTTTTTTCTGGTTTCCAAACGAGACGACGCATTCGGTATATTGTATGCCTAATAGGCACCTTTTGTCAAAAGTGAAATATGGACCTGCGCTAGTTCAGGTTCAATGCACTACGAGTGAGCGTCCACTTCAAGAGATCGAGAGGTTCTAATTTTTTCGCAGCCTGCGGCAATAAACCCCTGACCACCTCGCGAATCTTATCAATCGGTACGCCGTATCCTAACGTCGCCCAAGCCTCAGGAATCTTAGACTCGTCTCGCAAGGAATCCATAAATCCGCGCTCGATTACGCGAGAATCTCCCGTGGCGCTTGAGCCAGTGATGAGGCCCAAGAGCTCTCCCGTATTGCGATCAACAATCGGAGATCCAGAATCCCCGGGAGAAGAATCGCAACCGTGGAGAAATACCCAGGCGTGGCGATCTTTTGGAAAACGGAGGAGCTTGTACTTTCCTGCTTCTGAGAAAACAAGGCAGTCCTCGTCTTGATTGGATCGCAATTCGATCGAGGGATTGTGGAGGCTTCCAAATCCCATCGTCAAAAGGGGTGTGCCCCTCTCAACTTTGCTGGCAAATTTCATTGGGCCAGCACTAGTCTCAAGTTCGTCCTCGAGGTCCTTGTCCAAAGTAACCGAAAACAGTGCAAGGTCGATTTGCTCCCATTGCCCAAGCAGCTCCTCCATTTGGGCTGGCTTCTTGAACTTGCTCATGACGAAACGAAACTCGCAATTCTTTGCTTTCACGCATTCGGACATGGCATCTGCAACATGGCTGGCAGTCGCCACAATCGAAAAACCATCGAATTTGCCAAGGTAAAATGCCGTAGATCCACCCAATCCTCGTGGCACGGTGATCAGTGCCACCGAATGCGCCAGTCGCTTAAAGGCATCGCTCGGACCTCCCTTGGCGGAGTCGAGTTCTAGCATTTCTGGCGTAACCGTTTCGCGGCCCCAGGTAGGACCAATTTGGGTGACGGTGTAACGAGAAGGTTCTTTGGCCAGTTCAGGAGCACAGCTCAGTACGACTAAGAGGGTAAGGATTGCCAACGAGATGATTCGAAATTTGGGACTGAAAAAACGCATTATTTGGGATCGCCTTCGTTAGTTGACGTATCGTATCAACTTTTGAAAATCAAGCGACAAAGGCTAGGGATTTGCAGGTTTCCACTTCAAGTCATCCAAGAAACTTCGGATCTTGAAGTTCACAAGTTCGGGGAGGTCCAATTGCGTGCAATGGCTACCTTGTGGGACCCGCTCTAGCCGACCGTGGGGCATGAGTTGCGCGATGAGTTCTTGCTGTTCGGAAGGAGTGATGAGGTCCTTCGTGCCAGAAATAATCATGGTGGGGGCCTCGATGCGATGGAGGTACGGGGTTGCATCGTAGTCCTCGTAGTGCTTGACCATGCTGAGGAAGATTTTGGGGTTCATTTCAGCCACTTTTCGTACGTAGACGTCGATGTCCTTTGGGGACGAGAGGCGGGTATTGAATCCACCAAACCCAATGAGTCGCTTGGCAATCATACTGGATTTCTGGGCATTCCAGGCCATTTCTACTACGCGTGGAAGGAAGCGATGAATCTGGGCAAAGCCCCGAAAGGCGAGTTCGGTAAGGTTGGTTCTAAAGATCGTTTCAAAAGGTCGACGAGCGGTACCATTGGCAAGCACGAGTCCCTTCAGGGTTTCGGGTCGCATCAAGGCGTACTCGATAAGAATATTCACGCCCATGCTATGGCCGAGAAATACGGCCTCTTTGATTTCGAGGTGATTGAGGACTTCACTCAAATCGAGCGCCATTTGAGTCACGTTGAGTGTGTCGAGGTCTTTTGGGACTTCCGATGCATTGTGCCCGCGCAGGTCCATCCAGATGCAGCGGTAGTTTTTTCTGAAATGCTCAATCTGATAGGTCCAGTGAAGGCTCGAGCACGCTAGGCCATAAATAAAGACCAGCGGCGGACCTTCTCCTTCACTGCAATAGAAGAGCTGCGTACCGTCGTGGGCCCGCACCATTCCTTGTTGAATGACGGGACGATGCTCCATGGAGACCGTAGTCTGATGGGTTTTGGCACCAGCGGGACGTTGAACGGATTCTGACATTTCGATAAACACCTCTGAGCGGCTTTAGCTTAACCGCTTCAGAGGCGATCGAAAACTGTCAAAATCAACTTACTCCGAAATCGAAGGAGCGGTGACTTCTTGAGAAATCTCGCGAGGAACACCCAATACGTTTTCGCAAATCGTAATGAAGTTCTTGCGGCTCTCAGCGTCCGAGGCACGGTATCCGTCGTACAGCGTCTTGATGAACTTGAAGTCCGCCGGAGCAACCATCAGGTGAGTGATGGAGCCCACGCCAGCTTCGTGTCCAAGCTGAGAAGAGAGGCGAGCCGAGTATTCTTGCTCGAGTACGGCAAGGATCTCGCTTTCGCTGACCTTCAAAGCGCGTGACAACGTAGGTACATGCGCAGGGGGAAGGGGCGTAACGCCTCTTTCCACGTTAGAAATAAACTGGGTAGTTACCGCTGGATTAAAAAGCTGTCCGAGCTCTCTTTGAGAGAGTCCGAGCTGCTCGCGCTTCTGACGGATAAACTGTCCAACCAACCGACTTTTCTTTTGATTCTTGGTATCAATCATACCACTCTAATTTAATGCGTTGAGTTAAAAGGGTCAAGGCATTTTTGACACACCTAGTATATTAATTTAAACTATTGATATTATTGATCTAAATCGAAAGAAAGAACGGGTAAAAATTACACGTACTGTCAAAAATCTAGTCTCGGGGTGTTAGTGGGGTGACAGGGGGGCTAATGAGAGGAAAGCAGCTCCGAAAGGGAGCCCTTCCAGGTTGACGAGCATGATTCAACCTGGAGCCGGAAGGGCTTTTTAAGAGGTTTGGAGGCACCAAGCAAGATAGGCGAGTCATCCTTTTGGCTAACCAAGTATAGGGTCCCTGACTTTAGAAGGAGTATGACTGGCCCGTTATTGTCTTCTTGAGGGCGGAGATCTGCCAGTTGCACAGAGAGACGAAACAAGCGCTTCGCTCCAAGCTTAGTTCTCAAAAGATCAGCGTCCACCAGCTTGGTTTCTTGATCGCTCAATAAACCCTTAGGATCCAAAACTTGGACTTGGTGCCGCCTGAGGTAGGCGTGCTCGCGTGCAGAGAGGCCATAGCTAACCGCGAGGGGCATCCAGTCTTGATATCGAAGCGTGTAGAGAAACCTCCCATCGTAGGCATAGGTAATGTGAGAGACTCCAAGTTCCTCCTCTTGTTGAAGGAGAGTGTTCAAAACTTGGTTGTTAAGAATGATCATTCGGTTTTGTTTGCCTATCCATTTTCGCCGTACGATTTTGTGCAAAACTTCAGGAGCAAAGGCTTTCCAGCCACCTAGAACGGGTGGTGGATTGCTGGCAATTGAATAGAGGGCTCGATCAACTTCGGCCATCACATTACGAGAAGTATGCCAGGTCCAGTTTCTTAATGACTGAAAGTTCTCAAGGCTCCTACGAAAGGGTTCACTGTCAATCTGGGTAGGAATCTCGGTGGCCGAAAAGTGAAGGTACCACTTCAAAAAACGGAGCGTGAAGTCTTTAATGTGATCATCACGATTCGTTATCCAATAAACACTTTGTCCCGCATAGCGCGCAAAAATCTCCCACGGATGGATTGATTCAGGCTCGGAGGGGTCCGATGGTTCCAGTGTAGCGACTGGCATGCGAGCTTGCAGGGCTCGGTGGTAGAGGTGCCAATTGACTTCACCACTCTTTATTTGTCGCGAAGTCAGTCTTATCGAAATGTCTTGTAGATCTCTGATTACGACTTTGTCGAGATTTCCGTTGTTGGAATCAATAACCATAAGCAGATTCTGGGTATGCAGCGCCGTCGAGAGGCCATAGCGGTAGTGAAGAATGGCAAGCGTTTCAGCAAGCTTCGGGAGGTACTGGCGCTGAATCCATTCTTGGACCGAAAGTCCGGCAAGCCGAGCCACCTTTTCGACAAGGTTACTTCCAAAAAAACCGTGCGCAGCGACCAATCGCTGATGAGCTCCTAATTCCTTCATTCCATAGGGAACCAACTCCCTGACCCAGAAATTAAAAGGGAGCCGACTTATCAAAGTGGAGAATCCGGGTATAGAAGGAGTCGTGACCGCAGTCGAATAACCGAAGGACTCCGGCAAAAAAGAAAAAGGAAGTTCGGATTTGCTGGGATCGCGGTCCATCCAATCTCGAAGGTAATCCATCGAGGCCATAGACTGAGTCGAACGGCTTGACCCATTTGTCCAACTCCTTTCCTGATCCTCATCTGTTTTGTCGTTGTAGCGGATCCATTTTATCTGAAAAGGTATGGCTCCCGGCTGAGAGGAGTCCCAAACCAGAAAACTAAATTGGGAGTGCACTCTTTGGGCAACTAAAGATGAAGCGTGGTGCGATCGGATTTTCCAATAGAAATATTTCATATTGGTTTGAGGCGTATCGATCATAGGAAGGAGAACTTTTGTATCCACTCCATTGGCTTCATCTTGATGTAAAATCCGGTAAGGAAATGACGAAGGCGTCACGGCACTAGATTGGTACTTGGTCAGTTCTTCCACTCGAGTGGGAAATAGATAGACGGGCAGTCGGGTGGTATCGAGTTTCTCGTGACTTCTTTCCATGATGTTGGGACCGGATTCCGTCAAGTAGTACCAGTGGTAACGTGGATCTAAGTCAGGGGGTTCATCTTGTCCCCAGCTAGGCCTAGGACTGAGAAGTACCATGCCGACCAGACCCGCAAATGGTAGGAAGATAAAGGTACGCAAAAGACTCATTCGCTACTGACCTTCAACTGGTGCAGATTCTCCAGCCAATTCGGATACCCTTTCTTTGACGTCTTTTTTGAGCTTATTAGGGGGTCTTTGGTCGCTCATTCTCAGGGTCAAAACCAAAGTTGGAATGCCATTGGTGGGGTTGATAAAGAAAACATGGTCGGCACCTATCCATTTAGATGTCAGTTGGTCCGTCAATTGGGCCCTTTGGCCCGGGTCGACGCTTATTTGATAGGTCTTACGATCAGTCCAGTCTAGAGCCGGTACGACAAAGTACTTCATCAAGCCATGCGAGTCCCGAATGAATCGCTGTCTCAGTAATGCGGCTCCTTGTTGAGTTAGTAAAAGTCCTGGTCCTTCTAGCTTCAGCCTTTTTGAAAGATCATTGGTGAAAATGCCGGTCTGACTTTGAATGGCCCAAGCTCTGTTGTCCCTAGGCCCATTTAGTGTCGAAGCAACTTTCTTTCCGAACGGGTCCGTGTAGTTGAAGAAATTCATTCCCCAGCAATTGATTGCGCGTTCGATATAGAAGTAGCCGAATGCTACCCCGTTATAAATTAGGTTATTGCCAAACAAAGCACCATCGATCGATCCCGTAAGCAGGAACAACGAATTAAGAAGTAAGTTCCATTTAGTATAGTTACTCCAAAGACCTAAGGATTCTGCCTCCCGGACCAATGCAATAAGTTGATTGACGTATGCGAGGTCTTTTAAAGCTTCAAGGATGGCTTCCCTTCCTTCGATTTTGACTCCGATAGTTCGGGTGGTGTTTTGAGGGTTCTTGTCTCCCTGGAAATAATCTTTCAGGATTCCACTGATCTGGGCCCGCGTCTTATCTTTGTCCTTTTCACGATTAGCCGTTGAAGCGGCGAAGTAATTTGGCCAGTGAGCCTCTTGGAGGGCATGGTCTTCGGATGCTGCAATTCGAGAGCGAAGAAAGCCCTGCAAGGCCTCTATGGCTTCTTGGGTGCGAAGGGCCGACTGGCCGATTTCGGTGTGGAAATGTCGCTGGATCAAAAAAGCGGCAATGCATGCTTCCGTCGAGGTGGCGGCGCTACCAACGCTAGGAAAGTGCAGGGCAATAACAAGAAGGGATACGGTTCGAAGGGTTTTCATGGCACTGAGTCAATTACCATGCGTTTTGGCTTTTTCTATAAAAAAGCACAAATCCAGGTGATTGCTACCCCGTGCGCAAGCGGTTCAATTGTTCAGCGCCTTCTCTCAGCATAAAGCGCCGAAGTCCTTGGTTCTCTTCTTGGAGAAGTTGAGGGTCGGCTTTCAGCAGGGCCACCGCATCGTTGCGAGCGCGTAATAACCAATCCTGATCTCGAACCAAATCCGCCATCCGAAAGGCAAGCGCACCCGACTGTCGCGTACCGAGGACTTCTCCCGGGCCGCGGATTCTGAGATCGACTTCTGCAATCTCAAATCCATCTTGGGACTTCTCCATCAGTTGTAGTCGAGCCAATGCAACGTCGCTTAAGTGCCCAGCCGCAAGTAGGTAGCAGAAACTTGCGTGTTCTCCTCGTCCCACACGCCCTCGCAATTGGTGAAGCTGCGATAGTCCGAATCGCTCGGCGTGTTCGATGGCGATGACGGTGGCATTGGGGACATCGACGCCAACCTCGACCACGGTAGTGGAGGCTAGGATGTGGAGTTTGCCTTTTTTGAAGCGATCCATGACGGATTGCTTTTCGTCCGCGCCCATTTGGCCATGCAATGCCTCAACAGAGAATTCTGGAAACACGCTCTTGCGCAAGAATGCTACTTCTTGGAGCACGGATTTCATTTCCGTAAATCCTTCAGCCTCGCTCTGTTGTACGAGCGGATAAATAAAATAAGCCTGTCGACCTGCTTTGAGCTGGGCCCGAATAGCTTCGTATGCACGAGCAACTTGAGCCTCTTGATAGACAAAATGAGTAGCGATGGGTTTGCGGCCGGGAGGAAGTTCTTTGATCGAAGTGACTGCGAGACTACCGTAGGCCGTCAATGCGAGCGTTCTGGGAATCGGCGTTGCGGTCATCAGAAGAATATGGGGTGCAAGCTCGCCTTTTTCTTTTTCACGCAGGATTTTGCGTTGATTCACGCCGAAGCGATGTTGCTCGTCAATGATGAGGAGCATGAGGTCTTTGATTTCTACAGGATCTTCGAGAAGCGCATGAGTCCCAATGATGAGGTAGGCGCCCTTGTTCTTGAGGCGTGAGAGCACTTTGCCTCGCTCTTCATTGCTGCTACTCCCTGTGAGAAGTCCTATCGCAAAGTCAGCAGAGAGGAGCTTGATGGCTTGCGCGTAATGTTGGTTGGCAAGGATTTCTGTCGGGACCATGAGGGCAACTTTCTTCCCTTGATCTAGCATCGCGGCTGCTGCGAGAAGTGCGACGACGGTTTTGCCGGAGCCCACATCACCTTGAACCAAGCGATTCATTGGCTTGGATTCTGAAAGGTCTGCTCCAATCGATTTGAGCGCGTCTTGCTGTCCTTGCGTAAGAGTGAATGGAAGCCGAGGCAAAAAGCGTTGTAGTGTGGTCTCGTAATTCTGTGCGGAAAGTGCAAAAGCCGCCGCATCGCGAAGCTCCAGCCGGTACTTCAATACCAAAATTTGAAACTTCAGAAACTCTTCATAAATCATGCGCTGGTGGGATGGAGATGCCATTGCATGAAATGCGGCATCCAATTTCTCCGTTGGAAAATGGATCTGTTGAAGGGCCTCTCGTAAGAGCGGGAAGTGGTAGTGACTCCTGAGTGCGACAGGCAAATCTTCTGGGATGGATCGAGAGAAAGACTGCAGCGCATTCCATAAAATTTTACGCAAAAACCTCGTCGGCAGCCCTTCGATCTCTACGTAGATGGGGACGACCCTTCCCCAACTGTGCTGAAGGGACTCCTGGCTAGGTTCCGAAAATCCCAATTCCGGATGAATCATCTCCCACTGATTGCGATAATACTTGGCCGTACCAATTACCTGGAGAGGCTTGCCAGGAATGAGTCGCTGGTCCAAGTCCCTTGGAGCATGGAACCATTTTAAGGAGAGAGTGCCTGACTCATCTTCGGCTCTCACTTCGAGCATGGACCGCCCTCGACCTCGAAGTGGCACCCATCGCTTACTTCGGATCTGGACCTGCACTGTGGCAAGAGTCCCTTCTTGGAGGTCTTCAACTCGGGTGACGGTCTGGCGATCCTGATAGGCCCGAGGAAAAAAGGTTAGAAGATCCCATACGGTTTGGAAACCTCGAGTCTCAAATAAAACGGCTAATTTAGGTCCAATGCCTTTGACGTATTGGAGGGAAGCATCCGTGCCTTTATTGGTAACGGATGCTGTTGATCTCGTAGGCGATTTTTCCCTTGGGAGCATGGACAATCACCTCATCGCCTTCTTGTTTGCCAATAAGGGCGCGGGCAATGGGGGAGGTAATAGCGACTTTGCCCTTTTTGATATCGGCTTCGTCTTCACCCACGATCTGATAAGTAAACTCATTTCCCGATTCTGCATCTGTGAGATTGACGATAGCACCAAAAACTACTTTTTCACTCTGAATGGTCGAAGTGTCGATGACTTGGGCGCGAGCAATCTTGGCATTGATCTCTTGGATTCGACCTTCAATAAACCCCTGCCGCTCTTTTGCTGCGCTGTAGTCCGCATTTTCGGACAGGTCGCCGTGGGCGCGCGCCTCTTCGATGGCCAAGATGACCTTGGGGCGCTCCACTGTTTTGAGTTGCCGAAGTTCTTCGTCTAGTGCTTTTCGACCTAAAACGGTCATCGGAATCTTGTCCATTGATCAGTACCGGTAGCACAAAGATCGAGATTTTCCAATCACCCTGTTTGGTGATAGGGTCCTGCTCCATGCTGAAACAAAATCCATCCGCGAACCATGCAAAACGACGCAATCAATTGATGAAGAATAATCCTGGGGCAGCATTTGTCTTTCAGGCCAATCCGGTATTTTTTCGAAACCCGGATGTCACTTATCCCTATCGGCAAGACAGTCACTTCTATTACCTCACGGGGTTTCCGGAGGCGGAGTCTTTTTTGGTTTTGACACCCTCAGAGAAACATCCTCAAGGCTATCGGTCCGTACTCTTTGTTCAACCACGAGATGTCACCAAGGAATTGTGGGAAGGCGAACGTTACGGAAGTGATCGAGCGGCCAAAGTATTTGGCGTCGATGAAGCCCACGAAAACACTCGTTTCTGGGAACAATTGCCCGAGCTTCTTAAGGACGCGGACCGGGTGTTTTTTCCGTTGGGAAACAACGCTGAGCATGACACCCATTTTATTCACGCCCTGAAAAAGCACCTCCGCACCTTCGGTCGATCTGGAAAAGGGGTGCTTACGATCCAGGATCCCAATCCGGCGGTGGGTGAACTGCGATTATTCAAAGATCCAGAAGAACAAGATCTCATGCGTAAGGCAACTCAGGCCTCCGCAGAGGGGCATGTTGCGGTGATGAAACAATTGCGCGCGGGAATGAATGAATCCGAAGTCGAAGTTTTGATTGAAAACGAGTTTCGCAAAAACGGCTGCGAAAGAATTTCATACGGTAGTATCGTGGCTGGCGGAAAGAATGCGTGTTGCCTGCATTACGTTGCGAATAACGAAGCACTCAAAGACGGCGACCTCATCTTGATCGATGCGGGTGGTGAAAAAGACTATTACGCGGCGGATATCACGCGATGCTTTCCGGTTGGAAAGAAGTTCAGCAAAGACCAAGCAGAGATTTATGACATCGTACTCAAAGCCAATCTCGCTTGCATTGAAATGCTAAAACCCGGAGTGAGCTATGATGACCTTCATCGGCGCTCGCAAGAAGTCCTTGCACAGGGATTGAAAGATCTGGGATTGGTGCAGGGATCTGTTCAAGAAATCATTGAAGACCGAAACAAGTTGTTTCGATTCTATCCTCATCGTGTAGGGCACTACCTTGGAATGGATGTGCATGATGTGGGCCTCTATCAGCAAAATCGTAAAGCGCGAGGCGTAGCTCCCGGTATGGTGCTCACCATCGAGCCCGGAATCTACTGTCAGCCTCACGATCAAGAATGTCCTGAGCGGTATCGGGGAATTGGAGTGCGGATTGAAGACGATGTTTTGGTCACCGCTACTGGATGCGAAGTGCTTACCCGTGGCGTGCCAAAGGAACGCACTGAAATTGAGGCATTGAGAAGTGGCAGCAGTCGGTAAAGGATTTGGCAAATGTATTCTGCTGGGCGAGCACTTCGTGGTCTACGGTGTGCCCGCCTATGCAGCAGCTCTCCCGTATGGGATGGAGGTCGAAGCACAGTCAGCTTCCGTAGATCGAATGCCTCAGGGTCCCTATGCTGAAGCCGGATTACTTGCGCTTAGTCGAATCAAGGCCAACCTCGGAGTCAAAGTCGGACTAGAAGTTACGGCCATACGATCTCTTTTACCGGTTGGAGCTGGATTGGGATCTTCAGCGGCGCTGTCAGTCGCAATTGCGGATGCGGTAGCGACTCTTGCAGGATTAAATTGCACACGAATAAAACTATCCGACGCCGCTTACGAAGCAGAGAAAGCATTTCATGGCAATCCTTCCGGAATCGACAATACCGTCGCTGCCTTAGGAGGAGTGCTTCGCTATGAGCGTAGGTCACACCTTGGTCAGACCAATGTCATTGAGCCTTTGCAAGTGAAACATCCGCTTTCGTTGTTGGTGATAGAGACGGGCGAAGCAGGGCAGACCAAAGTGCAGGTAGAGAAGGTTGCCAAGTTTAAGCAAGCTAATGAGGCGGTCTTTGAGCGCATCCTACTTCGTGCATGGGATCGGTCGAGAGAATTTATGATCGCGTGGGACGCGGGTGACTTGCAAAGGTTGGGTGACCTTTTCAATAGTGCGCAAGATGACCTCTTTGGTTTGGGAGTATCCAGCGAGAAAATAGAACTCGCTATTCGTCATGCCCGGGATTCTGGTGCGCTCGGCGCTAAGCTCACCGGTGCTGGTGGCGGAGGATGTGCATTGGCACTTTATGCAGATCCAGATGCGCTTCAGTTGGCGCGATCAGCATTTCTATCGAAAGGCTATCAGGTTCACCTGGTTGTTGTAGGCTAGCCAAAATGCGCTTAGGACCCTTCGAGGTGGATCATCCCTTTGTCCTAGCGCCCATGGCCGGGATTACGCACTCGCCTTTTCGGCAGTTGATGCGAGAGATGGGCAGCTCCGTTGTGGTTTCGGAGCTTGTGTCAGCAAATGGCCTTCACTTCGCCAGCGAAAAAACTCTCGAATTGATGAAGTTTACTGAGGCAGAACGCAAGATTGGTCTGCAGATTTTTGGCGAAGATCAAACCAACCTCGCAGCCGCCAGTAAGATGGTCGAGAAGCTGGGAGCAGATTTTGTGGACCTCAACTTGGGATGCCCAGTTCCGAAGGTGGTTCGCAAAGGTGGAGGTTCAGCGCTTTGTCGAGATTTGCCCAAGTTAGCTGGAATCCTCAATGCCATGGTGCAGTCCGTATCTATTCCTGTAACCATCAAGATTCGCACGGGTTGGGACCATACGTCGATCAATGCACTGGATGTGGTTCGAGTCGCTGCAGATGCCGGCGTTAGTTGGGTTGCCATTCATGGACGAACACGGGCGCAAGGTTATTCGGGCCAAGCGGATTGGGACTTGATTGGCGACGTCAAAGCAAAGAGCCCGATACCCATCTTAGGCAACGGAGATTTGACTACGCCTGAGTTGGCGGTACGTCGACTACGAGAGACTGGCGTGGATGGAGTGTTGATTGGACGGGCGGCGTTGCGCAATCCCTTTATCTTTCGACAAGCTGAAGCGTTGTGGAAAGGCCAGTCAATCGCGCCACCAAGGAAAGAGGACTACCGGAAGTTCTTTGTGCGGCAGCGGGCCTTGTTGGAAGGTGGTTTTGAGTTACGCAAGGCGACCTTGCACGCCAAGAAATTTCTGGCTTGGTATTCCGCCGGATTCCCCAACTGCCACGAATATCGCAAAGGGATTTTTGAGACTCAGGATCCAGAACAACTCTGGAACGACGCAAACACCTTCTTCTTTGAGAAGAGCGGTGAGCGCGAGTGGGATTTCCTCCAGCAGCCATTCTTGATGGGTGGGCACGGGTAGTTGATTAGAAAAGGTACTTCATACCTTTTCCGTTTATCGGGGTTGTTGTAGGGTTCCTTCATGACAAAACCTACCTCTGGCTGCATTTATTCCAATCAGGCACTTTCGCAAAACCTCGAAAGCCTTCCGCAATCCCCTGAAGCCGGTCAGGTAACCTACGGGAGTTATCTCAAGGTTTCAGAGCTTCTTAGTCTTCAACATCCCCTTTCGCAACCAGCTCATCATGACGAAATGCTCTTCATCGTCATTCATCAGGCGTATGAACTTTGGTTTAAGTTGATCATGCATGAGCTTGAGACCGCGATTCATTTCTTAGATCAAGGGGCGACATTGAAGGCACGGCACTACCTCAAGCGGGTGGTCGAAATTCAAAAACTGCTGGTTTCTCAGATTCATATTTTGGAAACCATGACACCGAAGGATTTTCTGGCATTTCGAGATCACCTCAATCCTGCGAGTGGGTTTCAGTCCCGTCAGTTTCGCGAATTAGAATTTTTGGCAGGAATGAAGGACGCTCGATTCTTGCGGTTCTTCCAGCAAGATCCTGAATCCGTGCGCGTGCTCCAAGCTAGGCTGGATGGGCCAGATCTTTCAACCGCCTACTTTGCTCACCTCAAGTTTCACGGATGGGATGTTGCCGACGAACTCACCAAACTCCGTACCTTGCGGACCTTGTATGAAGATCCGGACGCGCACCAGGCGCTTTATCTTTTGTCAGAGACGCTTGTGGATTTTGATCAATACTTGTCCTATTGGCGCGAGCATCATGTTCGCGTTGTCGAGCGATTGATTGGATTCAAGAAAGGCACGGGAGGCTCAAGTGGGGCGGGATATTTGCGACAGACACTCAGTCAGCGCGCCTTTCCGTTGCTATGGGATGTGCGGGCCTTTTTGGAAAAAAAATAAGGTAGCAAGATCGCATTATCCGATCTTCTTGAGTTCCTCAGCAAGCTGGATGCGTGAAGCGCGTCGTTTTTGTGCCTCGCTGAAGCGCTTTTTATCCAGTTCAGTTTCGGGTACGAGTGCCGGCACTTGCTTGGGGCGTCCTACCTCATCTAGCGCAACAAAGGTCGTATAGGCTTTTGCACAATGGCGCTTTTCTCCGGTGAGGGGATTCTCAGTATCCACGCGGACGCCGACTTCAATGGAAGTCCGATGGGTGAAATTGACTTGAGCTAGGATCGTCACGATTTCTCCAAGGCGAATGGGAGAAAGAAAGTGAAGGGCATCAATGGAAGCTGTGACGACAATGGACCTTGCATGGCGTTCTGCAGCAATTGCCGCGGCAACGTCAATCCATGCCATGACCGTTCCACCAAAGATGGTGCCAAGGGCATTGGTGTGAACTGGCAGAACGATTTCTGTTTTGATTACGGCCGATGCGCTCGGAGACTTGCTGGGTTCAGGTTTTGTCATACCTTCCTATCTTACCACTCTCGCCAAAAGGTACGGACTTACTTATGGGACTGCCCGTGTCATTTTTTCCTTTGGACCGCGAATCTTTGAATCCGACAAATAATGTTTGATTATCCGAGAATAAGGCTTTTATACTTGTAAGCGGCATAAAGGGGATACTTTGACCTCTATTAAGGAAGAAGAAGTTGGCGAGGGATTGCTAGAAAAGGTTCTCGAACTTACGGGACTACCCGAAGAGCTCGTACGAAATGAGCTGCTCACCTTGATTGAAGGTACGGGAGTCGGCGCCGAGAATTTGACGCTAGAAGATTTGCGTGCTGTTTTGCTCACCTATTTGCAGCAGCAAATGGGACACTAGGAGCGCAGAGTTTCGTTAACTGTTTAGAATTGTGGCAGTTTCCTGTTGAAATTTGTGAGGGGTTTTTTTTAGCTGCTGAAGCTTAGGGAGGGGTGACTTTTCCGTTGGCCGTGTATACTAAGCATTGAGGAGTCCCTGTGATACTACACCATGATCGTGTCAGAATTCCAGATCGTCTCGTTGATCCAAACGCAGTTGGTTTTCGTGTCGAAGCGCTGGGCGAGCGCGGCTACATTCCTAATCCAGTCGTAATTGAGCAGACCCCTCGGGGCGAGCGGCAGTACGATATCTATTCGCGGCTGCTCTTAGATCGCATTATTTTTCTCGGAACCGAAGTGAGCGACGTTGCTGCCAATTTGATTTTGGCTCAGCTCTTCTTCCTAGAATCTTCGGATCCTGATAAAGACATTCACTTCTACATCAATTCTCCCGGAGGTTCCGTCAGCGCGGGCCTGGGGATCTATGATGTCATGCAATTCATACGCTCGGATGTGTCGACGTATTGCATTGGGTTGGCAGCAAGTATGGGTGCATTGCTTTTGACCTCTGGTGCAAAAGGCAAGCGCATGAGCCTTCCCAATAGTCGAATCATGATTCACCAACCGCTAGGTGGGGCTCATGGTCAAGCATCTGATATTCAGATTCAGGCCAACGAAATTATCTACCTCAAGAAGAAGATTAACGAAATCATGTCGTTCCATTCGGGGCGTACGGTAGCTGACATTGAGCGAGATACGGATCGAGACAACTATTTATCTGCAAAGGAAGCGGTAGAATACGGTCTCATTGATCAAGTGGTCGAAAAGAGAACAGGTTAAGGCACAACTATGGATGGAAAAAAATACGGCGACAATTTTGGAAACCTATCATGCTCTTTTTGTGGAAAGAGTCAGCGAGAGGTCAAAAAGCTCATTGCTGGTCCCAGTGTTTTTATCTGTGATGAGTGTATAGAGCTATGCAATGACATCATCGCAGAAGAGGGGCAGAAAGAGACACTGCCTGGTGCCTCTAGCGAAAAGAAGTTACCCAAGCCTGCAGAAATCAAAGCCCACCTCGATGAATATGTGATTGGCCAGGAGCGCGCCAAGAAGGCGCTCGCGGTTGCCGTTTACAATCACTACAAGCGTATTCAGCATGCTGAAGGCAGTAAGAAATCCAAAGACGCTGTCGAGCTTCAAAAAAGCAATATTCTGTTGATTGGTCCTACCGGTAGCGGAAAGACTTTGCTCGCTCAGACACTTGCTAAGTTTCTCAATGTTCCGTTTGCGATGGCAGATGCCACCACATTGACCGAAGCGGGATACGTGGGCGAAGACGTTGAGAACATCATCCTCAACCTCCTTCAGTCTTGCGATAACAACGTCGAGAAGGCTCAACGCGGAATCGTCTATATTGATGAGATCGACAAGATTGCCAAAAAGGGCGACAATCCATCAATTACTCGCGATGTCAGCGGTGAAGGCGTTCAACAGGCCCTTTTGAAAATTATCGAAGGCACGATGGCCAATATTCCACCAAAAGGTGGAAGGAAGCATCCTCAGCAAGAATTCCTTCAAGTCGATACCCGCAATATTCTTTTTATCGTGGGTGGAGCGTTTGTTGGATTGGACCGCGTTATTGCACAGCGAGTGGGTAAGCGCAGTTTGGGACTGGGCGCAAAAATTACATCCAAGGCAGATGAGACGCCTACGGCATTGCTCAAGCACGCAGAGCCAGAAGACCTAATTAAGTTTGGTATGATCCCAGAATTTATTGGTCGTCTTCCGGTACTCACCACGCTCGAAGAGTTGGATGAAGCAAGCTTGATCCGCATATTGAAAGAGCCCAAGAACGCGATTACGAAACAGTACAAGCGATTGTTTGAGTATGACGGCGTTGAATTGGAGTTTGAAGAGGATGCACTCAACGCAGTTGCTAAGGAAGCGATTCAGCGTAATACAGGTGCACGAGGCTTACGCGCCATTCTAGAGCAGGCGATGTTGGACGTTATGTATGACTTACCTGCCAAGAATGATGTGGCAAAGTGCATCGTAACAAAAAATGTGATCACCAAGCGAGAGTCTCCTGTCTTGGTACTCTCTGACGAGAAGCGAAAGAAAAAAGAAGACCCAACTTCAGGGTCCAATTCTGACCAAAGCGCAGAAAGCGCCTAGGATATTTTAGCACTGCGGGTTCTACCTCATTTGCATGCTGGCTCAGGCTGTGGTGTACTTGTGTCTGGGGTGTTTTGATAAGGGGGGTTCATGTCTAAAAAAGAAACTTCGAAGTCTCGGGGTTCTGCAAAATCCGCTCAGGCATCTAGCACAAAATCGCTGTCTCGGGCCGTTCCTCTGCTTCCATTGCGCGACGTGATTATTTTTCCACACATGGTGGTTCCTCTCTTCGTAGGAAGAGAGAAATCAATCAACGCACTAGAAGAATGCGTAAACAGCAAGCGCGAGCTTTTTTTAGTTGCTCAAAAACAAGCGACCACGGTTAATCCAACTGCGAATGATATTTTCAAAGTCGGAACCCTCGGAAGCATTCTGCAGATCCTGCGCCTTCCTGATAATACCGTCAAGGTCTTAATTGAAGGAAAACGCCGAGCACGCGTTGTCAATTTTTCGGAAGACGATCGCATGTTGATGGCGGAAGTAGAAGAGCTTCAAGATGAGTCCAACGGCACCGTTGAAATGGAAGCGTTGGTTCGTTCGCTCAAAACGACGTTCGAAAACTACGTCAAACTCAACAAGCGAATTCCACCGGAGATGTTGATGAGCGTCAACAACATCGAAGATGCGTCTCGTGTTGCCGACATTGTCGTCGCACACCTCAATCTCAAGTTGGAAGACAAGCAAGGCATTCTAGAAGTGCGTGATCCTGCGACGCGGCTAGAGCGTCTTCTCGAACTCATGCAAGGCGAGATCGAGATCCTGCAAATGGAACGTCGTATTCGCACGCGAGTGAAGAAGCAAATGGAGCGCTCGCAAAAAGAGTACTACCTCAACGAACAAATGCAGGCGATTCAGAAAGAGCTTGGCGAGAAAGACGAATTCAAAACCGAGCTTCTTGATATCGAAAAACAAATTCGTGCAAAGCCTATGAGCAAAGAAGCTCGTGAGCGATCTATGCGCGAGCTCAAAAAGCTCCGCATGATGTCGCCCATGTCGGCAGAAGCTACCGTCGTTCGCAACTACATTGACTGGATCGTCAACTTGCCATGGTTGAAGTACTCTCGCGATCGCAATGACCTCGACCTCGCCAAATCGGTTCTTGAGGAAGATCATTACGGCCTAGAAGATGTCAAAGACCGCATCCTTGAATACTTGGCTGTGCGTGTTTTGACCGACAATTCCAAAGGCCAGATCCTTTGCTTTGCTGGTCCTCCTGGGGTTGGAAAAACCTCTCTCGCTCGCTCCATCGCCAAAACGCTGAATAAAAAGTTAGTGCGATGTTCTTTGGGCGGCGTACGCGATGAAGCAGAAATTCGAGGCCACCGCAGAACTTATGTCGGAGCACTTCCTGGAAAAATCCTGCAGTCCTTGAAGAAGGCCGGTACCTCCAATCCAGTCTTTCTGCTCGATGAAGTGGATAAGATGAGCATGGATTTTCGGGGAGATCCTTCTTCGGCATTGCTTGAAGTTTTGGACCCCGAGCAGAACAAGAATTTCGGCGATCATTATCTTGAAGTCGATTATGACTTGTCGAAGGTCATGTTCATTCTGACGGCCAATAATATTCACGCCATTCCGAAGCCGCTCTTGGATCGAATGGAAGTGATACATATCTCCGGGTACACCGAAGTTGAGAAATTCAACATCGTGAAGAAGTACCTGGTTGCCAAGCAGATGGAGCAAAACGGTCTCAAGCCTGAGAATATCACCGTGGAAGACGAAGCGATTCATGACCTGATTCGTGACTACACTCGCGAAGCGGGCGTTCGAAATATCGAACGCATGGTCGCTACGCTTTGCCGCAAAGTTGCTCGCAAGATCGTAGAGGCCAATAAACAGAAGAAGCTCAACACGGATCCTAGTGCGTCCCAAGAGCCGACTCATGTTTTGGTCAAAGCTTCAGATCTCGAAGAACTACTAGGACCAGCTCGCTACATTCGCAATCGCACGGAAGAAGCCAATGAAGTTGGATTGACCAATGGTCTTGCCTACACCGAGGCCGGTGGCGAGCTCCTTCAAATTGAAGTGAGCGTTGTTCCGGGCAAGGGCCAGGTCAAGGTGACCGGTAAGCTGGGTGAGGTCATGCAAGAGTCGGCTGCCACTGCCATGAGCTATGTGCGTTCGCGCGCGGAAGAGTTGGGGTTGGCAAAGGAGTTCTATCAGAATGTCGACATCCACCTTCATGTGCCTGAAGGTGCCGTACCTAAGGATGGTCCTTCCGCAGGTATCACCATGGCGACCACGATTACCAGCGCGCTATTGCGAGTGCCAGTGAAGCGAGAATTTGCAATGACGGGAGAGATCACGCTCCGAGGACGGGTCTTGCCAATCGGAGGTCTGAAAGAAAAGCTTCTCGCTGCCAAGCTCGGAAAAATGAAAGAAATCATTATTCCAAAGGGCAATGCGGCGGACCTCAAGAAGGTGCCAGATGAAATCAAGAAGGACCTCAAGGTCCACTTGGTTGATCATGCAGACGAAGTGCTGCGCTTGGCATTGGACTTGGAGAAGCCAGAAGAATTCCTGCTTCGACAGCCCGTGCAGGATCTTTGGGCGGGCGCCGCCGCTGCAAAGGTGCCTCCAACCAATACCAGCATGGTGAACTAAGCCGGAGCTACTCGCTTCTGCCTAGCAAGCGTCGAAGCCATTGAAATCCTTGGCTCCTAACTCTTGGTTTGGGCGTGACTGCATCTGGTCCAAGGGTAGGCCAGTTGGTCGCCGTGGAGTGGAATGCATTTACGCTCAAACCACTATTTCTTCCGTAGGATTCAAGGAGCAAACCCAATCCAGCAAGAACTGGATCACCTAAGTTGCCATTGTGCTCGAGTGCTTGGTTGATACCGGGATCGTTCAGTGCCCTCGCGTTACGGACAATGGCTGGACGTCCACCTCGAAACATACCAGCCTCGACAAGCTGCTCGGGCATAAGATTGTTCAGGTTATCCTTGTCAGAGAGGTTGAGAGCATAGGTCACGACATTGACCTGTTTAAATCCTTGAGCCGAGAGAATTTCTTGAGTTGGCAATTGTGAAGCGTCAGACAGCCTACCAAAGTTTTCAATATCGACCACGACAAGAAAGCGAGGTCTACCCTCTGCAGTTGCGGGGGTACCAAGGGCCGCCAACTCAGTTGCTAGATTAAAGTTCGGCCCCATCGCCTCAGCAAGGAGCTCAAAATACTCTTGGAAGTGATGTTGAAGGAAAAGGTCATTCGCCGTACCTATCGTCCCATTCTGACCGCTCTCACTAATGCTGAGCGCATTTTTTAAAGCAAGGAGTTCAGGTGCAATGGCAACTTGGTCCGGGCGTACTTGGTCGACAGGCATTCCAACGAGAGTAGCAAATCGTTCTGCAAACCCTGGGACAGACTTTATGCGACGAACCAGGTCATCACGATAAAATGCATTGCTCAGCAAGTCCTCTCTCGTCAATCGAACAGCATCTCCAAAAGAGGAAAAAATAGAATAGGCTTCCTGCCGAAATTTTGGATTCTTGAGAGAAACCAGCTCGATAGCCGCCACAATCCTTTGATAAAGAAAGTAGTTATGAAAAGCCGCCTTCCACGCATTGCGATTGGAAGTATTGGGCAGGTCGAGGTTCTTCCCTTCGGCCGTTTCAAGTTGAGTGACATCAATTCCGTTTCGATTAAATAAATTGGCAAGATCGTTGAGTACTTGCTCATTCAGGCGTGCTTCTTTAATTTGATTGGCGAGTCTATTGGCGATGGAATCGCGATTTCCAATAGCCGGAAGGCCTTTCAACATAAGTGCCACTGTGTCACTCATCCATTCGGGGGTCTGGCGGTCTCTTGATTGCGGACTAGTCGGATGAAGCGCTAGGAGGCTGTCCTTCAGGCTTGGCCAAATCAAGGAGGCCATCTGAGCCTGAAACTCAGGATCACTTGCTTTAGCTTCGAGCGCTGCCTTGAGTCTTGCTTCGTAGGCATTTGATGCTGCTGCCGTGGGCTTAAGAACTTTCTCGTCATAGAGCTCGCTCACTCTTGCGCGAATCGCTTCGATGCCGTGAGTGGGTTTTGCATCATTCTGAATTTCTGGCGCTAAGAATCGAATCTGAGCGAGAAGTCCTGTTGCTTCTGTATCGCCACTTTCTTGAAGCGCTCGCAGCTCTCGGACTAATTCTGCTGCAAGAGAAGGCGGCAAATGCATGATCGAAAATTCTTTTTCACCTCGAGCCTTCAACCATGGGATGGCTTTTTGTAAAAAGAGTCCGTAGTAATCTGCCAAGGTTCGCCCTTGGACGCCAGCTGCGGCGAGTTCTTGATACCAAGGAGTTCCTTCTCTAAGGGGGATGCTGGCGGGGTCCTGGCTCTTTCTTTCCAGGGTTCTATTTTTTTCTACTGGGTCGCCTTCCCTCTTGTAGGGATTTTTAAAGTAAAGTGAGGTCCCACCAGTGACACCGAGGTCTCTCAATCGTTCAAATTCTTTTCTTAGGGGTTCGATCTTCGCGGCCACTGCGCCGAAGAGACTGCTCCGCGCTGATTTCTCAAATGCATCCCAGCTTGGATTTCCACCCTGAAATCCAGCCGTCTGCCAAACCATCGTGCACGCACTCGAAATTGGTGTTGGAGTTGTCGCAAAGGATGGCGAAGCAGGGCTGAGGAACGAAAACAACAGAAGTAAAAGAGCGGGTTGGGTGACGCGCATAGTGGGTTGTCATTAACACACCGAGCAAGTCGGATAAATGGTATTTTTATTAAAAAGCCTGCCTCGATACCTGACTCACAATTGATTCAATTGCGGTGAGATTCTATCATGTTTTGTAGCGCGGGCCTCCGGTTGGAGATTTCTCTTTAATAACCGATTGTTTTGATCCAATCAAAAAGAGGACTGCTAGCACTTTGCGTCGATCTCTCTGCTTGACCACTCGGCCTGGATCGTCTATTTTCAGCGCCTTGTTAATAGTGAAAGACACTTGAGGAGAGACAGTCACGCTTTATGCCTACAATTAATCAGCTTATTCGAAAAGGTCGCTCAAAAAGAGAATTCAAGACAGCTTCACCCGCTTTGGAAAGTTGTCCTCAGCGACGAGGAGTTTGTACTCGCGTTTACACAACCACTCCTAAGAAGCCGAATTCAGCGCTTCGAAAAGTTTGTCGTGTGCGTTTGACCAATGGATATGAAGTTACTTCTTACATTCCAGGTGTTGGACACAACCTTCAAGAGCACTCGATTGTCTTGATCCGTGGCGGACGAGTGAAAGACTTGCCAGGATGTCGATATCACACAGTAAGAGGAACGCTTGACACTCAAGGTGTTGCCAATCGTAAGCAAAGCCGATCAAAATACGGCACGAAGCGAGGCGCGGGCGCAGCAGCTCCAGGCGCGGCAGCGGCTCCAGCAGCATAATAAAAACATTTAAAACTAAGGAAGAAAGAAAATGGGACGTAAAAGACAGGCAAGAAAAAGAGAAATTCATCCCGATCCAAAATTCGGAGATATCGTCGTAACAAAATTCGTGAACACGATTTTCCGCAATGGAAAGAAGTCTACCGGCGAATCCATTTTCTATAAAGCTATCGACATCTGCACCGAAAAAGGTGGCGGTGAAGATGGACTCAAGATTTTCAAGAAAGCTCTAGAGAACGTTAAGCCTGTTTTAGAGGTTAAGAGTCGTCGAGTCGGTGGAGCAACTTATCAAGTACCAGTTGAAGTGAAGCCGGATCGAAGACAGTCTTTGGCATCACGTTGGATTACTGATGCTGCTCATGCTCGATCAGAAACCGCGATGGAACTTCGACTTGCAGGTGAATTCTTGGAAGCAGCTGCAGGACGTGGTGGCGCGATGAAGAAGCGTGAAGACGTGCATAAAATGGCAGAGGCCAATAAGGCATTCGCTCACTTTCGTTGGTAAGGCGGGCCTTGGCTTAAGATGGCCGCTCAAAAACCCAATAAAGCCGTTCGTGCCGACGAGGCAATCAAAAATATCCGAAACATCGGCATCATGGCTCATATTGATGCTGGCAAAACTACGACGACGGAGCGGATTCTCTTTTTTACAGGGAAGACCCACAAGTTAGGCGAAGTGCACGAAGGCACCGCTGTGATGGACTGGATGCCTCAGGAGCAAGAGCGCGGCATCACTATTACTTCTGCTGCGACCACTTGCTATTGGCGCGAGAAGCAAATCAACATCATAGATACTCCCGGGCACGTAGACTTTACGATCGAAGTAGAGCGTTCGCTTCGTATTCTTGATGGCGCAGTAGCCGTATTTTGTGCAGTGGGTGGGGTGGAACCTCAGTCCGAAACCGTCTGGCGACAAGCCAATAAATACAACGTGCCTCGCATTGCATTTGTAAACAAGATGGATAGAACCGGCGCAAACTTCGCTGGTGTTTTGACGGAGATGAAAGAAAAGCTTGTGGCTCGAGCCATACCTTTTCAGATTCCGATCGGTGCGGAAGAAAATTTCATTGGCGCAGTCGACCTGATTCGCATGAAAGCCATGAATTGGGATTCCTCTGATTCTGGCGCGCCACTTAGGGAGTCCGATATTCCCGAAGAACTGATGGAAGAGGCTACCTTGGCAAGGGCTCAGTTGATTGAGGCCATTGTCGAAAGTGATGATGCTCTCATGACGGAGTACCTCGATAAGGGGGATCTCAGCGTTGAGGCCATCCTTCATGGAACTCGCAAGGCGTGCATATCGCATGGGCTGATTCCAGTGCTTTGCGGTGCTAGCTTCAAAAACAAGGGTGTTCAGGCTCTTTTGGATGCTATTGTGGATTACCTTCCGTCACCGCTGGAGGTTCCGGCGGCGCAGGGAAAAAATCCCGAGGATGAATCTAAGATTATCGAATGCAATCCTCAGGTGGATGAGCCTTTTGCGGCTTTGGCGTTTAAGATTGCCAATGACTCTTATGTGGGTTCTTTGACTTATTTTAGGGTTTACTCTGGGAAGCTTACAGCTGGGGATATGATTCTGAATCCTGCGTCGGACAAGCGTGAGCGTATTAGCAGAATTCTCCGCATGCATGCCAATAAGCGTGAAGAGCTCACGGAGATTGCTGCAGGTGATATCGGCGCGGCAGTTGGACTGAGGTACGCGAGGACGGGGGATACTTTCTGTTCCCAAAAGCGGCCAGTGGTTTTAGAGCGAATGACTTTTCCCGATCCCGTTATTTCGGTTGCCATCGAACCTAAGACCAAAGCTGATGAAGAAAGGCTCGCGGAGTCTCTGCAGCGTCTGGCACTAGAAGATCCCTCATTTAGCGTAAGAACTAACGATGAGACCAACCAGATGCTCATCAGTGGAATGGGCGAGCTACACCTTGAAATCATCGTGGATCGACTGAAGCGCGAGTTCAAGGTGGATGCCAACGTAGGAAATCCGCAGGTCGCCTATCGCGAGACAATCACCATCGCAGTTCCATCGGACTTGAAGTTTGCAAGGCAGGCTGGCGGGCGAGGTCAGTTTGCCCACGTCATCATGCGATTTGAGCCGCTCCCAAGAGGCACCGGTTTCATTTTTGAAAATTCCATCAAGTCTGGCTTGCTACCAAAGGAGTTTATTGCCGCAGTTGGCCAGGGTGTCAAAGAGTCACTCATGGGTGGAATCGAAGTGGGTTATCCTGCGGTGGATATCAAAGCAATCTTGCTGGGTGGGTCGCTCCATGATGTTGAATCCACAGAGTTGGCCTTTCGAATCGCTGGATCCATGGCTTACAAAGAGGCCGCCTTGAAGGCCAAGCCCGTCATATTGGAGCCGATGATGGCCTGCGAGGTTACTTGTCCGGATGAGTCTATGGGCAATGTGATTGGCGATCTCAATAGTCGCCGGGGAAAGATTTTGAATCTGACTAATCGACATGGTATGCAAGTCGTCAAAGCGGAAGTTCCATTGGCTGCAATGTTTGGTTATTCAACTTCGCTCCGTTCCTCCACTCAGGGACGCGCGACCTACACGATGGAATTTTCTAAATATGAACCGGTTTCTCCGCAAATTTCTGCAGAAATTAAGGAAAAATCCGGATTTGGCCCGCCGATAGTTAGCTGATTGAGAAGAAAGAAAGACGGAGAACGACGATGTCAAAAGAGAAATTTAACCGAAGTAAGCCGCATGTAAACGTGGGAACGATAGGTCACGTTGACCATGGGAAGACGACATTGACGGCAGCGATCACGTCGGTGATGGCGAAGAAGGGATTAGCGCAAG
>CAUJDS010000050.1 GCA_963169695.1 Bdellovibrionota bacterium
GCAGAAGCTGTTTTGTTATAGTGGATTCGGGCATGGTCCAGGATTCCTTTCGTTGAATCAGTTCTTGTTAAACCAATTCTACGCATTGTTTCCTGACTGTGCCCTCCTTCTATTCACCCACCACTAAGCGAGAAGAGCCAAAAAAGCCAGGTCGAGCGTCCGTGCAGTGCACGGCTGGCCGGCCACGAAGGCCGGACAGAGTGAGCCCGGCCAATAGAACTTCATAGAGACTTGAATGGTAAAAAATAAAATTCAAATCAAGTCATTCAATTTATTGTCTTATGTTAGTTTATTTTATGACCAATTGAAAAAAGGCAAAAAAAAGCAGCCAAAAACCGCTGATTTGGTTGAATGAAAAATAGTCGAATCACTCGGATGAATTTAAAAATCACAGACTTGTTAGGATTCATTTGCATGATTCGCTTTTAAGCACGAATGGCCTATTGTCATTCTCCGATCATTTGTGTACGCGCTTAAGTACAGAAAACAAAACTTCAGAGATCTTAACCGATCTCGGACAAGGAAATGAAAATGAATAAGAAACGATTTGCCTCAATGGCCCTCCTATCAGCATTTGCCTTAACCGCAATTGCTGCTGGTCCTGTCACTTTGGATTACGCACCGGGCGCTGGAAGTCGCTCCACCATTCGTGGAACGAACAAGACAGTAAAAGTGGACTCGCGTACAGGAACCATCGATATTAAAGACAAAGATTTGGTTGACGCCTTGGATTGCAAGGCTGACCAAGTAATTGTTTGTGATCCAGCTTCGTTCCCTCTTTCAAGTCCACGGACCGAACCATCGGTTTGTAATTGTGTAGACAAGCCGAAGCCAGTTCCACCAGTTACCGGCGCAGGAACATAATTGCTGATAATAGATCAATAGAATCTACTGGCTCTTTTTGGAGCTAGGATGAGTTTCTAGATTAGGCCGTTCTCACTATCCTTCAAAGATAGTGAGAACGGCCTTTTTAGTTATTACACGGTTAGAGTTGAATGCAATGGGCGCGCATTGATTTGATGCAAAAAAGGACAGTAAAATGGCTGAATGAGATAGAAGTAGGCTTTTAATTGTTTGGCTTTGATTGTTTACTTGATTCTTTATATGCGTTATAAAAACACGATTTTATAACACCGCCTAAGTCGGAGATTTACCATGTTCAAGCGCATTTCAAATACGCTGGCTTCACATTCAAAAAGCACTTTTTCTAAGCAGCATCGCAATGAACTCCTTCGACAGGGTTTTGCATGGGCGGTTTTTGCTGTAGCCTGCATAAGCTTTTTTTCCTCTGAGGCTCTTGCGCAGGTGCAAGAAGCGGACGGTGAAGATAGTCGTTTCGGTTCAATTTATACTCAGCCCAATTCCTCGTTTCACCCTTCCAAGATTCAAGAGAGCTTTACAGAAAATGATCGTGTGGCAATTCGAAATTTGTTTGAGAAGAAGTATGGAGCAAATCCTGCTGTTCAACTGAATCAGAAGTTAGGAGAGCTAGCGCAGAGTAATCCGAATTTGGCCTCAATGATTGCCTACCTTCGGAGCGTAGAGCTTGCCAATGGCTCCATCACCTCAGAGGGAAACCGATACTCTTATTTCTGGAAGGGAGACCTCAATCGGGACGGAACCCTTAATTTAATCGACCTTGCTCTTGCTTACGCTCAAGTGACTTTTTATGATGAAAAATCAGGTTACTCGATCAGCCAGCTGAAGTCGGACTTGTTGGCGAAAGCCCGTGCAGGTTCCGGGAGTTCCTATTCACAAGAAATCGCGGAATTGTCAGATGCTAAAAAGAGAGATTACTTAAGTCTTGGGATGTTGGGTGGATCCGAAAAAAACGACCCAGCCCAATGGCAAGATGGCATATTGGGAAAGTTGCTGCGAGAGTACCTCCTTCGTCTTAGGGCACTCTCTCGGATTCAGCCTTCGCAACTATCAAGAGCCGATAAGGCCGAAATGGCGCGTTTGCAAAGTCTCTTCTATTACAATCTACCAGTCAATTTGTACGCCGTTGCTCTGTCTTCAAATTACGGACTGATAAGCTCTGTAGAGAAGTTGCTAGATCAGGTGACCAGGACTTCCTTTGCGGCTGGCGGAGCGAGTTCCTCGTTCTATCGTTGGAAGCATTCGAGCGAGCCGAGCCTTGCAGGATTCCTAACCTCAGAAAATTGGAAACTCGATACCACGCAGACCCATCTTCCATTTTACGCGCTTTCAAACACCCTATTAGTCTCCTTTGAGAACCATCTCTTGTATAATGCCGCAAGATACTTTGAGCAGTTGGGTAGTTTGCAGGCAGGTAGTTTTCTTTCGAATTTGGGACTTCTTTTTCAGCAGTCGGGTGTTTCTGATTTGGTGAATCCTTCTCTTTTTGTGGAGCTCTCTGATGGGTCACAGCGCCTTGCCGCTGCATTGGCGTCGAATCAAAGGGAGTTTTGGGGAGATGCGGGGAGCTATTTTGATTTGCTCCATAAAGCGAACAAAGCTCCATCAGAAGGAGAGTTTGATTCTGAGGTCAATGAACTGTTTTTAAAGATTCAACGATTTCAATACTTCGGTAGTCAACGAAACGCAGCCCAGGCCGATTGGAAGGAAGTGGGCGGCCCAAGGATTTTGATTGCTGGGATTGGAAATCGATTTGATTTTTCACCCGAAGAAGTAGCTCGAATCAATCCCCATGGCATCGTGGATCGTGGGTCAGTAGAGGCCAACGAAGCCCAGATAAGAGAAATAGTAGAAGCCTTAGGTCAAAGGTCTGATGCGCTTTCTTTGAGTGAAGGTTTAGCGATTTCGCCCCTACAGGCATTTTCTTCGACCATTGCTCAAGTAAGGCCCGTTCTTCTGAATCAGACTGGTTCTGAATCGAACTCCTTGGCTTTGTTTCAGTGGCTTGATGCTTTTCAGGTTCACGATATTGGCGCGGCGCTAATTCATGCTCAAAAAGTTATGAGTGTCTCTGGCGCAGGGGCTAGTAGCCTAGGTAGTCGCGTAAACCCGGCTTTGCCACTCAGTGGAAGTTCGATTCTCAAGCCTCAGGACTATCCATTCAATGATCTTGCTACCGAGGTGATGCAGGATGAAGAGATCCAGAAAAAGAGTGATAGTTATTTCAGCGCCATTAGCCTTCATTATGCACAAGATGAGCAGCAGACTTTTGATCGGGACTCTGCGCGAAACGCAATAGTGGCTTTTGAAGCGGCAAAAAATGAGAGTGGTGGTGTTGAAGAATTCGAAAAAATGGGCAAAGAACTTCAGTTTGTGTCCGGCGCTGGGCTGGTTAATTTGAAGATGAAAATTGATTCCAAGCGCAGTCAAAAGGTGAAGTTGATGGAAGCCATGAAGGTTCCAGGTGCAGTGATGGATATAAACGACGCCTATTCGACATTAAAGTCTCTCAGTTACGAAATCGAATTTATGGAGTCTTATCAGGATAAAGTGATGTCAGACTTCACTGGTCCGGATTTAGAGAAGCGCTGGGGCACGCAGACCATCTTTGGCGCTCGGGATTTTCGGGACCAGTTTGAACGTGCCAATGCAAATGACCCGAGTGTGCTGAAAAACAAGGCCGTGCGCGAGGAAAAAGCTGCGTTTATTGCGTCGCTCGCCTATCCGTCAGAAGACGCCAGGGTCTTGCTCCGCTTTGTCTATGAGACCAGCAACCTTGGTGCGCTCAATTGGGACTTTAATCACAATGGAATTCCGGCTGATCCAGAGGATCAACGTCAGGTTGGGCTCGCAGTGCCCTGGATTGGGTATTCAGAAAGGCGTTAAGGCTGACAAGAAAAGTTAATGATTTCGAGTGATTATAATTACTTAACCATTAAGTTGACTAATTAATGATTGGGGTCTAATATTTAACCATATGGTTGATATTCAGTCTTCCGAACTTGATCTCCTGTTTTATGCACTTTCGGACCCAACCCGAAGGCAGATCCTGAGCAAACTCAATGAAGGTGTCAGTACCGTAGGGGGACTTGCCGGACCATTCAGGATGTCTTTGGCGGCCATTTCGAAACACATCAAGATACTAGAAAAAGCCAATCTTCTACATAGGAAGAAACTTGGTCGAATTCACGAATGCTCCATCAATCCGGGAGCATTGAAATCTGCGGAAGCTTGCATTCAGTTTTACACCCAATTCTGGAATGAGAAATTGGACGACTTTGCAGAACATTTAGAACGCGAAGGCAAAACCAAAATCGAAATAAAAAATAGAAAGAGGAATCGATAAATGGAGTATCAAGTCAAATTAGAACGCGTGATCGCGCGACCAGTAGGAGAGGTCTTTGAAGCAGTAAGTGAAGGTCGACTCTTTGCAAATTGCAGTGCTCATACGGATTCGATGAAAATTGATTTTAGAGTGGGTGGCAAATACAACATTGAGTTTAAGAATCATGGCGTTGCAAACTTTGGTGAATTTTTGGAGATCATTCCAAATAAGAAAATTGTATTCAGTTGGTGCCAGACTTTTGGTGAGGACCAAAAACCTGATACTACCGTGACGATTCAATTATTTGAAGAAGGCGCTAAAACTCGCCTGGTCTTAGCGCATACCGGATTCAAATCACTTGAGATTCAGGAAAACCATAGAGGTGGTTGGGAGAATGGTGTTGCTGATCTCGGGAATGAAATGGAGTTAGGTCGACTAAGGATGGTGAGGCGCTTTAGTGTGCCGGTAGAAGCGCTTTTTGCTGCCTGCAAAAATCCGGAGTTGTTTTTTGGTGCGATGGGGGACCTGAGTCGAGGAACAGTGGATCTTCGTGTGGGAGGACAATTTCAACTGCCCACCGAAAGTGGAGAGGTGAAAGGTGAGTTTCTAAAGATCATTTCGAATAAAGAAATGAGCTTTTCGTGGTTGGCAGGATGCACTGGGCCAATGCAAAGCAGTAGGGTCAGCCTTGTCTTTGAAGGCAATGACAAAGGGGGTTCTACGCTAAAGCTAGTTCATGATGGATTGGCAACTAAGTATGATCAGAAGGCTCATCGAAGTGGCTGGGAAGCGGTGCTCGAGGGAGTTGAGACGGCCCTAAAAAAACTGAAGTAGTCCGTGGTAGCATGCTTGGTGGGCTAAGTTATTGAAGCTATTTCTGAGCTGGTCAAAATGAGAATGAAGATGTCAGAGTGTCAGCGTACGGTATTCTGGAAAAGTTGTGGGCTTCGTTGGCATCCGTAAGAAATCGCAGAGACTGGGGGATTTTCGGAAGTATATGTTCCCTATTGATCGGACTATTTTAATCAGGATAAAATTTTCGACACCAATCGGCCGGTCCTCCTTAGGTACAGTTATTTGAGGTTCAAGTTGACTTCTCCATCAGGGGCTTCTTGCTTTTTCTGCTTGAATTAAACTAAAATAGTCAACAAATAGAGGTTAAGGTAAGTTAATTTCTAGTAGTTTAAGCCGATACGCATGGTGTGAAGTTCGATTGTACGAAGTCCGAAATATTGAAAGTATCCTTTGGGCTTATATTGGTGGCGGCTTGCTTTGCAGGATGCAAGTCAGAGGAAGGACCTGCGACCACCACTTCGCCTCCGGCCAGTAGTTCGCGATACCTCTATGTAGCAAGTGGATCTTGCTATGGAGGGGGAGTCACTACTTCAACAGGCTCTGCCACGGTTGTTCGATACAACTTGGACACTAGGGCCTTGGATTCCATTCTGATTGACTATGGGGCGTATTCTCCGGGCGACATGCCGGTGGGACTAGCCGACTACGATGCTACCTACCTCTTAGTACTGGTTGAGAACGCCTCCGGAAGAAGGATCGACCTCGTACGAAAAGACACAGCAAACTCCGCCTCCACTTTCATTTCAAATAGTACGGCTCTGAGTGCAGTGGGACGCGCTTTGACCGCCCTAAGTGACGGAGGCTATCTCGTGAGTAAGTCCTCGGCGATTGAGAAGTTCTCCTCAACCAAAGCAAGAATCCTTCAGGGAGCCAACCCATTCATCAGTGCTCCCGCGGGTTCTTGCGCGACTTCTACCACGCTGATTTCGGATACGGCCGAATTGCCGTCTTCTGGAAAAATCATATACACTCACGCTGCTGCCACTCCCAATAACAAGATCGTTATGATCTCGAGCGCGGGTTACGCGATCGCAGGTGACTGCCTCGCAGGGACCGCATCGCCTGCGACTACGTCCCTGCCCACCGGTGTGATCTATCATTCTTTCGACAAGCTCCTGGTCACCTTTGGCAGTACGACTGCAGGAAGCAACTTCGTCTACTCCTACGATGTCAATGAGGTGGCCAATACCGTATCCAATGCAACGTTGGCATACAGCAATATTGGAATTGTGAATGGCCCTTCAGCGATTGTGGAGGACACCGATTCGGGTGACGTCTATATTGCAAGCGCGGTGAATACCGCCAACACCATTGAGAAGTTTACGTTAGATGCGACGCTGGGGACTCTTACAAGGGTAGGTACGACTTCATTTCTAGGTCCCAATGTTTTCACGCGTTGTGTATCCGCGATGCTTGTTTCAGATCAATAGTATTTCTGCAGAAAGACCTAAAACCCACAAGTTCCTCCTGGTATGGAGGCAATAAAGTCGGTACCCAGTGAATAGTGCCGCCTGTCTGCAACAGGTGGTTGGATTGGAAATTTGATATGTGGACGATCCGAAACATCGGGTAGACTTTTACCGCTTTTCCATTGAGTTGCCCAAAGGGCCTCTCGAAAACTGACTTGATGAGTGCTGGCATATTGATTCGCCACTTGTAAAAGGCCCATCGCATAGACCAGTCGATTGTTCTGATAGTCTTGCGGGATTCGGACTGTACCCTTTGTAGTTTCGCTTTGGAAGGGGCCGAGCCAAAGCAGGTTGGCTTCTTGTCCCTGATAGGTGAAGGATCGATAGTCATCGATGAGGACGGTTGTTTCCAAATCAAAGAGCGCTGGATCGAGGCGCTTCTTCATAAACGGTCCGTTGCCTTTTCTAGGGATCCTAAAAAAAGAATGCTCACTATCCTTATCGCCCTCCTTGAGTTCGGTAAGGTGACGACGGTTGAGGATGTGATCCTCTCCGATCAAATCAAGGAGGGATTGGCCTTTGTCCGCCGGAATTTGCGAAAGTACCTGGGTGTTTCGAATCAAAGGAGACCAAGTGAATAGATAGATTTGAATTTTTTCCTGTTGAAGTCTTTGAATCACCTCCACGACATGTGGTTGAAGGACGTAAGTTTCTTTGACGTGCTCTTGGGTATCCGGGTCAACGTAGTCAGCTTGGTAAATTCCAAACTTTGCATTTTCTTTAGGGTTCGTGCTGAGTGCCGGATTGAATTGAGGGTTGTGGCGAGTCCAAAGGGTTTCGTCAGCGTCGAAAATTACAGTCTTGAGTTTTTGCGATGAAGGGGGCTTCGGCGACGCCTCTTGCGCGACCAATTTCTGCACACCGGTGGCTAGCCAAGTAACGAGTATCAGAAGTCCTAACGAAAATGGTCTCTTGAGCGCCTTCACTTTTCGAAGCCCCCTTATGGGTCACAGAATTTGCATGAGACGGTCCATTCGTCAAGGTCTAGCGCAAATCAGGGTGAAGTCCTGGGCTGTTCTATTTTTCTCGCTAAATCCTGGCTCCACTTCATCGAACAGAAGTGGGGTCCGCACATGGAGCAGAAATGCGCCGTCTTTGCACTGGCGGCGGGTAGGGCTTCGTCGTGATAGGCCTGTGCTGTAGCGGGGTCGAGTGAGAGATCAAATTGCTCCTGCCACCTAAATCCATAGCGCGCGCGAGAAATGGCGTCGTCACGGTCTCTCGCGCTAGGGTGGCCCTTGGCTAGGTCTGCGGCGTGGGCCGCTATCTTGTAGGCAATGAGTCCCTGTTTGACGTCCTGAAGATTCGGCAGGCCCAGGTGTTCCTTGGGTGTCACATAGCAAAGCATGGAGGCTCCTCGCCATCCAATCATGGCAGCGCCAATCGCGCTGGTGATGTGGTCATATCCAGGAGCAATATCGGTGGTCAATGGACCAAGTGTATAAAATGGAGCTGATTGGCAGAGGGCTTTCTCTTTTTCGACATTTTCTTGGATCTGGTGCAGGGGAACGTGTCCTGGTCCTTCCACCATGACTTGGACGCCGTGTTTCCACGCACGTTGGGTCAGTTCTCCCAAAGTGGCAAGCTCAGCATACTGGGCGGCGTCGCAAGCATCCGCTATGGAGCCTGGTCGAAGTCCATCTCCGAGAGAGAAACAGACATCGTACTTCTTCATGACTTCACAAATGGAGTCGAACTGGGTGTAGAGAAAATTTTCCTTCTGATGGGTCACACACCATTTGGCCATCAAAGCCCCGCCTCGAGATACTATGCCTGTGATACGGTTTTGAGTGAGGGGAATATGGTCCCTGAGTAAGCCCGCATGGATGGTAAAATAGTCTACGCCTTGTTCGGCTTGCTCGATGATCACTTCTCGAAAAACCTCCCAACTAAGGTTTTCTGGTCGGCCGTTCACTCGCTCAAGGGCTTCGTAGATTGGGACCGTTCCGATCGGAACTGGGGATGCACGAAGCAGCGATTCACGAATCTCCGAGAGGTTTCCTCCAGTCGAAAGATCCATCACTGTATCGGCACCGTGGTGAATGGCAAACTGAAGTTTTTCTCGTTCTTCTTTGAGGGACGAAAAAACAGCAGAGGTTCCGATATTAGCATTTACTTTCACCAGAAACTTGCTTCCAATAATCATGGGCTCGAGTTCCGGGTGATGGATATTGGCCGGAAGGATGGCGCGGCCTTCTGCAATTTCAAGACGAACCACTTCGGGGCTGACGTTCTCTCGAAGGGCGACAAATTCCATTTCTGGTGTGACGATGCCTTCTCTTGCGAGGGTATACTGAGTGCTGTTTGGTTTGCGGGCAGCGATCCAAGTCTTCCGGAGCTTGGGGAGTTCCCTGTCGTCAGTGGAAACAAAATGGGGATCAGAATAAGAGCCTGAGACATCGTAGATTTCTGTCTCGCCTACCTTGCGATAGGGAACTCGGATCTCCGGATGAAGTGTGCCAGAACGGTACTGTTTCTGAGAAGAGGGATAGACAAGGGCCTGCATAGGTCATTCCTTTCGCCAGCATTACCTGGATCAAGTTCATGGGTCGTCGAGCCATTCCTCGACCTCTCAGCCGCATCAAAGGTGCAGCTCCCCGGTTCATTGGAGGCAGAAGCTAGGTTCTTGGTAGGAAGAAGTCAACTGCACAAAAAAATGCAAAGCGTTAAATTGAAATTTCTCTACGAATTTACCGAGGAGGACTGGGGAGGCGTGTTTTGAAGGACTTTGATTTTATTCAAGGAGACTACGACTTCTTCTGCCGGCATTCGACTGAGAAGGAGAAGAACCTAAAGGCCTTGGAGAAAATGGCGCGGGACCTGGCACGGGGAAAAAGCGGAATTCGAGTTCTGGATTTTGGGTGTGGCTCAG
>CAUJDS010000051.1 GCA_963169695.1 Bdellovibrionota bacterium
CCCTTGTAAGAAGAAGGGCTTACGGCTATCACAACCTCAATAACTATCGGCTCCAATTGCTAAATGCTTGTTCCTAATGTGCTTTGTGACGGTGACCCACCATCAACTGAGAAGAGCCAATTTTGATGGTGGCTCTCCCGAGACTTGAACTCGGACACCCGTGAGGATACTGGATTTTGAATCCAGCGCGTCTACCAATTCCACCAGAGAGCCACAGAGAAACGTGAGGGGCTAGAAAGACTTACTATTTCAACCAGTCCCAACGCAAGAGCGAAAGTCCGTTTTTGGGGTCGAGTCGGTAAGTTGCTCCGAGTGGAAAAGCCGCCTGCTTGGAGCCGTGACCGGCAGGGAAGCCATAGGCAATGGGTATTCCATAGTGATTGGCCATTTGCCCAAATAAGACATCAAAGATTTTCTTCTGTGCATAGGTAGGGCGAGCTGGGTGAAGCTCCCCGCGCCTGGGTTCCAGGAGGGCGCGCTTTTCGCTCCCCTTTCGCGGCATTTGGGTGAGCCCTTGAGGGGCCGCATCTTCGCAATGAACAAAGTCGCCCAAAATTAGACCTTGGCAGTTTTTCAGTGATCCTGATTGTTCAAGCTGAGTCATGAGTCGATCGATGCGAGAGGGGGTCTCGCTCACATCCTCAAAAAAAAGAAACTTCCCGTCCGTGTTTCCAGCAAAGGGGGTGCCTAAAAGTGAAGTCCAAACGGAAAGGTTGCCTCCCACCATGGGAGCTTCTATCGCTTTACCGGGAGCGGGACCGAAGAACTTTATGGGCTTGTTTTCCCAAAAAGCGGGCGTGGGATTTTGCCTTACCCATTCCAAAAGGCTGCGAGACTCTTGCCGTGCCAAGAGTGTAAATCGCGTATTGGCAACCATGGGGCCATGAAGGGTTGCCCATCCCCATCGCTCACGCACGTATTCATGCAGTGCTGTGACGTCCGAATAGCCAACTAAGAGTTTACGAGGTGGTATGCTGTGCCGCTGAGTCCATTCCTCTAAAAGGGGAAGCAATCGGCCGGCGCCGTACCCGCCTCGCGCACACCACAGGACCTCCACCTCAGAATCCATCGCAAAGTCCGTGATGGCGGCGGCCCGTTCTGCATCTTCTCCGGAAAAAAACATCCACCGAAGCTTGGTTTGTGGATGAACCTTTACGAGGGCTCCGCTTTCCCGTAACCAACGGATACCCAAATTCAGTTCTACTTTGGGAACCACAGAAGAAGGAGCGATTAAGCCGACCTTAATAGGCTTCATCCGAGGGTTAGGATCCCGCACTCATTTGGTGAAGGGCAAGGACGCAGCCCACAAGAAATGACCAACAAAACATAATGCATAGCGATATGACGCCCCCGGCTCGGAGAAAATCTCGCTTTTGGTCTGCCCATTCGCCAAAAAGGATTTTGGGCTGAGCAAAGAAAAGCCACGTAATGACAATCAACGACACTTCAATAAGCATGCTGAGGAATAGTGAGCCTGGCATGGGATTCATCATAAAGGAGTTCGGATCGCTTGGGAACACTGGTATTGGAAGAAGGGTACTTTGAGTTATATGACATGGAGTGCTAGTTTTGTTTTCAGTAACTAGTGGAGAAGAGGGCCTATGACGGAAGCAGGACAGATTGTCATCGTAGGGAAGGGGGCTTTTGCCCAGATCTTTCATGATCGCCTTGAAAAGCTGGCACGTGAGGGCTATCAGACGGAGCTCCATCCGGTTGCGTGGAAGAGCGGTTGGTTGCCGGCGGACCCCAAGGCGACCTTGGTATTTCATTGCGGATCCGGAAGGGAGCTTTCGGAAGCCGTAGCCTTTTGTGACGCGCATCAAATTCCGCTGGTTCAGGCGTCCAGTGGAATGGATCTTTCGAAGGTACGGGCGGCACGATTTCCGCTCATCGATGCGCCCAATATTTCTCTTCCGGTGATCAAGCTCATGGCCTGTTTAGAGTCAGGTAAGACTGAGCTGCAGGGCCTGCAAGTAACCATTGCTGAAAGCCACCAAGCGAGTAAGAAAACGGTTCCTTCCACGGCCGTAAAATTTGCGGAAATTTTGGGGAGTGATCCTTCCAAAATAGTTAGCGTTCGTGATCCGAAGGTTCAGAGAAAAGATTGGGATGTTCCTGAAGACGCGCTCGAAGGCCATGCGATCCATCGAATTCGGCTGGATGGGCAAGGCGCTGAACTGACCCTAGGCACTCGAATTTTAGGCCGCGAAACCTATGTGCATGGGCTTATCCAACTTTATCTCGTTCGCCAAAAGCTAGAGCCGGGCCTCCAGTCCGTAGTGGATCTCGTTCATCACGGCATATTGTAGGATTTTCCCTCCATTCGCTTTGGTGTCGTTTTGAGACTCGTTGCATTGAGTCATTTAAACCTTCCATCTCACCTCATGATTCCACTCCAAACGGCCGATAGTGCTCCTAGGGAAGCATGAAGAACACGCGACTAATACCCAAGGGCGAACATTTGTTTAAGGAAGGGGATCCTGCGCGATCCATCTTCGTGATCCAGTCTGGGCGCGTTAGTGTCTACACTCAGAAATCCAAAAAAACGATTGAGCTGTACCAAGCCTCCAATATGCAGGTCCTTGGTGAAGAAGCCGCTTTCG
The DNA here is from genome assembly GCA_963169695.1 of Bdellovibrionota bacterium. Taxonomy (GTDB): domain Bacteria; phylum Bdellovibrionota; class UBA1018; order UBA1018; family CAUJDS01; genus CAUJDS01. The sequence continues at coordinate 2,604 of CAUJDS010000051.1, forward strand.
GTTCGCCAAAGTATGGCGCATCGGCAGTACTAAAATCAGATTGTAAGGTCTTAGAAGTCCCAGTGGAATTGATTCGGACCCAGATCGGTCAGGTCAATCAGGTTATTCAGGTCTTTCTGAATAGTCTTGTCGAGAAGATCAAGAATTTCAAAACTGAAATTCGCGACTACAAAATGGAACATGACACAACTCCGTGTCCGCCAGATTCGACAGCCTCTACCTTTGGATCGATCTTTCATACCGTGCGCTATTCTGGCGAGAAATTGGCTGATGGAAAATACCGTATTGCGTGGGCGGCTCTCAAAAAATATGCCCAAAGAATTTTTGGTCTTTCTCCTGTGAAGTGCGAAAACGCAACCTTTTGTCTCGTAAAGCTTGACCTCGCATCGATTGAGATGGTCAAGGATCCCACGGATCCAGATGGAGAAGAAGAAATCGGATTTATTGTTTTCAATGATCTCAAAAAAATCGAAGACTTCTTTGAGTACTACCAAAATTATCATTTCAAAGGGGTCGACGCCAATTTCTTAAAGCCGGATGAAAAGACCACCAAAATGGTCGAAGCTTTGATTAAGGTTAGCGAAAAAGGTAAAACGGATAAAAATGGTGTTGTCTGGCTTAATTTTAAAGACGCCATGGATGAACTCAAGAAATACCTTGGGCCGACCTTTGATGCGGACAAATTTGCCCTCTTGGAGCAGAAGGGCCTCTTCGTGAATCGAAAGTCGGACGACAAAGGTGGAATGATCAACTTCTATAAGCAAGAATTCGAAGGCATGCTGAATCACTGGGGCATTCTGAGAATGATCGATGTCTGGAATGACCTTGGCGCGATCGATGTCTTCGCTGAAGAGACTAAAGAGGTCGTGGAAGACTATTCCAAATGCCCAAGTTGCAAGGCTGATACGGGGCCGGCTCAGAAGTTCTGCGCCCAATGCGGGTTGGATCTCGTTGGTGTTCGCAGCCAAAAGGCCGCCTAGTCTCCCGCCCTTGCCAATGAGAGTTCTTTTGAGATAAATCCTCTCTCAAATGCATATCGACGCAAATTTTCTAGAAAATCTACCTGCTCAGTGGCGACAGTGCTTAGAGCCTGAGCGAAAAAAACCCTACTTTCAGGCGTTGGCGAGCTTTTTAAAAAAAGAATATGCCTCCCACGAAAAAATATTTCCAGAGCGCGCGGTGATTTTGCGAGCCTTGCAGGAAGTGGACTATGACACCGTGAAGGTGGTGATCCTAGGGCAAGATCCCTACCATGGTGAGGGACAAGCCATGGGGAGAAGTTTCGCGGTTCCTAATTCCATTAAGGTAAAGCCACCGAGTCTCGTCAATATATTTAAGGAGATCGAGTCTGATCTCGACGTGAAGCTCAATCGGAGTCAGTCGGACCTATCAGGATGGACTCAGCAAGGTGTCCTCTTGCTCAATACCGTTTTGACGGTGAGAGCCAACCAAGCGTTCTCTCATCGCGAAAAAGGGTGGGAAACTTTTACGGACGAAGTCATTAGGCAACTCAATCTTCGAACTAGGCCCATGGTTTTTCTGCTCTGGGGAGCTGCCGCTCATAAAAAAGTAACGATGATCGACCAAGGCCGACATGTCGTTTTGATGGCTCCTCATCCTTCTCCTTTGTCTGCGCATCGGGGATTTCTTGGCTGCAGGCACTTTTCTCTCGCCAATAAAGCCTTAATAAAGATAGGTTACGACCCCATCGATTGGACACGACTTAGTCAGGACGTCTGAGTCTCTCCATATGGTCATAAATTTTTTGGAGAAGGCTATCTGTTGTCTGTGAAGAAGTTGATTCGTGGGCATTGTCTTCATAAAGAAAAGCATTGAGCCTTACTTTTTTGGAGTAATACGGAAGGCGCTTTCGTTCCTCAAAAATTTTTGAAGCATCAAGCTGGTCTAACAAAATAACAGAGGGCACATTGAATGCTCTCGCTACATGCATAGGCCCAGAATCCACTCCAATAAATAATTGAGCTTGCGCCATCCAGGCAAAAAGTTTTCGAACAACCCTTCGGTTGGGTGGCAGAAAAAGCGGCTTGGCTCCTGGTATAAGATTTTGGCCGACAACCCCGACTTGATAGACTTCCCAATGCGGTAGCAGGTGCTTTATCAAGCGAGTCCAGACGTCTGACTCAAGTACGGAGTTACAAGTATTTCCCCAAGGATGGATGATGCAAAGGGGGCGTTCCATTTTTGAACGCCATTCTGTTGCAACCCGAGCTTCCTTCTCCGAAAGGTAAAGCTCTGGTTTGGCGTGATCGCAGTGCAAAAGTGCAAAGTACTGCTCCTTCAATTCAATCTGGTGTCCCGAACCCCAATTGCAATCATCACCATAGAGTTCGCCAGGAAATGCAGTAACGGAATCAACATACGGATTGTTCTCAAAGATTGCTGGATTGAGTCCGCGACAAAAGGTCTGGATTTTGAGCCCCGGATAGAGGGACTTTAGTTTTCTCGGAAGGGTGGTCAAACACAACCCATCTCCGAGCGAGCGACTCTTGGTGCCTACAACCAGTACTTTTCTATGGTCTAAATCCTTAGGTGGCGGTGGAAAAAAATTCGTCCATCCGAGAGGACGTGTGTGAGGCCATTCAAAAGTGCGGTACCAGAAAAATTTCTTTAGCATTTAAAAAAAGAAATAGCCTGAAAATGGAAAGCCCGCAAAGACCTAATCTTTACGGGCTTTCAAGGCTGTTCTTGCGGCCAGCTGCTTCTAACGGACGCCGGGGAGGCCAATACCACCTTTGAAGATCAGTCCACAGGCATCGGGTAATCCCAAAACTGCCAACTCGGTTTGGATTCCGGTGCCTAAGTCATGCACCTCATAGTGCACAAGGACTTGGTTCATAGCGTATTCAACCGCTTTAACTTGCTTAGGGTTCAGCGGCTTTCCTTCGGGAGTCTTTCCAGACTCCACGATTGCTGCAAGTGTCACTTTGAGATCGAAGAGAATCCCACCCTTGGTCGACCATGCCTCCGGCGGCGCATTAGAGTTACCGATCTGATGGAGGAGGTAGGCGTGCAGCATCACGAGGCTATCAATCTCCGGATCCTTCAGGAGGAGTTGTCGCAGGATTTCTTTACGAATCACCAAGGAGAGCTTGTCAGAGGTTTCCTTAAGTTGTGAAGATTGGTGACGGTCATTTTCAAGTTCTCGAACAAAGGCACGGTCGTCCTTTCGGATGGCGTGATTGCGATCCTGCATGGCCCCTGTCCAAAAGAGTGCGTCCAGCGCGTCCATGAAAGTGTTTCCTAAGACTCGATGGATGGGATCGTTTTCGAGGTCCTTGACCGCGCCAATGCGATGAAGGATTGCCGGATGACTTTCGCCAAATGCTGCGTCCCTGAAGTCTTGTCGATCTTTTAGCATCTCAGCCAATTCGCGAGATTGGGCTTCCATTGCTTCAACACTTTCGCCGCCGGCAAGTTTGAGGAAGGCGCGGCTACTAGCATCCAAGCTAGTGACCAAGGCTCCGAAGCGATCGCTTGAAGATTCGCAAGAGTTGGAAAGTTGCGTAAGCGAAGCGATAAACTCCATCAGCTTTTCATAGGTGATTCGGATGTTCTTTTTTCCAGCAGCGGCATTTTCAAGTTCTTCCTGATGGTTTTCTGAATGATTGGAAGAAAGAGAAATTCCGACCTTGCCGGCCAATCCATTGAGCTGTTCTCGCGTTAGGCTGGTCCGCAGCTTGTTACTCAATTGGAGGAGCTTTGGCATTGACAGGAGCGTGCTTGATGCGGCGCCCGTGCTGTCGTGCCTAAGTCCCGCAGGAATAAAGGGATTGCTGAATAGGGTCTTAGACATTTCTTTGTACTGTTGGTTCAGAGCCTCCAAGAGTTGTTGTCGCATCTCCTGTTTCCATGCCTGAATATCGGAGGGAAGTCTGGTGGATTCCTCTTCTTCTTTGGCTTCTTCTTGCGCGGCGTCTTTTTCCTTTTTTCGCTTTTTGCGATCGATCTCTGTCGCCACGTCATCAATAATGTTTTCGCCTGTTGCCAAGAAGATAACGATCGATATTGTTTGGTTCAAGATGTGTTGAGACTTAATGTGCCCAAGTTCGTGACCAATCACTCCTCGAAGTTCATCTTCGGATAGTACCGAGATAAGATCTTTGAAGAGGACGAGATCAATAAAATGGTCAGGTAGTCCACTATAAGTGTAAGCATTCACTGGACCGTTCGCTACGCCTAAGAACATGTTTCGAATAGTCGCCTCAGAGAATCCAAGCTTTCGAGCTATTTCTTCTGTGACCTCAAGAAGGTGCCGGTATTGATCGGGGTTGCGCCTCGCTTGTGCCATATGACTCTTGTGTTGAATTCGAGTCGCGAGGGTCTCATCCATAAGGAGTTGGGTGACGGCGGCTCGAAGGGATTGACCTACGGGGTCTGACTTGTAGAGCGTATCTAAGTCACGGTCGAGCCAGTGTTTCATACGCTGAAAGCGCATGTTTAATACTTCAGCCACAAGGCGCGAGTTCTGCGCCTCTTTGATGACTTCGGCATAGCCTTTGTCAAATTCTGGTCCTTGTGCCCAACTGGTTTGAATGGTCAAAGCTATCCCTGCCCCGATAAGAGCTACTGAAAAAATACGCATCGTCGATTTCCCCCCCGACGTTTATTCGTTATCGCAATTTTTACATTTTTTCAATAATGAATTCGAGTTACCCAAGAACGCCCTTCTGCGTTAAGATAAAAAAATGCATTGGTTGAATCATTTTACGCAGCAGTTTCTTTTGGCATTTGTTCCGCTTTTTGTTGCGATAGACAGCCTCGGAATCGTTCCGATGTTCCTGTCGATTACTGACGGAATGACCCACACTAGTCGAAAAAAATTGGTGACCCAGGCAACACTGACGGCACTGGTCATTGCGGTAGTCTTTTTGCTCACCGGTAAGGCCTTGTTTAATTTTCTTGGAATTACGGCCAATGATTTTCGCGTGGGAGGAGGAATTGTACTCCTGATATTGGCGATAGTAGATTTGCTGTTTTCACCCTCGGGTGAAAAGAAAAGACGGTCCGCGGATTCCATTGGGGTAGTGCCCATTGGTATACCGCTTATTATGGGACCTGCGGCACTCACCACAATTATCATCATGGTAGATAGTTATGGTTACCTTCCAACCTTTGCATCGCTACTCGTGAATCTTTGGATTGTGTGGCTTGTGTATCGTCATGCAGGCAAAGTGGTCGGCATTATGGGTCCTGGCGGATCCAAGGCCTTTGCGAAAGTGGCCTCCTTGCTACTAGTGGCTATTGCTGTGATGATGATTCGGGTAGGAATCACCGGATTTATTCATGGAGATGGCCTGCGTTAGTCTCCTTCACTTGAGATTGAGGTGACGATGCAATCCTGGGTACTTCATTCGACTGAACTAGCCTTTTTGATAGAAGCTATTCGATCTGAGTTTGAAGGAAGGATCCTGGACCGTATATCCGTACTTGCGCGCTCGGCTGGAATCCAAGCAGAAATAAAAGACGAGTATCTATTTGAGTTCTCTGGTCGTAGCACGCCAGGTCTCGTGGTCTCCCTTGCAGTGGATCGTGTTTTTATTGGTGTGAAAAAAGCTCCCTATAAAAGAGTTCCGCGTGCTTCGCTTCCTGCGTGGATCCTAAAAGTCCAAAAAGAATTGACGGGAGTACCGCTAACGTCCTTTCAAGCCGTTTCGGGTGATCGAATTGCGCAGCTTCATTTTAAAGGCGAAAGGACGCTCAGCTTCTTTCTTTTTCCGAAGCGACCCGAGGCCGTTTTGACCAAAGGTGCTATCGACATTCCAGAAGAGCTTCAGATCCTTGCTAAGAGTCGAGATAAGCTGAATGCTAAATTTCAAGCGATGCCCATCGGCGAAGGAAAAAAAGCAGTGGCCATTCGTGAAGAACTCCTGATGGATCCGCGAAAGTTTGCTGAGAATATAGTTGATGCTGTTCAAGATTTTGTTCGAGAGGAAGCATCACGACAAAGACTTCAGGCGAAGCAAGCTGCACTGAAGGTATTAGAAAAAAAAATCGCCCAGGCTCAGAAAACCCTTCAATCAGCAGATCGCGATGCGCCTTGGGAAAAGTATGGTGATGCCATCAAAGCCCATCTCCATCTACTGAAAGAAAGTCCGGTCCACGAAAAAGAATCCCTATCCTTGCCAGATGCGGAAGGAAAGTCACAGCTCCTTATTCCATTAAAGAAAGGAATGAGCTGGCCACAACTCCTTCAGCATTTTTATGGACTTGCCAAGAAGCGTGATGTGAGACGGAAAGAATCCTCCGAAAGGCTTGTTGGTTTTCAAGAAGAGCTTCATGCATTGAAGGTACGAATTTCTGAGGTTGATAAAATTATTGAGCCTGCTGAAAAATCGAAATCCCAAAGCGGTCCAAGGAATACCTCCAAGGGGGCCGGGTTGCTGTTCCTCTCAAAGGAGGGTCTATGGATGCGGGTCGGGCGAAACAAAAAGGAAAATCAAAAAGTTACTTTTGAATGCGCCAAGGGCAATGACCTTTGGCTTCATGTAAAGGCCCGCCCCGGAAGTCACGTGGTAGTGGAAATTCCCACGAAAAAGACTGCGTCGCTAGAAACGCTTCTGGATGCCGCTGTACTTTGCCTCTATTTCAGTGATGGAAAGAATTGGGGCAAAGTAGCCGTTGACTACACCTATCGCAAGTACGTTAAGAAAATTCTCAAAGGAGAGCAGGTGTCTTATACACATGAGAAATCTTTGATGGTGGAGTTTGATGGGCAGCGATTTGGAGAAATGCAAAAGAGAACATCCGTTTGAGAATTACTAAAAGTGCTTTATGTTCTCTTAGACGCGTAGTCCGAATTCGTACGCATGTTGGGGATTCCATAGTTTTCGTTGCGGTCGCTTAACTCAATGCGCCGCTTTCTCAATACAAACCCACCTCGTTAAAGATAGGCATTTTCCTCTAAGCCACTGACCATTCAACGACTCTCAAAGACCCTAGTGCATCCCCAGCAAGGCGGGTTTGAAGCTAGGAAGTGAACATTGGATGACAGGAAAGGGGACTCAGCGAGGGGGGTGACAAAACTGAAAGAGTATTCTCAGTAAGTGTGCATGAATACTTGTTACGATGAGTCCCTTTCTGCGCGCGAAATGGAAAGACATTTTTCATCATCCTATTTGTAATTTAGAATTCTTTCTCAAA
>CAUJDS010000052.1 GCA_963169695.1 Bdellovibrionota bacterium
AAATCCATTCGTACGAGCCTAGGAAAGCTTCTCTTTGAAGCCGCGCAGAGGGCCACGGTGAAGAAAGATGCCGCTTTGAATTTTGCTACGTACTATGGGGCAGATGTTTCGAATGAAGAGGCTCAAAAAGAAGCAACCGCTCCACAGGGGTCGGAGTTGTTTGAGAAGCATACGGAGCGAGATGTCCTAAAGTTCCTCTCCGAGATTCCAACCGAAGACGAGACCTATGTTCAGGACATTGTCCGAGAATGGGAAGACCGGATTTTGGTCCTTAAGCGATCGTAGCAAGCGTCTTTCCGAGATCAGCAACTATTCAAATTCATCAAGCTCTCGTCCATTGAAAAAGACCTTCCCTCCAAGTAGGGTCATGGGTGGTGGATTGGATCAAGCTAGGTTGCATCGTTCTGGCCTTTTTGTTGAAGGGTGGTGGTGTTTTTGCGCAGAGTCTCCCATCTGAGAGTTCTGGCACCTTTCTCTTCTACCTCAGCTCCGACGGGCCAAGCTTAGAGCGAGAAGCAGCGCTGTATCAGAATATTTTGCAGGTTTTGATTCAGCGCAAAGCTATGCGCGGAATCATCTTATGGGATCCGCCTTCCGGTCAGTCGCCTCGTTGGACGCAGATTTCGGGTGGGGAAGTCCGTGTGGATCCCATTCATGAAAAGCTGTCTATGGGCGATCCAAGGTGGCTCGGTCAACTCATCAAACGACGCGATGACGAAGGTTGGAAGGAGGGGCCTCAGTATTTGATACTCAGCGGGCATGGTAGGGGTCCATGGGGATTTGCTTATGACTATGCTGGCAGAACTACAGCGGACGCTGAGGAATACGATGGTTTGACGCTGGAAGAAATTCAGCAAGTGTTGAATAAAAACCAAGCTACTCATCCTGATCAAAAGTGGGATGCGATTTTCTACCTGGGATGTTGGATGGGGAATCTGAATTGGGTCCTCGGTCACGTTCCATACGCCAACGTCCTGGTTGCCAATCCCGGATTGGATCTAGCGCCGGACCTCGGGCAGCTCTTCGATGCATCGGGAAAAATCTCGCAAAGTTATTTCGAGAAGAGTTCTATTCATTTCTCAAACCTCAAGTCACCGGATGTCAAGGCTCCCGCGGAAGTGATAAGCGCCGTGCTCAATTCGCATCCCGGGTATGTCGCCTATCACTTGGCGCTTGCTAGTGATGCGATAGAAAAAAGCATGCGCGAGTTGCGTGAAGTTTTTGCTAAACCCAATGCCGACCAGAAAGTCAAACTTCGAGATCCCTATCAGTGGGCTAGTCTTGCTAAGCCCCTCGAAAAAGACCTGCACTTAGAAATGGTGGATTGGAGGCAGGTCGTAAAAGGTCTTCGGAATAGTGACGTAGGGGATTCGCCAGGCGAATGGAATTGGATGGAGCCAAAGAGCGGCACCATTAATGTGTGGTGGCCCTCTCGTGCGGATTGGAATCTGCAGAAGGTCCGGCGAGGCGTCGAAGTGGATACGGTGATTGAAAGTCTCTTCTCGCCCAAGTGGGCAGAGGATTGGGGATGGTCGTGGATGTTTCATCAATGGCTGAATGGAGCCTTTGCCATTCCTATGGATCACTCAAATGAAAGTTGGAGCAAGTACTTTGACTCAGACATGGAGTAGCCTATTAGTATCCGTCCTGCTCTTAGGCTCCTTCGCGATGGGATGCAAAGCGCGCGATGCGTATTTCAATGAAGACTACCTAGAAGCCTTTTTGGTTCGCTTACCGCATTTGATGGATTATCGGGATGTGCCGGCGGAAGAAATTCGGGCCTATTCTCGTTGGAAAGTGGAAGCTTTGGTTCATCTCCGAAGGTTGAATACAGAAGAAAACACACCGGAAGGTGATGCCTGGGTGGAAGCCAGTTTAAGGGATGCAGATTCTCTCAAGCAAATCGAGAACCTTCCGCTGGCTAGCACCAATGCTATTTGGAAACGTCTAACGGGCATTGCAAAAACGGCAGTGGCCACTCATCTCATCGTTCAAAAAAATGTAGTGGCGATTGAGAAGTGTTGGAATTCGCAAAGAACGGATTGTTTTCAGAGGTTGAGCAGTGTTCAGCGAGCAGATCGTTCGCTATTGAAGCAATGGGACCTTAGTCAGAGTCTAACGCTGTTTCAAGCAGCGGTATCCGCATTGCCTTCCGTCTTTTGGGACGCACCACGAAAGCAACGTTCCGAAGTCCTGTTAGAGGCATTGGAGAAATTTCGGATTGAAGCGTTGGAATGGTTAAGCAGGTCACCGATCTTTCCAACGCGGCTTGACGCATTCGAAGGGGCAATGAGCTATCGCAAGTGGGTGGAAGGCCTGTCCGCAATCAGGAGAGATTATTCAAACATTGATAAAACCCAAACGGGCGAACGCGCTAATTCGCTTCTCTGGAGTTTGACCTTAGAGAAGCGCATGGGACTTGCGAGTCCCTTGGATCTTTATTCGCACCTAGAAAAAAATCGCAAAGTAAGGGCTTGGAGAAACGCTATTTATCAGGGTCTGATTCAGGGGCACGTGCCCGAACCCGCTCCTTTAATGGAAGGGGGAAGGGCGATTGCTTTTGCAGTCCTAAGTAAATTGAATGAGGCGTGGGGAATAGAACTGCGTGACCAACTGCTGATGGAGATTGCAACGGATGCCAAGCTTGCCCCCGATATTATTGGTGGGGAAGACTTTCCTGTAAGGGCTCCAACCTCAGGGCAAATTGAAAAATTTAGGCGTCGACTGGAAACAATGAGTGACGAAGGACTTTGGCGACTGCGTAGTCAGATCATAGCCCACTTGGATCCCATTCGTGAACGAACCAAAAAGTTGGCGCTTCTCTTGGATCATATTTTAGAAACTTCGTGGGCCCATCAATGGGCAGAGGCTTCCGCAAAGCGAGAAGGGGTATCGCTGCCGGATCTCGATCCACTACTTCGCTCACAACTTTTGGACTGGTAATGTCACTTTAGACAAAAATGGGCACTATTTTAAGGCCAATATGCCTCCATGATACTCGTTGAGTCGGCAAGAGCCCGATAAGGCAAGGGTCATTCAGGCCCCTATGAAAATTTGAGTGGCATGGCATTCGCACAGAGAGGTGCGCACTGGATGGATATAGCCTTGGGAGGCCCTGTGGAACGCTTGAAAGATTTTTGGTTTCGGATTCAAATCCCTGTATTTTTGCTCGCATTGGGAGCATTAGCTTTAGCGCGATGGACTTATGCGCAGGAAGTCCTGACGGAGGAAGGAAGAAAAGTTCTTACTGAATTGACTAGTCGGCTCGAGGCTCAACGCCTAGAATCACTTCCACGCATGCGTGCTTTGTTTGAGTCAGAAACAATCATGAAAGGCCTTGGTTCATCCCAGCAGGTTTCTGTATTTTTGAATCTCTATAGTGAGCGCGAAAAGAAATTCCATGGCTATCGGGATGCTTACGAACTCAATGCCTTGGGTGAATACTTAGCTGAAAGGTTACCCGCAGACTTTTCGAGGGAAGAAGCTACTATTGAACTATTGGCGCAGATCCTCCGTGCGACGCCGGGATTAACTGCTCGCGAGCGAGCAAGGGATGCTTTAGAAACCCTTGCCAAGTCTAGGCAAATGCGATCGGCTGTCCTGGAAAAAATTAATGCTGCTTTCTTAGACGGTACTGATGAAAATTTTGGTCAAATGCAGGCGGCCAAGGCTCTCCTAAATCTTGGCGCAGGTCCCAGTATGCGGTCCCAAGAGGGCAGCCGCTTTCTTGAAGTAGTTCAGCATTTGATAACTGACGAGAGGCAATCCGCAGGTTCAACCAGTGAATTGATGCGCCTTCTGGTAAGTAATTATCCTGGGGATGAGAGGCTCGCCGATTTGTTCTTGGAGATGTCAAAGCATGGAGCGAATGCGAGCCTGGGAATGATGGCTTGGAAGTCGATGATCCAGATGTATCTTTCCGGTCGTGCAAATGCTGCTCTCAAGGCTAGTCTTTTGAGGAACTTTGAGGATGCCTTTTCGGAGGTCGCATCAGAAATGACAGACGAAGGAAGTTACCTTCGAAACAAGATAGTTGAGATGGCTAGCCTTTGGAAAGAGCCTTCTCTTTTGGCAAGAATGATCCAGGGCCTTCAATCACCGTCGCCACAAATCCGAATGACTTCTGCTAAGTCTTTGTTGATGGCTGCTGCCGAAGGAGGTCAAGCGTGGACCGCGTTGAAGGAAGCTCTGAAACGGGAGGAGGATTCTGAAGTTCATTCTGTATTGGAGGACACGGCTCTTCATTGCCTTGCTATGGCGCCCCAGAGTTCGAGTCAGGTTCAAGACCTGGTACGTCCAAGTATTATCCTTGCGATGGAACGAGGAATGTTGGATGGGAAGCCCGTCGCTCTGAATCTTCTTTTGAGGTTAAGGGTCGATACCGCTGAGCGGGACTACTTTAAAATGATTCAAAGAAGCCTTGAGCGAAACGATAAAATTGCCACGGTTCAGCTTGGATTGATTCGTGCGGCATCTACCTACTTAGCTTTTCATTGGAGCAAGCTTTCGGCCGAAAGTCGAAATTCATTATTAGACACACTTGTTTCGAAATTTTCTTCCGATCGTGAAGAGGTTCGTACTGAAGCGATGCGTTGTCTCCAGGCCTTAGTCGAGTCGAACTTTGCAGGTAGCCGAACGAGAGAACAGTTGGTGGCGAAGCTTTCGCCTGGCCCTTTGGCAGACTTGGTACGCGAAGAGACAGCCCCAAAGAAAGCTCAGACTTATGCTTATGGCGAGTCCAGAACAAGCGCCTTGCGAGCAGCTGCTGTGGTTTCTTCCCTTCTCGAGGGTTTATTTGGAGGAAATCACTCGAGATCAAGCTCTTATCAGCGTCCTAGGGTGGAGGCTGGAGAATTGGTATCGCTCCGACGAGAGGTTGGTACCTTGCTTGGGTACTTGGATTACGAAGTGGATGCTAGAATCAATTAGATCAAGGGTCCCAGCCGTTTTGGAGCGGTCTTGATAGGATCGTATATTCCATGGTGAATTTCTTGAACGACGACTTTAACGGCGGCCGCTATTGGAATGGAGAGTAGCATTCCAATCAGTCCGTAGTATTCCTGTCCCAAAATAACGACACCGATCAGTAGGAGTGGATGCATTTGAACCAAATTTCCAACGACGATCGGAAATATCAGCAGGAAGTCGATGATATTGGCAATAAGAATGACGATCAAAATCGGAATCAAGAGATGCTCAGAGCCTGAGTCAAATACCGCTAGCGCCACAATAGGCGCCGCTCCAATCAAAGGTCCGAGGTACGGAATGATATTGGTGATGCCGGCAATGGTTCCAAAGACAAGGGCGTAGGGACAACCTACCGCACCCAATCCGATGGCAGTAATGGATCCTACCAAGATCGCCTCGATCATTTTGGCACGAAGGTAACTCGTAATAGCATTGGATACTCGAGATGAAATCAAAAATGAGCGTTCAAAAAAGCGGTTAGGGACGAGTTCATAAAATTGTTTTTGAATCTTCTGTCCGTCTTTGAGTAAGAAGAAGCTAATGAGTGGAACAAGAAGAAACCAGGTCATGATTTCACCCATTAAGATTGCGCCATTGCTGCGAAACCAATCGCCCGTCTTGAGTCCCCATGCATTAAATGCCTCTGATAGTTGTAGGCTGCTAAGGATGCTGTATTGGGCTTTCCATCGAGATTCTATTTCGTGGAGACGATTGACGGACTGTTCAAAAAGGAACGGAGCTTTGTGATAAAAAGACATCCACTCTTGGCCTAAGATTTTGGAGATGGAGAATACCGCCATCGTTATAAATCCAAATAGAAAAACAAAGAGCATGGCAATCGTGAAAGTGCGCGCCAGTCCTAAGCGCTCCATGTACTTGAGACCTGGTGCCAGCAGCATAGCGATAAGTAGCCCCATCAGGGTCGGACCTGAAAGCGGAGTATTGAGGATGAATAGTACGGCAGCGCCGAAGATGCTGAGACCCATGAAGACCAGCTTGATTAAATCGCGTTTCAAAAAAGGATCAGGCCGCGTTGTCATAGCTCGATCCGAGTCTAGGATCTTGCAAGACCCTTGATATACGATCTGTGGTTTCCATCAGGCGTTGGCCTAGGACACTGGAGAGTTGAAAAAGAATTTTCACCCCCATGGTAGGGTGGCGTTCGAGAATTTCCATGAGATCCGGTTTGAAGAAGCCAATCAGTGAAGCACGCTCAGTCGCTACGGCAGAAGCAGATCGAACACTCTCGTTTTCGATGAGAGATAGTTCTCCAAAGAAGCTCCCTTTACCCAGCTGGGTGACAAGAATTTCCTTGGGTGCGGTTTCGGTTCGGATGGCGACCTGTCCGCTGGCGATGATGTACATTCCAAATCCACGTTCGTTTTGATGGAAGATGGATTCATCAGGCTGGTACACTCGTTCGTAGACGGCGCGTGACAATAGGCTGAGCTCGCGTTTGGTCAGCGTGCAAAAAAGAATGTTTTCCTTCAAATGCTCCATAAGGGAGCTTTTGGCGGAATGCTGGGATCGAAATAGGTCCTTCCAAAGAAGGTGTGGATGGCTTCTCACTCAATGATAAAATCGGAAGAAAGGACGGGTCTCTTGAGGAACACGAAGATTCTAATTGTAGAAGATATAGACTCAATGCGTTATTTACTGCAATACACCCTGGAGCGCATTGTCGGACTTTCGGTAAGTGGCCTTGCGTCGGGAGTCGCTGAAGCGAGGCGGAGCGCCATGCGAGAAAGGCCCGATCTGGTTCTCCTGGACGAGATTTTGCCAGGAGAGTCTTCCTACGACTTTCTTAAGGAGCTAGTGGAGCAGAAGCTTCCTGTGGTCCTATTGACGGGGATTGAGAAGCCCGAGCATGCATTGCCGGCTGGGGCATTGGGCCGAATCGTCAAGCCTAACGGACGGTCACTCGAGAAAGACGTGGATCGATTGCAGAAATCCCTAAGACTTCTTGCACCTATGCTTTTTGAAGGTTGACGAGAGGGGGCCTGACTGTTAAATCCGAGCCCTAAGCGGAGCTAAAGGTTAAAAATTATGGCAGTAATGATTCGTCTACAGCGGCAAGGTGCTAGAAATCGTCCTGAATATCAAATCGTTGCGATTGATAAAGAGTCCAAGCGTGATGGCACTTATTTGGCCAAACTTGGCAAGTACCGACCACGCGCTAAAGATGTAAAAGAATTTTTACAGGTCGACCTAGAGGCTATTCGCTCCTGGCAGACTCGCGGAGCCCTTTGTTCACAAACCGTTGGACAACTTCTTAAAACTCTTGCAAAATAAGTACTTGTAGGGATTCGTAGGGAATTGGATCAAAGTCCATGCCTACTTTTCTGTAGCGTTGTTTCCCTATCTTGTGGGTTGCGGGGGGGTACTTATAATGGTTCAACAGCAGAAGTCCGAGTTGGGTGAGCTTGCCAAGATGATTCACTATATGGCCAAAATGTTAGTGGACTTGCCTGATCAGGTTGAAGTAAACGAGATCGAAGGCGAAAACACAACCGTTATCGAACTCAAGGTTGCGAAGGAAGATCTTGGAAAAATCATTGGCAAACAAGGACGCACTGCTCGAGCCATCCGAACAGTACTCAACGGCGCTTCCACAAAGCTCAGACGAAGGACTGTCCTCGAAATCGTCGAGTGAGTCTCCCTCTCCTTCCTTAGAAATTGTCTTTATTACCCTTTTTCCTGAAATGGTTCTCGATGCCTTAAAGGCGAGCCTCATTGGACGTGCTCAGCTCCAGGGTGTCGTGAAGTTTCGCGCCGTCCAGGTCCGAGACTTTGCTCTGGATAAACATCGCACCGTGGATGATTTTCCATATGGGGGCGGACCGGGGATGCTGATGCGTGCGGATGTCCTTGGTCGCGCGGTCGAAAGCGTCCCAAAGCACCCAACTTCTACTCGAACGGTCTTTTTATCGCCTCAGGGCGGTCTCTTGACCCAACCAAAGGCCAAGCAGCTGAGTCGATTGAGCCAACTCATTGTTATTTGTGGACATTATGAAGGTGTAGACCAGCGGTTCATTGATCGCTATGTGGACGAGGAGCTTTCAATTGGCGACTACGTTCTGACCGGCGGCGAACCCGCAGCCATTGTGTTGGCTGACGTTGTTTCGAGACTGGTTCCGGGTGTGGTGGGAGATCCAGCTTCGGTTCAAGAGGAGAGTTTGGAGAATAACCTCCTTAAATATCCACAATATACGCGTCCTCCCGAAGTAGAGGGACAGGGGATTCCATCGATTCTGCTCTCGGGCGATCATGGCAAGATCAAGGCTTGGCGGATGGAGCAAAGCAGGGCCGTGACTTTGCAAAAGCGACCCGACCTTATTCTTCCAGGCTGGGATTCGAGAATCTAATGGCACGATCCGTCTACCTCGCTCTCCTGCACTTTCCGATCAACGATCGAAATGGAAAACTCGTAGCTACGTCCGTGACGAACTTAGACATCCATGATATTGCACGCTCTGCGCGAACTTATGGCCTCAAAGGTTATTTTTTGGTAACCCCTGTTCAAGATCAGCACCGAGTGGTCGGTAGGATCTTGGATCACTGGCAGCTGCCCAAGAATCGAGAATTTCACCCGGATCGAGTGAAAGCCTTGGATCTGGTAAAACTGCTGCCGGATATGGCGGCCGTAAGAGAGCAGATTGAAAAAGAGACGGGACTTAAGCCTGAAGTCATTTTGACAGATGCGAGAGAGCGATCCGGATGTGTGACGTATCAGGCACTGAAAAATCAGATTGCCGATGACGCAAAAACACAGCCGTTGCTTCTTATATTTGGGACGGGCTGGGGAGTTTCGGAGGTTTTTTTTCCGGAGATCGATCAGGTTTTGGAGCCGATTCGTGGAGCGGGAAGTCCGGAGGATGAGGGATATTACAATCATCTTTCGGTCCGGGCCGCGGCGGCAATCATTCTGGATCGACTCTTGGGTGTGTAGCGATAGGGCCATTGAGATTTACGAAAAAGAAAGAGACTGAGGAGAAACAAAAATGAAGAAATTAATTAAGCGCAAGAGCCGAACCAAGAGCAGACAAGTTCCTTCAAAGGGACTCGGTGAGCGTGTTGCAAAGGCGACAGAAACATTGACTCGTAAGGACCTTCCCCAGTTTCGATCGGGAGACACGGTCCGTGTGCATGTGCGTATCATCGAAGGTGATAAAGAGCGCGTGCAGTTGTTTGACGGTGTTTGTATTCAGCGTCGCAAAGCCGGTGTTGGTAGCTCTTTCGTAGTTCGAAAGATGTCTCATGGTGTTGGCGTTGAGAAGATTTACTTAGATTTTTCGCCAAAAGTAGCCAAAGTTGAATTGGTCACTCCAGGTATGGTCCGACGTTCACGTTTGTACTACTTGCGTGACTTGCGAGGACGTGCTGCGAAGATCGATCAAGATCAAGACATGAGCAGAAAAGCAGTCCCCGCAGAAGCGTAAGAAAATTAAGAAAATAAAAAATCAAGTGGAACGGACTCTCGAATGGGAGCGGCGTTTTGGCTACCCTCGCGTTGAAGTGGGGGGAGTCGATGAAGTCGGTCGAGGTTGCTTGGCTGGGCCTGTAGTTGCCGCTTGCGTTGTTTTGCCCGAGGTTCCGGACGGGAAGTTGGATCCCGCACTTGAGTGGCTTCTCGAAATCCAGGACAGCAAAAAGCTGACAGAGAAAAAGCGCGAAGAACTTTGCCCTAAGATTATGGGCTGGGCCAAGCGTGTGTCGGTGCAGTCAGCAAGTGTCGAAGAAATCGACGAGATCAATATTTTTCAGGCATCGCTTTTGGCAATGAGCCGAGCGGTGCGAGAGACGGCGCCAGGCTTTGTGCTAGTGGACGGAAAGTTCCTACCCAAAGATCTGATCTGTGCCGGCCATGCGTTGATCAAAGGAGATTCGCTGTCTTTGGCGATTGCCAGCGCATCCATTGTGGCGAAGGTTTTTCGAGACCGCCTTATGCAAGAGATGGACGTGCGCTATCCAGAGTATGGCCTGAAAAAGCACAAAGGCTATCCCACACCCATCCATCAAGCGGCACTGAAGCGGCATGGAGTCACACCCATTCACCGGAGAACCTTCGGCCCGGTACAGGAAGTTTTGCGCCAAGGAGAGTGATTGCGGGCACTCAAATCTATCGATTTCCTTTTTATTCCTAGGCGTCGTTCTGCATAGAATTGACATGCTGAGTCCCGAGTATTTATCAAAAGATGAGAAGGGTTTTTTCCGATGAGCCAACCGAAGGAGTGTGCTCCATTGGGTAGGTGTGATCTGCAGAGGCGGTTCTCAGTCATAGTCGTGGTTTTGTACCTACTGCCAAGCCACGCCCTTTCTGCGTCAAAAGATTGCCGAGATTCATTTGAAGTACGTCGGAGTCTGCTTGAATACCTTAAGGGCGGGGAATGGGTAGAGAAGCGACTTGCCAAGAAGGGCGCTGCCACTGAGCAGAAAGCTCAATCATTAGCAAAAGGCGATGCCAAGATCGAAACGAAGATCGAGACAATCGACGAGCTCTTCACTGCCTTCACGCAAGGGCTTGAGCCAGACCTATCGGACGCAAAGCAAATCGCTGCGTTTGAGTTGTATCGTAAGCTTCGATTTGGGGATCCAACTACCAGTCTCAATGAAGGATCTTTGGAGAAGGTGGGAGCGCTTATCCAGAAGCATCCCGAGCTTAGAGACGCAAAGAGGTCCTTCAGGAGTATCAAGATCGAGGACGTGGAGAAATCCTATCCGGTGCCGAAGGCGTTGGAAGTTTTTTCTTCAAAGCTCGTGACGAGTGCGGGGCAGGTGAGGCAGCGGTTGTTTCAGGTTGATGCCAATGCAGGGACGTGGAAGAAGCTCTTAGGTTATGTGGATGAGGCGGAGCCTGTATGGGATGCATCGCTTGACAAGGAAGTGATCAAGACAAAGCGAGCGCAGTTTCGAGAATCAAACGCAAAGCGATGGGCTGAATATTTCGAGGATGCAGTCTCTCTAGAAACTCGTAAGAAGCTTGCAGATGACAAAGTGGCTTCCAACGTTCGTACCAGGCTGGCACTATCCGTCTTGGGCATTCATCACGATCGATTGAAAAAAGGAGGAAAGGACCTGCGTTTTATCACTCAAGCGATGGTGGATGTGCTTCATACGACGGGATTTCAGGATCCAGAAGTGTTGAAGCTGATGAAGTCCCAAGACGGGATGGAGCGGATTCTTGGAATCCGCAAAGCACTGGATGCTAGAGATAGTGTAGCACTGGAACTTGGATACGTAGGGCACTTTGAAGAATTTCAAAATGCCATGGGTACGAAGCTGCTTACGGGGATTGAAAATCCTACAAAGCTTTTTGAACAAATTGCAGCACTTGAGCAAGAGACCCAAGCCGGAGCAAAGACCTTAACCGCTGCTCCTCGTGTAAGGACTCTGCGACAACTAGGGCTTGCTGAATCAGCATTACGTTCATGCCTGGGGGGATCGGATTGCTCGAGCAGGACGTACCTTACGCGGGCAGCGGATCCCAATTATCACTACTTTACTTTGACGGATGAAGCTGGATTTTCTTCAGGACATATGACGGTGGTCTTAGGTCATGCGACTCATCAAGGTCGCAAGGTGAAGGTGGCATACATTGACAAGATTCAGAATGTCCCGCCGTCCGAGATTCCAATCATGATGGAAGCACTCAGGCAGAGTGTGGGAGAGCAAGGGTACTACTTGGCGCTGTCCAAAGAGATTGTGGACAATAACCAGTATCTTAGCAACCAAGACGAAGTCCGACGATTTGTGAGAGGTAAAGTCATACCGATTAGCCATGTTGGCTTAGGAGATTTCGAGCCACACCCGCATGGTAAGAATTATCAGTTTCCGATTGGAGCGTCACAGGCGCAAAATGCTGGTGATCTGGTCTTAGTGCCAAAGCTTGGAGAGGCTACGACCGACTATCGATTGCTCGAAGTGAAGAAGCGTTTCTTTGAAAAAAATATTGAGTTGGATGCGTTGCTCAAGGCAACCTACCGACTCAAGGAAGGATCGCTTGAAGACAAGATCCGTTATATTTCTGCGAACGCAGGACTTGCGGCTGCGGGGCTTAAGCAGGATCCAAAGTTTGAGAAAGTCCTGGGCACTTGGCTCATGGATGTTGCAACTCCCTTTGCGCTTAGGAAGCAAGTGATCTTGCATCGCTGGGTGGAAGAGCGGAAAGGACTAAGTGAGTTACTGACGTCTTTGTCCACCCAAGAGCTATCGGACCTGCTCAATACTTTGCTTGATACCCCTCGCTATCAAGAGCGTATCAAACAAATCAAGGGACCCGAATGGATGAGCCTTGCGGTCTTGACAAGGGAGCAGCCTAAGACTGTTCAAAGAGTGGTCGATAAGCTCATTACTGGAGGTGACCAAGAAGCCGTAGCGATGAGAGCGCGCTTGGAGAAGGTGCTTGCGACAAGGTCCCTTTCTGAGAATCAATCTCGTTCTCTAGCCCATGCATTCATCGAAGCTCACAATCGATTAGATCCGGAGAAGTTTCTGGTCATCGATCAACACGCGCAACCCACGGAGCTTAAGGCTTGGGCCAGTGGTGAAATCGCTAAGATGATTCAATCGTCATCATCAAGCGAGCGGCAAATCGAGCGCTTTTTATTGCAGAGCTATTTAAGTGATTTTCAGGCTTATCGCAACTTTGCTTTGGATCAGATCCAGCGTCTTTCGCAAGACCAGCAGGAATCGATGAAGGTCCTGACAAGGGTGAGGGATTTGGCCGAAAAGCAAAGAATTCTTCCTCTCGCTGCGGCCAAGCAGATGCTTGCATCGGATGTTCCGGTGTCAGAGAAAGCAAATTTGATCCTTTATCAACTTGGAGCAAAACAAGGCGACAATCACTTTGATGAGCTTCTTAAGGCGATTCCAAAGAAACAGGTCCGACTAGTCCGAGAGGAAATTGGCAGACGCACAAGCTACTTTGCGCTTGAAGCGGGTGCCAAAAAGCATGGAATCCCTTTAGAGCTAATTCACACTCGGGTAAAGCCTGAGAGCTTGGAGTTCAAAGAAGTAAGGCATCCTCCCGGAGGAACAGCGCTTAAGATGGGTAGTCCCTTGGATGAAGTCGTGCGATTTGACCATGAAGACCAAGTGGAAGCGATTCTCACAATCGATTACGATATCGCGCTGACTCATGAGACGCATCTTGAGTACGTGGCAGTCATGGGGAGAAATCCTTCCCATTTCAAAACGGGTCCTGGAAGCATGCAAGTGAAGCTCAAATCGGGAGCGATGGTAGAACTACTTCCCAACCATCCCGTGGAATCCATTAGCAACCAAGATGCTTTGGAATACGCCAAAGCAAAGAGCGATTTGGATCCCTACTACAACTATCGCTTAGCAACGGAAGCGGAAATTGAGTACGCGACAAGAGCAGGTACTTCGACGGCGTATAGTTATGGGGCAGATCCAGAGAAGCTAGGGGAGCACGGATGGTTTGCAGAAAACAGCGGAAACACTACGCATGCCGTCGCAGAAAAAAGACCCAACCCTTGGGGGCTCTTTGATGTGCATGGCAATGTCTATACTTGGACGAGTGATGGGTACGATTCCAAGCGTTCTGGCGGATTAAATCCTAAAGGCAGTCCGGCGGCTTCGTTTCGTGTGGTTCGCGGTGGGGGTTGGGACTCCTATCCCGAGTACTTGCGTTCCGCTTACCGCAGCAGCGGGGGTCCGGACGGTCCGGGCGACGATCTTGGGGTCCGCCTCGTGAGGACGCTCAAGCCATGATGGCTTGAGCGCCCGTCAGTCCTGTGGACTGTCGCGGAGCAGGAGGCGTAGCGTAGGGGAAAGCAGTAGCTGAGGCGCCCGAGTGTGCAGAACCTGTCGAGTCTCGTACCGGCACCCCATTCACCGGAGAACCTTCGGCCCGGTTCAGGAAGTTTTGCGCCAAGGAGAGTGATTGCGGGCACTCCATTGGTGAGTGCTCGTATCGTAATTCAAAATATAAAGTACTCCGTTGGGAATAGGAATCGCTTCTTGATTTTCGGGACAGAGGCGTTGAAAGATTCTTCGCAAAACGCCACCATGAGTTGCAACGCCGAGGGCACTGTATTTGGACGCTTCTACTTTTTCTTCGAGGCAATCAAAGATTCTGTTTTGAATTTCAAAACCCGATTCTCCGTTGGGGTAGCGTACGTGAAGGTCCTGAGGATCTATCGACCTCCAGCGGTCAGCGAGTTCGGTCCCGAAGCGTTCAAAAATTTCGTCTCGAGTGAGTCCTTGTGCATCTCCGAGCATCGCTTCGCGAAGGCGCGTATCCGATTGGATTGGAAGGCCCAATGCATCTGCGACGACCTTGGCGGTTTGCAAAGTGCGCTGAAGGTCGCTCGAAAGGAGCGCTTCTACTTTGGCTTCTCTCAGAACGGGTATCAATGCTCGAGCCTGCTCTCGTCCTCGTTCATTGAGTGGAATGTCGAGGTGGCCGTGAAAGCGATCCTCGCGATTCCAGTCGGTTTCGCCATGTCGAAAGAGAAATAAGGATTTCGTCATTTGCTCTGATTCTAGTGGAGATTGGCTTATTTTGCGAGATGCGACGCTCCGCGCATGCAACATTCCTTAGCTTTGTTCAAAAACTTTGGCTAGCTTGGAAGGTGGATGAAAGATTTTAAGGTCGTCCAGATTCCAGCCATGGAAGATAATTACTTCTATTTGATTCATGATCGGGTGTCAGGCAAGACCGCAGCGATCGATCCGGGACAATCGGCTCCCATCGAACAAGTCTTGGCCGCCAAAGGATGGAAGCTTGATCTCATCCTTCTCACGCATCATCACTTGGATCATGTGGGTGGGGTGGTGGACTTGAAGAAGGTCCATCGCTGCGAAGTGGTGGGATCCGAATTTGATAAAAAGCGGCTTCCGTTCATTGATCGTGCGCTTCGAGAGGGCGACGAAGTTCATCTCGGTGAGGCGATTGCACGCGTCTTGGATGTGCCGGGACATACGCTCGGACATATAGCGTATTATTTTGAGGCCAATGAGGCATTGTTCTGCGGCGACACACTCTTTGCATTGGGTTGCGGAAGGCTCTTTGAAGGTACGGCGGAAATGCTTTGGAAGAGTCTGCAAAAAATCGCTGCGCTTCCGCCTGAGACGCTGATTTTTTGTGCTCACGAGTACACGGCGGCAAATGCACGATTTGCCCTTTCAATCGATGATCACAATTCAGCGCTCTTGGAGCGCGCGCGCGAAGTGGAATCCCTCAGAAAGCAGGGGAGGCCCACGGTGCCAAGTTCTTTAGGCGAGGAATTGCTGACCAATCCATTCCTGCGAGTGGAGGAAGGCGCTTTTCGAAAGTCCCTGCAAATGGAAGGAAAGAGCTCGGCGGAGGCCTTTGCGGAGGTTCGTCGCTGGAAGGACCATTTTCACGGTTAGGCTGGGGTTGGTGGGGCTTGCCCTAGACTTCTCACCAGGTAGTCGCTATATCCTAGCTCGATGCGTTGTGTGCGAATTTCAGCCGTAGTTTCTGTCATGGGTCTAGTGGGTTTTTCCGGGACCCTTTGGGCGCAGGAATCTATTTATCAGCAGCCCGTGATTCACGTCCAAGATGCAGACGCTAGCTTGGATAGCGTTCCAGGAAAGAAATCCGAAAGTGGATCCAGCAGTTTGGGAGCAGCGTTGGAAGAGGTGCCCTCCTTGCAGGTGGTCCGCGCGGGGATGGATCGAAGTCAGCAGTCGTTCTTCTTAAGGGGCATACCCTCTCATCAGATTTTGGTTTTATTTGAGGGGATTCCACTCACCAATCCCATGGGAGTGAGTCGGGAGTCAGCCTTTGGGGAACTGAATGCAGAGGATTTGGAATCGATTGCCGTCCATGCGGGTCCACAGGTTGCGCGATTGGGACCGCAGGCGCTTGGCGGCGCATTGGAGCTAGGATTTATTCCAAGCAATCATCCAGTAGGACTTCGCTCATCCATGAAGGCGAGCGCAGGATCTTATGGTTCCTTTCAACAATCGGGAAAGTTGGATTTTTGGAATGGAAAAACTTTTCTGCGGGGCTGGATGAGTCATCGCTCGTTGCGAGGATTTTCTTCGGCAGGAGCGGCGTGGGGAAATACCGAGCCAGATGGTAGCGAAGGTTGGCAGGGAATGTTGCTGGCTAAGTCGCAGTCGCCGGGACAGTGGAAGGGTTATGGCCTTGTGTCGCTTCAGGATTCTGAATCGGACTTGGATCAGGGCGGTGGACCTGGACAAGACGATCCCAACTTTACGGGTAGAACGCAACAGCGATTACTAGGATTAGGCGGAGCGTATTTTTGGACGCCTCGAATTTTCTCGACGGAAGTTCAAGTGATGCAATCACGGTTTCGGCGGGAGTTGCGCGATTTGGAAGACTCGTCTCACTTGGGTCAAAGTTTAGACGCGGAGTTTATTGGGATCCAAAATCAACTTACCATTCAAAATCGATGGCGCACTCAGACAGCAGAATTTCAAGGCGGGTATCAGTTAGAATTTGAGCAAGGGCGTACGGCGACGCGCTCGTCTTATCCGGGGTTTGCAGATTCAACGTCTCAGTTTGCGGAACAAGCTCCCATTCATCAAGGAAATCTTGGAGTGAATATTGCTTGGCTGGCAGAATGGAGGACCGAAGCGCAGGCGCGTTTGCTTTCGCATCGGAGCTATGATGTGGCGTGGGCCTATCAGATGGAGAATACCGTGGGACCCGGAAGTGGTGAGGTGCAGGTTTTCCATCAAATGGCGCGTGGTGTGCGTTTTCCATCGTTGTACCAACGGTATTCGACTTATGGCAATTCGTCCTTGCTTCCAGAAGTTTTGAATCATCAGGGACTTGGTATTCGGCAGGCGAGCGGCGGAGCTAAGATTCAGTCGCAGGTAACTTTGTTTCGAGATCGCTATGAGCGTGGAATTGATTACCGTTATGACCTGAATCGCTATGATGCTTTTCAGGCCACGATTTGGGGTGTGGAGACTCAGCTTCATTGGCAATTTGCTTCAGCTTGGAAGTGGAAGACTCACTATACATGGCTGCATACGCGAGATGATCGCACAGCGGAGGCACTCCTGCGTCGTCCAACCCATTCCGTCGTAGCTGGAATCGAGTGGAAAGGGATTCAGCAAAAACTGCGTTCCGAATTGAGTTGGAGATTGCTGAGTGCTCGGTCCGATCGTTCACTCTTTGGAAAAGAGGTGCTACCGGTATCTCAGAGTTGGAATTTCAGTGTGGGCTATCAAGTTGCTCAGGGGTGGGACCTCTGGGGGCGAATCGATAATCTTCTTGATCAGCCGCGGGTGGATATCTGGGGGTATGGAGATCCGGGCCGCACGCTGGAGCTAGGCGTCCAAGCCCAGTTCTAAGCTCGTGAGGGCTTTGATGGCATTGGAAGAAAGTTAGCTTCCAGAAACTTTACAAGCTGAGGTTGCTCCGTTAGGGTTTTGCGGGGGTCGGGATGATGCGACAATTTGTTTTCTTGGCGATGCTTCTTTTTTCACTTTCGGCGCGCGCAGTCGATCGTTGTGACCAAATTTTTCATGATGGGCCTTTGCCTTTGAGTAAGTTGTTTCGGTCGGGCGCAGCTTTTCTCGTACTGCCGGATATTTTGATAGAGGCTTTGAGGAAGCCAACGGAATATTCACAGTTACTTAAAGATTTTTATCACCCTCTCAATGCTGCGTTGAAGGATGCTATCGGGCGGGCAGTGAAGAAAGATTGGCCATATCTGCGGATTCATGACGCTCATGTTGTATTTGGGAAAGCGGAGGTTGGTCCCTTTCCTATGCGGCATGGGGACTCAAGAGAATGGACGGTACGGGTTACGATTCCATTTCCGTTTGATGGCCAAAAGCTGGGAGCCGTGATTCCCATTCAGTGGATGAGTGATGCCGTATTTCGAGATTTACCTGAAGTTGCTGCGCCCCAAGGGAGTATTTTATTCAAAGTACTCGAAATGGGTGATCATGGATATTATTCCAATGGTGCTAAAGACGCGGTCCATTTTGATTTTGAAGTAGAACTTTGGCCGTAGGGGGGACGCTCATACTAAAATTGGCTTAGTGCTTTTGGTTATTCAATCGGCAAGACAATGGTTCTCGTTGCTTAAGCAGCGGGGCTTCCTTTTTGGACGGGCTCGTCCTCCAGTGTGGTCTTTCTATGTTACGTTGCGATGGGATGTAATAGTAAGTCTTGCAGGTGCAAGACTTTGATTCTCGGAGCACATAATATTAACGGAGAGAAGCTATATCCTTATGCGCTTACCTATTTTAGGAATCCTAGCCTTCATTGCTCTGCCTTCAGCGACCCCATGTTTTGCCGGGACTCCCATAGAGGACCTGTTGGACTTCATTCGGACTCATTCTGTTGTAAACCCATCAGCCGGAGAAACAGTAAATTTGACCTTTTTTAAGGTAGGGCTAAATGGAAATCCTGATCGAGCCAAATTTCGTCAACTTGTGCAGACTTTAGGTCTGGCGCCGAAAGGTGTAAAGGAGAGAGGTTATATCGAACTGGCGGGCAATATTGGGGATCGTGGATACACTCTCAGACTCATGGGTCTTGGCCATCTCTTAGGCGAATGGCAAGTGCTGAGCCCCGACATAGTGACGGCGGATCTATCGATTACCCTTAAGCTACTGTTGGCAAGGCGAGGCTATGTCACGATTATTTCTTCACCCTCAGCTGCATGTGGAGAGAATTTTGAGGAGCCTAAGAAAGGGTCGTAGGGAATCCCAAGCAATACCTCGCTCTGTCAAATCGTCGTAGAGTCATACTTGAGGCGGCCGATGACGGAACATTTTCGCTTCCTCTCCGCTGGAGATGAGTGCAGCGGAAAAACGTGTGAGACACGCTTTTTTGGCACCTTCTTGTAGACTTACGCATAACTTACGCTTAGGCTAGTAAGCATGAGTCCTTCGCATCTCACGCCGAAGCAGAAGCAGTTTTTGGACTATATCCGAGGGTTTCAGGCGAAGCAGGGGTATGCCCCCTCGCAGCAGGAGATAGCGCGTCATTTTGGGTTTCGTTCGCTGGGTACGGTTCAGAACTACCTCAAGCGCCTGGAGCAGCAGGGATTGCTCCAGAAAAGCTGGAACGCCAAGCGAGGGCTACAAGTTGCCGAAAATTTTTCCTCCTCCCTTCGATCACTTCCTGAAGCGCCCGATCCATCCAGTGTCTCTTTGCCGCTGGTGGGTCGGGTGGCTGCAGGGTTTCCGCTGGAGGCGGTGGAGGGGTCAGATAGGGTCGAGGTACCTCGTTCGCTTGTCGGGCGAGGCGAGCACTTTGCTTTGCAGGTCCAGGGAGATTCGATGGTGGGGGAGGGTATTTTCTCTGGCGATACCATCGTCGTACGAAAGCAGGCCGTCGCTCGCAATGGGCAGACGGTGGTGGCTTTGGTGGGAAAAGACGCAACGTTGAAGCGTTATTTTCAAACTGGCAAGGAAGTGGAGCTTCGGCCGGCCAATAGCGCGTATCCCTCGCTTCGCATCGATTTGTCGCAAGAGGGGCTCGACTTTGAAATCAAGGGCGTCTTGGTGGGGCTGATTCGAAAGTTCTCGGAGGGAGCATGAGTGCGGTGGTGCTCAGTCTCACTCAGCTTCTGGAAAAAGGCTGGGTGGAGAAGGCCGGCGATCCGATTCCGGCAGAGGATTTGTGGCAAAGCCCTGTTTTGCAAGCGGGGTTGCATCGGAGTTCTTTGATCGAAGTGGCGGGTGTCTGCGGAAGCGGAAAGACCGAAAGCCTGCTTCGTGTTTTGAGAGAGCGTCCAACCTCCCGCATTGCTTGGATGGAAGTAGAGCCTACGATTTATCCCTGTGCTTTTCCTCAGCTGGGAGTGCCGCTGAGTCGATTGCTTTTTGTTGAGCCTGAGCAGGATTTGCTTTGGAGTGTGCAGCAGGTTTTGCAGAGTGGGCTCTTTGAATGTTTGGTGCTTCATTTGGGCGGAAGTTTGCTGAAAGAAACTCAGCTTCGGCAGCTTCAGTTTTTGGCGAGAAAGAGTCGCGCCTTTGTTTTTGTGGTCACGGACCGGCCTCACGCGCAGTCGAACGGATTTTTTTCGTTTCGATTTCAGATAGAAAAAAAGAGCTTAGGGGCAAGTCCTGAAATTTCGGCCACGAAATTTCGTTGGAGGTCGGGTGCATGACGTCGCGACCTCGAGTGGCGTGTCTTTATTTTTTGCTAGAGCGCAGTGAGGCGGAAGTTGCCGCCTTTGCTGAAGCGTGTTTTCGATTGACGCCCGTCATAGCCTTGCGGGGGCGAGAGGCGGTTTTTCTGGATCTCAAAGGAACCGAGCGACTGTGGAGTGATCGCGTTTTGCTTTTGCGTATTCGGGCATTGGCGAAGCGTTATGGACTGGAGCGCAACCTTGTTTTGAATTTTGCACATAACCCTTCGCAAGCGTTGGCCTTGGCGCGTGAGCAGAAAACGGATTGGAAGGAGCTTTCGATTCGATCCCTTCGCGATTGGCTGAATCCTTTTTTGGAGACAGGGACAGAGTGGGAGGATCGATCCAAACGTTTGGACCGTGTGATCCGCTTGCTTGAGAAGCTAGGCATCCAGAAGGT
>CAUJDS010000053.1 GCA_963169695.1 Bdellovibrionota bacterium
TGAGAAAGTAGTATTACCAGATGGATCTCGAGCCCAAATGGTCTGAAGTCACCACCGTATTCGGAGGGACCTTTGATCCTCCGCACCTTTCTCACCGTCAGACGGTCGAAGGACTATTGAAGCACCCAGGCGTGGGTCAGGTGATTATTGTTCCCTCAGGTGTGCCTCCGTTAAAAAAGACCAATACCTCACTCAAACACCGCAAAGCCATGATTGAGATTTGTTTCAAGCCTCTTTTGGGACCCAAGGTCACCTATGATTGGTCAGAATTTTATCAGGCTGAGCTGAGTCCAACTACCGCCACGACAAGCTATGACACTTTGTCGAGACTCGCAGAGAAGTATTCTTCGCTTGCTTGCGCTATTGGCATCGACCAACTGGCCTTGCTTCCAAAGTGGAAGCATTTTCCTGAAGTACTCGACCTTTGCCACTGGATCATTATTGAAAGAAAGCCGCACACGCGCGAAGGCGCCGTCCGACTCCTCAAGGAATTTGAACGTAATAATTGGCTGGTAGATGTGGACACAGCCTTCAAGGTTGTTGCGACTCCGGCGCTCGAGCAGTCTTCCACCGAAATTCGAAAGAGTGGCACCTCGACTGGAATACCAGAATTGGATCACTACCTTTCAGAAAACAAACTTTATCAAAAAAACCAGGCCTAGAGAAACGACGCAAAAGGAACCTTATGTCACTCACAACCGAAACCCCCTCACCTCATCTTTCAAAAAACATCAAACCTTCGACGCTTGAGGAATCTTTGGAAATAGCTCACCTTGCAGCAGAAGCCGCATTAGATAAGAAAGCCGAACGAGTAAAAATCCTCAATTTAAGCGAGAGCGGCGCTTTTGCGGATTACTTTGTGATTTGCAGCGGATCCAATGATCGCCAAGTGCGAGCCATTGTGGACTCCGTTGAACAAGGTCTCAAAGCCAAAGGCCATAGACCACGATCTTCTGAGGGAGTTCGTGAAGGTCGATGGGTTGTTGTCGATTGCGGAGACGTCATTGTGCATGTGTTTTTGGACGCCATTCGCAACTATTACAACCTCGAAGGTCTTTGGTCGAAGGCTGAAGAAGTCATGCTTCGCGAAGGAAGCTATGGCTCGGCCGCGACTCGCAGCTCATAAATCATGCGCATTGCCATCGTAGCCTTTGGCAAATTACGGATTCCGGGATCTCGAGACCTTGCGGATCACTACCTGAAGCTGCTTCGGCCCTGGGTAGACCTAGAAGAAATCGAAATCAAAGAAGAGTCCCAACGTAAGCCTTCCCAGCTCTTGTCTGATGCGCTTGGGCGACTTCGAGGCAAACCTCGCCTCTATCTTCTGGACGAAAAAGGCACCAACTCATCCACCCTAGAATGGTCTCGCTGGATTCAGAAAGAACGCGAACAAGGCTCCAATCAAATACTTTGCATCGCCATTGGTCCTGCCACGGGATGGGACGCAGAGTCTCGCGCCCTAGCTCAAGGAATATTGAGTTTCGGCGCTCAAACCCTACCGCATGACCTCGCACGTCTCGTGCTTGTGGAGCAGCTCTTTCGAGCATGGAGCGTTCTCAAGAATCACCCCTACCACAACGAAGGCTCTCAGTGAGTCCTTCGTAGCGGCATCACTAAGAGCAACACAACGGGCAAAGCCGCAAAGCAGACCACAATCAATGCACCAGCTGGCAAATCTAGCCAGTGGCTCAAGATCATGCAGATCAAGCTCATTCCAAATCCTAAGAGCCAGCCAAATAAGAGCCGGGCCTTTATGGTAGTGAAAAACAAGCTCCCCACAACAGATGGAACAATCAAGTAAGCAAAGACTTGAAGCACGCCCGCCACGCTGACCGAAGAAGTAATCACTACGCCGAACAGAGCGTAAAAAAGAAAGTCCCAGAAAGCCTGATTTTTCTGTTTCTTTTTAAAGGACGCATCTAAGAGCTGCCGTCGACAAATCCAATGGACCAATGCGACGCCTGCATAGATAGCTGCCGTTTTCAGCACGTCCGACCAGGTTACCCAGAGCACTTGTCCCACCAACAAGTCCTTGATGTGCTCGGCACCATGAGCTGTTTTATCCACGACCAGAATCACAGCTGCAGAGGCCAATGCATAGACAATGCCGATAATGGCTTCTTGGGGAAAAAGCTCTTCGTGCTTACGTGCCAGAGCAAAAAGCCCAGCAGCTAAAAACGTACTACCAAGAGAAATAAAGTAGGTCGCGGTCGCATGGTGATCAAATCCAAAGAGTATCGCGATGGAAGACCCCAGTGCTGCCACCTGTGCCAAACTCAAATCAACAAAGATCACTCCACGAGCCAAAACATGCAGACCCAAGTAACAATGAATCCCTGCTAAAATAAGGCACATCAAGAACGGAGCGGCTAAAAAAACCAACGCTTCATTCATGACCTCCCCCTCCCACTGGCACTCTCTACTGCTTGGACCAGTTTCTCGATGAGGTCGTCATAGGTTTTTATTTCTGGATCGCCACCCACTTGTATTGCTACCGTCTTGGATCGTACGGAAGGCAGGTCCTGCCGTATGCGCTCCGTCACCGTGGGATCAAAATAATTCTCCACAAGGATGAGGGGTACCTTCTGATCGCGAAGGATTCGGATCACCTCTAAGATATGCGTACTGGTAGGAGGAATTCCAGGCTTGGGTTCCAGCATTGCGGGGCTCGTTATTCCAAAGCGGTTAAAGAAGTACGTGAAGGACTTATGGTAAGTCACGACCTGGTGCACACCCGAAGCCTTGATTCTTGCCGTCCAGGCTTTTGTTTTTTCTATCATTCTCTTTCGAAATGCGACTGCCTTGTCGAGGTAGAATTGGGAATGACTCGCATCCAACTGACCCAACCGATCAGCAATCCGCTGAGCACAATCTCCCATTCGGATTGGATCAAGGTTGTAGTGAGGATTTCCTGATGCATGAACATCTCCATCAGCGCGGCTCACTGATCCCCTTGGGATGTCGAGCGCCTGAATCGAAGCACCGAGATCAAGAAACCCCGGATTCCCCTCCATTACCTTAGGATTTCTTGCTCCACGTAGAATGCTGGGGAGCCAACCTACTTCAAGCTCAAGCCCATTCGCAATGACAAGATCCGCATCATGAACCACGCGCATAAACGATGGTTTGGCCTCAATAAAATGCGGATCTTGAGTCCCTTTGGCTATGGACTTCACATCCACCCACTCGCCACCTATTTCGGTGGTCAATGCCGCAAAGTCAGGAAGGGTCGCAACCACCTGCAATCGAGCGTGAGCAAGACTCATGCACCCAAAAAACGCCAACAACACTAAGCTATTTCTTTTCATGCTTTCTCCTCTAATACGCATGCGCAGGGTGTGCGCCAATACTGAAAACGGCTTGCAACGCAATACGATGGTCGTCCTTCAGTTTGTTCTGGGTTGAAAGCAAATCATACTGAAGTCGTAGGCCAGAAAACTCCGACGGAAAATAACCCAATAGCAGGCTCTCTCTATTTTCGGAAGGAATAGCAAAGTTCTCCGATAGGCCTAGGTGCTCGTACCTTCCCTGCAACCACCATCGCTCTGCAAATTGCCACTGAATCCAGGTTGCAATCCCATTGAGTCGATTTTGTGCGTCTCCGCTAGTTGTCGTGGCCAACTCGGCATGCGTGCCATCCAAGTACTCTGTCGTCCAGATTAAGGCATGGTACTTTCCGCCTTCGCTAGGTCGCCACTTCAAGGTGATATCACTACCCCAGAGGTGGGCGGACTGATCTGCAGCGGTCTTTCCGTGGGACCCTGAAAGGCCGACCTCTAAAGTCAGTGCATCACTCAAATCCCAAAGATTCTTCCAGTGAAAGACAGTTCCTAGGCTGGAAGAAGACGAGCTGCCATAGAAGGTTTCGTTGGAGGGATTGAAGACTTGCGCAGTGAACTCAGAATACCAAGGAGTGGGGACCAAGGCTGCAGCGGATACCCCCACTTCATTCAAGCCTTCTCCGCCTAAAAGCCGCTCGTGGATCAAAGGTGCATCAATAAAAGGAAACGCATGGGTATGCAGCATATTGTGCTTACCGAGTGCCATTTTGAATTTTCCTGCGCGCACCGTAAAACTTGGAAGACTCAGTGTTTCCACAAAGACTTCTTCAGGTTCAATGCCAAATTCGGTGGAACCAGCCGTTTGCGAAATAGCAAACAAGACACTGGCCCGAAAATACGGATCCACATCCGAGGTCAGTTGAAGTTCAGCCTCCTGCAAAGAAAACCCATTGTGACTAGTCGTGGTTCGAGTATTCGAAATACCCGTTCCTTGCTGCCACAATCCCAGAAAGTTGGCGCTGATGTCGGGATTCATGGACTTCCCTTTGATTGACACTTCAGCATGAGCCAGGCCGAAGGAAAAAACACCCCCCACAAGAGAAACACAGAAAACGGACGTGCGTAATAGACGTAAGTACATAAGAAACCTTTCATTCAAAAAATTAAAATTAAATTCTATTGGAGTCTAGAAACAGAGGTGAATCGCCTGTTAAGCTGTGGGAGGTGAATTTTTGGGGGCTATCCGATACAATTGAGAGCGATTCAGCTGTATACCGCTCGGTTCGGTATGGAAGATGGCCAAGTTATGAGCCACGATAAGAACCGGTTGTGAACGGACTCCATCGCTGACTCGGCCCTTTGAAACCCAGCAATGCTGGTGCTCATCGCTGGAATGTGCTGATGCACTTTCGTAGGCAAGTAAATCACTCACTTCAATTAAGGGCGCGAGACTTTCATCCTCTTCATGCACATCCATCCAATCGCCATGGAGCGCGCAAAGTTGATGGGAATGGCCCTGATCATGAAGAACCTGCAGCAACGCCCCATCTCCCAGGAGGGTCAGTGCTATCAGAAAGAGCTGCTGAAGCGATGAGACTCGTCGCATGCCAACTACCTTAATCGATAAACCCATTCTGTGGCAAGGTGCCAAAAGAGGCTGATTGAATAAGAAATTATGGACAATGCACTAAGGACACATCACGCCGAAAGGGACTGACTCGATCTACCCAGCCAACCAAATGCTCTTCAGAGCCATTTTGAAGCCGAAACAACTCGCCCGGGGCAGTTACTACCGTCTTATACTTGGAAAATTGTCCAATCACTCCGGACTGAAAGCTCGGCTGATAAACATAGACATCTGTTGTTGGCGCTCCCCACTGCCCCACCGTGGACTCAACCGCAAATGCAAAAGATCTATTGGCTCCTGGAACGCTAGGCGTAGGATGGTCCAGTACCAATACCTTCTTGATGTCACGGCCATCGTCGGGCTGTTCGAGGTAATGATCTTGTCCTTGAAAACCATTGAGCGAGCTACGAAACACGACATCTCTCATCGTGGGAGTACTGCCATTTCGCTCCAATACTGTGGAAATCGCTATTGTTTCCATTCCATTCTGCGGAGAATAACTCACTGCTGCCCCGCTAGCCATCGGCATTGCATTCCATGTGGTAAACCCAGGGGTCGCCGGATTTTGATTCCAAGCACTCAGAGGTGTCTGCATAAAAGATTGTGAAGGGTTTGGACTCGTATCAGGCTCGATTATGGAATAGTCCATCGTAAAAAAATTCGACGTCATACTTACAGAATTAGCGTGCTGAACCCAGTATTTTTCGAATCGTCCTTGAATGCTGGTGCTTAAAGTAAATCCATTTCCCGAATTTGAAGGGGTCAGTTCAACATAAATAGGATCGCGAAATCCAGAAGCAGGATCAAAGCGTACGATCCCAGTACTGGGAGTCGGCAAAGGCGGCAAAGGAGAAGGGATACTTCTCAGCCAAGGAGGGCTCTGAATCATATTGTTTTCGTATTGAACGTACGAATACAAAAGGGCTTCCGGCTGTCCCAAGCGATCTTCCCAAAGAAACTGTGTCACCATCCCATCAACCATAAAATTCACTGGTGGATTACTTGGATAATAGGGATTGTCTCTGGGAGTGAACCGTTCCGCCCATTGCACCGTCGACTCGCATGCCGCAAAATGACAAGTGACGAGGACTCGATCCATCGACACCTGTGCAGTCGGGCTATAGGGAACACTCCTTCCTGCAGTATTGGGATCATCCACCCACAATGCAAGCCAACCACTTTTGGAAATCTTCAGTCCAAGCGGATGCTGAGAGAAATTTCCGACGTGGACAAGATTCGGAATGTCCGCGGAATCTAGAACATGATTAGATCCAAGAGGCTGTACCCATACCGTGTATTTAGCAACGGCAGGCGTTAGCTTTTCGCCAAACAATATGAGGAAGTCACCCTGAAGCGATGCATCTCGTATGTGCCAGCCGGACCCAATCAAATTGTAAAAATAGTCCAATTTAACGGGAGCGTCGCAAGCGCCAGCAGGTCCTGATTGAGCAAAGACGGCACTAGAAAAAAGCAAACTTGCCGCGACGATACCAAGCGCAAACGCTTTGGTCCCCCAATATCCCATCTGACATCCCCCCCGAGACTATTATTCAATGGGATTAACTTAAATATAACAATAGAGCAAGACGAGGAGCGCCACAGTTTCAAATCGAAGCATGACCCAAAATCTAGCCGACTACTTATCCTTTACTTTGGTTGCAGAACTTTCAAAGGCCTGACGGTAAATCTCCCCATGATGAGGTTCCACAAAACGAGCAATTTCCGTCATAGGAAGGGTCAAAGCAGCCGGTAAATGATTCAATGTAAGGACCCAACGCTCTCGCTCCTCACCCTGATCGAATTGAATCGGTACGACTCGAACGGTTTCTCCGGGCTTACCAAAGGGATAAAGTACCAATGCCTGTCTTGGTCGCAATTCTCTTCCCAAAAGAAGGTGTCGATACCAATAAACAG
>CAUJDS010000054.1 GCA_963169695.1 Bdellovibrionota bacterium
ATAGTGGATTCGGGCATGGTCCAGGATTCCTTTCGTTGAATCAGTTCTTGTTAAACCAATTCTACGCATTGTTTCCTGACTGTGCCCTCCTTCTATTCACCCACCACTAAGCGAGAAGAGCCTTTTTTTTCGATACTACCCGTAGGATTTGAAACGAAGAAGCCGGCCTGCTGTGCAGGCTGAGCGAGCCGGAAGCGAGCGAAAGGCTTCTGAGGCGAGGCTACGCAGTGATGGAGCCGGAGGCGACTGAACGAAGTAGCCAAATCCTACCCCCGCTACCAATTTTTCCCGGAGAACCGGCACTTAAAATCAGTTTTTCTAATATCTCAGCCTGACTGCACTTCGCGCCAGTTGCAGCTTCTACTAGCCGTTCATATGCCAATGGATTCAGCCTGAAGGTCTTGGTTATCTTTTTATCAGCGACTGTCTTAACTCTTTTGTCCTTCAGCGGAAGTTCAGCCCAAACCCTAATTTTTTCGTAGGGGATGCCACAAAAGTCATCGCCTTTTTCTTTTCTTTTGCGCAACTGATCAACAACTTGAAGTAAATCCCTATGCACCATCGGGTCCAAATGAAAGTGCTTGCTCAAGCGAAGAACTGCGGCCGGGAGAACTTCAAGAATACGAGGTTCTACCTGCTTTCCGGCCCAAATCGCATCCTCGATAGGAAGACGCTTATTGGGCAACAACTGAATTTCGAAATTGGTCTTTAAAAAGCCCTTTGCCACTAAGAAACCCATCGTCTCCAAAAAGCGTGGATCTTGTCGCTTCTTGTTATCTTGCTTGGCTTGTTCTTTTATCTTTTGAATCAGAGCTTGTTTATTCATAGGAAGTTTTACAACTCCCCACCATTTTTCAATATCCGATCTACGAGCGCTGGGAACTGATCTGAAGCAATTGCTTGGCGAATCAGTTGCTTGTTTTTTTGAGGAGCTTTTACCGCTTTACTTACTAACGCAGACTCCGGATCAATGGACGCCACAATGACATGCTCAAAATCAAACACATCCTCGAATCTTGCTCCTGGAGGAATCCAAATGAGATGGCTGTCCTCGTCATAGACTAAACCTTGCTTCAGTAAAATTTTTTTTAGCTCTTCTTTAACGATATGATCCATCGTCAGTAGCGCATCTAGATCTCCCGTTTGTGCTAGCGAGAGAATAAGGGACACCTCTATCGGCGATAACACTTATATTGTAAATACAATATATTATGACATAATATCAAATACTTATAAAACTATTGGCTATGATTGTATTTGCAACTCAAAGACCCACAGCGGCTCGATCACCAACCCGCCCTAACTAGACTTTACTGCCCCTGAAGCTGGGGCCGCCGCTGGCGTGCTTGCCGGAGCTGGAGCAGCTGTAGCTGGCGCCGGTGCCGCAGGCGCGGACGCCTTACTCTCGGACGACTCAGGCTTCATCCCAGCTCTCTTATAATCCGTGGTGTAGTATCCCGTCCCCTTCAGAGCAAAGGAGGTTCGACTAATCAGCCTTCGAACTGTGCCGCCGCAGAGAGGGCAAGCCTGGATCGGGTCTTCGGTGATTTTTTGCTTAACTTCCGATACCTTCTGGCAGTCATTGCATTCGTATTCATAAATTGGCATGGGATTGTCCTCTCGAGCGTTATAGTTCATTCGGAGTAAAATTCTCAAGTGTTAGTTTTAAGAATCACCGCATTGCGTCTCATTGCAGGTTGACCCTTCTGCTCTCATTCAGTATCTAGCTTTCATGATGAAGCTTTCTTTTTATACGCGAACCATCCTCCTGCTTAGCCTCTCACTTGTCACTCCCTCAATGGCTCAAGACATCGACTTTAGTCTCCTTGGAAAATGGGTGGGCATCGTGGATCAGGGAATTGGGCAAGGCCAAGATGCTCCTTCAATAGTTACCATCGACTTTCAAACCAGTGAGGAACTACGTGGGACCAATGACCTGAATGTGGAAGTAGCGCTCTATAAGCGACAACATCCCACTTTGCAGTATAAACACAGGGCAGCTGACGAACTTGTTTTTGCAGAGAGCATTAAAATTCCAACCTCAAGCTACCAAGTGCTCATCGGTAGCAGTGGCAATGATATTATCCCCCCGACCTTTAACCGTGAAACGATTCAATCAGAAACTACTGTTAATCTACCTGACCCCTTAGTTATCAACCACAGTCTAACGTTGATAGGTTTCAAGATTACCCTTCTTGAAACGTGGACCTCTAGCAGCGCCAGACGAGTCACGGCGGTTAGGCAAGTGAGAACGGCGTCTGGCAAAACCTTCGATCGGTTTCAATTAGATCTCGATCTTGTTGCCATTGACCTAAAAGACATTGCCAAAGGTTGGAGGATCGAGAGCGCTCAACTTAAGGTAGCTGATTTTGTTTCAATCGCATTGTCCCCGCCCCCAGCAATGAACTCCTACCGTTTCTCTTCCTTCCTCCTCAAAGAAGTGGGAGTCCTTGACATCGACAAAAGGGACAAGGATTTAAGCAGGGATTTTGAGGAAGGCTTTTTGAGGCCAGCAACTAAGCGATACCGACGAATCGAAGATCCAGAAGCCCTTCTTCGTCTACTAGAAAAACCTAGCGGCTCTTGTGATCAAGCCTTTGGCAGCGGTACAGGCTCCAATTCCCCACTCGATCCGCCCACCCATTGAAATTGTAGCGCATCAGCCAAGATGGAACCGTCTCAAACTCCAACTTGCATTTTCCAAAGTGGGATTCCATTGCAAGGTCCGGTCTAGGTCGAAAAAGAAAGTAGTCCTCCGGCGCTTGCCGACGACTCGACTCTGCCGAGTCCATCATTACATAGCGATAGTCCTTAGGGCGATAGAAGTAGATATCCAAAACATCCTTCATGGGATCGGGCGAAGTTGCGTACAACGTCAAAGACCCCTGACCAAATCGTCTCGAGACATACTCCTGAAATACTGAGGGATTCTTGCAGGGAATCGAAGAGAAATAAATCAGTAAGATCCCATTCAAACCCAAAAGTCCTTTGGCCACTTGAGACTTCCAGTTACCCAAGCCTAACTTCCCCCACCCATCGGCAAAGGCTAGCGGAAGGAATGGCGCCAAAGGATAAAGAAACCGCATCTCTTTATGACCAATAAGACAATGCACCAGAAAAAAAGGCGCGGTAGCAAGTGTGACAGGGTGACGCGGATGACGAATCCAGAAAAACACCATCACCAAAAGTCCAAGCGTA
Source organism: Bdellovibrionota bacterium (assembly GCA_963169695.1). Taxonomy (GTDB): domain Bacteria; phylum Bdellovibrionota; class UBA1018; order UBA1018; family CAUJDS01; genus CAUJDS01. Next base: position 3,199 of record CAUJDS010000054.1, read on the forward strand.
CCGAAAGGGCCCAAGGCGTCTTTTTGAAATCCAATGAGAAAGTATCCCCAAACGGGTAACACACCAAAGGAGCTGGCTTTTCCTTCTACGAGATTTTGATAAAAGTAATTCCACGGAGTAAAGGTCCACGCGCCATAGCCCCAGTAGTCACAAAGTCGTCCGATCCCGAAAGCCAAAAGCAGTCCAATGAACAAACCTTTCCCTTGGATTCCACGCAGTTTTCTCCAGGTCCCCGCTAATAAAGGAACAATAGCCAATGCCATTTGAAAACGAGACTCAAAGGAGAGACCCAACGCAAGTCCCGCACTCAACGAAATCCAAAAAAGATGCCTGCGCTCTTTCCAAAACCAAAGTGAAAATCCCATGAGAAAAAGGGAACCGCCCAAATTCTCCGAGCTGGTCCTCGCATGCAGAAAAGGAAGGCAGAAGAGAAGTAAGACGCCCCACGTCGCCAACCGACGCTCGCGTGCTCCAAGCTGCAATGAATCAAAGCTTCGCACAAAGCACACGAGAGAGGCCCACCCCAAAAGCGAAAGCAAAACTCGATAGGTAAGCGCGAGGTCCGCACCCGACACTGGTCCGAAAAACAAAAAACCTTTTGCGATAGCCGTAAAAAGGGCTGGCAGAAACCAAGGCCTGATTTGCGCCGGGAATTCCCACGCGAGCGCGGACGTTGGAGTCCAGCCAAGCTTCCAAGAAACCCACTCGAGCACCTGAAAATGTTCGTCGTACTGAAAATAACCCGTACTCTTCAACGCAGCCAAAACGTGAAAAAGAAAGCTAATCAGAATCAAAATTCGAGTGGTACGCCCCATAGGATCCATCCGTTATGCCCAAAGATCAGTGCACTGTCCAATGAGAGGAGCACAGTACTGATTGGAATTTTCTCAAGTCGCCCCTATGATACATGCTATGAGAACTCCTTCCCGATTCCACAAGCCATGGACTTGGAATCACCTGCATACCCTTAGCTTGATGGTCGCACTGGTCCTTTGGTCTACCCTTCCACTGCTAAGGACAACACTGATTGAGTCGGGCTGCGCCAAACAAGCTGACCTATGCAAAACCCAAGAACTGAATGCACTCGATCGCTGGGCCGTCGTAGATCAGGACTACGTCGCGGGTAGAATTTCGGACTATTTGCAAAACACTTCGGGTGTCCTAGCATTCGCTCTGCCGCTCCTTTGGTTGATGCTCCATTCGGCACGAGGTGTTTCTTCCGCAATAAGAAGTGGGGGAATATTCCGAAAGGTTGCATGGGATTGGTTGGTAATACTTCACGCCGTCGCTTGGAGCGGGGCCGCAACCGAAAGCGCGAAGATCCTCAGTCAAAGGCCCAGGCCATTTGTGTACTTCTCTCCCCAGCTCCATGAGCATGCGCACTCTGCGTACACATCTTTCTACTCAGGACATACTAGCTTTGCAGCCGCTTGCGGAATGGCAGCCTGGATGATGCTCGTAGCTCATGACGGTAGCCTGGCTTGGAGAAGAGGGGGATTGGCTTTGTATGGAATTCTGATGATCAGCACCGGAATTGCTCGCGTCAAGGCGGGGGTGCATTTTCCGACAGATGTGCTGGCTGGCGCATGCTTCGGTAGCGTGATTAGCTACTTCGTCATGCGCCAACACTTAAGCAATAAAAGTAAAAACTATTTCTGGCCCGCGCCGAAATGAAATCCAAGTTGCGCTGTTGCTAAAATAATGTCCGTCATGGAATACGGAGCAGGTGGACTGAAGTCGAAGTCTCCTCGGACTTCTAAGAAGACCTTGGGACCAAAATTGAAACCCAACCCAGTCGAGCCAAAGATACTGATGGAGCTAGAGCCCGCGCCGGCATCCAGCAGATACTTCAATGAGGGACCTATTCCTAAATAAACTACAGATCCCAGATTGAATGCCAAAAGTCCTGTGTAAGAAATATAGGACAAGGTTGTCGAAACTGTAATTCCATTACCAGTCGCCCCAATCTTAAATCCTTGATACTCGAGATAATTACGGAAGTTAATGGCCGACTTGGATTCTCCTAAAATCAGATGAAGTCCTGCTACAGGTGCCGAAAAACTGCTAACGCCCCCGGTTACATTGGTCAAATAATAGGTCGCGCCAGCATTGAGACCAAAAGTTGATGCCTGACTCACTGTCGCTGTAGAAGCGGCAGCTGCAAAAAACAAGGCCAGATAAATTTTTTTCATGACTCTTCTCCTTGAGTTCGACGAACGTTATTAAATAAATCTTACTTGTTTATTATTCCAGTGCAATTCAAATTTATCTCAATAGATCAAACTCACTCGCAAATCAGCAACGCGAAGCACTGAACATTTCGTACTTCCAGACAGATCAGAACGCACCGTAAGGACAATGTAAGGCGTGCCGGTGGTGCCCGATGAAGGCGCAACCGTAGTGAATAGATGAGTCATGGCCGAAGGCACATCAGGTGATTGATAGAGATAGTCAAATTGCGTCAATACGGTGGCGGTTGTAGTATTGGAACCGCCATTGGCCGTCCAGGCGTTGGTGTTGCCACTGGCTCGAAAACTCATTCCAGCTGTATCCGCAAAATAGCCGGCACATGCGCCATTGACGCTTCCTCCAGCTGCAATGAGCTCAATCTTGAGCCCCGTTGCGCTCGCCAGGTTGTACCCAGTCGTGTCAAAAACAAAATCCATTCTGGCGACAGTGCCCGTGACTCCATAATAGCCCGTCCCAATTTCTGTTGATGGATTGCCATCCGTAACGTCATTGAGCTGGCTCGCAGACATTGCCGTATAGGACATCGTGGGAGGAATGGAGTAGTCGTAATAAATATTGAGTGCGTCACTATAAGAAGGCGACGTAGTATATCCATATCCCGCAGCAGTCAAAGGCAAGCTCGTGCCATTGTGACAAGCATTGTAGTTTCTAGGATTGGCAGAACTGTAGGTGCTTGGAATAGAAAGGGTCGTCTCCTGAAATAGATCCGCCACGGTCTGGCCTAAAACAAAGACATCCCCTAAGAGTAGACGAGTCTGCTGCTCGCCCACACGATCTTCGAATTCAGAAAAGGTTTCGGCCGTAGGACAGATATTGCTCCCGGCTGGCGTACCAATCACTTGAATGATTCTTCCGGGACCGGGGGGAATGTCCATCGACAGCTGTGCACCATTTTCATTGGTGATCAACCGAGAGGTGATACCACGGTATCCGCAGTATCCCGTTCCATTGTAGAGACCCTGCCAATCAATTGGATCCGGGTTAGGATTGTTATGCTGAGTCACTAGTGGATCAATGCCAGGCCCCATGACATTTACACCAATACAAGCAAAGCTGGCTACGCTGGTTGGTCCATTTAAGTAGGACAGATCCTGACGTGAGTTCAGTAGTCCTTCCATCAGGTTCAGTGACTCTTTGGGGTCTCGTTGAATCTCTAAATTTAGCCGCGCAGAATCGCCATAACGTCCCGATAAGGAACACGCGCCAGAAACTAAGACGGTGGAAAAAAAGGCGGCTCTCCTAAGGCACGACAATGGATTTGTTCTCACGCTAAAAATCTCCTTCAGTGACTAAACGTCACTCTCAATTTTGCAAATCGTGAAGGTTCTGGCCTTCGATGATTCAAACCAAAAAAGGGATCGAAGCAACCTGCACACGACATGTCCGAAGGTCTTGCAAGGTCCATCTGTAGATCCTTCATTCCAGCCACCATTTGTTGCAAAGTCTCGGCCCCTTGATGCGAATCATTTGATGAATCAATGGTGATTACTTGTTTAAAAGTTTGATCGAGGATTTTGACGTCTTTGGTCTGGGCTTGGATTTCTTTGAGCGAAACTTTTTCTACCTTCATATCTTGGGAGGCGGGTTCACGTGAGGGTCCTGTGCCATCGGAGGAACCTTTGACAGTCAACTTCATCTGATCGGTAAGCACCACAGGTTTGCTTGCAGCCGTAGGAGTACTCCCAGCAGCTTGACGAGAGACCTCGACCTTCCCTTGGACCACAATGATTTGATCTCCAGTTGCAGGGCGACCGAGATCAGTCTTTTGCGTTTCTGCTCGACGCTGATCCCCAATTTCTGAAAGGACTAAGAACTCAGTTCCACGAACACCCATGGTTGCAGACTTGGTTCGAACACTGAACGAACTCGAATTACCGAGCTTCTTAGAAACCAGTGCACGGATTTTTCCGTAGTCTAACGAAAGCTTAGCGTTGCGTTCTTTTCCGGCGCCGTCTTTGAAGCGATATTCATCGACCTTAAACAAGGTACTTGGCCCTAAATCCAAGAGCGAAGCGTCTCGCATCAGGAGCTTCGTCGATCCCTCACTGCTAGTATTGAGGATACTTCCTTCAAAGATGGATTGCCCAACCTTGACTTCGGTTACTTGTTCCTTGCCTTCTGAATTTCGCAACAGAACGCGACCCTCAATACTGACCACTTTTCCAACTTCAGTATTTGCAGCGAGGACAACTCGAGAATTCGAGCAAAGGAAAAAAATAACGATTAGTAATTTTGAAAAGGATTTCATCCATGAACTCCTAAGTGCCTTGCTTCGAGTATACCTTCTGTTAAGATGCTAGAACAATCCCAAAAGCGGCATTGAGGGCCCTTCATGGCTTTGTTTCAAATACTGATCCTTTTTTTCCTACCTTCCTTCGTGATCTCGCTCGCCTATGCTG
>CAUJDS010000055.1 GCA_963169695.1 Bdellovibrionota bacterium
CACCAGCAAAAAAGGGATCCGGCGCGTAAACGTAGTAGCCTAGTCCCTGTGGGCCCACCAAAACTCAAAAATAGCTTTGTCCATAAATGAACCAACCTCGTTTTGTACTATCTGGGCAACTGCGCCTTTGGCTTCTTTGCCGAAAAGGTGCAAACTCACAGTACTTGACACTTAAAGGCGTCTATTATAGCCAATAAAGCCAATGATCATGCGATTCAAGACAACCTTCGCCCTACTTGTAACGTTAGCGCTCTCTGCTCCTTTCGGCAGTGAGCCGGCAATCGCGCAGCAAAGCAAGCCACCGTTTGAACGGATACTCATCCTAACAGGAGGTGGGGCCCAGTCCGCTATCCACGTAGGTATGCTTCAGGCATTGGAAGATCAGGGTTGGCGCCCCGATGCAGTAATTGGCACCTGTGGTGGCGCCATTGCAGCTTCATTGGCACTGCGTTTTGCGAATGCAAAGGACCGACTGAGTTACCTTGAAAGCAAAGACTATTTTGAAACTCTTCGAGCCATTCAGTATCCAGAAGCCACTGATATTCCCAAGAGCATTCATAAAATAATCAGTCGAATGAACCTTTATAAAAAGGAAGGTCTTCTTACTTATCCGTCCAACGATGAAGCCATCGCAGATATTGATTTTTCTTCAATTCAAACAGGATTTAATTTTCCCTTTGCTTCAGACAAGTCGCCGAAAGTCCTCATTGGCGCAAGTGAATTTCTCTTTGATCCATCGCAGGGATCCCAAGCTCTTTCACAATCCCTCTTTAGAGAAGTCTACTTTACTGATCCTAGTACTGCTCAATCCATTGCAGATATCCAATCCGTTCAAACCAATGACGGTGTTCAAGCAATCATGAATGTAGCAGTGAGCGTTGCAATCAGGGCCTCCATTGCAGATCCCTATGCCTTCGAACCGATCGAAATAAATGGAAAGCACTATTCAGGCGGGGGATATCAATTGAATCCGACCGCCCTTGCACTTCGCTTGGGGAAACAAGTGATTTCAACCTACAACGGGCCCTATAATTTGCTCGAAATTGCCGCCGTGAGTTCGGCATGGGGTTCTGATTTTGGTGACCGCCTGGCTAAAGCTCATTCGGCCCCGATCTACCGATGGATTGATTTTACCGACCGAGGTGACTATCCTCATCTTCAGTTTGACCCCATCTTGGATCCGGTTTCAGGGAAGATTGAACAAAAGCTACCCGAGGCATTTGGAGATGATTTTGTGAAAACTGTGCGAGCCCAGTGGAAGTGGGGTTACGATCGCGCCACGGAAAGTTTGGCAACGCCCGAAGGAAGCATTGATCACCTACGCAAACTTGATCGCACCAACACTACGGCGGAACGCCTTCGAGATTGGAAGCGGCGTCGCGCGCTAGAAAAAAAGAAGCAATAGGGAAGAAGCCTGTCACCACAAAAAAGTACGGAGCTACTTACTTGTGAGACTTGCAGACGTCTAAAATACGCTTGAGGAGGGCTCTGATCCTTGCTTCCAAGATTGAACGCTCTCTGCAGCGCGAGGAATCGCCACCGTCCCACTAATTCAAGCAGCTAGGTCTCCAGACCATGTTTTAAGCCATTTGGGGAGCTTCTCAGCCTCCACCTTGCATAAACGCAAAAATATGGTATGTTTAAACATACCATATGTTGCATGTTAAATTATACAATCTCTTCCCCCTTAGCGGACTACTTGGTCGGAAGGGCTATTCAGAACGGTCGCTAGCCGGCAAGGCCGGCCTGTCGAGACTCACCATTCGTTCATTGCTAGGTCAAGCTCAGGATTCTCGCCTCAGCAGCTGGTCCCACGCGGCTGAGGCGTTGGAAAGCTCCATCTGTCTGGTATCGATTTCTGCCGACACACTTCCCGAGCATTCTATTCAGTCCGTTGGGTTCAGAATTTTACAAGATGGAGAAGCGTCATGGAAAATCCATTTAATGAATTTTGTGGATGAATTTAGAAGAAACCTAGACACGCGACTCATCCTACTTCCTCCACCTCAAGACCTAAGTAAGAAGGTGCAGGCACTGATACGTTCGACGGTTTACTTTCTTTCGCGAGAAATAGGTATCGAACCACCACTATGGAGCAAGCAGAGACTCTTTCTGGATAGGCCATGGTTTGTATCCGAAAGTGAAGTTCTCAAGCCTTCCATGATCCTTGAATCGCCACTCGCATTTCGTCAAAACAATATCTTCGTGGGTGAGAATTTCTTGGAGCGGGCGTAGCGATGCTGACAGAAAACAGAATCATAGAACTTTTTCAACTTCTTAATGATGAACTAAAGAAAAAGGAAGAAACGGCAGAAGTAGGAATCATTGGTGGCGCTGTGATGTGTCTTGTTTTTCACGCTCGAAAGGCCACCAAAGATATTGATGCGATATTTAAACCGGCGAATCTCGTCCGGAAACTTGCGGAACGAATCGCCGAGGACCAAAATCTCCCTAAGGATTGGCTCAACGACGCAGCCAAAGGATTTCTTCAACCAGGCTTTGAACGCCAGGAAGTCTTAAACTTGAGTCACTTGCGAGTTTGGGCACCTGACGCAAGATACATGCTTGCCATGAAGTGCATCAGTGCTCGATGGGATACCCACGATAAGGATGACGTTCAATTCCTCATTCGTCTCCTTGATCTGAAGTCGGCTAAATCCGTGTTTGCTATCATCGAAGGCTACTATCCCAAGAACAGGATTTCTCCTAAAACACTGTTTCTTATAGAAGAATTCTTCGAATAAATAATGCCTATTTAATGCCTATTTATCACTCAACTCTATACACGCCAATAAAGCGAGTTGCAGAATGACCGAGATAACTATTGGGCTCCGTAGGACTTATACCCAATTCGTGAAACCCCGCATTCCGATAGGCATCAGGACTCATGAGTTCTGAATTTGCACTTGTCACAGCCCATTCTACCGCAGCAAAGGTGCCAAATTGAGATCCACTTCCCGCCTTGAAAAAATGAAGATAAATTTCATTCCTATATTCTCCCATTTCAGGAGCTTCTGCGATGGTTATCGCGGATTTCTTAGCGATAGCTCTTACTGATATTTCATCTTTGATGAAGGAATTCAAAGCTCGGAAACGAAAAGGGCCCTCGGTGGAACCCTTACTATTCAACTTACCCAACCCTATACCCAGAAGGTAATCCAAACTCGCTGCCTCCGGAGGGCCATAAAAAGCACCAATGACTTTCTTAAATCCCTCCCAGGTCGCCACATGATTCTCAATCAAGTAGCGAATCTCCAAAGGATGGTGGAGGTAGACCTGTTTTCCGCGCAGACCACCACCGAAGGCAATGCTGGGGTCAACACTAATAAATTTAGCACCATCTCTTACTCTGACCTTCAGCTTGATATCTTTTGGATTGAGAGCGGCGCCGGTCTTCGGGTTCAAATCAATCGCTTCATTCCCTGGCAGAGGAATTCCATTTGGCAATCCTGTTTCTCCAAAGTGCAATCCTAGAACTCTGCTTTCGTAAAATTCAGCTCCCGGATCCGATAAAAAGAAGACATGGGGACGATCGGATGGATCCAATCCCTTGAACGGTATCAATGACTGAAGTATCAGTTGAGCAGGTGTTTGCCTCCGACCTATTCGAAATGGAAGGATTCGATCGACTTCATCTGATCCGGTGCGCGCAAGTTCTCCCAAATTGAAGCGGCTGTCGATCATTCGCATCAAATCTAATACATTCGAGGCGCCTTGAAGTGTTTCAACTAGGCCCTTGAATTCCGCCTCACCAATTCTAAAATATCCAATCTTGCGATTCAGATTTTGGATACCCATAGGTCTCGGACTGAGATGAGTCAGAGCCACTCCCCTTTTTGAACCCTGAAAAAGCATTTTGCACAGATCATCGACAGACACCGGCTGAGCGGCGATTGCAAATCCAGCGATGAGTTGGAGTGAAATCCCGAATCGAACCACGTGAGCAAGAAAGGTTTTCATGTTTCAGGAGCTATCGCTGTCCTACTGAGAAGTCAAACGAGCCGGGGCGTTCATGTAATAAGTACTAGCAATGCTGACGAGACGGATTGCGTTACCGCACCTCAAACAAAGCAAAGTTCTTCAACTCATAAGTCTTTTGAGTTGAACACGCCGATTTACTGACCGATCATGTACACGCCAACAATGCGCGTGGGGGATTGACCGAGGTAATTACTTGGGTCAGTGGGGCTTATTCCCAATTGATGAAACCCAGCCTGACGGTAGGTATCAGGACTCAAGAGCTTTCCATCAGCATCCACCACCGCCCATTCCACTGCAACAATCGTAGAAAACGTAGTCCCCCGCTGGACTCGAAAAACATGAAGGAAAATAGAACTAGAGAACGCTCCCATTTCTGGAGCATCGGCAATAGATAATGAACTTCTTTCTGCGGTTTTCCTTATGTCGCGTTCAGAACTTTTTCCGCCGCTTGAAGAAAGTGGAATTGGAAGTCGCATAGGCTTCAAACCATTATCAAAACTCAGTACCTCGATTGCTCCATCAAGGTAGAGGTCAATTGAGTCCTTTAAGTCAGCGCCAAAAAATGCTCCCATTACTTTTAAAAATCCATCCCATGTAGCCACATGATTCTCAACCAGGTACCGCACCTCTAATGGGTGGTGGATAAAAACTTGCTTTCCGGGCTGGCCACCTCCTAAGCCAATTTTGGGATCAATACCTATAAAATTTGCGCCATCCCTTGCTGTGACCTTCAGCTTGATATCCTTTGGCTTGAGAGCAGCACCGGTCTTCGGATTCAAATCAATTGCTTCGTTACCTGCGATGGCGATTCCATCTGGCAGTCCGGTTTCACCAAAATGCAGACCCAAAAGTTTGCTTTGGTAAGCGCCCAAACTCGAATCTGACAAAAAGAAAACATGGGGACGCTCGCTTGGGTCCATTCCTTGGAATGGCGTCAGGGATTGCAGGATGAGCCGCGCATTTGCTGACCTCTTGCCTACACGAAAAGGAAGAATGCGATCGACTTCGTCAGATCCCTTACGAGCTAGGTCACCTACTTCAAACCTGCCATCAATCATTCGCATCAGGCCTAAAACATCAGTGGCCCCTTGAAGTTCGTCGATTAAATTCCTTAATGAAGTTTTGCCAATTCGAAAATACCCCGACTTAGCATTCAACTTCTGCACATCGAGTGGCGCTCGTCCCTGGTGAGTCACCACTACGCCTCTATCAGAATTCTCAAATAGAGATTTGCACAGATCCTCTACAGGCCCCGGCTGAGCGGCGTTCGCAAATCCAGCGATGAGTTGGAGTGAAATCCCGAATCGAACCACGTGAGCAAGAAAGGTTTTCATAGTTCAGGAGCTATCGCTGTCCTACTGAGAAGTCAAATCAGCCGCCTGCCTTGGAGGGCCGCCAAAATCCATCCCAAAGGTTGCACCAAAAGTCATAGAATTGAAGTGTGTGGTGATGTGACTCCAATGGGTCTCAATCCCAATATTGAAACGGTTGCGTATTCGGTAGTAGGCGGCAATTCCAGGAGAAAACGCGAACTTATAAATATCCGCGCGCGCAAAGGCAGACGTGCTCCCATCATGAAGGGCACCAACGCCCAGCCCGATGACAGGAATCAGGCGGAATGGATCAAAATTAATCTCGTAGCCAAGATCCAGGGAATTAATGATGGAATAACGCGTTGTACTATTTATTCCAAGATCTAAGAGTGTTCCAAGAAAGTAATCAAAGCGATACGCCGTATAGAGGCCAAAGTTCCACGTATAACCAATTCGTGCACCGACACCGAAGGTGTAAGACTCCACCGCACCAACTTGAGGTCCCGCTGCCCAACTGAAGTGCGCGCTATCTTGGGCCTCCGAGTTTGAGGTACCAGAAATAGCAATCAACCCGACCACCAATAAAAGAACACTTCGCTTTTTCATCTGAAGCAAATAATTTCCTAAACACACAACGGACTCCTTACATGCAATTCTGGGTTGCTTGACTCGCGCTTGCTTTCGTGATGCCTTCTCGTCAGGGAGAAATCAAATGAAATCAGAGAAAGCTGCGGAGTTCCGTCGGGGCTTAGGGACACTCGACTCCACCATGATCGTGATTGGTTCCATGATCGGCTCTGGAATTTTCATTGTGAGCGCGGATATTGCGCGCTCCCTAGGATCTCCTGCCCTACTCCTCGCCGTTTGGATAGTGACTGGATTTATTACGCTAATCGCGGCCCTCAGCTATGGTGAGCTAGCGGGAATGATGCCTCACGCCGGTGGGCAGTATATTTATCTCAAGGAAGCCTACAATCCGATGTTAGGATTTTTGTATGGATGGACTTCTTTCTTGGTCATCCAAACCGGAACCATCGCAGCAGTTGCGGTTGCATTTGCCAAATTTACGGGAGTTTTGATTCCATTTTTTAGCGAGAAGCACATCCTCTTGCAGCTCGGCGGATTTTCTATTTCTGCGGCTCAGATTCTGGCCGTAGCGAGCATTGCCTTACTGACCTCTATCAACTCGCGCGGACTTCAGCAAGGAAAGCGAATCCAGAATTTATTTACTTTTGCAAAAGTAGCTGGAGTTTTGGCTTTGATTGCATTTGGTATTTTTCTTGGAATGAACACCCAGGCCATCTCTGCCAATTGGAGCGCAGGATTTTGGACCAATCACCGTGTCACGACGGAATCCCTACCCTTACTCTTTGGCGCTGCAATGGTTGGCTCACTCTTCTCAAGTGACGCCTGGAACAATATTACATTCACGGCAGCAGAAGTACGTGATCCCAAAAGAACTATTCCAATCAGTTTGGCTATCGGCACCATCGTAGTCACTATTATCTATCTATTGGCAAACCTAGCCTACTTGGTAGTTCTACCTTTGGCGGGAACCCCAGAGGCCCTTGATGTGGTTGGACGCGGCATTCAATTTGCGCAAAGTGACCGAGTTGGAACCGCGGTAGCCAATGTGGCCTTTGGAAACTATGGCGAACGCTTTATGGCAATCCTCATCATGATCTCTACCTTTGGCTGCAATAATGGGCTCATCCTATCTGGTGCAAGAATTTATCGAACCATGGCTGTCGACGGCTTGTTCTTTAAAAGCGCAAGCGAACTCAATGCCAATGGAGTCCCAGCTAAGGCCGCCTTGGCACAAGGAATCTGGGCGTCGTTGCTCTGTCTCTCTGGTACCTATGGAGATCTGCTGGACTACGTGATTTTTGCGGTACTTGTTTTCTATATTTTGACCGTTTATGGAATATTCATCCTTCGTAAGAAACGCCCTAAAGCAGAGCGCCCTTACCGCGCCTTTGGCTACCCTATTTTGCCAGGGCTCTACTTACTCATTGCTTCTTTGATTTGTCTCGACCTGCTGATTATGAAGCCACGGTTCACGTTTCCGGGACTCCTCATCGTGCTGAGTGGTATTCCTGTCTACGGATTTTGGAAGGCCAAGCAGAAGTAAGAGACACTGTCGGGCTAATGCAAATATTGGGCAACCCAGTTCCACATCCACAAAACAAGCTCCGACATGAAGTAGGCAGCCAAAATAGCCAATCCAACGCCTAGAATCGCTAGTCGCGCGTCTCGTTCCAGAATACTGAGAGACAAGACAAAAATAACAATTCCCGGCGGGAAGTTTGTCCCTGGTGGAAGCGGCAACGCCAAAAAAAGCCCAGCCAAAATAATAATCCCAGCCAGCAACCATCGAAATATCGCATGGTCGAAGAGCCATGGGGATCGGGGCTTAATCCAAACTTCGACCCTATAGAATAGCTTGTCCGAATATAGGGGTAGCCTTTCTAAAAAAAATTTGGGTAGACGTACTTGTGCCATCTTTCGCGGCAATCGTACCGGGTGACCCAAAGCCCATGCACTAGCAACAAAGGCTACCAATAGCCCAAAGACTACCGACAATCCTGGTAACGGAATTGGGAACATAAAGGGAAGCGAAAGTACCAGCAGTAGAAGCGAGTGACTTCGATCGCCCATTTCTTGAACAAGGTCGGATAACGTTACAGGCCCGCTCTCCGAACGATTTCGCAGCCGAAGAAAGACCGTCGAAAGATGATGGGCCGATGAATTCCTATCAGGTTCAGAAATAGAGAATCCCTTTTATTTGCGACCACCTTTGCGGAGCTTGGAATGTCGAATTCCATATCCAAAGTAAACCCCAAATCCAAGCGCCAACCAAACAAAAAGCCGAATCCATGTGTCCAAAGGCAACCCGGACATTACCCAAATACAAGAAATCGCACCCAGTGGGCCAATCAACCAAGGCGCAGGAACTTTGAATGGTCGCTTGTATTCTGGATGCGACCTTCTCAGCAAAGGCACTCCAATACAAACCAGCATAAAGGCTAGCAGTGTACCAATGGACACCAACTCACCAACAATCTCGATCGGAATCAAGCCACCGCAGAATGCAACAAACAAACCAGTCAAAACCGTAGCCGTAGCCGGCGTCTGATACTTAGGATGGACGCGGTCAAACCACGGCAAAAGTCCATCTTTTGCCATTGCGTAGAAAATTCGAGTCTGACCAAGGATCAAAACAAGAATCACCGATGTAAGACCCGCAAGCGCGCCCAATTTTACCAAGAAGGTGAATGCACCCTTGACGCCTGGTGACCAGCCACGAAGCTCGACGATGCGATCAATACCAACCGCAACAGGATCAGGAACTCCCAATTGGTCGTAGTGAACAACACCCGTCATAACCAGTGCCATCAAGATATAAAGAATCGTACAAATAACCAGCGATCCTAAAATACCAATCGGCAGGTCGCGTGCCGGATTCTTAGCTTCTTGTGCCGTAGTCGACACCGCATCAAACCCGATATAAGCAAAGAAAACCACGGCTGCACCGGTCAATACACCAGGCCAACCATAGGCGGTCACATTGTGACCTTGATAGACGATTTCTTGCTGTGCAGGAACCAGGCTCGCAAAGCCGGAAACGGCTGGATTGCCAACCCAATTGCTTGGATCTACCACTGCCCAACCAAGGACGATGAAAGAAATTACGATCGCTACTTTGATAAAAACAATGACGTTATTGACCTTGGCTGACTCTCGAATCCCACGATAGAGAATCGCAGCTACTACCAAACCAATAAAGCTAGCAGGCAAATTCCAGATACCATGTGCCGTAGTTCCATCGGCAAAGGTTACCAATTCGAAAGGCCCTTTTGTGAAACGCATCGCAGTGTCGGAAAATTCAATTCCTAAGGTCTTATGCAATAACGAAAATAAATAACCTGACCATCCAACTGCAACGGTCACCGCACCAAAGGCGTATTCTAATATCAAATCCCAACCAATGACCCATGCGATGAATTCACCCATGGTTGCGTAAGAATAGGCATAGGCAGAACCAGCGACGGGAACCATCGCAGCCATTTCTGCATAACAAAGTCCGGCCAACGCGCAGAGAAATCCGCTTGCTACAAAACTATAAACAATACCAGGACCAGCGTATTTGGCAGCGGCCGCTCCTGTCAGGGTAAAAATACCGGCGCCGATGATGCCACCAATTCCCAAGAGTGTGAGGTTGAGTGCGCCCAAAGACCGCTTCAATCCAGGCGATCCAGCGTTATGTGATGAAGGATCTCCTTCTTTCATAAGCTGATTGACGGGTTTCTTAATGAATAAATTTGCCACGAATGATGCCCCTTTCCAAATCCTTATCCTCTGCGGGTGATATGCCAGATATCCTTACCCGGCAAGTGAAAATGAAGATCAGGTTAAGATTGAGGTATTTGACTAGTAATTTAATGCAATAGCAAAGCTGTGATCTTGTGAAAAAAGGCTCCAAACACGCGCCACTTTTTTTTCATTGAGATAGACCTGCGAAACGCGAATTCCATTCTTACTTTGATGCGATTCAGCAACCACATAAGACCAAACGACTGATTTGTTTTCTTTTGATGCTGCTTTATAGGTCGCTTCTTTGATAGACCAGACATCCCAAAATTCCAGCCCTAATTTTTTTTCCGAAATCGTACAAAGTCGATCCTGAACTTGCATTGAAGGTTGTCGCTTGCGCGTTGAACATGCAACCTCAAGATCAATTCCAAGTCCCTTGATTCGCACGTCTGAAGTAGTTGCCGCCCAAATGAAGTCGCCCGAATGCGTAAGTGAAAGTTGGCTGATAGGACCAGACTTCGCATTCTCTTCACTTAACAATCGAATCAGCTCACGCGCATGCCACCAACGCACAAGATAGTGATGAGACGCAACACCAGGTGGACTCGAAGCTATTCCACTTGCACGAAGGGTATGAGCAATTTGTGGTTCTGACAAAAAAGAGACTACAACTGATTTGAAAGGCAAAGCGTCGTCTGCAACGTCCCACTGCCCCACCTTAAACGACAAAGAATGATCCCCGAATTCTTCTTGGATCTGTTGTTGAAGCAGAGCCAATTCATCTTGCACGAGAACTCTAATCGACAAAGGCTTTGAGAAGTTTGGCGCGCGATGGATGCCGCAATTTACGAAGCGCCTTAGCTTCGATTTGACGGATACGCTCACGCGTTACGAAGAAATCCTGGCCCACTTCTTCCAGCGTATGGTCGGATTTTTCCCCAATACCAAATCGCATTCGAAGGACCTTTTCTTCACGAGGCGTTAGCGTTGCAAGCACTTTGCGGGTCTGTTCCGAGAGATTGACGTTGATCACCGCTTCCGTTGGATTGATGATCTTCTTGTCCTCGATAAAATCACCCAGCGAGGAATCATCTTCTTCACCAATCGGGGTTTCGAGAGAAATAGGTTCTTTAGCAATCTTCAGCACTTTTCGAACTTTATCAACTGGAAGCTCCATCTTCTCAGCGATCTCTTCAGGGCTTGGCTCTCGTCCCAAAGACTGCACCAAGAGGCGCGAAGTACGAACCAATTTATTGATGGTTTCGATCATATGTACAGGAATTCGAATCGTCCTGGCCTGATCGGCAATTGCGCGAGTAATGGCTTGGCGAATCCACCAAGTTGCGTAGGTCGAAAATTTATAACCTCGACGGTACTCGAATTTATCGACCGCTTTCATCAAACCGATATTGCCTTCTTGAATCAAATCCAAGAACTGGAGGCCACGGTTGGTGTATTTTTTTGCGATCGAAACAACCAATCTGAGATTGGCTTCTACCAATTCACTCTTTGCTTGGTCCGCTTTGCGTTCACCAATCGCCAAGGAATCATTTAAGCGCTTGAGTTCGGAAACAGCTGTTCCAGCTTCCTCCTCAAGACGAAGGACTCGCTTCTCGATTTCTTCCTCGTTTTGAAGCATTTGGCTTAAACGATCTTCGGTAGTCTCAAGATCTTTGCAAAGGTGTTTGCGTTCGTCGGCTCCCTTTTTGAACTGCCGAACGATTTCCTTCATTTCTTTGGCATCTTTAATTAAAAGGAAGCCATAAATTTTTCTTCGCTCTTCTAGAAGCGACTTAGACCGCATCCAGTAGCCTTTGATATCGGTGGCCAAAACATTGATGGTCTTACGATTGAATGCGACATCTTCAAAAGATTTGAGAATGAGTTTATCGCGCTTGCCATATTCCAACTTGATGGCTTCTAACTCTTTGCCAGTGAGTTTCTTAAGCTCACCCGTTTTAGGGTCACGCGTTGCTTTGTCTTCAAAATTGACTTTGGACTTAAGCTTACCCACCGCATTGAGAACTTTATCGAGATATCGACGCTCGTCATCTTCGGTAATTTCGTCCTCCACGCCACGAATGACATCGCGAACCTTCGTTCGCCCAGTAACCAGTCGATCGCCCAATTCAATAATTGCAAGTCGACCGAGTTTGGATCCGGTCAGTGCGCCAAGAATGTCTTTTTCGCCCTCTTCAATTCGCTTGGCGATTTCAACTTCGCCCTCACGAGTAAGGAGAGAAACGCTTCCCATTTTCTTGAGATAAAGTTTTACGGGATCAGATCCACGCGCATAACCCGCTTCAATTTTTTCTTCTGCGGCTTCGGCTTCTTCTGGCTTAGCAAGTCCAGCAAGCCCTTCTTCGGAAGGTTCGGCTACGATAGCAACGGCACCTTCGGCTTCTGGAGAGTCAAGATCTAGTTCTTCTTCGTCGCCATCGCGCTCTTTCTTTGCTTTCTTTGCGTCGATGATGTCGATTTCGTTCTCGGCCAAGAGGGCCATGATTTCGTCGATCTCTTCAGGCTGAAGTAAATCGGAAGGGAGGAGCTCATTGACTTCTTCGTAGTTGAGCTGACCTCGTTGAACTCCTAGTTCAAGAAGCTTTTTAATGTCTTTTTGATTCACAGACACGAGCGATTTTTTTGCCGATTTATTCGGCTTATCAACGGTCTTCTTTACTTTGGTCATTGAAGGTCCTAAGCTCCTCTATTTTTCGCTGAACGTCAAGATATTCCTGGGATTTCTGGCTTAGCACGATTCGGTCCTGTCGCGCTTCCGCCTCCTTCATCCCCCCTAAAACTTGCTGCGAAATCCGTGCCCAAACTTGGTGAAGGGCCGTCTTAAGTGCCCCCCGAAAATCCGCCAAACGGACGTCCGTAGTACTCTCCATAAAATAATTGAATATCAAGGACTTAAATTCTAGAAGGTCCGAGCCGTCATCGTGAAAGGCATTTTGCCCAATTACCAAGTCTGGACCAAGCTCCCACGTTCGTCCCTGAAAGACCTTTTCCGTCCATTCACGAAGGGCTGGGTGTGTAAATAGATCCCTAGGCACGGTGTCAGAAGGCAACCGAGATCGAAACTCGGTCCAATCCTCTTTCGACTCTTCCCAATGCGTCAATCCCCAAAGCAGCTGCAGTTCAATCTTTGAAGGCTGCGTAACGGGTCCGCGTTTTTTGGGAGCTGCCTGAACAGGGCGAGGTGGAGTGGGCCTCGCAACGGGTTTTGCCCCAGGCGGCCGAATTCCAAATAGTTCATGAATCCGCTTCAGCCGAACTTCCTTCCCAACTTGATCCTTGTATTTGTCCAACCAACCAAAAACCTGTTTGAGCGACTGGGATAGAAACTCCGATCGAAGTGCCGGGTCCGAAAGCTGGGTCCATTCCTGGTGACGGCGCTCGATTTCGGCATCCACAAGCGGCTTAGCATTGCTCACGAGTTCCTTGAGAAACGCAACTCTCCCTTGGCCACAGAGGTCGGCGGGGTCCAATCCCTCTGGAAGGACCGCCCCATGAAGAATCTTGCCTTGCTCAAGACCCAACTCCATTCCACGCAACATGGCCTTTTGTCCGGCAGCATCTCCATCAAAGAGCAATAGGATGCGGTCTGCAAATCGCCCCAGTATGTCCAGATGTTCGAGCGAGAGGGCTGTCCCGCAGGTCGCCACGGTATTCTGAATTCCGGCCTGAGCCATAGCTGCAACGTCGAAGAACCCCTCCACAACGATTGCTTCATTGCTTTCTCTTATGAAGCGTTTGGCCTGATAGAGGCCAAACAGTACTTTCTGTTTGTGAAAAAGAAAGGAGTCCGATGAGTTGAGGTACTTGGGAGACTCGCTCAGTGCACGCCCTCCAAAACCTTGAATCTTTCCTCGCGCATCAAGGATTGGAAAAATCACGCGATCGCGAAAGAGATCAAAATAGCCATCTACATTCTTTTGGCTCGGCCGAATCAACCCCAACTCCGCCGCCAGTGGCATAGGAGCCTTCGAAACCTTCAACTTTTCTGCCAATTTCTGCCAATCCGAAAATGCATAGCCCACGTAGAAATTTTTCTCAGTCTCGAGGTTTAGGCCGCGCTGACGAACGTATTCTTGGGCCACGGTATGAGATTGATAATTCTGCCTAAAAAAAGCCGCCGCAAATCGGTTCAACTTGTGGGCCATTTGGTTCCGCCCGTTTTCTCCAGAAGAATGCTTGGAAGACTGCTGCAACTCTGGCGTATCGACTTTGTAACGCTCAGCCAGCTCGGCAATGGCGTCTTGAAAACTAAGGCCAAAAATTTCTTGAATAAAGTGGATGGCATCGCCGCCTGCTTGGCAACCATAGCAATGATAGAGCTGTTTAGCTTCACTTACGCTGAAGGAAGGTGTCCGCTCACCATGGAAGGGACAAAGTCCGGTCCAATGAGTTCCGGATTTTTTGAGCACGACATGCTCAGAAACAAGGTCGACGAGGTTGGCGGCAGACTTGATACGAGTGACTAGCCCTTGGGGAAATGCGGCCATGGCACCCTACCCAACACTAACTTTGAGGAACGCGTTCGCGTACCAATTGATTAACTTTCTTTCCATCGGCGCGCCCTTGAACTTTGGGCATCAAAATTTTCATGACCTTGCCTAGGTCTTTGGCACTCTGAGGCTGTGCTTCTTTCACGGCTTCATCGATTATCTGAATCAATTCTTCATCGCCCAATTGAGCAGGAAGAAAGGTCTCGAGAAAAGCCATTTCGGCTTTTTCTTTGGCCACAAGGTCGTCGCGTCCACCCTTTTCAAACTGCTCAATCGATTCTCGGCGTTGCTTGATCAAAGTTCCAGCGATTTTCTGAAACTCTTCATCCGTGATGTCTACACGGTCATCGATTTCTTTTTTACGAACAGCGGCGAAAAGAGTACGCGCATACATCAACGTATCCTTCTCGCCGCTCTTCATTGAAGCTTTCATTTTTTCAGAAAGGTCTGCTTTGAGTTTTGAACTCATTTAGAACCGTCTCCTGCTTTTCTTGAGGAGGCGCTTTCGTGCAGCAGCTGCTTTTTTCTTTTTCTTAACGGAGGGTTTTTCATAGGCCTCACGCTTTCGGATTTCTGACAAGATGCCAGCTTTTTCACACTGCTTTTTGAAGCGCTTAATCGCAGCTTCGAAGGAATCTCCTTCACGTACGGTAATACCAGCCATTTGCAATCACCTCCTTTTCGTATCAAAATTTCGCGAGTTGCGAGGTTTTGGGTATAGCTTAGAACCTAGGCGGTCGTCCACCTTAGAACTTCGGCTCCAGCTCCAGACTCAGAGCTCAAAAAGGTCAAGGATGGGAATGCGCACTGAAGCCGCTCTTTCCAACCAAGGCAGTCTGCCTTTCGAGCTAGCAAATGAATATTAGGACCCGCGTCGAGCGTGAGCACCGGAAACCGCCGGTCCGTCTGATGGTGCGAAAACCACTGAAGCAATTCCATCGTCCGGCCAGTCCAATAGCTAAACGGCGGCTGAGCGGTATGAAAAAGGCTGTGCATTTCCCAGGCTTCGGCCCAAGCAAGTTGTGCCAAGGACTCTAAGGAACCCTGCTGAAGGGCCGAGCGAATCTGACTCAGTCGGTCTTCCGCGCGCTGAACCCTTCCATTCCAAAGTGGGGAGGTCGTGACTCGAAGGTGAGCGTCGGAGGATGAAACTAGTTTGGGCTGATCATCCACCACTAAAACCAAATCAACTAGATCACGCAAGGGCGAGTCATGAGAAGTGAGTTGGGATACTTCTTGGGAAACATTCCACTCGACCCACGGCCCCATAAAGGACCGACAGGAACTTCCAGATCCACGCCGAGAGAGGTCAGCCAACTTTGCCCGAAGTGGACTCCCCTGAGAAGAAAAGGCTTCACGAAATTCATCGGGATCTTTGGCAAAGCTCCAGGCCAGTGCCAGTGTGATCGCCGCCAAGCTTGATGCACTAGATGCAATTCCGGCCCCCGTCGGAAACCCATTCACGCATCGAACTTCCACACCGTAGGTAGGCACAGCAGCCCAAGCCTCGCCAGATAGCACTTCTCTACAGAGTGCTACATGCTTCAGGACTTTCTCTTGAGCCTTGGCGGGATTCGAAAAAAGTGGAAGGCCACAAGCAGCGCGCTCATCTGAAGACAGTAGTTCTGGCCAATCCTGAACTGATCGATCTTCATTGCCCTTCGACTGAGTCACTTCTGCATAGGACGCCAAACCCTGAAGGGTCATCGAAAGGGATCCATGTGCCGGAACATTGAGGTCCGAACGCGCCTTGCCCATGTACTTGAGAAGCGCAATATTGGATGGTGCTCGTGCAAGTAACCGCTTCACCATTGAGCGATACTCGCTTCCTTCTCTGGCGATAGCCCGTCCGCCAAGAGGCGAAGTCCACGCCTCTGAGCTTCGGCCAAAATATTATTTCGGAAGGGGTGGCCCTTGGGAGAATCCACAAGAATCACAAAAATATCGGAGAGCTGCGCGCCGGATCCCTTGCAACCCAGTACGCCTGGCATGGAAGAAAAAAACAAACGATCTTCTCTCGCAGCCTGAGATTCTAATTTCATTTGAGCCAAACGTTCTGCGTAGGCCGTCATCTGAGAACCAAGCCCCTGGAGATCTGCTGCACTGATCGAACGCACCACTTCAAGCGTGATGGCCTTGAGATCCTTCAATCCATCCGAAAAAGTGCCGAAGAAATCCTTTGGATCCCACTTTGCCAAATCAAGGTGAGTCGCGGTTTTTCGTTCAGGGCGATCCGTTGCAGAAAATAAAACAAAATGCTCCGAAGGAAAAATATCCTGCAGCATCGTCACGCTTGCTTGAGAAGGGTCATAGAGAACGACTCCTCCCAACCACTGCGTGATGAGGTCTGCGCCGCTGGGCCGAAGACCCGTCGAAGAAAGAATGCCAGGACTCCAATAGGCTTCCAAAAGATCCTGCCAATGAGGTCGCTCAGTCAGGTCGGACTGAGCCATCCAATAGGCGGCAATAAACTGCGCAGTCGATGCGCCCAAGCCTCCCGTTTGAATGGGATCCTTCCAGAAAAAGCGCTGCGACTTGGCGGCATCCGTTCGAGCCAACCACTTACCGGCTGGAGAATCCGGCGCCAAAATATTCATAAAGCGAAAATCGGAAGGCGAAGTCGCCACGCTGGTCGCTTCAAAACGAGGACCCACCGTCATTCCTAAGATAGGACCCCCTGCCAGAACAGAGTATTCACCTACCAAAAAAACTTTGCCGGGAATGCTAATAGAGTGCTGAATCGAGGGTGCGTCGACCACGGATTTCCTCCAAAACATCCCGCGCGCGAGAGAAACTGATGCTGCGTTCCTTTTGGAGAACGAGGATCAATTGCTCTCGTACCTGCTCAATCTCGTGAGCTTCGGCCCCCACCGCAATAGCAATATTGGAAGCATGCAACTTCATATGCCCTTCGACAATCCCCACGGTCGAAAGTGCGCGCAAAGCTCCCAAATTTTGAATCAATCCAACGGCAGCACAAATGCGCGCAAGCTCATTGGAGGACTGAATTTTCATCATCTTCATTGCAACAACGGCCGTCGGATGCAGACGAGTCACTCCACCCACAATTCCAACACACATGGGAGCTTCGAGCGTTCCGACTAAATCGGGACCATCCATTTTCCAATCGGTAATGGGATGGTAGCGACCGGAACGAGCAGCGTAAGCATGAATACCAGCTTCAACCGCGCGCCAGTCATTTCCTGTTGCAATCAATATGGGATCAATGCCGTTCAAGACGCCTTTGTTATGAGTAGCGGCGCGATACGGATCTGCCTTAGCAAATCGAGTGGCTTCTTCAATTCCAAATCCTACTTTGGGATCAACGTCATTGATGCGAACTTCTGCAGCAAAGATTTTGCCATCCACCAGATTGGACAGGATGCACATTCCAACTTTTTCGTCCGTCCAAGCTTCTACAAAAGGCTTCAGCCCCTCACAAACTTGATTGATGAGATTGGCTCCCATCGCATCGCAAGGATCGCAAAGCACATGGAGCACGAGCATTTGGTTTCGTGGCGCCATCGATCCATCATTGTGATCAAGGCGACGAAACACAATATCCTTCACTCCGCCACCACGCTTGACGAGTCCAGGAATCATTCCATTGGAAATAGCGATCAACTCTTCGCGACGATCTCTTAGGATTTCAATCGTGCGCTCGCGATTGCGAATATTAGGGATCTGAATTTGCCCAATGATCAAGTTGCCTCGAACAAAGGTACGAAGGGTTCCGTTTTGCCGAACCCATTTGGCTGTGGCACTCACCGCGGCAATAATAGAAGTTTCTTCCACGGCCATTGGGACCAAGATATCTTTGCCATCGATATTGACGTAATTGGCAACGCCCATCGGTAGCGGGAAAAACCCCACCACGTTTTCAATGAAATTTTCTGCGGTGCTCACAGGAATTCTTTTTTCGCCAGAGAGGACCTGCAAGTCCTCATCCGTCAAATCACAGAAGTCCTGGATTCGCTTCATGCGCTCTTCGTATTCCAGTTTATGGATACCTTGAAGGAGCTCTAGATTTTTTCCCATCGAGATGCATTTCCTCTCAAAGACTCAACCGTAGCACAGCCCATACAAAAGAGAGCGGTCTTTAGCTCCGCTTCAACCTGATGCATGACTCTCTGCACCGACTCATCCCCTTCGATGGCTGCTCGCAGTACCGGTTGCGCCATGCCTATTTGATGGCTTCCCAGGGCGATAAGTTTTGCAGCGTCGAGGCCATTTCGGACGCCACCCGAAGCCCAAATTTCCCAACGTGGCTGAAGCTCCGCCGCATTCAAGACCGAGTCCACCGTCGATTCTCCCCACTGAGCAAAGGTATCAGCCAATCGCGCTGAAAGAGATGCATCGGCAGCGCGAGCACCCTCAATCCTACCCCAGTGAGTCCCGCCCAAGCCACTGACGTCTACCGCACCCAAGCCAATCTCTTGAAATTTCTTGAGGGTCGCTAGCGAAAATCCACATCCCGTCTCTTTGGCAATCACGGGAATTTTAAGGCGATTGACCAGGCCATCTAACGCCGCCAATACACCACGAAACTGCGGAGTACCTTCAGGCTGAATCGCCTCTTGAAGCGCATTGAAGTGAATCACCCAAGCTTGCGCTCCGGTCTCGTCCGCCAACCGCTCGATCGAATCCAAAGGAGTCGTAACTAGTTGGCTAGCACCCAGGTTTCCAAATAGTGTTAACTTAGGAAATTCCTTACGAAAAGCTGCCCAACCATCCACCGAGCTGGCAGGCGCATCGAGGTCCCGGCGTTGCGACCCCAAACCCATGGCCCATCCACGTTCCTGGCATGCACGAGCAATCGTTCGGTTCAAGGACTTGGCATCAAGATGGCCCGCTGTCATAGCGGGTACAAAAAAAGGCGTTGGGCTAACTTGACCCAGTCGGGTTGCCTGAAGGGTGACATCCTTGAAATCGATTTCAGGCGCAGCTTCGTGACGTAGACGCACACGGTCAAGTTTCGAAAACCCTTGGGCTTGATTCGAAGGGGCTAGCGCCTGTTGAATATGGTCTCTTTTGCGAGCCTCAAATAGCTCTAGGTCCATGACTCTCATTTCCGGATTAAACTTGTTCGAATCCTTCTCATAAGTTTCAGATCAAGTCCAAGAGGCTTTTACATCGGTGGAGCTCAAAGGTAAGTTATCCATTGAATGAAAGCCCGATCCATCCCCCTTACAAGGATTGCAGTCGCCGCCTTTTTGGTACTGGCCATTGCCGTCAATTTCATCCTCTTTCAATCGGATGCTCCCGAAGAGGGGGATGAAGCAAGTGCATGGAATCGAATCGACCCCAAGGATTTGATCACAGCAGACCTTGCCAATCCACCCGCTTTGGCGCCTGATATTCCTGTTTCAAAAATACCGGATTATAAGGTGGCTGGGTTTACCTACAATTCTGCCAATGCTGGGATTCGACAGTGGAAGCTTGAGGCCGAAGAAGCCAATATGTACAACAAGGACGAGCTCGTCCATGCGCGTACCGTGCGGGCCAACCTCTTCAATCCTGGCTCCCTTCCAACCATTATTACTGCCAAAGAGGCCAAGTACTTTTTGAACCGAAAAGAACTCGAAGTCTTCGGGGACGTGGTGACGCGCTTTCCGGACGGCTTTGTGATCCGAAGCGAGTACCTGAAGTACTACCCCAATTCGCGAGACATTCAGATTACGGAGAAGTTCAATGTCCAGGGAGAGGGCAAGGAAGGCACGGATCGTGACGTCAACTTTCGGAGCCAGGGATTTCGTTACGACATGGCGAAGAACGAAATCCTACTTCCTAAGAAAGTTTTTTATAAAATGACTCGACACGTGATGGATCCAGTCACCCTTCGCGAAAAGAAGGAACTGACTATTATTCAATCGGATTATGCTGCCATTTCTCGGACGCGAAAAGTCGCCCGCTTCGATATGGACGAAAGCCGCCCTCTCAAACAAAGGCTTGTCATCATCGAGCAGCCCAATACTTTTATTCAGTCTCGATGGGCCGAGATTTTTTATGAAGATACACCGGACAGCGTTCACTATATGATCGCGCACAAGGATGTTTACATTCTCGAGACTGAAAAAAATAAGCAAAGCCGCTGGGCGACCTGCGGACAAGCGGACTTCAGCAAGAAAGAGAACATCATCTTGCTTCGACAGCAGCCCCAAGTCTATCAAGGAGGGGACACCGTGACAGGTGACCTCATCCGCATCTATCGTGATACGGATGTCGTAGAAGTCGATCGCAGCAACGCCTACAGTGAAGGCAAACAAGAAGAGACACAGAAGGAGAAGACCTCTGAGCACTCAAAACATCCTAAAAGCCATTGACCTCGCCAAGTCCTTCAAAGGGCGCCAAGTCGTCAAGGGAGTTAGCTTTGAAGTTCAAGCTGGCCAGATTGTCGGATTGCTAGGTCCCAATGGAGCGGGCAAAACCACCTCTTTCTATATGGTGGTGGGTTTGATCCGAGGGGACGCTGGGCAAGTCATCATGAATGACCAAGACATCACGCAGCTCCCGATGCACCTGCGCGCACGCGCGGGTCTGGCTTACTTGCCGCAAGAAGCCTCGGTGTTTCGGCGCATGTCGGTGGAAGACAATATTTTGGCGGTACTAGAGACTCTGGATATCTCCGAGAGTGAACGCAAAGAGCGACTCCACTTGCTTCTCGATGAATTCAACCTCAATGCCATTGCCCAACAGAAGGGATTCACCCTCTCGGGAGGAGAGCGCAGGCGCGTGGAGGTTGCAAGAGCCCTCGCCTTGCGGCCCAAATTCCTCCTTTTGGATGAGCCTTTTGCCGGGGTCGACCCTATTGCGGTGGCCGATATCCAAAAAATGATCGAGACCCTTAGAAAGCGCAATATCGGTGTTTTGATAACCGACCATAACGTACGAGAAACATTGCAGATTTGTGATTTGGGATATTTGCTTAACGATGGTAAAATTTTAGAAATGGGTACCCCGCAAGCATTGGCCGATAGTCCGACGGCCCGGGAAAAGTACCTAGGCGAAACGTTTCGACTGAAATAACGACTTTAATGAGGCCCCTAAGCTTATGGCTCTAGAACTCAAACAATCCCTTCGATTGAGCCAACAGCTGGTCATGACTCCCCAGCTTCAGCAGGCGATTAAACTTCTCCAACTCAATCGCCAAGAACTTTCAGAATTGATCACGCAAGAACTGGTCGAGAATCCAATCCTGGAAGAAATGGGAGAGGTTGAAGAAGAGCGCATTCGCGACGGTGCCGATCCAGAACCCGAACCAGAAAAAAAGGCTACCGAAGAGCAAGCTGAGGTCCCAGCCAAAGAAGACGACTTCAATTGGGAATCGTACTTTGAAGAATCGAACTTCTCCGCTCCTAGCACGGCGTCCATGCGAGAGGTCAACGAGGAGCTTCCCAGTTTTGAAAACGCACTCACTCGCACCACGAGTCTTGAAGACCACCTCAAGTGGCAACTTTCGATGGTGACTCTGAATGACGAAGAACGCCGCCTCGGTGACCTCATCATCGGAAACCTCTCTGACGATGGCTACCTACAAGCGGACCTCAAAGACCTAGCGCAAGAATCCAAAATGGAATTGGAAGACGCTGAAGAAGTCTTGAAGATCATCAAAAACTTCGACCCCATCGGCGTTGCATCTCGCTCACTGAAAGAATGCCTCGCCGTCCAGGCCAAACTCCTCGAACCGAGAGACCCCATGGTCGAGACGATCATCGACAACCACTTGGGTGACCTCGAAAAAAAGAATTACACCACCGTTGCCAAGGCCCTCGGCATCTCCATGGATGACGTCATTGTAGCCACCAAAATCATTATGGAATTTGAGCCCAAGCCTGGTCGCTCATTTCAAACGTTAGACACACAATACATCACGCCAGATATCTATGTTTATAAGGTCGGAGAAGAATTTGTCATTGTCCTGAATGAAGACGGACTCCCCAAGCTCAAGATCTCCAGTTATTACAAAAACATTCTCACGGACAAAAACGCGCAGGGCGAAGCCAAGAACAACAAAGTCACCAAAGAGTATGTCCAAGATAAATTGCGTTCCGCCATGTGGTTGATTCGTTCCATCCACAACCGGCAGAAAACTATTTTCAGAGTGACGGAAGCCATCACGAAGCGTCAGGGAGACTTTTTTGAGAAGGGCGTCCAATTTCTCAAGCCCATGATCCTAAAAGACGTGGCTAATGATATTGGCATGCACGAATCGACGATCTCGCGAGTGACGACCAACAAATACGTGCACACGCCTGTTGGTATTTTTGAATTAAAATACTTTTTTAATTCAAGCATCCACACCTCCGACGGAAAAGAATCCGTGGCTAGTGAAGCCGTCAAAGAAAAGATTCGGCAACTGGTCGCCAATGAAGACCCTAAGCATCCACTTTCGGACCAACGCTTGGTAGAACTCCTTCAAAAGGATAATATCGAAATCGCACGCCGCACCGTCGCCAAGTACCGAGATATTTTAGGCATCCTTTCCTCGGGCAAGCGAAGGAAAGTTTTTTAAGCTTTTATTCGAATTTGTCGGTTTACATCAAGAGCCGGCTTTTTTATTAATTTTCATCTGCCCTGTTTTTTACTCCGTCGCCTTACGGAGGGCCCCACCTTTGACTGCATACCACCTGGCCTATCTTCAAAGACCGATTGCGAAACTTCCAGGAGAGAATACTACTGCCATTGGTGATAGCTGGGCAGCGTTCATAGCTCTGCGAGGCAACTTAGATGGACTCGACTTACCCTATAATCTTAAGCAAGACATGAAAAAATTAGAAAAGTATCGGGAGGGAAGAAAAAGCACCGGAGTACTCTCTCCTAAGCGTCATCTAGAAAATAGCGAGATGGGACGCGCCTACCTTAACCGCCTCAAATACCTCGATCAGCTCATTGGGAAACTAGAGCACCAGGGAAGCCACTAAGCAGTCCAGCCTCTCACTCCCCAATCCTATAATGATAAACCTTGGAGCCGTCGGTCGCGACTGTGAGACGGGTCTCGCCCTGCAAATCGACCGCGCCATCATACAAGTAGGCTCCATACTCGGTATTGATATCGACGCCCCAGTCCACCTGGCCGTCGGCATTGAGTCCCATCACATAACTCTTGCGAAGGCCGTTCCTAATCGACTGAACTTTTTCTAACCCCACCCAAATTTCGTTGGCTCGAGCAAGGAAGCGAGTCAAAAAGTCTGCATGATGCTCATCCGAGAGCCTCCATGCTTGCGACAATTTGTCGTCAGCGTGATAGCCGGTCACATGCTGGCCTCGTGGACTATTGCCATAGAGCGCAACCTCTCCTTTGGAGGTGATCAAGATTCGCTCGGAGTGCAGGTCCGTAAAGGTCACACCAAGCAACTTGCGATCAAAGTTGTAGAGCGCAACTTTTTGGCCACCTTCATGTGCCGAGCTTCGAATCACTTGATACAACACCGCTACCCGGCCGCCTTCTTGTTCAGAAAGTGCGGCGTCAATAATTTCTCCAGGAAGATTGCCTCGCTTCAAAACCTTGAATTGATCGTCTAATAGAAGAAAGACACCGCCCGGAAATCCAAGAAACAAATGCCTTTCATCTTCGGACACTTTCAACATAGAAGGCTCGAGTCGATAAGTCAGCCGCTTCAACTTCTTTCCTTCCCAATCAAAGACGTCGAACGCAGCACGATGATTGGCTTCATCATCGTAGAAGCACAGGAGCTTTTGGGCACGATTCAGTACCTTGGGTCGGCAAAAAACATGCGGCACTTCTTGAATCACTTTTCCTTCAGCCGATAGAAAAAGGAGCTTCTCATCGTATGTACTGACAAAGATGCGCTCATTCTTAGAAGACATGGCCTGAAATCTTACGCGCGATTCGAGGGGATACTCCCAGAGCAGGTCTCCCGATCGATCATAAAGTTGGAGGACAGGTTTTCGGATGGAGTCCGATCGATCATAGTCCGGAATCAAGGTCATCAATGATGTAGAGGTTTCTGCGGCGACATCTAGGTCAGTTACATTGCCATTGAGATCTCGAGACCAGACGCGCTTGACGGTGCGAGGATGCTCCGACCAATGCAACGTCGACCCGCCGGGTGCCAAGGGAGTGCTCGAGCAGGCACACCAAAAACCAGCAAGGCTCACCATAGAAAAGAAAATCAAACGGGTAGGTCTCATCTAACAGCATGCTAGATCAGGGCGGGCTAATTTCCAACCTTCTTAGGGGCCAGAGCCACGAGTTCTAAGTAGCGACGCTCGGCTTCACGTTTTTGGTTCTCACTAAAGCTAGCTCGATAGTCATTGAGATTGACATAGCCATAGACGCGCTTGGTGATCATCTCTTGGACACGGATACTCAGCTCTTCGACGACGATTTTTTCGTAAAGGTGTGGAACAAAACTGCCTAGTGTTGAAGCATAGCGCAGGTACTCTCGCACTATTTTCTGAACGAGCTCGATTCGCTCCATGCTAGAATGGAAGGAATCTTCCTTTTCATTCATGAGGCTTTTCTCAAGAATGATTGAGAGTGGGTCGGGTCTTTCGTTGGTTTGTCTTTTTGGATTCGCCATAGGTCTCGCCGTAGTTTTTAATCGGTCAACCACGGAGGTTTCTTGAGTCGTAGCAAACAATCCTTGGCATCTGAGCTACAAGATTTTCGGCAGCTCCTGACCAAATCCAAACGGATCCTTGTCTCAACGCATCAGCTACCGGATGGAGACGGGTTGGGCGCAGAAAGCGCGCTGTTTCACTACTTAAAGCGGGCCAAAAAGGCCGTGCGTGTAGTCAATCCAGACCCTCTTCCACCTCGCTATCAATTCCTCGACCCGCATGGAAAATTTTTGCACGCTCAAGGCGAAGGTCCGATTTGGGACACGCTGGATCTATGGGTGATCGTCGACACCAACGATCCCCGCAGGCTCGGCAAGCTCTGGGGAGAAATGTCTCTGCGCGCTAAGTCGATTCTATTTTTGGATCATCATCCGCAAATCAAAGGTGCTGCCAATGCGATATCCTATCCGCCACATGCGCGGGTGCTCTCGGATATCAAGTCCAGCAGTATCGGAGAGTTGTTGTACCGCGTTTTTCATGGCCTCAAGCTGACGGCCATCCAGGAAGATGTGGCATTGGGCCTCTATGTCTCTGTCATGACGGATACCAATAGTTTTCGATATGCCAGGACCACGCCCGAATCTCATCGCATTGCAGCAGAAATGATAGAACTAGGCGTCAATCCCGAAGAAATTTATCAAAACATCTACTCTTCGAAGGAGGTTTCTCACCTTCGACTTCTTGGCCATATGCTGCAGAACGCAAAAGTTGCTGCGGGCGGTCGCGTTGCGTGGTTAGAGATGGACCTCTCATTGCGTAAGAAACACCATGCCAGTGCGGATGACACACAGTCCTTTCTCAATCTGCTCCTCCTACTTAAAGAGGCGGAGGTGGTCTGCCTTTTTCGAGAAGAGGATAACGGGGAAGTGCGCGTATCTCTCAAATCTAAGGGCAAAGTCATCGTAAATGGCGTGGCTTCAGAACTTGGCGGCGGTGGTCACGACTATGCCGCAGGGCTCGCTCTCAATGCGCCACTCGGAAAAACCGTCGTCGCAGTAACGCAGCGCCTTGAAGCTCTTCTTAAGGAAGTACCCAAGAAAAAGAAGCGTTCTTGATCCTTCATTTCAATGTGCTAGAAATAAGCCTTAACTCAATTGAGAAAAAACTCTGCACAGGAGTACTTGGCTATGATTCGTGTATCGAACCTTACCAAAACCTATGGCCCCCGCGCCGCTATTCAAGACATAAGCTTTGAAGTAGGCAAAGGTCAGATCGTGGGATTTCTTGGACCCAATGGTGCCGGCAAGAGCACTACCATGAAAATCCTCACCGCCTTTATGCCCGCCACGAGTGGCACGGTTCATATTGCGGGATTTGAAGTCTTCGAAAACCCACTCGAAGTCAAAAAGCGCGTCGGCTACCTTCCAGAAAATCCACCTGTCTATTTGGACATGCTGGTTGCTGACTACCTGAGTTTTGCTGCAAAAATTCATGGAGTGGAGTCCAATAAAGTGCGAGCAGCAGTGGATCGTGTCTTAGAAAAAGTCGCACTTGGGGACGTTCGCGGACGACTCATCGGAAATCTATCAAAAGGTTATCGTCAGCGTGTCGGTTTGGCGCAAGCTATACTGCACGAACCGGAAGTCCTTATCTTGGATGAACCCACCGTAGGACTAGACCCCAAGCAAATCATCGAGATTCGAAATGTTATTCGAGGGCTCGCTGGGCAACATACCGTAATTCTTAGCTCTCACATCCTTCCTGAAGTGACCGCGACCTGTCAGAGGGTCATCGTCATCAATCGTGGAAAAATTGTCGACCAAGGAACCATCGAAGAGCTTTCGTCTCACCTCCACAAGGGATTGGTTTATTCCATCAGCGTGAAGAAACCTTCACCCGATGGATTGAAGTCTATTCAGACCATTCCCGGTGTCCATCGCGTCACCGATCAGGGATCAAAGTGGATGATTGAAATGGATCCCAACGCAGGCGAAATCCGAGATCGCATTGTCGACGTTGCGGTACAGAAGGGACTAGGAGTCTTGGAGTTCCGCTCAGAGAAGATGAGTCTCGAAGAGGTCTTCTTAGAATTAACCACCAATGAAAGCCCGGAGGCCCACGCATGAAACGCGTTTGGAATATAGCTTGGAGAGATTTTCGAGCCTATTTTATGTCCCCCATCGCCTACGTCATTATTGCGCTTTTTCTTTTTATTATGGGCTGGTTCTTTTTTAATAACTTCAATTTCTTTATCCAAAGTGCATCTCGAATGAATCCTTATGGTGGAGGAGGAACCACTCCCAGCGTTACGGAGGGAATCATTCGACCGCTCTACGGAAACATGAACCTCACCTTGCTTTTTATTGTTCCTTTCATTTCGATGCGATTGATTGCGGAAGAAAAGAAAATGCACACCATGGAGCTCCTACTCACCGCTCCACTCAAACAATGGCAAATCGTAGTGGGAAAATATTTTTCGGGACTTTTGCTCCTCTCCACACTTTTGGTTCCGACGCTGGCCTATCCCTTGATCCTAGGTGTGGCGAGTAATCCTGATTGGGGACCCATCTTTAGTGCCTACTTAGGGACTTATCTGATGGCAGGTTGCTACTTGAGCATTGGCTTGTTTTTTTCGTCGGTCACCGAGAATCAAATTGTATCGGGTATTTTGACCATCGTGACCAGCCTGTTTTTCTGGCTGATCAGTTGGGCGGCTTATTCGGCTGGCGGAGCGTGGTCGGACTTTTTGAACTACGCTTCCCTTATTACGCACCTGAATAATTTCCTTCGCGGCGTTTTTGATACGTCGGATTTTGTTTTCTATCTTTCATTTATTTTCATTGGGCTTTTCCTTACACATAGAAGCCTAGATTCCTATCGCTGGAGGTCTTGATTTCATGAAGAAGAAGTTGCCGCTGATCCTTTGGCTGGTCTTTATTCTCTGTGGCGCTGGAGCACTGTTTTCGCGCGTGCTTTTCAATGGAATGGACTGGCCGCGCTACGTATTTTTGACCGTCATGGTGCTCGTCACTGGCCTTATCATTCGCGAAAGCAATATTCAGGTGTCCAAGCGATCGGCTACCTTGGGCGCACACTCGCTTTTGACGACGATTCTGGTTTTTGGAATCGTAGGTATCCTCAACTTCCTGTCCTACAAGCACCCCTATAAATGGGACCTGACCCAGAACAAGCTCAATAGCTTTTCGGAACAGACGCGCAAAATTGTTCGAGAACTGCCCCAGGACACTGCCTTTACCTACTTCTATTCAGACCCTGCAGAGTTGGAAAAAATCAAAGGACTGCTCCAGGACTATAGGGACCTCAGCCCTAAGTTGACGGTGGAATACCTTCAGATTGAAAGGAACCTCGAACGTGCCAAGCAAGCTGGCATCAAGTCGCCCAATAGCGTCGTCATCAAATACGGCGAGCGCGAAAAACGTATCGATAGTCCCACTGAAGAAACACTCACCAATGCATTGATCAATCTTCAGAAAAGCAAAAAGCAAATTCTGTGCACCAGTTCTGGTCACGGTGAACGTGACATGGCCGGAGCCGATGCAGAAGGCTACTCATCGGCCAAAAAAACTTTGGAAGATGAAGGTTACGAGATCAAGGAATGGAAGGCCGCGCAGAGTATGCCCGTGCCAGAAGATTGTGCAGTCCTGGCTGTTTTGGGCCCAAAATCTGCATTCTTTAAACCCGAAATCGACGCCTTAGATGCTTACCTACAAAAAGGTGGAAGAGCCTTCTTTGCACTCGACGTCAATCTCAAGGGCACTGAGCCATCTCCCTCGTTGGTCCATTATCTCAAGGCTTGGAATATCGAAGTAGCGCATGTCTTGACTATCGACACCAATCCTCTGAATCGCATGATGGGCCAAAGTGTGGCGCTATCTCTGGTGGCCGAATTTTCGTCGGATTCTAAGATCACCAGTGTCTTCTTTCAACCAGGGCAAGCTCAACTGAAATACCTTGGCCACTTTCCATTCAGTCGTTCTTTGACTGAAGTTCCTAATGCCACCAACGGCGTCAAAGTGAAGTGGCTTGCCAAAACCATGGCCACGAGTTGGGCTGAAACAGACCTCAAAGGGGTGGGTCAAGGTAGTGCGAAATTCGACCAGGGGCAGGACAAGAAGGGTCCCATCACCGTTGCAATGTCAGCCGAGAAGAACCTCGATGAAAAAGCCGGTACTGCGGCGAAGTTGGTGGTCTTTGGTACATCCCACTTTGGAAACAATCAATTTTCTCGATTTGGAGTCAATTCGGACCTCTTCATTAATTCGCTTTCTTGGCTAGCCGGTGAAGATGCCTTCATCGCTATCCGTAAAAAAACGGATGACCCAGGCAAAATCGAAATGAGTCAAGAAGCCTCCATTATCATCTCGTGGCTTGCGATAGTGATTATTCCGCTCGCGGTGGCTATTGGTGGAATCATCGTTTGGGTCAGAAGGAAGCGCCTCTAATGAAAGCTTCTCAGTGGAAAACTCCCATCCTATTGTCAATCCTCTTGGGAGTCCTAGGTACTTCGGTATACTGGCTTGAGTTTTCTGCCCTTCCAAAAAAGGAAGAAAAAGAAGAAGCGGCAAAGCTTCTTTTTCAACTGGATGGCAAGCAGCTTAGCGCGATCGAATGGACCCAAGAGAAGTTGCAATTTGAAATCCTCTGCACGGATCAAGATAAAGCCCGATGCAAGCCTGGAGAACGGGCCGGCTGGACGATCAAGAAGCCCTTGGTGACTCAAGCTGACCTCGGCAATATTGAATCCCTACTTTCTACGCTCAAAAACCTGGCCTCTGAGCAAGTGATTGACCTCAGCACCGAGACCCCCGAGAATCAAAAAAGACTTTTAGCAGAATATCGTCTTGATCCCGAAACCCTGGCCAAATCAGACACCAAGAAATTGGAGCTGAGTTTTTCCGACGGAAAAAAAGTGACGCTCTTTCTTGGAGCACCTCACCCCTTGGGTGACCGACAGTTTGCCTTGATTCAGAATTCGTCAGAATCCCCCTCATTGAAGATCCGTCTGCTAGCGGGAACAATCAAAGGCATTCTTGCTCACGATTTGAATTACTGGCGGAACAAGCAAGTTTTTGATTTCAACTCGCAGGACGTAAGCGAATTCACCTACCGAAATAAAGAAGGACAAATCCACCTTCAGCGACAGGACAAAGACTGGCTTGCTAACAAGCTGCCAGGCGAACCCGACAGCATTGAAGCCCTTTTGGCCAATGTAGGACACCTCCATGCAAAGGGCGTCGCCTATGAGGACCATCAGAGTAGTGATAGCAAAAAGCTCCTCGCAGACGCGAAAGAGGTCGCATTCCTTTCAATGAAGGTAAAAGAAAAAACGGTAGAGCTTAGGTTTCTTGAAAAAAGTCAGGGCAAGTCGGCAAGCTATTTTGGAATTGGAAGCGAATCAAGAGGACTCTGGGAGTTTGATGGTCAGCAAAAGGCGACACTAGTCAAAGCCCTTAAGGATTTTAGACGAAGTCGCCTTCTCAGCTCCAATGAGCGGTTGGCGACTTCAGAAATTCGCGTCACGGATCTTTTCAAGGGCGCTGTGATCCTCAATCTCAAAAAGAATGATGGAAGTTGGACGGCTCCCGAATTGATCGATCTCGACTCTAACAAAGTTGTCACACTTCTTGAGAAACTTGGACAAAAGCAGATAAGAGATTTTATTGGAAAACAGGCCAATCCCAACGGAAACGGGATTCAACTAGTCCTTCTGGATGCGACAGGGCAAGAGCTTCGAAAATTTCAATTTTGGCGAGGCGAGGGTCACCTCTATGGAAAGGATTTCTCCACCAAAAACGGAGAGACCCTCCTGATGTTGCCTGACTTGACTTCACTCCTTCCGTGGACGAAAGATGACTTCAAAAAGAAAGAAGGCGAGAAGGCGGCTGATCCGTTGAAAGACTTGCCAAAAAATAATTCGTGAATGCAACCATTCCAGGCACCGTTCAAAATTACCTAAGAACACTGAGGCAAGTACTCCTTCAACCGAAGAGCTTTTTTAGAGGCCTAGACCCGAACGAAAAATCCACTAAGGGATTGGTCTTTGCGATTGTCACCCAGTGGATTGGATCCGCTCTTTTCTTGCTTTGGAATGGAGCCTCCAAGCGATCTGCTTGGATGGAAGGACTGGTCGATCGCATTCAGAGCCGATGGGCCACGCATGGTCCTGCACTCTCCGAAAGTTGGCTTCCAAACAGTTCAACAATGCCCCATGCCGGCCAGGAGTGGATTACCGGAGTGGCGTCTGTCATTATTACGCCTTTCACAACACTCTTTACTTGTTGGACCGTGGCCTTTTTTCTGCATCTCGGAGCTCGAATTTTTACTGCTCGACCCATTGACAAAGTTCGAGCCATGCATATTGCCACCTACTGTACCGCTTCTTCTATCTTATTGGCGCTTCCCTGGGTTGGAGGAGCGCTTTCGGCATTTTGGAGCGTCATTCTCCTCGTCACCGCTACCAAACAAACCTACTCCGTTGGGACGCTGCGGGCCTTTGCAATAAGTTTTTTTCCTTACCTAGCCTTTGCGGCAATGATGGGGATGTTTCTCGCGCTTCTATTGACTGTCGGAATTGCACTGGTATCCATCTTCTTAGGGATGTCTGTTGTCTAGTTCCCTCCCGCCTGGTACACCTCGAACTCTATGGAAGCCCTCGGGGAAGTGCGCCATTATTACGGTAAGGATGTTCATCTTCTGGATGATCCCTACTTATTGTCACTACTGTCAGAGCTATGCGCTCCCAAGACCTTTCAACCTTTGATTTCAGAGCTTACCACCCGCATATATCGGGGAATGTTACATCACGTCCTCCGAAATGAATTCAGCTACACCGATGCATCTGTCCCGACTCGCATGGCTGAGTTTCACTCGGAAGCGGTCTACCGCGGCCCAGTCCTAGACCGCAGCCAGAAAGTAGTTACCGTCAACCTCGCTCGGGCTGGAACCTTGCCCTCCCAGGTTATTTATCACGAACTGAATTATTGCCTCGATCCTGCACTCATTCGACAAGATCATATTGGGATTAGTCGCAAAACCAACGAAAGCCACCAGACCACTGGAAGTTTGGTTTCAGGCCATAAAATCGGTGGATCGGTTGAACAAGCACTGGTCCTCTACCCTGACCCTATGGGCGCAACAGGCGGTACGATCGTCGAAGCGGCTAAGCTTTATCAGGAACTAGGAACTGCAAAGAAAACAATCGCCATGCATTGCATTGTCACCCCTGAGTACCTCAAGAAAGTGACGAAGGAAATTCCTGGAATCGTAATCTATGCCGTCCGGTTGGATCGCGGACTTTCTTCTGTAAAGGTCCTTCAGTCAGATCCAGGAAAGCACTGGGACGAAGAGCGTGGACTCAATGACAATAGCTATATTGTGCCAGGTGGTGGCGGGTTTGGCGAAATTTTGAACAATGCGTTTGTTTAGAGAAAGCGAGGATAACGAATGAATATTCACTCCAACCATGATCCAAAAGTCCTCATTCCCGAGGTAAAGATCCAGGCTCGACTCAAAGAGCTGGCTCGACAAATTAACCAAGACTACCAGGGCACAGAAGTCACTGCTGTCTGTGTACTCAAAGGAAGTTTTATTTTCTTTTGTGATTTGATTCGTGAGCTTGAAATTCCACTGACCTGTGAATTTCTTGGTGTATCAAGTTATGGCAACGAAAAGGTTTCGTCCGGTGAAGTCAAAATCACCCTCGACATCAATGAACCGATTGAAGACAAGCATGTCATCATTTTTGAAGACATTGTGGATTCGGGACTGACGCTTAATTATATCAAGAACTCTCTCAAATCTCGCAACCCTGCTTCCCTTCGCACTTGCTCGCTACTGCTCAAACCCAAATCACTTAAGCTTCCGATGGAAGTAGATTACGTTGGTTTCCATATTGGAGAAGAGTTTGTGGTCGGTTATGGCATTGACTATGCACAAAAATACCGAGGACTTCCATACCTAGGATACATCCAGAATGAGCACTGATCGTCCTTTAAGGACGGTCGAGGTCAAAACTCCCGTTCGATTGGATTTGGCTGGTGGAACGGTTGATCTTTGGCCGCTCTATCTCTTTTTTCCGGGCGCTTCGACAATCAATATGGGCATCGATCTTTATGCCAAAACAAGTATTACGCTAAAAGAAGGCCCGCCTCGCGTCGTCCTTCAAAGCCTTGATCAAAAGACTTCCATGGAATGGAAAGGGCACCAAAATCAAGGTCGAGCCAAAGTTCCGGCAGGGCTGATCCTGCACTCACTTTTTCTCGACTATTTTCT
>CAUJDS010000056.1 GCA_963169695.1 Bdellovibrionota bacterium
TTCATTAAAACCCATTCGGCTTTTTTGGGTGTAAAAAATTTGAATTTGTAGCAAGTCCCCTAGAAGTTAGGGGTCGGAGGGCCTATCCATGTTGAAACAGCTTTTAGTAGGAGCCGTGGCCTTGATATTGTCAACGCTACCCGCGTATTCGGCTCCCCCTGATTTAAATGAGGCCCCCGTGGGAGGGCTCCTTGCTCGCAAAGAGGCCCTGCCTTTTTCTATACGAGAAGTGAAGGATGGGACGCTCTATTTTTCAGGTGATGGGCGTGAACTCAAGACGCCCTTCTATGACCTCGAGGTTTTGGGTCAGATGGCTGCAGAAGACGACGGAGTTCCGCCCTATTACCTCTTGAGTGCGAGTCCGTGCAAAGATTGTGGCGATCGCAGACTGGTCTATCTTGTTCGGGCAGATGGTCAAGTTCAGTCCCGCTTTGTTTATCCGGGCTCCGTGCGAGATCGCGGCACGCATCAACTGCTTCTAGAGTCGCGCGGTTTTTTTGGAAAATGTCTGTCCAGCAAAGGGGATGTTTTTGTGGTTTTTCAAAAGGAAAAAGTGGATCGTCGACACGGCTTACGCCAAAGCGTATTGGTGGCCGAAATCGGCAAGGACCAAATCTACGAAAAATTGGTAACAAGTTCTCACCCCCGAATCCGAGATGTCACGGCACGGGTTAAGCAAAAAGCTTGTCAGGAAATCAAAGGATACTCCCGCGTGACGATACCCTTTGATTTTCCGACCAAAGAGGACCCTTCCAAAATCTGAGAAATTAAGTTAATTCGGTCTCATGTCGAAACCTTCCGATGCCCTAAGTAACCAGAGACCCGATGGCCAAAAAATGATTGCCGAGTCTCAATTGGAGCGTTTTGAAAATCGAACGCAAGTGCGACGGTACTGGGTCGAGTTTACTTGTCCGGAGTTTACTTGCCTTTGTCCTATGTCTGGATTTCCAGACTTTGCGACCATTACTATTAAGTACCAGCCCAAACAGTGGTGTGTGGAATTGAAAAGTTTGAAGCTTTACATCAATCAGTTTCGAAATCGTGGGGTTTTTCATGAGGACGTCACCAATGTCATCCTCAATGATCTTGTGAATCTTCTGGATCCTTGGGAAATGGAAGTAGTGGGGGATTTTAGCGTTCGAGGCAATATCAAGACGGTCGTTCGAGCCTCGCATCGACATCCCGAAGCATGATGGAGCTTTCTCCAAGTCAGCAAAAAATTCTCGATTCTTGGGACCAAGGAATCGCCGTAGTTGCTGGTGCCGGTTCCGGCAAAACGACAACGCTTCTTTTAAAGGTCCAGGCATTCCTCAAAAGAAATCCAAAGGCTAGGATTGCGGCGGTCTCCTTTACTGAGCGATCGACACGAGATCTGCAGGATCGACTTCGGCCAATCCTCGACCTCCATCAACACTGGGTACTTACGATTCACGGCCTATGCCGTCGAGTTATTCAAGAAATGCCCACCTTGGTGGGTTGTGACGGGCAAGAAAAAATATTGGATGAACGCGAGGCTTCCTCTCTTTGGGAGCGCGCCTTGGATCGGCTTTGGTACGAAAGTGTACCTCAGGAAGTAGAAACGGCCCTGACGGTCCTACTTGAGCGAGAGTCCTTAGAAAGTGTGCGAAGCCTTTTGACACGGGTTCGGGAGCTGAGGGGTTTTGGCGCAGAGGCTTGGTTGAAGCAGGCGAAGGATCACGATACTCACGCCCTCAATTGCATAGCATCCTATTCGTTGGAGCTTTACGATCGGTACAAGAGGAAAGCCGGTGGCCTGGATTTCAATGACCTAGAAATTTTTGCCCGTCGTCTTCTCGAAGAGCAAAGCGTTCGCCAACATTTTCACAAAGAATTAGATCTGATTCTCGTGGATGAATTTCAAGATACCAATCCTACTCAAGCAGCCATTGTCACTGCACTTGCCCGACCCGATGCTTCGAATCTCATTGTTGTCGGAGATCCCAAGCAGTCGATCTATGGATTTCGAGATGCGGACGTTAATCTGTTTGAGGAATTTTGCCAGACACTTCCAGTGCAAGTAAATTTAAATTGGAATTTTCGTTCTCGACCCGGAATTCTCCAATTGGTAAACAAAGTATGCGCTCCTGTTTTTGAAGCCTCTCATCTCACCTATCAAGCCTTGGAAGCCAGAAGAGATTCGTCCGAAACCGCTCAGGTTTTGCGCTTGAATCTCAGTGAACCCGAGGCTCTGGCCGATTGGTTTCATCGCGAGGTCCAGTCAGGGAAGTCACTTCAAGATTACGTACTCTTGCTTCGACGCGTTCGCGGTGGAGAAAAGTGGATTCAAGCACTCTCCAAGCGCGGAATCTCGTTGGCATTGGGTAGCGGCGGAATGTTTTGGGAAGATCCGAGGGTTCGGGAGTTGCTCGCGCTTTTGCGTTGGTGGATTCAACCATCCCAGCGACTTTCGGCGCTGACGTTTTTTCGAGCTCCATGGGTGGAGGTTGAGGATGAGACCCTTGATGATTGGATCTATTTGGGCAAGGATCTGTCTGTCGCATTCTTTGAGTCGCAGCATCCCGTCGCAGAAGCATTGAGAGAATTCCGCACACAAGATTTTCGTCCGGGTACTATTTTGGAGCGGCTCCTTGAATTGCCTTGGGTGGAAGAGGATTTGGGGGTACAGGTGCTGGGACTTTGGCATCGATGCGAGTCTCTTTCTCTGCAGGGACTGAGTTTTGCAGAAGTTGTCGCGCAATTGAGTCATCGAGTAATAAAGGGAGAACGCGATAGCACTGTCCCGCCCCCTCGCGATCAGAATCAACTTCAGGTCATGACGATTCATGGGGCGAAGGGCCTTGAATTTCCGCAGGTCGTATTGGTGGATTTTGATGGAAAAATGCGCGCGAGAGATGCGCCGCTTTTGTTTTGGGATCGCAAGCGAGGCGCCTACTTAGGAAAGCGTACCGAAGATGGAGGACGTGATACGAAGGACCCTCTTGAAAAAGAATGGCGTGACCTCGAACGACGAAAAAATTTGGCAGAGAGTAAGCGACTTTTTTATGTGGCGTTGACTCGAGCGAAGGAACGCCTAGTTTTGGCTTTTTTGAAGCAAGAGGACTTAGCTGAGCTTTCAGAAAAAGTTTATCAAGAAGATCACTGGCGTGGATGGATCGAGTGGGCAAACCCCATTCTTACTTCAGAAGAGTTTTCGGCAGTGCCGGAAGCGGCTTTGCAATCCATTCGGAACCTAGATTCAACCCCTAGGGTCTGGACGCCTGTCCCTGTGCAAAAAGTTTCATGGAATTTATCTCGCCATTCTGTTTCGCAATGGATGGACGCTGCCCTTTGCGAGAGAAAAGTCGCTTGGAGTGTCTTTGGTGCTCCTGAAATGGCTGAAGATTCAAGTCCTGAAAAGACCAACGGGCCGGTCCGACCGTTTTCGGAGGTGGGGACGCAAGTTCACGCTTGCCTTGAGGCTTGGGGCGAAGCAGAGGAGGATAAGCTTCGGGCGTTGGAAGAAGAATGGGGTGCTGATCAGTTTCGTGCAGATCCTTTGATTGAGTGGGCAAACCAATCTCCTTGGCTTGGGGTGAAGCCTTCTTGGAAGGAATTGGCTTTTGAAGTCAAAATTGAAAATTCTGTCCTCGTTGGCGCGATCGATCGTGTGGTTCAGACGGAGGACGCGTGGACGGTTTTGGATTTCAAGATTACCCGAAGCGCCAAGTCCCCTGAAGCAATGGTCCGCCGGTATGAAGTGCAGCTTTGGCTCTACGCCTGGGCATTGGGTCACTTGGAGCCCGAAAGCCGCAAGACTTTGCGCGCGCTCCTTGTCGTTATTGATCCGGATCAAGTGCGCGAAGTGGAAGTACCACTTCCTGCGTGGGAGGAACTCAATGCTACGGTTGAAAACCTTCACTCAAAAGTCATGCGAGTGCTCAACGAGAAAGCTGCTGAAGCGGAACCTGGGGATCATTGTCGTCATTGCAAAGTCAGAGTGCCATGTCAGGGGGAGTAACGGGTAAAGGGTGGGCGATGCAATCCTGTACCTATTCCAGCTACCCCCCACTTTTATTTAATTGACAATTTTGATCCGCATTGTTAGCGGCATAGCGTGCGACAGCGTGCTACTCGCCATATTATTATTATATTGGCCATTGGTAAGGTCTTCTGGGGGCCGAGTGCAAATGCGCTCGAATGTGCCATTGCATTCGGGGATGCCTTCGTCGCGATCAAGGAAGAAAAAGCCGCAAGATTTCAGGCTGCCTCAAAATACAATAGCGGGGGCGTTAGCGATGAGGCAAAGAATATCAGGGCAGAGGTGGTATCTGGATTTGAAACCCTAAGGATTTTTCCAGCGTCCGGGCGGACCCATGAAGGCGTCCAAGTACGTGTGCTGCTTCTTCATGGTGTTGGAATGTCGTACAGTTCCTCAAGTTCATGGCATTCAGTTATCAATGTTTTGGGAGCCACTGAATTGGGAAAGTCGGGGTCTACCATCAATTTTGTGAGAAGCGATCCCGATTTTGTGCAGCTTGGGGCAGAGGCAATCGATTTGATGCGCCACGGAGTTGGTCCTAAGCTCGTTCCCCAGTTTTTTGGCTTAGGAAGCGTCATTGATTGGATAGCTGATTACCTTACAATGATGAAACGGGAGACACCTAATCTACCTGTCGTTGTCGTCGCGAGAAGCGCATCACCAAGATTCATCGCAGAAGTGAATAGGCGTTACCCAGGCCTGATCGATGGAGTGGTCCTGGTAAGCCCTGTCGTGCCGGGAGGTCGATCTCGAGACCGACTTCAGCTGGAGGGAACCCTTAATGAAGCCAAAAGTAGCGGCTCGTCCTCATCACTTAATTGGAATGCGATTGAATGGTTTTTTAGAATAACGCGGAAACTCGATTGGAATACTCCGAACTATTTTGGCGCAACTCCGGTGCTAGTGCTTTCAGGTAGTCGGGACACCCAGGTCACGGATGATGATCGGCGGGATCTTGTAAACCTAGCCAATACCATTCCAAATTTTGAGTACCATGAACTTGAAGGAGCGGGTCATAACGTATTTGCTACCTCTCACAAGGCTCCAGGAAAAAAGGCTTATCAACTTCTCTATCAATTTATAAATCAAAAAGTACTTGGTTCAAAAATTCGTCAGAATTGAAAAAGATGAATTCTTTTATGGGCGATCCAGCGTACAGCCCTCCGTTCTTTCCTAAGCCCCTTCTTCCGCAAGCGATTCGAAGCACGGAAGCCCAGCCCCAGCAAGGCGGGTTTGAAGCTTGGAAGTTAGCACGAGATGACAGGAAGGGGAGCAGCGAGGGGGGGGGCTGCCCCAACAGGACCCTTAGGAGTGGAAGTGCGCAGCGATCGTTACAATTCTACCCGCTACTTTGATAATGCTCCAGACGATGGTGGGCGCTGCAAAGCAAGGTGAGATTGTCTAGCGCATTGGTTCCACCCATTGCTACCGGAAGCTTGTGATGGATGTGTAAGAACCTTTCTTTGTCACATCGAAGCTGGGTCCTAGGGTCTTGATAGGTGCACTGATGTGCATTTTTGATAGTCACCTCGTGCTTAATCCCGGCTGGGATAGGGACTCGGCCTTTTTTCTTAGGCTTATTTTTAAGCCTAAGATTTAACTCAGGACTTCTAGCAGCCGCGTCAGGTTCTCGTACTGTACGACGAGATTGTTTTGCTGAGACGGGAGCTTTGGCCTTTCGAACTTCATGGCGCTTGGCTTTTTCTTTTGGATCTTTATGTTGAAGATAGAATTCTACGACTTGCTCTAAGGTCTCTGCTAGGCCAACCCACTTCTTCTGTGACTCAGACACTCGGTCTTGGGCCCGGCGGATTTTTTCCATGACTTCTTTTGGCAGGCACAAAGAAAGCTCAGCCTGTGTCGCGTTAATTACCCGAGCACGCTCTTCCACGCTTGGAATCTTAGGACATTCTTTGGCGAGGGCTTCTTGGAGTTTCTCTCTAGGCATGGCCTGAGCAAGTGCGATGAACTTCTCAGAATTTTCTCTCGTCAGATGGGGGGCAATCTGTCGGGCCTTGCTGAGAGGCAGTACTCCCAATTGCACTGCTTGCTTAAGCTCCGGTATGGCTTTGGACTTATGGACAATGGTGACGAGGTTCCAGGTGACGTCTCGAGAAAGTCCGAGAGCCTTATGCGAATACTCAGTCAAACTTGCGTAGCCTTGCTCAAGATAGACTTTCCTGGCTTCAATCTTCACAAGGATTTCTAAAAGTTCTTTCTCGCAAGCAAGGTACCGTCTTGAAAGCTTCAAGGCTTGATCGTGGAGAGAACTAAGTAGGTGAGACATTGGAAAGTTCCTTTCAACGAGGAGGAACTTAACACAGGTTTTTTGCTTCACTTTTTCTGGCACCTTTGGCTTCTATGGTGTTTCTTTCATAAGAGCGACATCCTCCCTGCACGATGAACATTTTCTGCTCTGAATGAAAGTGGGAAGCCTTAGCAACCTAATGAGAAAGGTTGGACAACTGTCGAAGCGTTAAAAATAAAGCTGCTTTTCAATGCGCCAAGAAGAAAATTGCCCGCATTTTATTTTGCACTCACAGCTAAGTCACAATCGGAAAAGCTAGCTTAACTGCGGGCTTTTCGAGTATCGTGCACACGTCGTACTGTACGACGGTGTGGTACCTTTCAGGTTCTAGTACGGATTCGTTATAATACATATATAATATGTATTTAATCAAAGCCTAAGCCCACCGCTCAACTCGCTGAGTTCCCTTCCTGGGGAGGGCCTTACTATGACGCGCCTCGGGTCAAAAAGATTCAAAGGTGCACTGCACCTTTGAATGGCACCTTTGG
The DNA here is from genome assembly GCA_963169695.1 of Bdellovibrionota bacterium. GTDB lineage: Bacteria > Bdellovibrionota > UBA1018 > UBA1018 > CAUJDS01 > CAUJDS01. The sequence goes on from CAUJDS010000056.1 coordinate 6,797, forward strand.
GGAATTTTGGCACTTCGCACTAAAATGCTGCCAAGCGTTCATCATTTTCTCAACTCCTTGATAGCCCGAGACTAGAACAACGGTTATCATTAAATCGAAGGAGTGGGGAGTGCGTCAAAACAAGATGGTGCAGTTTGTTATTGTGGGAGTCTTGCTCGCGCTTTCGACGAGAGCCAGTGAGCCGGAAGTGGATCAAGTCGTTGAGCAGGGGACGGGGCCGTCGCGAGGATTGGCTTCTTCCGAATCGGAGGGAGAGTACAGTTTTCGATGGCTCGATCCGGACAAAAAAATCTATGTCCTTCAAAATCGGAAGTACCGCAAATCGCGACACCTTTTGGTCAGCGCGCTTTTTGGAAGAGGTTTGAACGGCACTTACCGCTCTTCATTCAATATCGATCCGCGCTTGAGTTATTACTTCACCGAAGAATTGGGCTTTGAAGTTTTTTATTCGCACTTTCTCAATAGTGAAACCTCGACTTATCAAAATCTTGTCGCCGCGTCTCCTACGACGCTTCCAAATATTCGCGAAGTCACCGGAATGTTGGGCGTGAATTTTAAGTGGGTACCTTGGTATTCTAAGATCAATGTCTTCAATGAAATATTGTACTTTGATTGGTTCTTCTCCATTGGACTAGGAAAGGTCAACCTTCGCGTAGATACACGGAGTTCCTCGACAGCATCATCTACCTACGTCCAACAGAGTCCGTTGGGGCTTTTTCTGGGAATGGGGCAAATGTTCCATGTTTCGGAAAGCTTTCTGATTCGCTTGGATTTGTTGGGGGCTATTTATAAGGCAGAGGCTGTTTCAAAAAATGAAACTAGCGCATCCGTGAGTAACTTCAATTTCAGCATTGGGGCAGGGCTGAAGCTTTGAAATTCATGATCCTTGTGTTTCTCCTAGGATGGGGTTCTTTTTCGGAGGCAGCCGCTCCCAAGGATGAATTACAAACGGCAGTTGATCTCTATCGACAGGGACAGTACTTCAAAGCAGCACGATTTGCTTTCAGTGCCACAGATGGCAATCCGCGGATTCAAGCGTCGGCGTATTCATGGATTGCGCTTTCTCTCATGAAGTCCGGTCTGCATCATAGTGCGACTTATTTCTTTATCCGTACGCTTCAAGTTGGGACTCCGGTAGAAATTCGGCGAGTACTGACAGGCACGGAAGAGCTTCTCTTTGCCGTTGGCCCCGACTTGCTTAGGAAGTATTTGGTTCGGCATACCAAGGCACAAGACTATGACCTGAAAAACCTAAGCGCCTTTTATTACGCGCAAGGCAAAGATGCAATCCTTCGAGGTGATCTCAAAAGAGCAACTGCTTTATTGGGTGATGTGGCTTCAGGAAGTTCGCTCTATCCCTATGCCCTACAGCTCTTGGCAACGGCCTACGCGCTGAGCGGTCGCACGGCTGAAGCACTGCGAGCCTATGAGCGATGCGAAGCTAAAGCTGGTTCCTTGCTAAGTGGATTGGACTCGCCTCGTACGTATCACTCGGATGGTTGGATCAAGCAGCGCCGGGCTGATTCAGAGGATCTTACTGCTCGATGTATTGCAGGTCGTGCCCGCGTTCTTTATGAACAGGGACAATTTGAGGAGTCGGATCGCGCCTATGATTTGATAGCCAAGGATACCTTTGTTTGGACGGACATTCTTTTTGAGGCGGGATGGGCGTCTTTTGCGATGAAGAATTACAATCGTACGTTGGGACGATTGGTATCTTACAAAAGCCCAGGGCTTGAGTTTGTATTCAACCCGGAAGTTGATGTCCTTCGTGCACAAACCTATATGATGCTCTGTCTCTATGACGACGCCAACGGCGCCATCAATGACTTCAATGCGCAATATGCCAATGTAGGCATTCGAATTAAGAAATATGTCGAAGGCAATCAGCACGATCCCCTAGCTTTTTATGAGTCTGGCAAGCGAGCGTTGTCAGATCGGTTGCACTCAGACAACCCGTTTCACCGAGTTCTCAATCGCTTTGTGCGATCACCCTATTTTCAGGGGTTGGTGCAGTCCGAACGAGATCTTGGTTCTGAGCGTGCCAGAATTCGTCAGTTTGATTCTTTTCATAAAGGCGTTAGTCATGCCCAGAATGAAGGATTCCCAGGATTTCTCAATGTTGTGCTTAATTGGCGTCGCAAAACCATCCGATTGCTTGGTGGGTTTTTTGTAAAAAACAGCCTTCTTGATTACCATGGCAAGATTCTTTCGGATTTTGACAAGATGTCTTACATCAAGCTGGAAATGCTTAGTCGCTCCAAGGAGCGCCTTGCCTTCAATCGCACCCCATTGGCCGAGCGTGGGAGAGGCAATGTTCATCCACAGCGCCGCGATCATCAATACTACTGGTCCTTTAATGGTGAGTTTTGGAATGATGAAATCGGAGACTACGTCTTCGGACTAGAATCCGCATGCGGAAGTAAGAATGGTGTTTAAAGGTTCGCTTACAAGGGTGCTAGGAATTTTTGCGCTGGTTTCTATGATGGGACAGGCATGGGCCTACCCCATTCAAGAGCTGAGATCGATTGAATCAGACCGCGAGAAGCAGATTCGCGAACTCCGTGAAGCCGAGGTCAATCAGATTCGCATAACTTTGGGTCGCCGTATTCCAAAGAATCGAAAAGCAGAACTCTATTTTCGATTGGCCGAGAGTTATCTCGAGGGCTATCACGCCACCTTCTTATTGGAAGGGCGCGTGCACGAGGCAAGGTTGAAATCAGGGCGAGCCACTCAAGGAATCAATCGGGATCAGTCCCACGTTTTTTTGAAAAAAGGCATCGCGGCTTGCGAAGAACTTAAACGTCTGCGCATTCCCTATGGACAGATGGACCGCGTGTACTACTTTATGGCCTTCAACTACGAAGAGCTAGGTCAGACCAAGAAATCTCAATATTACTATCAGCTGCTCATCAAAAACTACCCACAAAGCGCATTTGCGGTCGAAGGCTATCGTGAATTTGGTAATGCAGCTTACGCAAAGAATCGTTTTCGAGACGCTGTTCGATATTACGAAGCAGCTCTGCATTCCGAAAAGCGGTTGAAAGAAATCGGGATCTTACCGGAAGTGCTCTATCGACTCTCTTGGGCTTACTATCGGATCAAGCAATATGATCGAGCGGTAGATACCATGAAGCGATCAGTGGTTGAGTCCAAAAATCAGAAAGATCGACTTGTTTCTATTTACGAAGAATCCTTACAGGCACTTGCGATATTTCTAACCGAGACGGGTCGAGTGAAGGATGCTTTGGCATATTTTGAAGAAGTTGCGGGAGACAGCAAATACTTTGTTGCAACCTTGCGCAAGCTTGGCGAGCAGTACGAGCGAAATGCTAAGACTGCAAAAGCCATTGAAGTGTATGAGACGATCCTCCGAACACATCCCGAGGACGATGAGGCTTTTATCGTTTCGGTTAAGCTTATTGAATTTGCGCTAAAGGAAGGGAAATACGATAAAGCACTCGCTAGGCTTCAAAAACTTGAACTTCGAACTTCAGGGTCAGAAGCCGTAGAGCAGTCCTACCGGCAACTAAAGAATTTGGTGCGCAAAACGGCCACCCTTAATCACGAGGCTTTTCGCAAGACCAAGAAGGAAAATGCCCTACGAATTGCCAAGACTTTTTATGAACCCTATCTCAGTCGATTTGCCGAGCAGGATCGGAAAGAGGCCACCGAGATCAAGATGTACTTGGCTGAAGTCGAGTTGCAGCTTGGAAATTCTGATCGCTCTGCCAAACTTTATGAAGAGGTGCTTGCGAGCGAGGATCCACGATATTCCAAAGAGGCCGGTGCTCTTTGGGTCGACAGCCTTTGGGACTCTATTCATAAAGCCCACAAAACAGACGGACCTCGTGCTGAGCCTTCCGAGTTGGAAAAAAAGTTTGTACGTGCTTCGGATGAGTTAGCAAAAGTTTTGGTGGATTCGCGGGAGTCGCGAGAATCAAGTTTGCGCGCGGCCCAGGTACTTGCAGGCTATTCAGAGTCTCGCAAGGAAGCCTATGATCGGGCACATCGCTTACTAAAAAATTATCCCAATAGCCTCCAAGGGGTGACTGCCGCAAAGCTTCTTTTGCAAATTCGAGAAGATGAGCTGCCGGATGTTAAGAAGAGCGAATCGGATGCGTATTTAGAAAAGTCTAATCAGCTGCGTGAATTGGTCATCGAGCTGGAGTCCAATCAACCTCTTTTGGCGATGGATCGCACGATCGGTAAGGGGCAGTTGAATGCGCGGCTTTCGGAAATAAAGCGCAATCTGAGAATCGGCTCCATTGCGGTTTACGAATCAGAAAAGCGATTTGATAAAGCTGCGGCAGCCTATGAGAATTTCGCGCAGGATTCTAAAGATCCAAAGCAGGCGCAAACAGCCTATCGTAACGCCTTAGAATCCTTTATGAAGGCGCGGGACTTTGAAGATGCAGAACGCATGGTCCTTGGCTGGGAGAAGCGCTTTCCAAAGAACTCCGAAGCCATCCTTGCAGTACGTTCCGTTGCGACACAGTTTTTGATCCTTGGTGAATTTCAACGATCGGCTAGCCTCTTTCGGTATCTCGGAATGAAAGGAAATGACTCCAAGTCGTTGGTTACAGCCATTCGAATCAAAGACGCGCTTGGTGATCTTCAGAGCAAAATTGACTACCAAGCAGCTTTTCAAAAAATTTATCCCAGGGATTCCCTCGCTTGGGGATTGATGGTTGAACTGGCGAAAGACGCTTTGGCCACAGGTCAATCTGGCCTGGCACTGCAGTGGTTGGCGCGCTGCCAAAAGGCGCCTGTTCCGCTCTCAACAGAGTGCTTTGCTCGAGCTGGCGACATTTATTTAGAACAGCGGGATACACTCGCTGCAAAGAAAGTCTTTGACCAAGCTGCCTTCCGAACCGAGGTAAGGGGTAAGCTTCGCTCACCCTATGTCGGATACTCGCGGTATCAGCTTGCTCGCCTTATGGAAGAAGAGCAGGTGTTTCAACCCCTGCGACTGCCGGAAGCGGCCCTGCAACGAGGGTTGGCACAGCGGTTGAAGTTCTTTGAGCGCCTAACCGAAGTCTACAGAAAAGCCGGAGAAGCAGGCGGTCCCTGGGGTGTTGCATCGCTTGGCAAGCTGGCGCAATGGACGATGAACTTTGCACTAGAAGTTGAAGGGATTGAGCCCAATTCTGGTGCATCGGACACCGATCTCAAGAAGTTCAGAAGTACACTCAATGCGGTGGCCAATCCTTTAAAGAAAAAGGCACTGGAGACCTTTAGGCGAGCCTATGAGTTGGCTCTGAAAGAACATGCTTTGGTTCCAACTTTGGGTGAAACCGTCAAGCGCATCGCCATGGAGCGAGATACCCTCGTTGCTCCAGCTCAAGGATCGCTGCACGCGTTTCGACCTGCTTCCACTAAGGGGGAAGTGCTCGAGGCTGTGAGAGAGAAACTCATTCGAAATCCGCTTCAGGCAGATGCTTGGGTAGCCTATGGAAGCCTATTGAGAACCTCGGGACAGAAGGGCTTGGCGCTATTGGCGTTTCAGAGAGCTCTGACACTAGAGCCCCGCCACTACGACGCCCTAACCAATTCGGCATTGGTTTCTTTCGAGGAAGATCCAACGGATTGGGTGCGAGCAGCCCAAGCGCGTGATCAATGGGAGCTAGCGTCGAAGCTGTCGACGTCCTCGTGGGAAGCTCATGCCAATTTAGGTGCACTCTATAATTACTTTCAACTCTTTCGAATTGCTCAAAACTCCTGGGAGCACGCACTGTCTGAAGCTAAGAATCGAGTGATTCTTGAAGGATTAGCTGTCGCTCAACTCGGGCAGTACCATCTTGCGGAATACCAAAAGTCATGGAAATTGTCCGAAGATTTGCCCGGAAATGCGAATGTGTTTTCAGAAAAGTTTTCTCGGGCCGTCTGGGATTGGGCACAAGGAAAGCGTTCCAGTATGGAAGATTGCCTCGATCATTTGGGAGATCTTTCGGAGGAAGGGCTGTCCTCGAAAGAAATTCAGGCTATGGGATCCTTAAAAGAGGTTTGTGAATTATGGAAAAAGAGATTCAAACAGTAGTACCAACCCTGAGAGTTGGGCTTTTTGTGCTGATCTTGAGTGCCATTGCAGGCGGAGCTTTTATTTTGGGCTTTTTGTGGACCCAGCAGGCACGAGCCGAAGAGCCAGTTCGATATAAGAAGAAACCACGCATTATTTACCCTAGCAAATCTCGTTTGGACTTTGAAGGGGCGGACATTGAAGGTGTGCTTCAGAATCCCGCGGAATTCTATTTTAAGTATCGTCCTGAAGAGAAGTTTGACTCTCTTGTAAAGCGAAGGCCTGATTTTCATCGTGAAATGCTTCGTGACGTCGTTTATTCCAAATAATACCCAGGGAGTAGGGGCTCTATGGAAAAAGATAAAAGCAAAAACCAAATCGCAAAAGCCGACCTCATTGTCATCAAAGTTGGAGATCGTTCTTTTCGATTCGAAAAGAGACGAATCGTCTTGGGATCTGTGGTTTCGGCGGACGTCCGAGTGGTTGGTGAAGGCATTGCTCCGATTCATGCAGTGTTGGAGCGTGACCCAGAGACTTCAGAACTGACCCTATACGACATTGCCAGCGACACGGGAGTTTTTGTCAACGGCAAGCGAACCATCACCAGTTCAATAAAACCCGGAGACTCCATTGCACTGGGTTCGACGCAGCTGTCGATTGGATTTGAGAAAGAAAAGCAAGGCGCTATCCCTGAGAAGATTTGGAAATCGGGCGGCGAGAACCTCTATGGGGATCCTCAAGAAGATCTCGCTCCGCTGGTTCTTGAATCGATGCGCGAAGTAAACGAAATTTTTGACTACCGACCTTCTGCAAAGCGAGCGGTGGAAGTCGTCATGAGCTGGCATGGATCTATTTTGGACATCGAACATTTTGTCGATCGATCTAGCGTTACTATTGGACCCCAACGGAGTTGCGACTTTGGAATTCCACCCGTCCTAGGTCCTCGTGCCGAGAGGCTCATTGAGTTTACTCAAGGAAGATTCGTTCTTCATCATCACGCAAAAATGACGGGAGTCGTGCAATCAAAGGGGCAATTGCGAAAGCTCCAAGATCTCTCTTCGACCGTCGAATTCGGGGTGGATGATTTTGCAAAAGTTTCTGTCGGAGAAGTAGACTTCTATTTGTCCTTTACTGCCGCGCCTCCGCGATTGAAGCGTAGGCGAGTCGTAGAGAAAGATCCAGCCTTCCGAAGGACCTTAGGTGCCTCGCTTTTGTTTATGGCATTGCTTCTCTGGGCCTTGATTCGAATGGAAGGGTCCCAGATGGTCGAAATGGAAGAGCTTCCCGAGCGGATTGCCACGATTCTTTACCAACCCGAAAAATTTACATCGATGGTGAAGCCAGAACCTAAGCCACTTGAAAAGGTTGAGAAGAAAGAAAAACCTCAACCAAAGAAAGAGCCCGTTCCTCCAAAACCCAAGAAAATTACGTTGGACATCAAGCCTTCCGAAAAGCCTCCACTCAAGGAGATTCCAAAAGAACTTACCTTAGAGCCAGAAAAGAAAGCACCGAGTGTTCCGAAGGTAGCGCAAAAGCGTCCCGGACCAGCAACTCCAAGTAAGCCCAAGAGCCAGCCTTTGCCTAAGCAAAATCAAGGAAATGAAGGAGCTGGGGAGCGCGCAAAAGGGACGGAAGGAAAACGCGGCGCTCCGCATGCACCAAAGAGCGACACGCCACAAAATAAGGCCACTCGTCCCGGACCTTCAGCACAGTCAGGCGGAGTGGGTTCGGTTAAAAGCCAAGTTCAGGGTGCCGGCAATATTGGAATGTTAGAAGGGGTAGGATCCCAGATTCAGAATTTGCTCGGAGGCGCATCGGCCGGCTTAAGCAAAGGCGGTGAGAAGGTGCGTGGATTTGGTGTTTTCAACACCGAAGGAAATCAGGGTCTTGCACTCTCGGGTAAGGGATCAGGTGGCGGTGGAAGCGCCGAGGACCTCGCTGGCCTCAGCAATCACGGCAAAGGCGGCGGGAGAGTTGGCACCGGACTCGGTGCTGCGGGTAAGGGTGGAAGCATCATTGGTGGCAAAGGACGTGTCGTCATCAATACGGGCGGTGGAGATGAAACGGTCATGCTGGGTGCGATTGACAAATCTGCAGTGGAAGCAGCCCTTCTCGCGCATCGCGATGAATTTAGGCTTTGTTATGAGCGCGAAATCAACGCGGAAACGCCGGACCTATCTGGGCGCGTGAGCACTACTTTCGTCATTGGTTCTAGCGGGCGAGTTACTCAAGCGGGGATACTCTCGAGTTCGCTTGGTAATGCAAACGCTGAGGGCTGCATCCTGGATGTGATTCGACGGATAGCCTTTCCGGTTCCACGCGGAGGCGGAGTCGTACAGGTCAATTATCCGTTTAAATTTCGATCGGTCCGCAACTAGGAGTGATTCATGGAAAGTACCAAGAAACATCTATTTGATAGCGATGATTCGGAGTGGTTTCTTGCTCTAGGGAAAAAGAGTCTCGGCCCCTTCTCGGCGAGTGAACTCTACGAGATGATACAAAAGCAAGAAGTGACGATGGCTCATTTTGCCTGCAAGAAGGGGATGAAAGACTGGAAGCGCATTTGCGAGATGAGACCTTTCAGCGAACTCTCGCCACAGGCACCCGAGACGGAAGTCCCACCCGCCAAGCAGAGCCCAGAAATAAGAAAAGCTGCCGTAAAGAAGGTTCAGCGCGACAATTGGTATCTTTACGTGGATCAAGTTCAGAAAGGGCCTTTCAGCACGGAAGAGGTGCAGCGGTTGGTCGATTTGGAGCGCGTCGTTGGGGATGCTCAGATTTGGCAAGATGGCATGAAAGGCTGGGCCGCGATCTCAGAAATCGAGCCCTTTAAAAAGTCGGTAAAAAAAGCTCCGGCGCAGGAGAAGAATAAAAATCAACGCACTGCCTCGCGGCGTCCGCTCGTGGCTCGAATCTTTGTCAGTAATGAAGAAACCATGGTGATCGGTATTTGCCGTGATATAAGTGTCGGCGGCATGCAAGTGCTGACTGATCGAATTCCTGGTAATGTGGGAGCTCGTATTCGGTTAAACGTGAGTCCGAGCGATGCAAAGGAATTAAGCCCCTTTGTTGCCGAAGGCGAGATCGTTCGGGTTCTTGAAGATGGACTAGGATTTAGTTTTCGATTTGATGAACTCGATTCCAATGCTCGAAAGTCGATTCAAGCTTTCATCGCCTCTTGACGTGAAGGGAGCCCTTCAGCCAAAAGGCTTTGAGCCATTGCCCAGTGATTGGATTGCGCTGGGCCGTACCCATCCAGGCGAAGCTCCTGGAGCACCACATTTATTTCAGACCCTTTGGGTGCGTTCAAAGCCCAAAACAGGAAGAGCTCTTTTTGTGATTCATGGGATTCAAGAGCATATGCTTCGCTACCTTCACCTTCCAGCGGCACTGGGTGATGCTGTCGATATCGTCACGGGGATTGACCTTCGTGGACACGGTCGTTCGGGAGGGACGCGTGGTCATGTTGAGCGATTTTCGCAGTATGTAGACGATGTGAGGCGGATACTTACGATGACTCAGCAAGAGTGCGGACTGGAAATGCACCTCCTTGGACATAGCATGGGGGGTCTTATAGGACTCCGATTGGTGACAGAAGAGAAGGAGATTGGAGTCAAGTCGGCGACTTTGACGAGCCCAGCACTTGGTTTCAAAGCGGAAGCGCCTCTTTGGAAACGTACCTTGGGTAGTTTTCTCGATCGAGCATGGGGATCTTTTCAAGTTCCCTATGAAGTTGATCCCAGCCTCTTGAGTCACGACCCAGGCGTGGCGGCAGCGGTGAAGCAGGATCGGCTCATGATCAAAAAATTGAGTGCTAGGTGGTATTCTGATTTCTTAAGAACCATTGAAGACGCGAAGTTGCATTCCAAAGTTTCTAAGGTTCCTGTGCAGTTTCTGTTGGCGGGCGATGATCAAATTGGAAATACCGAAGCGGTTCAAGCATTTGAGAAGCATTTTTCAGCCCCCAAAAAGCACCTTCGCATCTACCGTGGAATGCACCATGAAATGCTAAACGAAAAAGACCGCGCATCCGTTATGAGGGACGTCAAAAAATGGATCACCGAGAACTCGTCCGTTTGATTCGCAAACTTAGTTATCGCGAAGGTGACTTCACACTCGCATCAGGGCAAAAGTCCTCCTTTTATGTAGACCTCAAAGCAACAACCCTGCATCCCGAAGGGATTGCCGCAATTGCCTACCATGCCTTTGAAAAAATCGAGGCTTCTGGCCTGGGTATTGACGCCGTAGGAGGTCCTACGCTCGGTGCTGACCCGATAGCGACAGCGCTTTCTTTGGAGGCCTTTCGAAGGGGAGTTTTTTGGCCAGCTTACCTTGTTCGTAAGGATTCCAAAAAGCATGGCACCCATGAATACCTCGAGGGAAAACAAAATCTTCCTGTCGGAGCAAAGGTCCTTGTCTTGGAAGATGTGGTCACCACGGGAGGTTCTTCGCTACAAGCTATTGAACATATTCGCGCCGAAGGATTTCATCCCGTAGCGGTAATGACGGTGGTTGACCGAGAGCAGGGAGCTGCTGAACGTTACCAAAATATGGGCCTCAGATTTTTATCGCTTTGCACCTTAAGTGATATTCAAAAAGGGTAGTCGTTCGGAGGTCGACGATGCCCCCCCTATCGATAAATTGCTGTAAAGATAGGCCTGGATTTTTAGACTAGGGTCGTCTAGATCCGAAGTTCGATGTTTCAAAAATTGTGCAATTGTTGTTGTTTTGGTGTTCTTTTCGGGCTGCTTTCCGTTCCTCCTGATTCGCACGCTCAACCCGTAGCCTCAGCGCTTCCCCATCCTAGACCTAATGCCGAAGTGATTCTTGGTGGAAGCTTCAGCCCTCCTACGATCGAACATGCATCCATTGTCGCACTGGCCATGTATAGGCTCGGCATACAAAAGGGCCGAATGCGAGTGGCCGTGCCTTACAAAAAGGGCGCAGCACCTGCGGAGGTTTCATTGCGCCTGACCCAAGTGGCAGTTGAGCATTTCTATGAGGTCTTAGACCTTCTTGCCCTTGAATACAGTGGCTTTTTTGTTGTGGCACCGGGAAGGGTGAAGTGGTTCGGCCCGGGTTCTCAGATTTATGAATTGCGCGCCGACGACAGTGAGATCCGACAAGGGATTGTGACCAACGCGCTGGCTAGCATTCAGTCCCTTGGGAGAGAGTTGGGTTCGCCCAAAAATGTCTATTGGGTTTCGGGAGCCGACAGTTTCTCTTCTATTCAGAGTTGGACCGAAAATTGGCATGATCTTCTTGAGGGTGCTAACTGGGTAGTCGTGAATCGCGAAGGGAGTGAATTTGAATTCGGGGGTGAAGACCGCCCCTTAGATAAGGTTTTGGGAGACTACGGTCAGAATCTTGAGCATCGCTTTGAGCCTCGCGAGCGCATGCATCGCTATTGGCCTAAGAGCGGTGAAGGGACGCAAGTTCTTTTTCTTGAGAAACCATCTTTCCCGATTAGCAGTAGTTCCGTGCGTAAGGCTTTTGAGGCAGGAAGCGATCCCAATGAGGTGTACCTCTCGCTACAGCCATCGGTTTATCGGACCATTACTCAAAATGGCTATTACCTCGAGGATACCGAACTGAGCCGATTGATCTATCATGAAAATGCATTAGCAGATTATCTCGCTCAGTTCTTTGATCGAATGAACCAGGTGAGCTTAAACGATAAGGAGAGCCGGGAACTTGAGCGCGCGTCGATCGAACTCGTGCGATATAGCAAAAATGTAGTTAAAACATCGAAAGACAAGAGTTTGGTGATTGGGGTCTTGGTTTCGGCATTGAATGGTGTGAAGTCTGTAGTCGATATTAAGCAATTCTTAAAGGCCTCCATAAAAAAAGCGAACGAAACGTATGGCAAAGCCATTCTAAAATACGGGATAGGATTTGCTGGGATTTTTGCGGCGCTGGAGTTGGTAGAGTGGGTACTTGTACCGAGCATGGCTTATGCCATCGGTGGCAAAACGGGGCTTCTATTTGCACCCTTTATTCATCAGGAGTTTGTTTCCATTCCGCTTTATCTTGCCTACATGATTAAGAAAGAGCGCCGGACAAAAGCCAACCTAGCCGATCCTACTCGGCCATCGGGAGATCTCGAACTCTATCGAAAGATGATAGATTTCAGAAACCGACAAATGCGTGGAAATCCCGAACGAGTGGTCGCAAGCTATGAGGTCCAAGGTGCGTGGGGAGTTGGTGATGGTTTTCTACCCTTGCAGATTGTTCGTAGTCAGTTTCCTGCTTGGGTACCGCTGAGGGTGCGGCGTTGGTTCGATAAGAAGACTCGTTGGTACGATATGAATTTATCGATCAATGAACTTGGCACTATTTTACAAAATCCTGAATGGATGAAAGCCCTCAAAGCAAAGGCGGGTGACAATCAAGAGCTTTTTGCTCGGCTCCTTTTTGTAGCCTGTTCTTCCGATTCAGAAGCGCTCTTGCGGCTTCAGCTCTTCACCGGTGCGCGCTATTTTAGAACCCTTCATTTAGGAGAGGTGAGTGACGCAGTAGCGGAGGGGTTTTCAGCCGACGAGCGAGCATTCGTTGCGGAAGCCCAAGCATTGGCAAGTTCCTTTAAAAAGGAGCTGCACGCCGATCAGCTTCGGCTCTTGGCTAATACGGCGACTTACACTTTCTTAATCGTCCAGGCACACCGTCGGGGCATGCTTGAAGATCCGATGTTTTGGAAGACGACTCTTGATCTTATCATGGGTGGATATCCTTACGCTTCGACCGATTGGACCCAGCCTCGCTACCGCGCAGTACTTTCGCTGAAGCTAGGAATCATAGGTCAGACCATTGCTCAGCAATTTCCGGAACTGATTCCGGAAGCTGGGTTGAAGATGTTTATGGACAATTCATCCACAAGTTCGCTTCTTACTTTGTATCGAAGCGATACCCTGGAGTCTATTCGAGGCCGCCTCACCAACCATGCTGGGATTCAGCGTGCGCGGAGCATCATGGATGCTGCGGTTGGAAGTGCGCTCAGTCGCTATGTGAGTACTTTGCGAAGGTACTTTCTTCCCGAAAGACCTGCGCTTGAGTTTAGTGCGCGAGCACTACCTGTGGATGCCAGGTCCTTACGCGGCTTCAATAACTTGCTGTGGGGGATTCGATTGCAGCGAGAAACTTTTCGAAGGCGCTTTGAAAACCTTCATCGGAGTTTTCAATATGGGCTTCGGTATTTGGATCAACGTCAGGGCGGCAAAGAGGTCCGAAAATATTTTAAGAGAGCTCAAATAGCCGTATTGAAGCAGGTCCAGGATACCGCGCTGATTCAGATTCAGCGTTTGGAGTATGACCTTCTCGCTCAGCTGATGGCCCAGCCTTGGAACCCAGATCCCTCTAAAATGGAGGACTTGAAGAAAAGATGGGCACATCTCAAAGGGACCTTGAACTGGTCTATCGAATCCTATCAAAAAGTCATCAAGCTCATGAACGGTGGATTGCCACTAGCGCTGACGGATCAAGCAATTGTTCTCGACGCTCTTGTACAGGCAACAAGCGAGAGCCGAGAGACGATCGAGAAGTCGCGCGTGGTAAGGTGGCTAGGCGACTGCCTAGGTATTTTCTAAAAGACGCAGCTCTAAGCTTTTGAAGAAGAGGCTTGAAGGGCAGCTGGGACAGTCTTTCCAATGCGGAGCGCAAGGCGGCTAACCTTACGAGCTGCGCGATTCTGGGGAATGACCTTGCTAGAAGCAGCTTTATAAAGCTCTTTGGTAGCAGTTTTGAAGGCGGTTCGGACCTTGTCTGCGTCATTAGTAGCAATGGCATCTAATACAGACTTTACGTGGCCCTTGATCTTAGTCTTGGCAGCACGGTTGCGATCTTGACGCTTATCAGCTTGGCGGGAGGCTTTGGCAGCCGAACGAATATTAGCCATGGTAGGGGACTCCTTATCACTTCAAAAACGCAAAAATGACCAAACGAGTCAAAATAACTTGCGATGAAGTTCGTTAGGTGAATATAAAACTAAGCGACATCTTTCAATCGGAAAATTCTACCGGACTTGTTGGAACGGGGGTTAGGTTGAGACACTTACCTTTCGTTAGGAGAGATTCTTCATGAAAAGTGCCCTTTCTTTACTCAGCTCAGCGTATCTCGTGTTTCAGTTAACTGGTTGTGCGAGTGCGCCCGAAGCCAAAAAGGAAGAGGAGGTGACTCCGGTCGTGGTCCCCGCAAAGGACGAGGCGTCCTTTGAAAAATGGACTTCCGACTCTCAGGGTCTGATCGAAGAAGCGCTTCAAAACGATACCTTCCATGATCACCTGGACAATGAGGAAGAAAAATCCACCTCCCTCTCTCAAGAGGATTTCGATGAAAAAGCCCTTCAGACGATGCTGAAACGTGATGCCAATTTCAATGCGGTTGCGGAGCGTTTTCGAAAGCGTAAAGGCTATGCCATGCCCGTGGAGATCAATCGCGGGGTACTGAAGTGGATTCACTTTTTTACGGTTCGGGACAGAGACCGTTTTGAGCGATTTCTTGCTCGAGGCAATTCCTATCGAGGCATGATTGAGTCGACGTTGGCGGAGTACGGCGTGCCAAAAGAGCTTTTTTATCTAGCGATGATTGAGAGCGGATTTCAGTTTCATGCCCGCTCGCGTGCACGTGCAACCGGAATGTGGCAATTCATGCAAGCCACGGGGAAGCTTTATGGGCTCAAGGTTACTGATGAGATCGATGATCGTCGTGATCCTATTCGGGCAACTCGCGCGGCAGCGGCACACTTAAAAGACCTCCATGAGGACTTTGGTTCGTGGTACTTGGCACTCGCGGCGTATAATGCCGGACCACGTCGGGTAGACCGTGCCGTATTAAAGGCCAAAACAAGGGATTTTTGGAAGATTGTTGCCGCCGGCGTCCTTCCTCGCGAGACCATGAATTATGTTCCAAAGTTTCTGGCTGCAGTCATTATTGGTAGGAATCCGAATCGATTTGGATTCAAGAATGAAGCGGTCGAAGCCGTTCCGGATTTAAAGGCGATTGCGGTACCGGCGGGTGCGCAGCTCAGAGACATCGCGCTGGTTTCGGGAGTGCCTCTAGACGATCTCAAAGAAGCCAACCCACACTTGAAATTAGGGAGAGCCCCTTACCGATTGGGAAAACGCTATGACGTTTGGGTACCAGAGAAGCACTTGGTTGCTATGAAGAAGTCCGAGGACCTCCTAGCTAAGCTTGGTGGAAAGCGATCTATCCATGTCGTCATGGCTCATCCTGAAAGAAACGTGCGGAAGGCGACCAAAGTCAGTACGCGAGCAAAGGCTCAGGCACGGAAGAAGGTCTACCGCGTTCGGCGCGGAGATAACTTGCATGATATTGCAAAACGCTTTGGTGTTTCTATACAAGCCATCATGCGAGTAAACCAATTGCAACACAGTCGCATTTATCCGGGTATGGCGCTGAAAGTTTAGCGCAGTCCTGAAAGTCTTACAGCATGGTTCAGTCTGGCCCCAAACAGGATGGCACCATCTCCCTTGCTAACTCGCTAAGTCCTTGAAACGTTAGGCCACTGTCCTGCCATTGCATGGCACCTTCCCTGCTACCTAGGTTGCTCGAGAGCAGCTCGGGAGAGCTTGAGAAAGTGGCACCCACCTGGAACTGCCATTCACTCCTCTTCTTGTGGAGTCCGAGAGGGCTTCATGTCCCAGTAGGCTTTGAGCCTATTCCCAAACCACTCTCGCTTTCTCAGGCGTGGGGAGCAAAGACCCGAGCTGCTTTCTATTGACTGGGTGTAGCGTGAGGAAGTTGCTTTGCAAATGCTTGGAATACTTGCTCCGCGCCCCAACGAGTAAGGTGATTCGAGTCTCGATAGATGGGTATCCCTTGTGGGGTATGACCACTGAAGCATTCCCGCCGTCCGCAGTCCAATTGTAGGAGAGCTTTGTTCTGATCAAAGACACTAAAGCTAGGATCCAATTCGAGAGATGCAATCGCTTGGTTCCATTCTGAAGAGTTTTGGACGGAAATAGAGACGTTGACGAGGTCAAGGATTCCAAGAAAGGCGGCCTGTGCTGGATTGCGAGACAGTTCGAATCGTGGCGAGAAAAAATGAATATGGACGCCCAATTTCAGTATTGTTTTGATCCAAGAAACGAAAGACTGGAGGACGAAACTTCTTTCTTTAGTGGATAAATTTTCCGTATGTCCATAATAGTTTCCAATTAGAATCCAATTAAGATTCGGTATCTTTTGAATCACTTGGGCTACTACTTCTTTGGCTTGATAACACTCAGAATGAATATCTTTTGTTTGATTCGTTAAGAAGGCACAGCCTCCAATAGAGAGTTGATATCCGTTGTAGTGATAGGTCTGAAGGTATGCTTTGAACAGTGGTCCAAAATCCCCACTATGAGAATCTCCCGCCAAAAGAAAGGTCTTG
>CAUJDS010000057.1 GCA_963169695.1 Bdellovibrionota bacterium
CTTGGGTTCTGTTTTGGAGAAGGTTTGTAGGTTCTTTACGATCGATCCCGCCCGCTCTGCCGCCTTTACCACCACTTCTAAGTGGGCCTTGATCTTGGTGACATCGGTTTCGCCCAAGGCTAAATCGGCTTTGCCGAGGATTCGGAGTAAAATATTTCCGAACTCGTGGCCCACTCCGCGGGCAATTTGTCCAACGGCAGCAAGTCGCTCAGAGGCGACGAGTTGCGATTGAGTTGCTTCGAGTTGCTTCTTTCGATTCCAGGAAGAAACCATTTGACGGGCTTTTTGAATGATCTCACCTTGGGTAAAGGGCTTACTCAAAAAGTCCCATCGATCCCGAAACGCCTCACCAAAAAACTTTCCAATATCGTCGACGGATCGGTCTTGGTAGGCAGTGACGACGACACATAGCATATCGTGATCCACTTCCTTGATCTGTCGAATGACTTCCAGGCCATCGATTCCGGCACCTAGTTTGACATCAAAAAATCCAGCGGCAATCTTGTTTCCCTTTTTTGTCTCTTCCAAAAAAAGTTTCAGCGCCTCGACACCGCTGGTTGCTGTAAGGAGTCGAAATTCATCTTCTCCACCAGAAGGAGTAACCGTAGAGGATGAGCTTTTGCTGCGCGAGCTCTTTCGTTGGTTGGCTTTGTGAGAATCCGGATTGAGAAACTGCTCATAGCCTTTGATGGCTTCGGGTTCATCATCGACAATGAGGATGGTGCTGTTTTTGAGCATGGCTTATGATTCCTTATTCGGACTTGGAAACCAAACCAGGAAAGTAGTGCCTTTGCCTGGAGTGGTAGTTTCAACGGAGATTTCTCCAGAAAAAGCGCGTACCAACCTTCTGGAGATACTAAGCCCAAGGCCGGTACCTTTTTCGAGAGTCTTCGTGGTGAAGTCGGTTTCGAATATCTTGTCCAGGTGCTGCGGTTGAATGCCAGTGCCCTCATCTCGAATGCGAATTTCAATTCTTTTGTCCTGAGCACCAAGTTGCGTCGCGATCTCTAGCGTCTTAGGGAAGTGATTTTTTTCTTCCATGGATTGGGCTGCATTTCTGAATAGGTTCGAAAAGACTTGAACCAGCTCATCGGGATCTGCTTGAAGGGTCATTTCCGCAACGGCAAAGTTGGAAAATTTCTTGACGACTTGGATCTGTCTTGCCTGCAGAAATTCGCCCATTGCCGCAAGGGTGGATTCGATCGGTTCGTGAATGTTGACGGCCTTGCGGACGCCACCTACTCGAGCAATCGAGCGCATGTTATTGATCATCTTGGTAATCCGTCCAATTTCGCCCAAGATAAAGGTGATTCCATCACGCTTTTCTTCGCGGCGTTTGGAGAGGTCGCCTGAGATGCCTCGAAGGTTCTCGAGGTCTTCTTCTAAGAGGGTTTTCTTAGAGGCACTAGCATCCCCTGTTTCTTCGCTTACGCTCTTGGTGAGATCGCTTTGCAGCGCAGTCCATCCGCCTTTGGTATAGGCGTCCTTCCAGCCCTGTACGATTTCGGTAAAAAGCCCAGTGTCGTTCTCTTCAGCAGTAAGGAGGTCGTGTTGGATGTGTTGAATCCGAATGCTGATGTTGTTCAGTGGGTTGAGGATTTCGTGCGCCGCCATTCCAGCCATTTCGCCTAATGAAGCAAGGCGAGTGGTACGCACGAGCGCTTCCTGAGCTTGGGAGGCTTTCTTCTTTTGGGCTTCGAGGGCCGCGGTTCGTTCTTTGACTTTTCGTTCTAAGTCAGCTTGGTGGGCTTCGATTTGTTTGC
The DNA here is from genome assembly GCA_963169695.1 of Bdellovibrionota bacterium. Taxonomy (GTDB): domain Bacteria; phylum Bdellovibrionota; class UBA1018; order UBA1018; family CAUJDS01; genus CAUJDS01. Next base: position 1,764 of record CAUJDS010000057.1, read on the forward strand.
GTTGGCGTTGGAGTTCGTACGCCATGTCGTTGAAGGACGTGGCAAGGAGGCCAATCTCATCATTCGTTTTGACCGCGATGGTTTGGTCAAAATTCCAGCGCTTGATTTCTTGCGTGGCCGTAACGAGTTTTCGAAGGGGTTCAGACAAACTCTTGGCCAGTCGGGTCGTGAAAAACAAGGTCAATGTCACAAGTAAAAGCGCAAGCAGTGCGGATTTATTGATGAGTTGTCTTGTGGCTCTGAAGATTTCGGATTCGGGTATCTGCGAAAGAACCGTGACGTGAGCAAAAGGAATAGAGTGGTACGAACCAATCCACTTCTTGCCTTGCCATTCAAAGTGCTTCATCTCCAAACCAAGTTTAGAATTTAGTGCATCCTGTACGAGCGATACGTCGTCCATTGAAGTGCGTTGGAGGATGGTTTGTTTGTCGGGATGAATCAGCACTTGGCCTGCATCATTGATGAGGTAAACCATGGCAATTCCGGTTCCTTGCATGCGCTTCAAGACACCTTCCAATTTGAGGTAGGTTGTTGCGATGAGGATAGTGTTTCTTCCGTTCTCTTTTGTCTTGAGCTCCATGCTGAATCGATAGAGGGGAGTAGTGTCGTTGGATAGATTTTCGAGGATTCCTTTTTTTTCTAAAACGGCACCAAAGGGGATTGGGAAACTCTGTTCAAGCCCATGGATATCCAATGGCGAAGGAGCCAGTGGACTCAATCCTGTCGCTACGGCTATCCAGTCCTGTCCGTTCTTGCTGGCCTCATGCAGTCGGTAAGCCAAGAGATCTGGGTCGGAGCCTAAGATCGACTGCGCTAGGGATGGGTTGCCGTGAACTTGCGTCAAGAGTTTGACTTTGTCGGAGGTCTTTGAGAGTTCGGCCTCGACTTCTGCGGCGAGGGTGCGTAGGTGGGAGGCATTGAGCTCATAAACGAGCAGCGCCTTGTCATCCGTAAAGAGCTTCGTTGCGAGCGCCAAATAGCTTAGGATCGCGATGACGACCACCGTACTCATTAAGATGAGAAGCTTCGCTCGGATTGGAAAATAAACGCGAATCGCCATAAAATAGTTTCCAGGGGATGGTCGACACAAAGAGTATACCGTTAAGTTTCACAGACGAAAAGAATCGGTTCACTGTGATCGCAATTCGTTTTTTATGGCTCGTTGCAGTTGTGGTCGAAGTCTATTTTCTGCTCAATGATATTTCGATCTTTGGTGAATCAAAGCCTCTGAATGGGTTTGGTAGGCCGGGCCCCATTGTGGCGGAGTTAGTCAATTGGAAGGAACAGGTCCAGATTCAGGCACCCGGCGACCTCGTTTGGTTTCCGGTAGAGAGGCCCGAGTCCCTTCGTGCGCGTCAAACACTTATGACCCTCGATGATTCCAGCGCCGAGATTTCCTTTCTCGATGGAGGCAAGCTGAGCGTAGACCAAAATTCCATGGTCCAATTTCAAGAAGCCGCGGTTCAAGGAGAAGGAGCCCCCCTTGAGTTGGTGCGTGGCGCCTTGCGTTTGACCGCCGGCTCTCGCGGACGTTCCTTTAAGTTTCAAGTCGAAAAGCAAACGTGGTCGCTCGAGTCACCATCCGATGTGGTGATTCGCCGCTCTCCAAGCAAGGACGCTCCGACGATCGTGAGCGCCTTGAGTGCTGGTACGCGTTTTCGCGTCAATGATCAAACCGTCATCCTTGAGCAGGGCGATCAGCTCCAGTTGAATCACGAAACCAAAAAAGCAGAGGTAACAAAGTCTCAGTTTGAACTTTATCCGGCTCAACCTAGTTTGATGGAAGTTCATAAGATAGCAGGCGATGACCCCCTTGAGTTTCGATGGGAAGGAACACCTCCGATAGGAGCGGTAATTCAAGTGCGCCAGCGTGCTAAGTCGCAGTGGGATGTTGTTGCGAAACTTAGTCCAGAATCCAAATCCCAAATGGTCGCTCGCCTGGATGCGAGTGGCGAATGGGTCTGGCGAATGGCCGACAGCAAAGGGCGTCCGCTTACCACTGAGGTCGAATTCACTCTCCGGCGGTTTCGGGCACCGAAGCCTTTGATACCCCTCAGAGGATCAAAAGTAGAGGCCGAAAAGAAGGTGTTTTTTTCGTGGAGCGAGTCGCGTGGATTTTCTGGATATGAAGTGGAATTTCGAAATCCCGCTTCTATGGTTCCGGAGCGAAGAAAGGTTCTGCGAGGGACATTGGCAACTGAGTGGAAAGACTCGGGCGATTATCAGTGGAGGGTGAGGGGGTATTTGGAGACTCCTGCCTTGCAATCTCCTTGGTCGGAATGGATGGATTTCAAGGTCATTGGAGGTGCGCTCAAGGCTCCAGAGCTATTGACACCTGAGTTTCAAAAACAAAAGCCATCGAGCTTTCTTCGGTTTTGGAAGGACCTATTTAGCATTTCAAGTGCGCACGCGGAAGACCTTCAAGAAAAATCCTGGGATGTGCGATTGCGTTGGAAAGCCGTCGCAGGAGCGGAGCGATATCGAGTACAAGTTTCACGCCGTAGAGGATTTGATAAAGTGCTGGCCGAAAAAGAAGTCAATGCCCTTGAATGGGATTGGCCCTACCACTTAGGGGATGAAAATTCTCTGGGTCGAGTTTTTTTTCGAGTAGCAGGAGTAGATGCCGAAGGTGGCGTGGGAGTGTATTCAGACCCAGAAATTATTTGGATACCAAAAGAAGTGCTGGCAATGCGAGCACCCGCGCAAGCAGCGACACCTGTTCAGCCTTCTATTCAACAACCGGTTTCGACGGTGGTCACAAAGTCGGAGCCGCGGTCACTTGGAGTTGACCGCTTCGGTGTGACGTTGGGAGTCGGAGTAACGAATCGCACGCAGAGCACCTCGACGACGGCACTTACCCAAGTTCAATTTGAGGATCCGTACTTTCAAAACCAAATTCAAGTCGACTATGAATCAGTGGGAGACCAGCGCGTATGGGCGCATCGCTTGGACGGAAGTTTTTCGAGTTTCTCCAAGCCTACTTCTAAACGCACCACCTCGCAGCCCAGTGGCGAGGCTTATAGCCTGAATTACCAATCGCGCATCTTCGGAGTGGCGGCAAAATCTGCCGAGACACGGTGGGGATGGGGCATTGATGCGACGTGGGACTATCGCTTCGAGAAGTCTGGCCTCCAATCGGTAAACCCTTCCTACGGCTTCTCGCTTGGACCCGCCATGACGCTCATGAGAAGATATTCAGTGAGGAACTCCGCGTGGAATCCCGTGGAGTGGGGCGTGGAGTTGGACGCTCCCTTAGTGGGATTGGCATTGAAGAGTTTTTGGGGATTGCGAGGATCGCTTTGGGCGGAATGGAGTCTTGGGACTCTTTCGCGCAATAGCAGTGGTCCGTACTCGACAGAGGATACAAGGACGTGGTTGGGCATAAGGCCAGCATTTCGATTCCAGTGGCTAAACTGGAAGGAGCCGTCAGGGACTCGCGTCGTTGCGTGGGAGTTCTGGCTTACCGCTGTATTGCGTTGGGGATCGTACTTCTAAATCCTTCTCTCACTAGGTTGGCCTGGGCAGATACGTATACCGTCGACTTCTCTTCCTCTTCTCTCTACGACAGCAGTGCAAGCACAGGCCTTTGGAATACGGTGAGTTCAAGAATTCAAGCGGCAGTGGCTGCAAATTCTACCGCAGGCAATGAAGTCGGTTTCGGAAACGGCAGTGACGGCGCCTTCAGCGATGGACCAGCGCAAACGGGTGTTTCTGTTTCGGGCAATACGATTACGATCGATACGGATACCAAATCTACCTTTCAATTTAGTTCTTTCTTGTTGAGCGCGAGTAAGACGCTTGTGATTACTGGATCGCAGAAGCTTATTCTTCGAGTACTTGGCGCAACTTCCATTGCTGGGACAGTGACAGCCAATGGTTCAGCCGGCACAAGCAATGGAAGCGCGGGAGTAGGAGGTCAGACTTTGGGTACACTCGCGGGTGGATCCGGTGTCGCATCGGGATCCAGCGGAGGCAATGCGGGATCGGTGAGTCCCGTCACTTCAGGCACGGACGGAAGTCCCACATCAGGAAACACGCGCGGAGGAAGTTTCTTTGCCAATCAAAATGGAAGTACCAATGAACGCGGTGGCGGAGGCGGGTGCAATGGTGCTGATGGTGCTGCTACCTACAACGCCGCAGATGGAGCATTTGCAGGAGGAGCAGCTGGAGCCTGCCCTTCGACACGAGCAGTGACTGCGCTTGCATTTGAATCCAGCTTCGCGGGCGGCGGTGGAGGAGGCGGTGGTGGTGCATGTTCTGGCGGAACTTGCGCGGCCGTAGTGGGCGGCGGTGCGGGGGGCGGTGGAGCTGGCGCGATTCGCATCGCTTCGCTCGGTGCGGTGAGCATTGCTGGGACTTTGCAAGCCAAAGGCGGAGCCGGCGGATCCAACGATGCCGACAATGGCACAGCTACGGATTGCGGTGGCGGTGGTGGTGGTGGATCGGGAGGATCCATTTGGTTTCAAACCTTGAGCACCTTGAGTGGCGCAGGTGGAATCGATATCACCGGAGGCGCAGCGGGAACGAGTGCGAGTTGCGGCAATTCGTATGACGGCGGGGTCGGGTCTCGTGGCGTGTTTCGGGCAGATACGGCTTCCGGCGCGCAGGCCTTAACAACACTAACACCAGAAGCGGGAGTCACCGACGCCTTGCAATCCGTGGGCATCGCTTCGGGGCAAACTTATACGGTGACATCTAAGTCCCTTGATTTCAGTGATCGATATGTAGATTTTGTATCGGCGACCGAAACAACGGGTTGCGGCGCCAACGGAACGATGGCGGTAGCTTATCAAGGGTCTACCGATGGCACCAACTTTGGAAGCAGTGTCAGTGCTGCGGCTATTTCGCAACTCAATGGTTCCACCTATTTGCGTTTTGTAGTGACGATTGCAACGACGGGAGCCAATCCTCCTTGCTTGACAGGGTTGACCGTCACTACGACGGAGTCAGAACTTTCTAGCCTTACGCTTTCGGGTGGGATGGTTTTTTGCGGAAACTTAGGTTCTACAAAACGCGGCAATCCCTGGGCTTTTCTCACCTTTCTTTTTCCATTTCTGTTGATGTACCTAGGTAGAAGGCGATTGGGTGGAGCAGCTGAGCCTACCGTCCCGTTGCCCAATGAATGGCATTGCTGATCATCGTGTTGACGGGGCTAAGCGTGAGGGCTTGAAGGTGATTCATTGTCACAAGGACTACGCGTCCTGTTCCGCAGCGACCAGCTAGGACGGCGGGGTAGGTTCCAGGCGGTACTTGCTGGTTGGTGCCACTCGACGTAAAACTTGCTAGCGACTCCAGCCACTCTCCATCGTAGTTATAGATAGCAAATGCCGTGCGCAGTCCCACTAAGAAATCTGCTGGCAATCCCTGCATGATGGGATGAAGTCCATTGGTGACATAAGTGCGCGAGCTGCCCACGGGAATCAAAGCGCCACCGCCACTGACTTCTCCTGAGAAGAGAGCGATCGAAGGATTCATGTTTTGAATAATCGGGAGACTGCCCTGGTAGTCCGAGAAGAACAAGGCTGCTCCATCAAATTCTGCAAGCACGCTTCCTCCCGCTGCGATGTAGTCCTTGAGTGCATCGATCACACCTAGGCTCATCGATTGGAGACTGACCTTGCGAGCCAAGACAAGCAGCGTGATTCCATCAGAAAGCAAGTCTCCGTTTAGCATCTGCGCGTCTGTGTAACTGATTGGAGGAAAGCCCAGCGTAGTGAGTCCGTTGGAGATCAGCGCAGAGGAGCCTTCGGCGGGATCGGTGACAAGCCCAAGCTTGATTTGCGGCTTCACCGCAAAGGAACCATCCTGACAAAGCTGTGTAACTTTTGGGTGCGAAGGTCGAAGGCAGTATTGAACTTCAACCTCGGATCGTTGAATCCCCGCATAGCCGGTGAGGTTGACGATATTCGGCGCAGTGAAACTAAAGGGCACTGGCTCTGCATCCACAAAGACTTGGACTGTGCCGGGATCGGCTTGGGTTTCGGTGAGTTCGAATTCTTTGCGTAGGTCCAGCTTGACGGTGGCAAGAAGCCCGATGTTTTGGAGGCCCTCTTGATAATGACCATTGGCAAGGTTCACCGATATTCCGTTGGCCACTCGGATGAGGTCGGACCAACCATAGCCAAATTCATTTTCTCCACCCGCAGGGACGGTGCTGAGGTTGTTGTAGATGAGTCCGGCGATGACCAGTGGGTCGCTGCCTTTGACGTCACGAATTTCTTGATAGAGTTTCTCGGCAGTGAGGTAGTTGGCGCCGCTGCCACAAAGGTTGGTCTGAGCGGTGAGCTCGAGGTGATCACCGTCGAAGACACGCGTGACTCCAGCAGGATAAATAGCACAGATGTCGTTCTCGTCTGAGACCATGATGAGTGAAAAGGCCGCGCCTTCTCGAAAAAATCCTTGTCCTTGAATTTCTGCTAGCCGAGCCGGGTCAGTGAGTGCGCGATGAAGGGAGTAAAATCCAGATTCGCCACCATCGGAAAAAAAGTCGCTTGGAGGACTAGCAAGCTTGGTATGCAGGTGCGTGCGGATCTGCGCGGTAGTGAGGTTGCTATTGGAGAGCACGATGGGTTCGGTGTTTTTTCGGAAGAGTCGGCCTGCCCAAGTTGAAGTGCTGCCGTGTGCAAGCATGACGCCTACTTGGAGTTGCACATCACCAGGGAGCGCACCAATAAAGGCGTCAATGCCGTTGGCGATGTCGGATCGCTCCACGTCGAGTGAACCCGAGGTATCGACTAAGAAGAGAAGATCGAGGCGCTTGTCGACGGTGGCTTCGGCTTGCGTAAAGCGTTGGTATTCGCAGCGAGCGGGAGGCGCTTGGAGGCCACCGCTTCCAGGCTCAAACGCGCCATTGATCTGGCTCTGCTCTTCGCTGCTTACTTCGCAACCGGTCAACCACACGGTGCCTAAGGTCGCCAAGGTCATGCTGACCATCGAGGTGAGCGTCCTGCCACCGTGGGGGTAAGCCTTCTGCGAGGTCTTTACGTCCCACATAAACGATACAATCCTTAACAAAAGAAAGGTTTATTAAATTTTACCACGTTTAATAATGCACCGCAATATGGCTTTTGAGCGTCATTAGTGCTTATAGGCGATTTGGTAAGGCGCTTTGACGCGCCTCGGGCCAGAAAGGAAAAAACGTGTGAGACACGTTTTTTGGCACCTGTTGGTGTGACCGTGCTAGCCTTCTTTCGATGCCAGAAGCAAAGGATCCCGTCATTGCCATGGTCCTAGGGGCAGCACGCAATCAACCAGAAGTCCTTCGGTTGTGGCTCTTTGGCTCCCGTGCGCGCGGTACCGCAAGTCCCCAGTCCGACTATGATTTTGCAATGGAATGGACGGGGTCCGAGCAGGGTTGGGCTAGCTTTGCGGGGGAATTGCGAGAACGGAACCCTAGCCTCTGTCAGCTGGATCTGGTCCGAATGGATTTTGCGACTGAGGACCTTCAGTCTCGTATACGGCAGGAAGGGAAGCGCCTCTATGATCGATCTCAATCAGAAAATTGAAAATCTCACTCGAGCAGTAGAAGGACTGCGGCAATCCGTTGCGACTCCGCCTACCGAGGACCGAGACTTAGGTGGAATTCTGAAAGCCTTTGAGACGGCTTATGAGCTTACATGGAAGGTATTGAAGTCGATCCTTCAGGAAAATGGAATCCAGGCGCCTTTTCCGCGCGTGGCTTTTGAGGAAGCTTTTAAGGCGGGGCTCTTAGAAGGCAATAGCATCTGGAAGGAAATCATTGAGGACCGTAACCTCTCGGTACATGTCTATGACAAAGCAATGGCCACCCGCTTGTACGAGAAAATAAAATCCAACTATGTAGAGATCTTTGAAAAAACGCTTTCAAAAATCAAAGCGTCCCTTCGTCCAGCTTCTTGAATTGCACCTATCGCTGGATTTGTTGGGGGGCTCGTTCGATGCCCAGGACTTCTGGCATGCGGGCAAAGCGATGTCGAACGGCGAGGTAGCGCGAGGTCACTTGCTCAAAGATCGAAGGATCTCCGCGGTTGATGGCATTCCAGGCGGGGGAGTTGTCGAGGCTGTTTCTGAATTGCATCTCAGAAACCCCAGAAGGATCCCGCTGAGGTACTCCTTCTCCCGGATTGACCTGAGCCATCAATTCTCCCACCATTCCATTGATCTGTTTGGCAAAGTCACCGTCTCCTTCGGCTGCGAGGGAGCGTCCGCCTCCGCCACCGTAGACAGCGTTGCCGGACGTCACGGCACTCGCCACCATCTCGCGCTCGGGTTGTGCCAATTTCTCTCTAATCGAGTCGTACGAACCTAGTCCGAGTTTTGGATTTCCACCTAGAACTGCAGCAGCAACTTCAGACGGCTTGGCATCGGTTGGAAGCTGCTTGATAAATTGATCGAGCGGAAGGCCTGCAACTTTTTGAAAGTCATTTTGAAATCCAGGATTCTGAAGCACGGGTGAAAGTGATGCGCCGGAGCGTTGAAGGCACTGAAAGTAAGTGTTTGAGCCCTGTTGGCGTTCTTGTTCGCAAAGATTATTGGCTTGAGCAGAAAGCGCGGCGCCTCCTCCTAAGTTTGATCCCGAACTGGATGAAGCATCATTGCTTCCACTGGCAAGCGGCTGGGACTCGACTTTTCCAGAGGCCGTAGGGCTCGAGGTAGCAAGCGCGGCGAGGTCTTCTGCCGCCTGACGCGCTTGATCCTTGGAAGTTTGAGCGGAGGCGTATTGAGTGCCAGCTTGAGCCATGCTGATTGCGGCGCTAAAACACGCGTCAGTATTGAGTCCTTCTTTTTTCTTGGGGGGATCGAGTTGCGATTGAAAGACCTTCTTTTGTTCCGTGAGTTGCTGAATATCCGCGGCGTTATCTATTGGAGACGGTGCTGCCTGAAGTTGTGCGATTTTTTGATCGATTTCGGCGATTTTGAGTTTGGCGACCTGTTGTTCGGCTTGAAGTGATTTGGCTTCGGCGGCGGCCTGGCTTTCGTTGGAGGCCCATTGCTTGCGCGCACTATCGACGCCAGCAATGGCAGAAATAGCAGTAGCTTCTTGAGCGAATCCAACAGTGAGAGCGGCGGAGGCTGCGCTTGCGCCGAGCGCGGTCTGGTTGCAATTGCCGGTCGTGACCTTATTGGCGCAAGCCGCGGTACAGACCGCTGCGGGTATGGCATTGACTCCTGCAGAAGCGGTGTTCATTTCGGCGGCTTTTTCGTTTTCTTTCTTTTCGGCTACTTTGGTGTCACGTTGATTGGCGTTGTCTTGAGCCGATTGCGATGTCGGAATCGCACCGGGTATGGAGATTCCTTGCCCGTGTACGTGCGCTGCCATCGCCAGGGCTATGATCCATGCAGTGATGAGCCAGGGCCCCGTGGAGCGCATGAAGAATCCTCCTAGAGTCGTCCTTGTTTTTTGACGACATGGTAGCGATCATTCACGGTCTTAAAAATATTGGTATCGCGATCCAAGACATGCGAGTCGCCATAGCCAGCGATATTGCGATTGCCGCCAAAGTCGACGCGGTATTTTTTCTCTTGATTGGGATCTTCTTGCTCGCCCTGTCCCGGAAGGAGTTTGGCAAGTTGACTCAAGTCCAAACCCGAATCGCCACCAGCAGTTGCTGCAGAGCCACCACCACGATAGCCGCCACCTGTGGGTGCACCGCCACCGGCAATGTAGCCAGCGTCTGAAGTCTTGAGGTCATCCGCATAGCGAGCGCCAGGTGTTTCTTGCGAACCTACATCCGCAGGGCTTGTCTGACCCGAGCCAAGACCTGGAACCCCGCCACCTGCTCCGCCGCCATCTTTGGCGCTTGGTGCAAAGGTTCCGGGAGGAGCGCCTGGTAAGACGCCATCTTTGCTTAAATTGGGATTGAAAGGATCTCCAAGATTGAGTGCGGGATCGCCGGTGCCGTCATCTACAGCGGAGGTCTGTGCCGTCTGTGCAGAAGTGTCACCTGTTGCGTTTGGAGTGTAATCACGATTGCCAGTTGCCGGTGCTTCTGGCAGTGGATCACCTTCGAACTTTGGTAGGCTGTCTTGGTACTTCTGCTCGGCTTCCGCGAGTTGGCGTGCTTGCTTTTTGACTTCTTTGGCTTGTCGAAAACCAAATCCCGAACTCACCAAGTCCTGAAATCCCGTAAAGATCGAAGCCCACTGTCCTTCGGTCGCGGCGTCGGCATTGCGTGCTTGCTCGTAGGATCCCGTTTCGGCAATTTCGGCGGTTTTGCCTTGGAAGGCTTTGCGCTTCAATAAGAAGGTTTGATTGCGCTTCACTTGTTGAGCAAGGACATTGCTTTGGCATTTGCGAATGGAGTCTGGCGTGGCACCCGGTTTGGCCGCGCAAGTGGCAAGCTTCCCTTTTACTTCCGGAAGAGCCTTGGCATAGTCTTCGTTCATTCGGAAGCCTTGAAGGATTTTATTCCCCGTCTTGGATTCTTCATCACTTCCTGCGGCAGTGAGGTAGCCGTCTTCGCCGGCGGACTGTCCTTTGCCGCTTCGTCCAGCTTGTTGAGCTAAGGCATAAAATTCTTGTGACTTTGCACCAAAGGAGTCGCCCGCGGCAGTTCCATAATCATCTTTGTTTGCGGCACTGGACTCGCCCTTCAAGAATCCATTGCCTCGCGCTTTGTCCGCGGTAGCGGCAAGGTGTTCTTGGTCCTTCTCATGCATGGTAGCGCGCTTCTTTTGAGCAAGTGCAAGGGCCATGCTGCCGATGCCTTTGACAAGACGGGCTTGCGCAACAAATTGATGATTCTTGGCGGCTGCTTCGTAGGTTGCAGAGCCCGTGCCTTTTTGGATGGCTTCGTACTGATTGCTATTGCCGATTGCCTGAGTGGCCATCCCTACTGCTTGCGAGCCGAGTTGTTCGTAGACTTGTGCACCTCGGACAACACTTGCCGTCGTATCACAATTGGTCATGCCAAGCTTGTTAGAGACTCGGCAGTCGCGCACTCCACGGTCCAAATAGTTATTGGCATTATAGTCTTTGTCTACCCCGCCTTCTTGATTGGCAGCACTTCTAGCGCGAGAGAGCTTGTCGTCTAAGTCGGGGTCTTCGCTGTCCACCCATTGGGAGACGGCTTGGCCTTTGCCTGCCAGATTTTCTTCCTTGCGTTGAGCGGCGAGTGCAGTGTTGACCTTTGCGATTGTGGCAGGATCAGTGACTATTACTCCTTTGTCGTTTGTCACGATGGCTGCAGTAGGTGTGTTAACGGCCTGCGCGCCGCTATTGCCTCGTTGAACTGCGCTCGAAACACTCCCACTTGGAGTAATAGAAAATGTCTGGCCATCTACCATCACAGTTTGTTGATCGGTTTGCCTTTGTGTATTCCCTTCGGAGGGTGTCTTAGGTCCAAATCCAAAAGCGTTCGAAACTTTTTGACTGAGGCTGCTGAAAGTGATTCCGTCTTCACCCGCGGGTTCTTCCGGGCCGGGAGGTGGGGCAATCTTTCCAGGTATAAGAGCACCAAATAGAGCGGTTCCTGTGTTAGCAGCTTGCTCTCGAGCAGTGTTTTTATTCTGGACGATTTCATTGAGCTTGGCGAAGGCTTGAGCTTCGCTTTGCGGTAGGGTTTTGAGCTTTGCTTTAATATCCTCGGGTGAATATATTCCGTTAGTAGGTTGCAAGCGCAGCGCAGTAGCGAAGGCATCTCCTAATCTTTCTTGGTCACCTGGCGTGTCAAAATATGCTAAGAGCCCCTCTTTCGCTCCCTTATTTCTCAGTGCCCCGTCTACTGCAAGAAGGCTTTGAAAGGGGTTTGTAGTATTACTTCCCGCTTCGGTAAGAATTTTCTCTCGGACTTTTTCACTGGTGAATTTACTGACCTGATCTGCGACGGAAGGGCCAAGGGCTCTAGTACTCTGCGAAGCTATATTGTCGAAGTCCTTGAATAATTGCTTATTTTCCTCTTCGGGGTAGATAGCCGCCAGACTTTCCCTTTCCTTCGCGATGGAGCCAGTGTAAATTTTTTTTTCTTCCGAAATTGGCTTTGTTTCTTGCACTGTTACCAGCCTAGTATTGCCAGATATCACCGGAGGCATTGTATCTTCTGCAGCTCTGCTCAATACATTGCTCTTTACACTACTACCGAGTTCAATTGGTCCAATAAGTAGGAAGAATTCATCAGCAATGCCTACAATTGGCGCAGGTCTTGAAAGGTAACCCTGAATATATTCGTTTTTATTACTAGCCCAAGGACGCGGTGGATCGACAGTTCTGGCGATGCGATTTGTGGTTAAGGGAAAGTTAAATTTTTTGAAGGTCTCGGCTGTAGTGCGAATCCAACGGAGGCTGCCATTTGTTGGGCCCTGACCCCATGCCTCAGACGTCGCAAGGGTAGCAGTGACTGCAAAGGTCAGGCTGATGCACGCAGCGGTGGTGATTCCACGAAGCGTTTTGCCGATCATTATAGTTACTCCCCCGAGTCCAAACACTAACCGAGTGTTATAGTCAATTATACGGTTTGAAGCGTCCAACCGTCAATATCCAAAAAGCCCAGCAAAACTGTCGAAGTTTTAGACAGTGGGGGTAGGTACGGACTTACTTCTGGAACTGCCCGCGTTATAGGACCCCGCCCCTGGAAGATACTTTCCCCTGAGTGCCACCCAGCCCCAGCACGGCGGGTTTGAAGCTAGGAAGTTTGCACGGGATGACAGGGAGGAGATCAGCGAGGGGGGCGACCTTGAGGTTGCTGCCGATCAGTGCGTGTGAATACTCGTTTTATTTTGTCCCTTTCTGCGCGCGAACTGGAAAAAAATTTTCGTCGTTCTATTTTTAATTTAGAATTCTTTCTCAAGTCTTCGGTCGGTTTTCCTTGACCGAGTATTCTAATAAAAAAGCATTTTGCATTTTGCAAATCCAAGCAATGCGTAACATCCCATTACACGTGCAAGACGCCTCATTGCCGCGTCGAATGATAAAAATCACCCAGGTTCGTACGTATTATCGAATCGCGCCTTATGTCGAAGATTAAGGCCTTAAAATCCAAAATAAAATTCCGTGGTATGCATTCCGAAGAAAAAAGAAACGGAGAAACCTGATGGCGCAGAATGAAAATATTCAAGAATCAAAAATCGAAGTTAGAATCACAGAGCATTTGCCTTCCAGTCTGAAAGTACTGTCGGACACTGAGTTGCAGAGTTGCAGCTACAGCTCAGCTACAGCTACAGCTCACAGCTCAGCTAGTGGGCTAGGTACGGACTTACTTATGGGACTTGGCGCGTCATATGGCTGCCATCAGCCACCCGTGGTCCAGATTGCCCGTTTTGACTAGAAAGGTATAACTGTTATACTTTTTATGTGCGGTTTCGATTTGATTCCAAAAAAAAGCAAGTCGCTGAAAAGGAACCCCAAGCGCGGTGTAGACTTCTTGGAGGCACAGGAAGTTTGGCGTCATCCTTACTATCTGGATATGAGATCGGACCATCCGGAACAGTACTGGGCAATTAGGGGGCTAGGTACGGACTGACTTTTAAATTAGGGGGCTAGGTACGGACTTACTTATGGGACTGCCCGCGTCAAGGCTTGGAAGGGTGCCTATACCTAGTGCCATGTATGGCTAATCCGTGGTAAGCTATGGATTAGACGGAAGTGGGTTGACGATGTGGATTGTAAGAGATTTGGAGCCGTTTTTGGTTCCGAGGAAGTTGCCTCTATCGATTTTTAAGGTCTGGTTGTTGCTGGGACCTCGGCAGGCGGGGAAAAGCTCCTTGCTCAAGCACTGCGCCGAGACCGACCGGATGTATGTGACTTTGGATGACCTTCAAGTCCGGATGCGAGCGAAGCAGGATCCGTCCCTTTTTGTGCGTGGGCTTAAGGTACCGTTTTGCATTGATGAAATCCAGTATGTGCCCGAGCTGCTGAGCGAGGTGAAGAAGCTAGCGGATGAGCATAAGGTGCCGGGTGGTATCTGGTTAACGGGATCCCAGAATTTTGAGGTGATGAAAGGGGTGCAAGAAAGTCTTTCAGGGCGTGTTGCTATTCTTCATTTGTTTGGACTTACGGATACCGAGAAAAAGATAGAAGAAGTAACGCCACAGAGGTACTTCGACCGGGTCTTGGAGACAGCATTTCCTCAGTTGTGCGGATTGCAAGATTCTCAAGCTCGAGATCTCTATCTCGCATCCTACGTCCAAACCTATATTGAGCGTGACGTGAGAGAACTCTTAGGCATTGAGAAGCGTCGAGAATTTGAGATCTTCCTGAAGGTCTGTGCGCTTCGCACGGGTCAGCTTGTCAATTACGATGATATGGCGAGGGACACAGGGGTTTCTCCTTCTACGGTCAAGGAGTGGCTCTCGTTGTTGGAGGACAGCTTTGTACTGAAGTTGCTTTATCCCTGGCACAGCAATCGTTCTAAGCGACTGATCAAGACGCCGAAGCTCTATTTTTTGGACGTAGGGTTGGCGTGCTTTTTAATGGGATGGCGGACCGCTGATCAGATTCTTTATGGTCCTTGCTCGGGGGCTATTTTTGAGACGCACTTGATCTCCAATGTCTATCGCCAATTGAAGCATCGGTTGCAGGTGGTTGACCTCTTTTTTTGGCGAACCAAAGATGGCAAAGAAGTGGACTTGTTGATCGAAAAGCAAGGCACGATCACTCCAGTTGAAATCAAACTGGGGACCGTACATCCTCAGCAGCTTTTGTCGCTAGAGAAATTGAAGATCCCCAACTGCACACAGGGCTACGTTGTGAGTCTGACAGGGTCGTCGGTTGCAGTCCCCGTGCGAGAAGGGTGGAGTCTCGTCTCCCCGAATGGGCTCTACGAGAAAGTGCTAGGGAAAGGTACGGACTTACTTCTGGGACTGCATGCGTCAACATAACGCGCCAAGTCCCATAAGTAAGTCCGTACCAAAACTAACTGGCGCTAAAGCTTATGGGATAAGATTTCAAATTCTTTTCTTTCGCCATAGCCACAGGTACCCGTAGGGTGAGGGGTCTTGGATATGCGAGGACCCTTTTTTTCGTCTACTTTTAAGGCGACAAGTTCTGCTTGGCAAAGACTGCCTTGTGCAATTCGCGATTCGAGAAGTGCAACGTATGCTGATCGGATCCAGTAAAGTTTGGGAACATCCGTACCGTCATGAACGAGGAACTGGCATTGCTTCTTTGTTTTGAAAGGAGGTTGCAGCTCGCTCACTTTTCCGCCCTCGTCTGTGACTTGAAGTGTACAAGTTGGTGTTACTTGAAACCTCCAGTTAAGGATCTTGATCCCCTCCGCTTGAGCTGCAAAGGGGCAGCTGAGTAAAGTTGCAAATGCCAAAAATATTGAACGCATGATTGGCTTCATCTTACAGACTCCAGAGCCAGGTGGTTTCGGCATTCCAGTAGGCGGTTCCTTGAGCGCCGGACCCGTTCCAAAGGTCGACATGACCCTGCCCACTGAAACCGGGTATTTTGAAGAAGCCGACAATCCCTTGCTTTCCGAGAACGTCCTTTGGCGAGGAGTTGCGAGTAGCTTGAGCACTCCAACCCAGGGTCCTCGCGCCTATCCCATCCCCGCTGGCCAGAATGGCTGCCAAGTCTTGCGCACCCCGGACGTAGCCGTGCGGGCAAAGGTTTTTTTTGGAGTTTTTGAAGACCTTGAGAAAGTCGGGATTGGTCTTGACGAGCGCCTCGCTCAGTCTGACCGCGCAAGTGTATGGAAAGTGCATGTTGCAGGAGTGAATGCTGCGCTCACTGGTCGAATAATTGGCGATGAGTAAGCTGAATTTTGGTTTAGAGATCAATCTATGCCCTCGTTTCCTCGTGTTTGCGAAAGGTGCAGCCTAACACAGGTCCTGGGAAGGTGGGAAGGTACGGACTGACTTCTGGGACTGCCCGCGTTACGACTTGGCACTTTCCTTGCTTCGCCTCCGGATATGCCACGAAGTAAACTTTGCTATACCCATCTATTTCCGTACCATGTGACTGCTCGCTCCAATAACCGGGAGTGGTTCTATGTCGAACCAGAAGTGCTCTGGACTATCTTCGTGTCGCATTTTAATGCCATCTCAGTGGCTCGCAAGGCAATGGTTCATGCATTTGTCCTTATGAGTAATCACTACCACTTAATCGTTTCGACCCATGAAGAACATGACCTGGGTATCGTTATGTGCGATTTTCAGAAGTCCGTAAGTAAGGCAGTGAATAGGATTTCCGAACGAACCAACCACGTCTTTGGCGGAGCCTACAAAGGCTCGCTCATTACAAACCCAGTCCATTACGCAAATGTCTTAAAGTACGTTCTCAGAAACCCAGTGGCGGCGGGCATCTGTTCAAGAAGCTTGAATTACCCTTACTCAACCTTGACCCGGGGAAGAGAAGTCATCCACTGCAGTCTTGTCGACCCAATCTCTCACGCGGTTCCATATAGGACCCTAAATAACTGGGTGGATGAGGATCGCTTTGACGTGGATCCGATTGCGATAAAGAGGGGTCTACTCAGAACAAGATTCAAACCGATCGCTACTCGGAAGTACTGACGCGCCAAGTCCCAGAAGTAAGTCCGTACCAAAATCCGGATTTTGTTGAGAAATAGCCGCTTTTCTAAAATTCGACATATTAAATAACTCAAGTTAAAATATAGACTTGTTCTAAGCTACTCGAGGGGAGGGGGCTTGGGTTTGTTTCGGGGAATGCTAACGCTTGCTGCTATCTTTGAACTTCTCTGTATTGGCAGTGTATCTGCCCAAGCGGCCGAGCGAGTTTTTGAAATCAATAACGGACACCGGGTGCGTATCGAAGTCCCCAAGGGTTGGACGGCATCGCAGGGTCTTCTGAATATTCCGCTTACTATCTTCAGTCCGATTGTCGGAGGTCGCCGTGCTTCGGTCAGTGTGTACGATGGTGCGACCAATGAGCTTCAATTGGATCCCAAAGAAATGGCCGCTCATCAAGATCAGTATCAGGCGGGCCGACAGGAATGGCTAACAAAGAACTTTGGCAAGGATGGCGAAGTCCTAAAGTGGATTCCATATCAAGGTGAACTTCATACTCCTCGAGGTGAAGTGCATACCATTGGGTTTCAGTACCGCGGAATCGACCTTCGAGCAGAAGATCGATCGATGTATCTGATTTGCCCAAAGTCCCGAGCCATGATTTACCTCAAGTCCTTTCTGAGCTTGTCACACGAAAAAGAATTGCGAGACTCGCTGTCTAAGATTCTTACGAGCTTCCAATGTGAGGGCGAGTAAGCATGGTAAAGCAGCTACTGGTGCTTATCTTGATGGTGCAGGTCGTAGTGGGGCCAGTCAGCCTTCGTGCGCTCGCGCAATCACAGCCAGCCAGTCCCCCAGAGATGTCCGCCGAAATGGCGGAGGAGCTGGGAAATGCTCTCGCGGCAAATCTCAAGGCCCTCGTCGAAGCACCTGGAACTGGTTGCTGGGATAATAATGGAAATTTTCGGGAAGAGTGTTTGTCAAAAGAGGACCGCGCATTCTACCAAGCACTCAAAGAAATGGGAGACGCCGCTGAGAAGGAAGCCCAAGCTCGGGACGCTTCTCAACCACCTGTAGGATCGCCTAGAATAAGCACTCCAGATGGCTGTGAGGTGAGTAGTAGCATTGCTCTCCCAATGCCCATCGCCACCGTCACGGAACCCCAAGCTTCCGCGACGGGAGCTGCTCCGTCTTTAGTTCAGAGTGTAGAAGCAATTGCGGATAAGGCAGCTTGCGAAGAGCACGATGCGACCGTAAAAAAAGAAAGCTGCGGGGAAGTTATTTGGGAAGAGATGACCTCAGGCGTTCTAGGTTTGGGCAAAGACCTCCTCGCTTGGACTGGTATCACTGAGAAAGATGATAAGACCGGTACCGGATGCCTCTCCAAGATTGCAAGCCATCTCTTTGATAGTGTGACGGGCTTGTTCCAACTTGGTTGGTCAGCAGCCAAAGCAGCAGGCAGTTGGGTGGCCGATAAGGCCGCGGGATTTTGGGATTGGGTCACTGGCGCAGAAGACAAAGCTTCGGACAACGCCGCCATGCTGAGCACTATGACACAAGAAGAAGCTAAGCACGCAGAGAAAGACCCTAAGGAAGCCAGTAAGAATATCGGATCTAGGGCGATAGAATTTCTAAAAGACTTTGCCAAGCAATGGATGGTGGAAGCGACTTGCACGGAATGGGAATCAATTGATCTCTCCGATGGCACCAAGGAACGCGTTTGCAAAAATCCACCTTGCGCGCTCGACAATATGAGTTGCCGTGAGACTCTGAACTTTGTCTGCAGCATGGGCGGAGAAGTTCTGGGTATGGCGCTCGGAGGCTTTGTTGGAAAATCCGCCAAGTCGGGCCTGACCTTTGCCAAGGGGCTTTTTAGAAAAGCGGACGGCGCGCTTAAAGACCTTGTGATTCCGGGTTCGGGTCTTATTAAAGGGTCAGGCAAAGCATTGCTGAAAACCTTGCGACCAGCGCTCAAAGTCGCCGAAGGAAGCCTTTGGAGTCTCTCTCATTTTTCTTCCCTTGTGGGACTGAGTATTAGATTTTCCGGTAAAACTATAAAGGTACTAGCAGCAACACCCCTTAAAATGGTTATGTGGATAGACGGCAAGGTATGGTCGCTCCCTAGCAAATCCGCCACTTTCCTATTTAGATTGCCTTATCGCGCTGCTAAGGCGGTTTGGGGTGAATTGCCTGGTACTTCCGCGGTGAATGACTTGGTAGGTAAAGCCGCTAGAAAAATCAGTGCCGTGGGTTCCATGCTAGCCGGAGAAGAGGCAGAAGCGTCTCTGCGAGTGATAGAAAAGTACGGCGCAAAGGGCCAGACAACAGGTGCCAAATTCAGAGCTGCTCGTGTTGCTGCCTATCGCGAGGCCTATGCTGAATCAAAAGCTTATAAGCAAGTGTATGAAGCGGCAAAAAATGCGACCCTCGCAAATCCTGCTAAGAAAGAACTTTTGGCTGCGGAAAAAGCTGCGCGCGAGACTTACGAAAGATCAGTCAGAATCAGAAAATCCGTAGGAAGTCGTCTCAAAACGGGTGAGCATCCATTCCTCAATAAAGCTGAACGAGATGCTTTGCCGCCAGCTAATTTGAACAAAGAAAGTTGGCTTAATGTGCAAAAGGAAGCAACCTCCTATGCACCGGATCCTAGTGCCTTGGGTGAAACTCGCGATCAGCGCAAGTACCAGGATGACAATGCCAAAAAAGTCGAAGCGAATGTTCGAACCGAAGTGGCACGTCTGATGAGCCAAGGAGCAAGCAAAGTAGAAATTGAACAGAAGTTGAAAGGGTTGGCACACCCAAATAAAGACGCCAAACCAAGTGAGATCAAAGCATTTCAGAAGTACTTCTCCCAAGACGCCAGAGCCATCCATTCCGCTGGCCTCAAACCTGATCAGGTTCAGCGTGCAATTGATGACGTCTTTGTGGCTAAGGAACTTAAACTCAAGCCTGATATGCCCTATGACGATTGGAAGGTAATTCCAGAAATCAAAGAGGAGCTTCGATCTGCTCGGGCAGGCTTAGATGCGGCGAAGGATGGGGAGAAGCAGGCTAAGCAAATTGAATTCAAAAAGAAGCTAGAAGAAGTCCTGATGAAACTCTATTCGTATGAATACACGAAGGAACAAGTCCAAGCGCTGCTGAAGAGTGACTATCTGACATCAGAGATTAAGAAAGATGGAAATTGGATTGCTGGTCTAAGTGAAGCAGATGTCAGTAAAAGTGTAGACATGAAATTTGACGAATACGCAAAGGACAAAGCTAAGCACCCTCATCCTCTAACTGAGAAGCAAAAAGAGGAAAGGATCAAAGAGGAAAAAAGAGTGATAAACAGAAAAAATCACGAGATTCAAGAAAATTGGCTCAAAAAAATCAGAGAAGGAAAAGCTGATCCAAAGGTTCCACCAAAATACCTAGAGATACCTAAGGAGCATTAGAAAATGATTTCTGCCTGTTCTAGGAAAGCAACTAGCTCCGTGCCCTTATCAAAGGCAAGATCCGCTGAAAATAAAGCATGGTAAAAAACAGACAACCCGAAATAAGGCATGGCAAGAAAAACGCCTGATACTCGTACCTTTGAAATAGCGGAACGCCGATCAGTGAGCCAAACATAAAGAATACGATGATTCCAACACGCATCAGGTTGGCCTTGCCTTCGTCATTGACTTCATTGATCTGCTTTCGGTTGAAGACCCGAATCAGTCCAATTCCAAGGTCCGTGGTGATGCCAGTGAGGTGAGTGGTCCGTACAATCGATCGGGAAACCAGGGTCACTGCGCCATTTTGAATACCGCAAATCAAGCAGAGCAGCGCAAGCAAACCATAACTCTGAAGACTCCCAGATGTCTGGCCGAATGGCCCGAAAAAACCGCCCTGACCTGCCAGCGTAACCGAGAGACAAAGTGCAAGAAGAAGCCCGAACACGAGGTAGTATTTTGGCTTTTCTTTGAGCTTG
>CAUJDS010000058.1 GCA_963169695.1 Bdellovibrionota bacterium
ATTCTCTCAGTCACGCATCCTGCGTGCCTGCCCGCGTCGAATGCTAGTCGCATTCACCGCGGTCGAGAATTCTCGTTCGAATCCCACGCCGGAGCATTGCTTTTCATCGGGCCTAAAGGCCCGCTAAAAAGCAAATGGCTCAGGCTTGAGGGCCAAGAAGGCCCGAAAGTCCGGCAGTCCATAGGACTGCCTGAGCCATGGATGGCTCCGAGGTCGGAATACCGTCCAAACCCCCGAGCACTAAAAAACTCGTTTTCGAAAAGTTGACCTGTCTTTTTCGAAAAGCTCGGGGCCATGGAGCGAAAAAGCTCCATGGCCGAGTTGACTGCTTTCATATCACAATTGTAGCGAATTCGAACCTGTTTGGGCGAAACTTCAATCGTTCCAATGAGAATTCGAACAAATTCTCTGCGCTCGGATTCCGTCATATGGGCCGACAAAGCCTTCCAACCCTGAAGCATCGTGTCGAGTCGCACAGGGTTAAACGAGTTCTGTTCAGCGATAGCTAGATCGTGCTCAATCCGACGTTCTTCTTGCCGCAGAGTATGGGTTCTTTGCTCGAGTTCTTGAACGCGTTCGAGAATCAAGTCTGATCCTTGAGGAAGTTTCTGAAGCTGGTCTAAAAGGTTTCTGGACTGAATCTCTAAAGTAGCCAGTTCACTTCTGATGCTAGAAAGTTGCTGTCTGTTTTCCGGAACAAGTACTTCAGTTTCCGCCTTGAAAGCAGCATGGAGCTTTTCAAGCATCGCTGGTGCATTCACTAGCGCCTTAAATCGTCCCTCAATGGCGGCTTGAAGTTTTGGCGCGCTGATCCTCTTCAACCTACAGCGAACAGGCTTTTCACGGTGCGAATAGTAAAAGTACTTCTGCCCAAGCTTGCCGCGGCCGCTGTACCCCACTAGAGCGGCCTTACACTCTGGACAAACGACTCTGGAAGTCAGCGAATAGTTGAATGGTTTGCGGGTGGAGGAACTGTATCGGATTGTGTTTTCCTTAAGAAGCACTTGAGCTCTCTCAAAAACACTCTTTGAGACAACGGGGGCCCATTGAGCCGAGGTAATCTGGTAGGATTTTTTTCCATCCGAAGACTTTATACTGACCTTGGCCTTCTTGTTGATTTCTCGTTCGCCTATAAAATGGCGGTTTGTGAGTATGTTCCAGAGGGAATTGATTCTCCAATCCTTCCCTCCGATAACTTTGCCGTCCTTACGGATTCGCTTCTTTGTCCTAATGCCCTCGTCTTTGAGCCGTTCGATAGTCGGAGCTATCCGACCTTCCTCTAGGAATATCTGAAAAATGCGCCTAACTTGGACTGCTTCTTTCTCATTCACAACCAGAAGGCCCTTCTTCTCGGGATTAGTGTCATACCCCAGCGCGGGGAACCCCCCATTAAAGAGACCGCGTTGTGCGCGCGACTGGAAATTAGCTGAAACTCTTTCCGAGGTCTGCTTTCGCTCAAACTGGGCGAAGTTCATGATCGAGAAGATCATCATTTCTCCGGCAGCGGTTGTTGTATCGAACTGCTCTCGTAGTGACAGGAATGAAGCGTCATGGCCCTTCAGAAAATCCCACAACGTACAAAAGTCTTTCATGTTTCGTGAAAGCCTGGATAGCTCGGTCACTAGGACCGTGTTGATATTCCCGACTTCTACTTCACGAAGGAGCCTCTTAAACTCAGGGCGATTTGTATCCTTCCCCGAGCGGGCTTCGTCTATGAAGACACCCGTGACCTTGCCCCAACTAGATTCCATCATGTTCCTGCCTTTGATGTAATCTTCGAGACGTTGTCGTTGAGAAATCAGAGATCCTTCGTGAATTTTTGCCTGTTCTTCGGTCGACACCCGAAGGTAGAGCCCAACTTTTCTCATACAATCCCCCCGTCTGTCGTTTCGGGATTTGATTGTTGAGAGATGAGGCTTCTGCGGTAGGCACGGAAAATAATTGAGGCAATGACGTCCGCGTGTTCGTCGTTTCTTGTAACTTCTGTCTTGTTGTTCGGATCAATGGCGGGGAATTCTTCGACAATCTCAAGATTGTCCCATTCCACCTTTGGCATTTGATCTCCAAAAAAATATCCATGGTTACTTTTTCACCCTAGGTTCTCCGCGATCCATTTCCTCTAAGCGTCTTGCTAATTTTTGCAGTTCGGAGTCAGATAAAGAGTGGAGGAGGCGAAGAAATCGTTCGGTAACTCCGCTCGGGTTTTTGTGGTCATTTTCCCATTGGGAAATGGTCACAGGGTGAGCCAGCCCGATAGCTCTCGCCATCTCTGACTGACTCCACCCAACTCGCTGTCTCAGTTTCAAAATCTTGTCGGAATTCATCTGTTAACCTAAAGCATATACCCAAAGCTAATAGTGTCAAGCAGCTTCAGTGATTACGGTCTCTTCGTTCGGAGCTCTGCGTCCTTTTCTCTTCAATCCGTCCTGACTTTTCAAAAGGGCCGAAAGAGTTGCTATCTCCTCTGGCCCCAATGTGTTTTGTCCAGCGGACTTCAGTCTTTTCACTAGCGCACCCAAGTAAGCCACTTGGTTAAAATGAGCTTGATGGATTTCGTTAATCGCTTCTTGATTCAACTTTCCCGATCCTTGGGAAATCAACCAACTCGCCAGATCCGTCTTGGTGACTCTTCCGCCTTGGAATCCATCGTTCACTCTTTTCAGTGCTTCCACTAGTGCCTCATCTGCAGTCTCCGTTACCGCTATCTTTGAAAGTATTGTCTCCATGTTCTTGTTCCCGTTCCTTTCCCTTTCTTTTTTTCTTCTTCTTCTCTTCTTTAATTTTTACATTATGAAATTCATTAAATTACCGCCGCCCCGCTTATTGTAGTGCTGTAGCAACGTTCCTGACCCCTACCTCGTAACATCGTGGAGGGGGAGGGGTCAGGAACGTGCCCGCGAAAGTACGGAAATGAGCGGGGCGGCGGAATCCTTTGATTTCAATCTGTTGTGATCCGTATGCGTTTTGGTTCTAAGCAGTTAAGGTGACGACGCAGTCGTCACCTGATTTGTCGGCATTTGCTTGAAACTGATTCTCAATTTCGGAAATTCGAAAGCTCTTTTCTTCTCCATGAAATTCGCAAGATGTTCCGTGTGTCAGGACTTCACTGAGTTGAGTGAAGTAAAAGCCGTGCCGGAACTTCGCCAAACGAACCTCAGGATCTTTCGCTCGTAACTCAGTAAGAATGTCCGTTATGACTTTTCTAAGGGAGGCTTCCTTCAACATAAAAAAGACCACATCCCAGTCACGACTCAAGGCAAGCTGCTTGATGATTTTCCTGTAGCGCCGTTTGCTCTTCCGGGTGAGTTCGAGCTCTAGAGCCACACGAAAGTTTCTCTTTCGTGTCTTCAATTGAAAAGTAGCGTCTGGAACTTTGTATCCGGAACCTTCCTGTTCAGAATGTCCGTACTTTTTGGCGAATGTTTCTCGGACGGTTTGTTCGGGACAGAAGTGTGAGATCGCCGGGCTGGTTTCTAAAACTGATCTCAGTCGAATGAGCAAATCATCGTGATCATAAGTAGACCGAAACTGACCTTGCGGAGTCAGAACAGAACCGTCAGGCCCCAGGACGGTCTTCGTGATACGTATCCCTTTCTTGCTGAGCTTGAACCCAAGAAGGGTTTCATTGTCTCCATAGATATCCTCGACAAGACCACGTTGCTTCAACCGTTTGATGGCTCGGTAGTGATTCCGATGAGCAATTCCACGAAAGAATTCTCGCTCCACATTTCGTGGCGATGCAAAGGAATGCTTTGCTAGATAGAGCAAAATCCGTGCGTCCCGATCCATTACTTGGTCCATCTTGCGGGCTCCACAATGATGTATTCGAAGTGAGCGGGCACAAAGATATTCCCTCGGACTTGCTCGTCGACAAACCGTGCTTCCACGCGAGGTGGGAGCAATGTGGGTTCTCCAGTGGCTCCGCCCTGATAGTCGGACGGCGTCTTCTTGCCCTCTTTTTTGCCATTTTCAAAGGCAGCCTTCTCTCGGCCTTCGACTCCACCGTGAACGAGCAGACCTGTCCCGGCACCCAACAGACTACCTGCGGCTGCTCCGATAAATACATTTCGGATGCGCCCTTCACCTTTCGGTCCCGGATCGACTAATGCACCGATGCCGGCACCTAGCCCTGCTCCGATCCCCGCACCTGCAAGGGTCGATTTACCGCTGCTCGCGCAGCCACCTAACAACAAAACAGTTAATAATGCGGAGAGAGTGTGCGTTTGTTTTCGCATTTTTATTTCTCCAATTCTTTATGCAACCCGGGATTCAATAAAATCCTCGGTTTGTTTTTCACCCTGGGTTGGTTGACTTGAATCTGATTCCGTTTGATCGAAGTTCCCAAGCACTGGTGTCGGCACGCCTGCAGAGGGGAGATCGTCTCGTCTCCGAAAATAGATCTTCAGGGTCTTGACGCCTTTCATGTGCGGAATCGTTACGAAGCCTTGGCCGACGCCCAGACCACGAATCTCATTCGGGTGGACTTTGTATCGCTCCACTTCCCTGACCGATCCTTCACCAGTCTTAGATGCTCCAAGGAGGTGCATCTGTCGTCGCTCAGTGACTTTCTCTGTGGTTTCAGTGCCAAAGCTCTTGGAAAAATACTCCGACGTCTCGGGATCATTGTTTCGCATCACGCATTTGATGTTGGTATTCGTCAGAACGATATTTCGAAATGCTGGGCTGACCCTGTCGAGGTCACCCAAGGCTTGATGCGAGAAGACTACTCCAATATTGGCGCTTCTGGCTTTGTTCAGCAGCGCTCCAAAACCTGGGTAAATGTAGTCCTGGAAGTCATCCAAGTAGCAGGAAAAGAAACCGGCTTTCTCTTCAATGCCCAGATGCCGTTTTGCCACTGCGTTTTGGAAAGACTGTAGAACCAGTTTCCCGGTCGCTTCGGCCAGAAATGGAAAATACATACTCGGCAACTGAAAGTAGCAAATAAGATTCTGCTTAAGCGCCTGATCGAACGAGATCCCACCGCTTGGCACGTTGAAAAGCGGAGCAAGATCACCGTTTGCAAAGTGCGAAACACAAGCTTCTAGTCCGCTTAGTTTTTCTGAACGATCGCGCGGGGATTCTTTCAACAGATTCAGAGCCTGAACCTGCAATCCTTCGTCGCCGCATTCCTCCGCAAACTGACGAAGGAGTTCGGGCTGACTCAGAAGCTGGTAGACCAAGAGAAAAGTCGGTTTCTTCCCTGTCTTGAGGATCAAGCCAATGAGTAATTGAAACACTCTGTACTGAACGTTCCGGTAATACTCGTTCTCAAAAGTAAAACTGGAAAATACCCTTTCAACCACTTCGCTGGCGCTTCCGTCAGAAAGCGGATTGAACGGAGTAGAAGCCCCTGTCTCTGAGAAAGAAAATAGTCGAAAGTCTTTCTGACGACCCGTTTTCACGACATATGCATAGAGTTTGTCGAGAAATGAACGATCGGATTTGCCATCGATCATCAGGAAGCCACCACCAGTTTCGAGATCTCGGATTGCCCATGGAAGAATCACGCTTTCGGTTTTGCCGGCGCTTGTCGTTCCAATGACCTGCGTGTGCATGGTTCGGAATCGTTGTTTCAGGTGAACCGGATCGCCATCGGAGTTGTTGCCAAGGAACACGGACGTGGAATCTGGAGCTGTGAGGGATCTCTCGTACTTACGATCACAGTTCTTGTTCCAGATAAACGCCGCAAGCCAGCCAAGGGCCAACATGCTTAAGACGGCTGCACCCAGCAGAATATGGACAGAAAATGCACTCCACAGCCTCTGGACCCAGGGTTCAAGACGGTTCCAGGCCCCTCCAACCACGACAATTCCGACCAGAACGAGCCCCATGTTCCCAGTTTGAGGAGGTGCCTTCTTTGAATCTGGAGTCATGGTTGGTACTCCTTCTCCAGATAAACGACAAAGACAGTTCCCCCGGACACTTCAAGGTATGCTTTGGTCTCCTGAGCTTCGTCAGCTATGCGCTTGGATTGATCGAGTGCAGAGAGCGTAATCCCATTGAGAATTCCGTTTTTGAGGCTTCCCGGTTCAAACGTTCCTCCATAGGCTCCCGCGGGTTGCTTATCTTTCAGTCCGTCTGCAAGACCACCGACAAAGTTTCCTGCAAACCTTCCAGTCTGTTTTAGAAACTCGCCAGAATGGTAGTCCCCTGGAATTCCGGAAGATCCATCTGCCAGTAGAGCAAGAGCCGAGATGGCGTGCTGATCCCCTCCCGGATAGACCAACGTGTGAAACCGAATCTGAAGGCGTCGTGCTGTATCGTCAAAGGAAGCGTTTCCGATCGCCCTCGTGCCTTCGGGGATGAACACATTGTTTTTCCAGAAAACCGCGTCGTTGATTTGCGCAATGACCGGCTGAGCGGAATCACTAGAGAGCAATGTATTCACAAGAAGCGCCGGAAAAGTTGTTCCCATGGGCAGAGCAAAGCCACCCAGGGCATTTCCAGAGTTTCGGACCAATTGCGAAGCGGTATATTGTCTTTGAACTCTCCCAGCTCCAGACCTTGAACCCATGCTCCCGCCCGAAAACTGTCCAGCCTGCACACCCGTCGATGCCGATCCGACCTGAATCGATCCATCCGTAGACTTGTTTTCCCCGGATGACTGATTCGAATCGGCTCCACCCACTACCGGAACATTCGCTAACTGTTTTTCGGCACTTCCTCCAAAAAACAGAATTCCAATGACCAGGCCACCCACAATGACTGCTGAAAGGACCTTGATGTTCTTGAACTTGAGCTTTCGCTTGTGAGTGTATGGACACTCCTCCGCTAGGAAATATTGATCGAGCTTTATTTTTTTCATTTGCACCTCTCTTTTTCGGTGCGTTTCAGTTCATCGGTTGAAAGCTGGCGCGGAGACACTTCGGCGTTTTTAGGAAGGATGCAGAAAAACCTACCAGCGCAAGTGCATTTGATCGGAGATCTGATTTCTTAGCGACCAAAGTTCCGCGTACAGTGGGCTTTCCTTTAGAGAACGAAAGACCGTCGAGATACAGGTTTTCGATAGGAACCATTTTCTTGTTCTGAATTAGCTCGAGATCCCCAGGGGAAAAGTTCAATTCTCGGCCCCTAGCAACCGAGTTGTTTCGAAGTCTGAATGTCAGAACGAGATAGTTGCCACTCGAAGGGCTTCCCATTTTATCAAGGGTGAGACTGATGGACTCGCACGCAGCAGTTTTCCCGATTCTAATTTCGCGCATTCTCTCATTGGATCCGCCGACTTCGACGGGATAGCTCTTCGCGCGTGGCCGGGAGACTTTTACGAGGTATTCAGCCTGATCTGCAGAAGCCGTTACCACTCGAAAGTTGAATCGATCATAGTCGGTAAAGACAAAGAGATTTGTCCGGGAACCGGGAACAAGGGGTTTAAGCGTCAGTCCATCTCCAACGTATTCAACTTTGAACGCATCCTGGTCGCCCAAGACAACCGATGTGGGGCGTGAATCAAACTGTAGAATCGTCGAATATCCCAAAGCAGTTTTGACCTCTCCAACGTCTCCGTCCGCAAGCGACAGACTTTTGGCCTTTCGCTGAACGGCATGGGATTGGCCGACGAGTAAGCAGAGCATGGTCATGACAGCAGCAAGCCACTTCATCGTCCACCTCCTTCGGAAGAGGTTTTCGAAATCAGGTTCTCTCCGACAATGAAAACTCCTTCCGGATTTTCAATAGATCGAGTCCCGAGATCGAATTGCACCTCCACAGTGATGGAGTTCGCCGCGCGTAGTCCTTCCACCAGGAGAATACGTTCACCCTCTACGACCACACGCTTTTTGCTCATATCCATCGACATCTGAGCGACGAAGAAGCGCTGAGAAAGCTTCTTCTCCTTGGCAATTCGGATCTGTTCCTGATTTGCAGATAAAAAGGCCTTTACGAAGGACGAATCCACGTACTTTGCAGCTTCTTTGAAAGATGCATCAATATTCGATGGCTCCCAATTGTAGTGCGCCTTTAAGTAGCCAGTGATTGCCCTTTTAACCTCTGACTCCAGTAGTTCCTGATTGGGTGGAGTAACCGCGAGAAATCGCGTGTCCGTGGGTGTTACCGCAATTAAAGCGGGTTTTCTGATTGAGAGAACGACAAGAGCAACAGATTGCAGCGCTACGATCGCAAGAAGAAAGGTCAGTAGCCCTTTCAAAATGCGATTTTGTGCGGTTTCATTTCCCCAGACTTCAAACCAAGTCCGTTGAGCATTACGAAGCATAATAGAACCTCCAAATATTTTATTTGTCTTTTGCGTCGGAAGGAGGAGGCAGCTGAAGAGGCGGTTGTGGAAGTGCAAGTCGATTCGGCTGTGATGCTGAAGCGTGTCTTTTCAATTCTTGTTGGACGGAAGGTGGCCCGAAAAATTTGGAACCCAGTTTTTGATTCGCGTTCTGAGCCCAGCTCATCGTATCGCCAAGGACTCCGCGTCCCACCCTTGCAAGGCTTGCTGCCTTGGCAGGGACTGCCAGCATTGTCGCAGCGACTGCCGGTCCCATGGCTCCTGTAAGTGCAGAGAGACCGCTGCCGACAAGAGAACGCACTACAAGCGGGGTACCAAGCATGGCTAATGCAATAACGAAATTCAGGACGATTACGGTGAGGTAATTGCCGTCTATCATGTAAACATTTCCGAACGGCAAAGCTGCAAGCATCGCTGACAGGACGGACCAGACGATCTTCCACGACGCGACCTCAAAGAGACTCCGAAACAGATTTCCAGTAATTTTTGGCGAAAATACGTGAAACAAAAGAAGCAGCGGCGCAATGAGCGAGAGAAAGATCCAGCTAAAATGGTAGAGCGCGACCATGATGTAGCGAGCGACGTACAGAATGATGTACGAGAGAAAGGAAAGCGCAGCGACGATGAAGTCGTTAAATGCCAGAATGATCGACGTTGTCGATAATGTGTAACCCTTCGTTTTCTGAGCCGCCATTTGCATCATGTTTTCGAGGCCGTTCATGTCGCTGATTTTTTCTGCCAAACCATTTGCGACTAATAGAATCGTGTCCGTGATTTCCGGAAATGCGACCAGGAGAAGAGTTCCAATGAAAGTTCGTTTCAGGCTTTCGATAAATTCCGGGCTTCCTTGCGGATTCCGAAACCAGGCCATCGCGATCGACACCGCAAAGAAAAGCGGCAGCATCAGATAGTAGAGATTCTTGAACTCGTTGTGGAGCTTCAGCGCGAGCGCGCCCAGCATTTCAAATTGATTCATAAAACTACTTCCCGTCTGGATTGGTTAAGGAGGGCAAACTGTAGCTAGGCCGAAGATCTCCGAATGCTCGCGAAACCCCTTCGTATTGCATTTTGAAGTGTTCCGAGTTCAGTTTTTCCTTCTTGTTCGACAGTGCAAGCTGTTCGCTGTTCATCTTCAGAATGGCCGCATTTGTCCTTAGGACCTGATTCATGACATGAATCAAAACGCCGATGGATTGCGCTGTTAGCCTTTCGGCACCGAGAGGACTGACCACCTTTGCGTATTCCTTAATCCGCTCGGCTTCGGTGTCTACGTTCTGTGCGTACTTGAAGGCTTCGTTATGCATGTTGATGCCTTCGGCCACGCTCTGATCCATTGTTCGCTGCATGGGTGCTTCAGGAGTATTCGGAACAGTTCCATAGAGCTGCTGGAGCACTCCCAATAGCTGTTCGACGTTCTCAATGTTCGAGAGAACTCCAGGAGACAGTGTCGAATTCATCGTCCGCGCGATCTGGAGAGCCTCGCGAATGCCGTTGTTGATATCCCGAATTAAATTGAGAGTGTCTTGGCCGGTACCAAGAATATTCTTGAGCTGAACCAGCTGTTGAAGAGTATTTGCAACGATCTGAATCAGCAGCGGAATGTCACCACCCCAAAAGTCCGCCCTTGCTTTCATGGGATACGTAGGCAGAACTGCTATGAGAAGAATCGCGATCCATTTCTTGGGTTTCCTCATGCCGCCTTACCTCCTGCTGCCCCGCGCGGGTATTCCTGAGCGAACAGATGAATCACCTGAGGTAACGAAAGGTTCGGACATTCTTTTCTCTTGTCTTCGAGTAGGGCGTTGTCAGTGGCGTCGCTCGTAGCCAGCCAGTACTCAATGGGAGTCGGACATGCTCGAATCACGCCTCGCATTTCGTTCGCCATGAGAAATGCTTCGGAGTATTTGCCTTTTTCCTGTCGTAACGACGAAATAAGGGCCATTTCCTGTTCATTTAGCTTCAGGATTTTTCGAATCGGCTCGAGATCTCCTCGTTGAAGCAGAATGAACTTGGTTGCCGTGTTGGAAAGAATCGCGCTCCCGATTGGACTCGCGACAATTTCCTCTAGGCCCTGTGTGATGAACGTGATCCCTGATCCTGTTTTTCTCAGAGTACGCACGCAGTACTCCATGAAGTTTGCAGATGCCGGGCTCTTGAGAAGCTCCCAGCATTCATCCAAAAGAATCTGCCGCCTTCT
This sequence comes from Bdellovibrionota bacterium, assembly GCA_963169695.1. GTDB lineage: Bacteria > Bdellovibrionota > UBA1018 > UBA1018 > CAUJDS01 > CAUJDS01. Next base: position 10,428 of record CAUJDS010000058.1, read on the forward strand.
CCCGCGATATCGCTCTTCTTTGGACTCAACTTTTGTCAGAATAAAATCAGTGATGATCAAAATCATCGCGGACTGAAGGTCGGGATAACTCGAAAGCCCCTTGAGATCGAAGACCACAAAGTCAGACGACAGTTCAAGCTTGTTGTCAGCATCCAGCAGTCGACCGTATGGACGATCTCCAGTCCACGGATAGAGCATCTTCCCAAAATTGCGCAGTTGCGGTTCTTCGGAAGCGGTCATCACAGCTAGCAGATCCGTCAGCGTGGGAACCCGACCATGCTTTTGAAGAATATCCGGGTACAGTTTGAGAATAGCTTCTTCCAGTAGGCTCTTATCGAGCTTGCTCAGACGATCTCCTTCTTTGTCAGTGAGAATGTTTTCCAAAAGCGCGATCAAAAATTTGATCTTTTGAGGAGCTGGTTCGGTCGTCCCACTGGGGAGAACGAAAGGATTGATCGCCTTGATGGTATCGTCGTGACTCTGCGGTGGCTGCATATCGATATACTGGCCTCCAAGGAAGTCGCAGAGCTTCCGGTACGATCCGCCAATATCGATGATGTAAATCAATGGATTTTGCGTCGCATACTGGAGAAGAACCAAGTTGTTCAGGAAGCTCTTTCCGGCACCGCTGCTTCCCGTTACGAGGGAATTGAAATTCGGAAATGTTGGATTGAAGGGGTTGTAGCTGAGCAATCCGCCATTTCTGTTTCTAAAAAGACAAACGGGTGGTGAAACCGCAGGGTCTGGGCCCTCTTGAGGTTGGTAGACCGGTAGAACGTCGGCAAGATTGTCTGTCTTTGCCCGTTTGTTTCGAACAGCCTGAGTATTGCCGAAAGGAAGAAGTGTTTTCCATACCTTGAGATTGGCAACCGTCTCGGCAAGACCTTCCGCGCCGTTGAGCTCTCGGAATGTCGACAACACAGTCTTCGTTCTGCGTTCGAGTTCTTCTTCTGATTGCTCCCGCAAAAGAATCGTTAGCTGGAAATAAAAAATCTTCTGGCCAGTATTGATCAATTCTTTAAGGAGTTCCTCGGTCGACTGAAGTTTTGCTTCACTTTCCAAGTCTGAAGCTTTTCCACCGTGAGATGCAGACATTGAGTGAGCCACGCGACGCTTGGCTTGCAGTGAGGAAAGCTCTTTTGATTGCTCTGGCACCCGGATGTGCAGGTGGACCATATGCGGAAACGCCAGCGACGAGAGCCTGCTAATCAGCGCCGAATAGGTGAATTCCGGGAGCGTTTTGAGCGTTACACAGCGATGATACCAACCGTCGAGCAGGAAGGATCGGTATCCCTGAACTAGGTCCGAGAACACCAGTTGTTCTCGCACACCCGGTTCACTCAAAGACGGAGCCTTCTCTAATTCACTTTTAGTGAATTCTTGGGACTCAAATTGGCGATTTATCTTGGGGGAATCGGTTGTCGTGGATCTCTCTGGATTGAAGAACCGGTAAACGAGCTTCAGAACTGCCTGTCCATCCAATCCGGATGCCTGAATGCCAATCGCTTCAAGACGGGTGCGAATATTCTCCGCAACCTGACTTAGTTCACCCTCGATCGTGTCATGATGTTTTTTGGCCTCATCGTTGAACAACTTCGGAGTTGAAAAGAAGGATCTCACAAACGACAAGGAGCCCGACTCGGACCTTTTGAACCGTGAATACACGACCAGATAAAGATTGCTCTTCAGCAATTGGTACGACTCAACATCACTTTTTAGTGCCGCTGTCCGCGAGTCAGCGATCCAAGATAGGAGCGGATTACTTCCCTTGAGCCCATCGTGCAGCGTGATCAGTTCCGAACAGTCGGAATTTGTTTCAGAACATAGGGTGATTTCACACGAATCCGGCAGCGCATTTAGAAAAGACCGTAGACCAACGGTGAAGTGATTGATCTGATCGGCGTCCCAGGTTTCGTTGGCCACACCTTTCAGGCGGTATCCGACCGCGAGACTACCGTCCGCTAGGATCACTAAATTGTCTTTGAAATCCCAATACGGCAGCTCTTTAGCCAGAGGCACTTCGTGCTCAAACTCTCGGTACGACGACAGTTTGCGAATTGGAGCTTCTTTTGTTGGTTCACTCATGAACACCTCGCTTGTAAGGAATGAATTCGAGGTCGGGTGTTCCAGCGGAGTAGATGCCGGGTGAAAAGAAATGTTCTCCCCAGTGCTGAATGAAACCGTCCGGCTTATCGCGTTTTACGAAGTAAAAAATCGCGGCAACCGCAATCGTTCCAAGCCAGACAACTGGAAACTTGAATCGAGTGGCTCCAAAAATCAGGTTACTGACGGAGAGGTAAAGAAAAATAAAAAGCAGATCACCAAGCTCGAAGCCAAACAAACGGGTTTTTGTTTCCAGTGAGCGGGGGACTTTTGAAACAAGTAATGTCATAAGCGGTCCTTTCGTCGTTTGCAGACGTCGCAGAGGCCGCCAGAATCAATGGACAGAATGCCCAAGACAGAAACGATGAGCAGGATCAAACAGGTAAACCAATCACTATTGGACATGAAAACCTCCATGAGGATTGGCCTCCGGCACACTTGCACCGGAGGCCTTTGCCTTAACGAACAGTTTGGGAAATGAAGTCGACAATCGCCTGTGCTCCGAAACCAAAAATGGCTCCAAGAATTGCGTAGGTGATGTGCTGTTTCGCGTTCGGGTTCCCAGTGATGAAGCTAATGGCCGCGATTCCGAGGCCAATCACCGAAAGCAAAGGAAGAATGACGTTGGTCAACTTCGTTTTGATTCCAATGAGCGAAGATTCAAAACTGGCGTATGCGGGATCGGCGACCAGTAACAGTCCTGCCACTACGGCCACCCCTCCCCAAGTAACGATCGATTTCTTGTTTTTGAAAAATGAAGACACGAATAACTCCTCGTGGGTTCAAGGTTCGACAAAATCAGAAATGATCAGAGTCGATCGGGGTAAGTCGGCGTCGCCTTAAGCAGCTACAGATGCTTCAACGACTTCGGGATCACGAGACATCGGGTGAAGGCTCATGTAGATGTCATCCGAGCAAAGAAGGTCCCAGTTCATCTGCATGTACCCAGACTTTTCTCCCGACAGAATTTTGCAAGTTCCAACGTTGTGCCAGCGGTATTTCCGCCCTGGATTTCGGGACGGCTCACGAGTCAGGATGACGTAGTCTCCATCCGTTAGGCCCTTCTCTTCTGGAAGCAGGCAGAACAGGTCCTTTAGAAAAGTCTTGAGGTAGACGGTGTAGGTTTTCGCGCCCTCGGGAAGATACGCAAAGCCCACGGAACGAATTTTTCGAATGCGTTCGCCTTCCTCGACACCTTTGAAAATATCGAAGCGGTAGCCTTTTCTAGCTGGCTGCATGTTCTGAGCAAGTTTCAGGGCATTGGATTCAGCGAGTGTTTTGAGTTCAGTCATTTAGGTTCTCCACAATTTGGTTGGTTGGGCACGCTCACGCGGCCACAGGTTCGAAGCACAGATCCTGGCTGGTAGAAGTGGCGGTTCGCTTGAGCGAGAATTCTCGCAATGCTAGCCGCAGCACTTTCACGGATCGGTTGAGTCGTTTGTCGGTGTCGTCCCAGTCTAGTCCTAGAAAATTTGAAATTTCTTCGATTGAGCAATTCTCCCAAAAGCGTAGAGCGATCGCGACGCGATCGATGTACGGGAGTCTCCCCATCGCAAGTCGAAGAAGGTCTCTTTGGTCGTCGCTGCTCAAGGCAGAAACGCAATCTGATCCAAAATATTGTCCCACGCGCTCGTTTTGGCGCAATTTGTTCGCAGTCATAAGCACCTCTTGGTTTTTGTTATTTGCTGTTTTTGCCTTGAGGACGTCATCAGTGGCTGAGAACGCTAGAGCAACCACCGTGCCACCGTGGAAGTGCATTTAAACAGGGTTTTAGGCTGGAATTTTCAAGAGTTCACACATCCGTGTGAACTCGACTCACACAACGGTGTGAACATTCACACGGATGTGTGAGTTCTTAGCCCCTCTTTGGACCAAGGCTTATGTCAGTTGACATTTCTAAATAGTTCTATTATTCTAGAAATATGGAAATGTTTGACGCGTTAGAAGCCTTTTCGTCTTTGTCTCAGGAAACGCGGCTACGTGTTTTCAAGCTGTTGATCGAATATGGCAGAGACGGCGTTGTTCCAGGAAAAATAGCGAAAGAGCTGAAAATTCCCGACAATACGCTTTCCTTCCACCTTTCTCACATGAGTAAGGCGGGCTTGGTCACCTCCAAAAAGGAGGGGCGATCTATCACTTATTTCGCAAATACCTCTCTAATCGAAAGTCTTATCAACTTTCTCCAAGTGAACTGCTGCTCGCGTGAAAAACCCAAGACTAGAAGCAAACCCTGTAACGAAAGGAACTGTTAGTATGAAACGCTTTCACATGCATGTGGGTGTAAAAAATCTCGATCAATCGATTCAATTCTATTCAACTTTGTTCGGACAAAAACCAACGAAGGTGAAGCCTGATTATGCGAAGTGGATGCTAGATGATCCAAGGATTAACTTCGCGATTTCCACTCATGCTCAAGAAACCGGCGTCGATCTCGTTGGCATTCAAGTTGAGAGCTCCTCAGAGTTAGAAGAAATCACTACAAGACTGAAAAATGCTGACCTTGGCGTCTTCAATGAAGGTGAAGCAACCTGTTGCTATGCCAAGTCCACCAAGGCGTGGGTATCCGATCCCACTGGAGTCGCATGGGAGGCGTATCAGACAATGGCCGAGGCAGAGGTCTATCATCGGCCGAAGGAGGAGTCGGAGACAGAAAGTTGTGTTCCGAACATAGGCGAATCAAAAAGCTGCTGTTGAGGTGAATTGGTCATGAAAATTCTGTTCATGTGTGTCGCTAATTCTGCAAGAAGCCAGCTTGCAGAAGGAATAGCTCGTAGGATGTTTCCTGAAGCTGAAATCGAAAGCGCAGGATCTCATCCAGGCAAGCTCAACCCATTTGCCGTCACTGTGATGAATGAAATCGGGATCGATATATCGAAACAATATTCGAAATCTATGGATGACCTTTCGCCGAGGTTCATTATCGGGTTGGATTACGTCATCACTCTCTGTGCGGAAGAGGTTTGTCCTGTAATGGTTTCTAAAGCAAAGAAACTTCATTGGCCTCGTCCAGATCCAGCTACAAAAGAGCCCTTGCCAGAAGCTGTAGCGCTACAGCGCTTCCGAGAAACCAGGGACGCTATCGCGGAGAGGCTTAGGGATTTCAAGCGCGAGATCGGACAATGAAACTCTCACGACGACTCTTCGCTGAGTTTTTAGGAACAGCAGGGCTTCTCATCGTTGTAGTCGGGTCAGGCATCATGGGTGAGACGCTCGCCCATGGAAACCTAGCCATTGCATTGTTAGCGAATTCGCTGGCAACGGGCGCTGGTCTGTACGCCCTCATTCAAACCTTCGGGCACATTTCTGGAGCCCACTTCAATCCAGCTGTCAGCCTTGTCGAATGGCTTAGGAAGAAAATATTCGCGAAGGAGATGTGTGTCTACATGATCGCCCAGGTAACTGGGGCCATTGCTGGCGTTCTGCTTACACACGCGATGTTTGGCCACAAGATCCTTCAGCTCTCATCGCGGGATCGAGGCGACTTCCGATTTCTTCTTTCCGAGGCAGTCGCAACCTTCGGCCTGATTACAGTTATTACCCTTTCAGGGAAGAAAAACGTCGAGACAGCGCCGCTCGCCGTGGCAATGTTCATCACATCCGCCTATTGGTGTACCTCGTCCACGTCGTTTGCCAATCCCGCCGTAACGATTGCCAGAAGCCTCACGGACACGTTTTCAGGAATACTTTGGACCGGAGCGTCTGGCTTCATTGCAGCTCAGTTTATTGGGGCCGCCCTCGCGTATTCAGCTTCCAAGGTGTTCTCAAGATAGTCGGGACAAAGTTATTGGAAAGCATGTCAACTTTAGCCAAGGCGAGCGCGAGTGAAGTGTTCTCCAAAAAATGCGAAAGAGGCTCACGTCGAAGGTTACCGACGCGCTTCGACGTCTAATTTTCGATTTTTGCTTTAACGGCGGGGCCTGGTGCCGCCCCAGTCGTCAGCTTCCAAGCAGTGACGTCCGCTTGGGCATTGTAAGTTCCTGGTTTGTCCGTTTTTGGATCAACCACGACTTTGGCGACGATCGGAAAAGCATCAGACGTGACCTTTCCGCAGAGCTCTGCGGCTAAGGTCCGGCTGCCGGCAAACCGAAATGATGTAACTTCGACTTTGATTTCCTCGGCGTAAGAAAGAGCACAGATTAAAAAGCATGACGCGATAAGAATTGTTTTCATGAATTTTCCCCCTGAGTATTTTTTTATCACCACATAGTCGCGATAGAAACCATTTCTCCTAGAGATTGACTCGCCGAAGCCTGAGCGAATTTCCAATCACGCTAACAGAGCTTAGACTCATCGCAGCACTGGCGATCATCGGATTCAGAAGTACGCCTAAGACAGGATACAGCACGCCTGCCGCTATAGGGACTCCAAGGACATTGTAAGCAAACGCAAAGAAGAGATTCTGCTTAATGTTTTTCATGGTGGCGCGGCTCAATTTTCTTGCCCGAGCGAGCCCGAGAAGATCGCCTTTAACGAGCGTGATGCTGGCGCTCTCCATTGCCACATCGGCTCCGGTGCCCATCGCAATCCCGACCTGGGCTTGGGCCAGAGCGGGGGCGTCGTTGATTCCGTCGCCCGCCATGGCCACGAATCGCCCTTCAGCTTGGAGTTTCTTTACGACATCCACTTTTTGGGTAGGAAGAACATCGGCTTTGATCTCCGTAATACCCAGTTTTCGCGCGACGGCTTCTGCCGTTGTTCGGCTATCTCCCGTCACGAGAACAAGCCTAAGTCCCTCATTGCGAAGCTGACGAATGGCCTCCGGCGTAGACGCTTTGATGGGATCAGACACCCCGATCAGGGCGCCGACCTGATCATTCACGGTGAGAAACATCACAGTCTGGCCCTCTTTTCGGAGAGCCTCCGCACGCTCGAGAAATTTTGTGCTTTCGAGGCCCAAGTGCTCAACGAGCTTGGCGTTGCCAAGGCCAATGCGTTTTCCGTCGATCCGTCCCACCACACCTTTTCCGGTTAGCGACTCAAATTGAGAAGGATCGCTAAGATTGAGTTCTCGCTTGTGAGCCTCAGTCACGATCGCAGCCGCCAGCGGATGTTCACTTCCTTTTTCAAGACTTCCCGCAAGTCGAAGGAGCTCAGACTCGGGATCGCCAGCAAGCGAGACAATTGCTGTTAATTTCGGCTTTCCCTCAGTGAGGGTTCCCGTCTTATCGAAGATGAGCGTGTCTACCTTCTCGAAATTCTCCAGTGCCTCAGCGTTTTTGATTAGAATCCCAGCCTGAGCTCCACGACCTGTTCCCACCATGATGGACATGGGTGTGGCTAGGCCCAGAGCGCAAGGGCAGGCAATAATGAGAACAGCGATCGCGTTCACAAGCGCAAAAGAGAGAGCAGGGTCCGGACCCCACACTGTCCAAACTACGAATGTCACTGCCGCTATCGCGATCACAGCGGGCACAAAAACTGCTGCAATCTGATCTGCCAGGCGCTGAATCGGGGCCCGACTGCGCTGAGCAGCGCTGACCATCTGGACGATCTGGGAGAGCAGAGTTTCTGAGCCAACTCGTTTGGCCTGCATGAGAAATGTCCCCGTGCCATTGATGGTTGCGCCGGTTACTTGAGAGCCCGCGCCTTTTTCAACCGGGATAGGCTCGCCCGTGAGCATCGCCTCATCTACAAAGCTGGCTCCTTCGAGCACGACGCCGTCGACTGGAACTTTCTCTCCCGGACGAACACGCAGTCGATCACCGACGTGGACGTGTTCTAACGGCACATCTTCCTCATGACCATTCTCGGCCACTCGACGCGCTGTCTTAGGTGCGAGACCGAGCAGAGTTCGAATCGCACCGCTGGTTTGGCTTCGTGCATTGAGCTCCAACACCTGCCCTAGCAAAACAAGGGTGGTAATGACGGCAGCCGCCTCGAAGTAAAGCGGAACGCCCGTGTGGGTGCGCAAAGCCTCGGGAATAATGCCGGGAAAAAATACAGCAAACAGACTGTAGCCATAGGCTGCAATGACCCCGATCGCGACCAGGGTAAACATGTTGAGATGGCGTGTGCGAATAGAAGTCCAACCTCGCTGCAAAAATGGCCAGCCTCCCCAGAGCACCACCGGAGTGGCTAAGATGAGCTGAATCCAATTGAAAAGCGTATCTCCCAGCCATTGATGAGCCGAAAGAGATGGAACCATCTCGGACATGGCAAGGATCAGAAGAGGTGCGGAAAGGACAGCGCTCCACTTGAACCTTCGACTCATGTCCAGAAGTTCGTGATTGGGTACTTCTTCGGATGAAATGGTTTCTGGCTCAAGAGCCATCCCGCAGATCGGACAGTCTCCCGGTCCAGGCTTGCGGATCTCTGGATGCATTGGACAAGTGTAAATTGCACCTTCCGATCCGATTTGGATTTGTGTCGGGTCGACCTCATTCGTTTTTAGATATTTTTTAGGGTCGTCTTTGAACTTTGCAAGGCAGTGCTTGGAGCAAAAATAATATTTTGAGCCACCGTGACCCAGACTTCCGGCCGCACCTTTGGGATCGACGTCCATTCCACAAACTGGATCGCGATGTGATTTATCGGTCGTGGTTTTACCATGACAACAATCGTGCGTCTCATGATCATGATGCTCCATGAATCGCTTCCTTTTTCATCCGCATTGCCCGAATACCAAGGCAAGCAAGACCAAGGCCTAAAAGTCCTCCTGTGATCCAGAAACTAACGAACTCCCTTAAGGAGTCATCCCAGAGTTGAATGATCAGAAGAGGAATCTGCGAGAGGTAGGCAATTGATATAACTTTCAAGACATCTCGGAGCGAACTTCGCTTCAGAGTCTTTGAGACAAAGAGAAAGGTGATGGCTCCTCCACCAAAGGACATTAAAAAGCCGCAAAAAAACATGCAGGCTTTCATTCCTCCCCATTCCATAAAAAGATGCGTCAACCCCGTAAAAGGGGACCAAGGCAAAGGGCTTTCCAAAAAGACAAATGACGGACAAATTAGCGTCTGAATAACGGTGAGCATGGTCATGGAAATGAGAATTTTAGAGAACACCCACGGACTGAAATAGCCTGGTACAGTGAGGCGCGGCTGCGGATAGTAATAAAGGTAGAAACCTCCAACCAAACATACCCACCATGCGAAAGCGGCAAGCTTCCAAGCAAAGCTGAGTTCTTCGCGAAACAACAAAAAAAGTGGAGTCAACAAAATCGCCGTACAAAGTGTCGCAGCTACAAATACTTTGGCGACACGTATAGCCCGCGGTTTTTTCTCTTCTTGAAGCGCACCAGTGATGGCTTTTAAGATTTTCCGGCTTATTTCGGGAGGTGGTTGAATGAGATGCGACATCTCTAGACCTCCTCCTCAGTCAGTAGAGTTTTTAGTTTCGCTCGCGCTCTTGAAACGAGCTGCCTGGCGTTGCTTTCTGAAACGCTTAGATGCTCAGCAATTTCTTTTGGAGAAAACCCTTCCCATTCGAATAGAAGGAAAGCTTCCTTCTGCGCGGGTGAGATAGTGGCGAGAGCAGCTTGAACCCGCTGCCACTCCTGTTTGACAAAAAAATCGGCTTCAACATTATCTTTTGACTGCGGCTCGAGCTTTTCATCTTCTGAAAAAAAAGTTGTGCGCACGTAGGCGCTCCCCAGGTGATCGCGGAGGAGGTTCTGTGCAATCGTAAAGAACCAGCTCGAGAATTTACGCGAGGAGTCATAAGTTTTTCTAGCCTCATGAACCTTAAGCCATGTCCTCTGAAAGAGATCGGTTGCGTCTGAACCCTTCCCGCCTTGGCCTCCTGAAAGACGACGTGCGAAATAGCCAAAAAGCTTAGCTTCAAAGCGTTGATAAAGCTCCGAAAAGGCGTTGGCGTCGTTCATTTGGGCGTACGCTTTCATCAAATCCTCATCCGTTTGTTTCTGGCCCGAATTCATCTTCAACACTCTTGTGTCACCTACTATTACGAACTTGATGCCGATTTGTGACAGCAAAACAGGGTTGTCACAAATTCGCCGATCGATCGTACTACCCTATGTATGGCGCTTCATTGTCCAACCCAGATCCCACTCAAATGTGTCATTCGGCACCTAGGCGCATTAGCACTCATTTTTGTTCATTATAGCGCCTTTTCTCAGGAAATTCTTACACTTACTCAGGTTCTTGACGAGGTGGCTTCAAAGAATCCAGACCTTTCCGCTGCTCAAGCTCAGAGCCAGGCCGCTGAGGCCGAAGTGGGGACTGAATTTTACCTGCCTGCTCCCACTCTCAATTTTGGAACAATGGGTGAGCAAAATCCATTTTCAACCCGGATGGAGCAATCCTGGGGGCTAACCCAAATGATTCCTTTTCCAACAAAGATCGCCCAAAAGCGAAGCTCCCTTCATTTCAGATCAGAGGCAGCAAGTGAAAATCTAAGAGCAAAGGGGCTTGAAGTGCATGCTGAGGCGAGCAAGGCCTATTTTGATTACTGGCGTTCGCAGCGTATTTACGAGCTTCTCCAAGAAAAGCTTCAAGTACTCAACGAGCATGCCAAGAGAATTCGCTCCACCCCGTTTGCAAGCCAGCTCATGCAGTCACACCTTCTCAGTGTGCAATCGGATATCGATCTAACGGAAAATGAAATCTTTGCCGCAAAACAAGAGATCGAAGTAAGTCGCGGGATGCTTAATGTTCTGATGGGACGAAACCCTGGCTCGGCATTGGGTTTGCCGGAGGAGTGGAAATTATCGCCGCTTCCGCCCGCGCCATCGGATGCCTTGATAGAAAGCGCGGCAAAGCTTCACCCAAAAAACAAGGCGGCCGAATCTGAAATTAGAGCCACTGAGGCAAAACTCAGTGCCGCCAGATCAGAGTACCTTCCCGATTTCATGGTTGGGTATCGGTACAACCAGCGCTTCGATAGTCTGCCTTCCAATCATGAGTTCATGGTGGGAATTACGCTTCCATTTATTTTTCCTTGGCAACCTAAAGCGCAGGTCGACAGTGCGCATTTTAAAAATGCTGAAGCGCAAGCCGTTCAAGTAAAATCACTCTACGATATTCGCCTTCAGATTCTAAGAAGCTACTCCCAGCTCACGAGTTCCTATTCGCAAGTTCTACAGATTGAAAACAAAACGCTCCCACAAGCCACCAAAAGACAAAAAATATCCCATGGCATTGCTCCTACTGACACGGAGTCTTTGATGGAGCATCGCGAAGCCATGGAAAAACTCGTGGAGCTTAAGCTCAGACAAGTGGATCTCAAAGTTTCGTACGAGAAAGCCTTGCGCGATTACCAGGCTCTCACCATTTCAGGAGGCACTCATCCATGAAGATTGCAACGGTCGCACTATTTACGCTTCCGATCTTATTCATCGTTTCGGGTTGCAACAAGCAGAATTCTATTCCTTCGGCTGATAAAGGTGTCGCGGAACATGCGAATCGCGCTCAAGAAGATCATTACCAATGCCCCATGCATCCCGAGGTCAAGTCCGACAAGCCCGGCGATTGTCCGATCTGCCATATGAAACTCATGAAGGTGAAAGCTCCTGATGGCGCGGAAGCTAAACCCACAAACCGAAAAATCAAATTTTATCGTAATCCAATGAATCCATCGGTCACGTCGCCCACGTTCACAAAGGACGAAATGGGCATGGATTATATTCCTGTCTATGAAGATGAAGCCGTATCAGCAAGCGCGCCTGTTTCAGGAAGAGCAAGTTTTCATTTAAGTACTGAACAGCAATCACTCGCAGGAATTCATTTCGTTTCGGTTGATAAAAAAGAAATGACTCTTGAGATCAATGCACCTGGGCGTGTTTTGTCTGGAGGGCACATCGCATTTCAAGTCGCTGAAGCGGATCTAGCAGCTCTTAAAGCCGGGATGAAGTTTGAAGCGCAGGCTGCTGCACTCCCCGGAGAGAAACTCAGCGGCAAGATTGTGTCGGTGGAATCGATTTTAGATCCCATGACACGGACCGCGCGGGTGAATGCCTTCCTCAATTCTTCTTCTTTTGGATCACGGCTTCGAGGGGAGAGCACTCTCATGGGAGTCATTGAGGTTCCCATAGGAAAAGTAGTCGCAGTACCCGAGGCCGCGGTTTTTCATACGGGCAGAGACGATATTGTTTTTGTCAAAACAGGGGCTAGTGCGTTGACCCCAAAAAAGGTCCGCCTTGGAGTCAAGGCCGACGGCTATTACGAAATCAAAGAAGGTCTTGAGCCTGGTGAGAGCGTTTCAAGTGGTCCCAATTTTCTCTTAGATTCTGAAGCTCGTGTCAGGGCAGCGGCAGTTCCGCCTGAGGAGACAGTGAGTAAGCCCGAAGGGGCGGTAAAATAAAATGATTCGCAAAATTATCGAGTTTTCCGCGCACAATCGCTTTCTCGTTATTATTTTCAGCGCTCTAGCGATCGTCGGTGGAGTTCTCTCCCTTAAACAAATTCCGATGGATGCCATTCCTGATCTTTCGGACACGCAGGTGATTATTTATTCGAGATGGGATCGGTCTCCGGATCTCTTAGAAAACCAAGTTACCTATCCCATTATTTCAGGCCTTCTTGGAGCTCCGAGAGTAAAAGCAATTCGGGGCCTCAGCGATTTTGGTTTTTCCTACGTTTACGTGATCTTTGAAGATGGAACGGATCTCTATTGGGCAAGATCTCGCGTTCTTGAGTATCTGAGCCGCATCACGCCCAGGCTTCCTCAGGGCGTTCAAACTGAATTGGGACCTGATGCGACAAGCGTTGGCTGGGTCTACCAATACGCATTGATCGATGAAACGGGAAAACTCAATTCCTCAGATTTGAGAACGCTCCAAGACTGGAATCTCAAATTTCATCTGCAGTCGGTTCCCGGCGTTGCTGAAGTGGCAACCGTTGGAGGTTTTGTAAAGCAGTATCAAGTCCAAGTGATTCCAGAAAAACTTCAAAGCCTTCATGTGACCTACGATCAAGTCATGAAAGCCGTCCGAGAGTCTAATCAGGAAAGTGGTGGAAGGCTCATCGAGTTTTCTGGTGCTGAGGCCATGGTGAGATCCCGAGGACTGGTATCAAAGCTAAGCGACATTGAAGAGGCCGTTGTGGCCTACAATCCTCAGACCAGAGCCCCGGTACTTGTCAAAAATGTTGCAACCGTGAGCCTTGGTCCTGAGATGAGGCGCGGGGTCAGCGATCTTGATGGTAGAGGCGATACCGTCGGAGGGATCATCGTCATGAGGCACGGAGAAGATACTCCTGCTGTCATCAAGCGAGTGAAAGAGAGAATTCAAGAAATTAAGCCCACACTTCCCGAAGGCGTCAAAATCGTTCCTGTCTATGATCGAGCTGATCTGATTGATCGCGCTATCGAGACCCTAAAAGGCAGTCTCATCGAAGAAATTGTTATTGTTAGCTTGGTGATTCTGCTTTTTCTCTGGCATGCACCATCCGCCATTATTCCGATCATCACGATTCCTATCTCCGTACTCTTGGCCTTCATTCCTCTCTATTTACTCGGTCAGAGCACAAACATCATGTCTTTGGCTGGTATCGCCATCTCCATTGGAGTTCTTGTCGACGGTGCAATTGTCGAAGTAGAAAATGCCTACAGAAAAATCCAGAAATGGCAGGAGGGGGGAAAAAAGGAAGACTTTCACCAAGTGAGGCTTCAAGCACTTCTTGAGGTGGGTCCATCTGTTTTCTTTTCACTTTTAGTGATCGCAGTTGCATTCATCCCTGTTTTCACGCTTGTCGATCAAGAAGGTCGCCTCTTTCGGCCGCTTGCTCTTTCAAAAAATCTCACCATGGCGATCGCAGCAATTCTTGCGATCACCCTAGACCCTGCGATGCGAATGCTCTTTGCTCGGTCTGATCCGTTTAAAGGCAGATGGCCGTGGCTCAACAAGATTGCTGACTCACTACTCATCGGAAAATACCATTCGGAAGAACGCCACCCGATCAGTAGACGGCTCTTTAGAATTTACGAACCTGCTGTGCATTGGGTGCTTCAACACCGCAAAACAACACTGGTTCTTGCTGGGCTTCTTACTCTATCCATCATTCCGGGGTTTAAGCTTCTCGGCTCTGAGTTCATGCCCACTCTGCATGAAGGCATTCTCTTGTACATGCCGACGGCTCTCCCTGGGATGAGTATTCCTGAAGGTCAGCGCCTCATTCAAAAACAAGATGCGATTTTGAAGTCATTTCCTGAGGTGAAAAGCGTGTTTGGCAAAGCCGGTCGTGCCGATACCTCCACGGATACAGCACCCGTGTCGATGGTTGAAACGACCATTCTCCTTATGCCCAAAGAAGAATGGCGAAAAATCAGGCGTTGGTATTCTTGGGCGCCGGATTTCTTAACCGCGCCATTAAAAAGGATTTGGCCTGAAACTATCTCGGAAGAACAGCTCGTCGATGAAATGAACGAGAAACTCAATTTCCCGGGAATGCCCAACATCTGGACGATGCCCATCAAAA